>NZ_JBEAIL010000034.1:0-119775 GCF_040064495.1 Klebsiella sp. CN_Kp097 | reverse complement strand
TGCCCAATCGTAGCCCGGATGAGGCGTTAGCCGACATCCGGGACCCTTCCCCGGTAGCGCTTACGCTTACCGGGGCTACCGGCCGAATGCCCAACCATATCCGGGGAAATACGCTTAACTCAGGTCAACGTTTTTACTGGCGAACAGCCAGGTGAGGACAAAACCGCATAAATACGAAACCGCCAGACCGCCGGCGTACACCGCCATCCCGGCATAAATTCCGCTACCGGAGGTCATCAGCGGCAGCGCCACCAGCCCGGACGGGCCGAACACCGTGTTCAGGCCCACCGGCAGCCCCAGCCAGGCAATCAGGCCCACGAAGAAGCCGCCGCAGGCGCCGCCGATACAGGCGGTGATAAACGGTTTCATACGCGGCAGGGTCACGCCGTAAATCAGCGGTTCGCCAATACCGAGGAAGCCCGGAATAATCGCCCCTTTGATTTGGGTTCGCAGCAGCGAATCGCGCTTCGCGCGCCAGAACAGCGCCAGCGCTGCACCCACCTGCCCAGCCCCGGCCATCGCCAGGATAGGAAACAGCGAGTTAAAGCCCTGCGCATCCACCAGCGCAAAATAGACCGGCACAAACCCCTGATGCACGCCGAACATCACCGCCAGCAGGAACAGCCCGGCCAGCACCGCCGAGCCAAACGGATTGCCGTTAAGATGCAGGAACAGCCACGACATACCGGTAAACAGCCAGCCGCCAATCGGCATAATCACCGTAAAGGTCACCGCGCCCATAATCAGCAGCGTCACCGCCGAGGTAAGGATCATATCGAGGTTAGCGGGCATTATCCGCCGCACCTGACGCTCCACCCACGCGCCAAGAATCGAGGCGATTAGCACGCCGATAATATTGCCGCGCGGGTCGATACTATGGCCGAAGAAGGCCGAAATTCCGGCGTAGAATCCGTTGGTCGCTTCCGGGTTGTAGCCCAGCACGAACAGCGAGGCGATAATCGCGCCGTTCACGCCCGAACCGCCGAAGGCTTTCTGAGCGTTATAGCCAATCAGGATACTCAGGAAGGTAAACATCCCTTTGCTGAATACCTTCATATAACCAATCAGCGCCACCAGACTGGCGTTAGGATGCGCGTTCTCCAGCACGAAGATTTGTTCCGCCAGCGTGGCGAAGCCTAACAACAGCCCGACGGCGATAAAGCCGGGGATCAGAGGCGTAAAAATAGTGGCGAACTTCGCGAGAAACTTCTGTACACCGCTGGTCTGCTTACTCTTTAACGCCTGCTTTTTCTCCGCTGCCACATCCGCCAGCGAGGCGGCTGCCTGCGGCGCCGCTTCCATCAGGCCGTTCATCATTTCCGCGGCGGTCTGCGCCTTGCCGGGCCCTAATACCACCTGGAACTGTTCATCGCTGACGATAACCCCCATCACGCCGTCAATCTGGCGAATGGCGGCGCTATCGGCCAGGCTTTCATCGCGCAGGGTCAAGCGCAGGCGCGTCATGCAGTTACCCGCCTGCGCCACGTTTGCGGCCCCGCCGACGTGAGCCAGGATCCGCGCTATCATCTCTTTAGTTATTTTTGCCATTGCCTGTTACCTGTCTGTCGGCGCTCAGGTGTTGCTTAGCGCCTTGCGGATATAACCGTTGTTTTTCGCCAGCAGCGACTGCGCTTCTGCAGCACTTAAGTCAGCCAACACCATCACAATCGCCGTCTTACAGTGGCGGCCACAGGCATCCAGCGCATTCTGCGCGGTGGCGCGATCGCAGTCGGTCGCTTCCATCACGATAGACACCTGGCGCTCAATCAGCTTGGCGTTGGTCGCTTCGACATCCACCATCAGGTTGCTGTAGACCTTGCCGATGCGGATCATCGCCCCGGTGGAGATCATATTCAGCACCAGCTTCTGCGCGGTGCCGGCTTTCAGGCGGGTCGATCCGGTAACCACTTCCGGGCCGACCACCGGGGTAATCGCCACGTCCGCCAGCTGCGCCATTTCACCGTGCGGGTTACAGCTGACGATAGCGACAAACGCATTCTGGCTATGGGCGTATTCCATCGCACCAATGACGTACGGCGTACGCCCGCTGGCCGCCAGCCCCACCAGCACATCACGGTTGCTGAAGTTAAGGTTCTGCAGGTCCATCGCCCCTTGCGCTTTATTGTCTTCCACGTTTTCCACGGCGCTCAGAATCGCTTTATGTCCGCCGGCGATAATCCCCACCACCTGCTCCGGACGGGTGCCAAAGGTCGGCGGGCATTCGCTGGCGTCCAGAATACCCAAACGCCCCGACGTGCCGGCGCCGATGTAAATCAGCCGTCCCCCGGCCCGCAGCGCCGCCGCCACTTTATCCACGACTTCCGCTATCTGCGGCAAGTAAGGCGTTATCGCCTGCGCCACTTGCTGATCTTCCTGGTTTATCACCGTCAGCATGTCGACAGTGGAGAGGGTGTCAATGTTGGCGCTGTTGGCGTTGCGTCGCTCGGTCAGCAGTTTGCTCAGGTCGATACTCATAAAAACCTCGTTATTCTCAGTTGCGCGCAGTATAAGGAATTTTTTATTCCATTCATGTGAAGAGTATCACGATTAATACGCTTGGGATAATAGGAGAATTGTAGGTATAGCCAGAGATATTGCGGTAATAAAGGTGGAATATTTTATTACCGCAATCTGGAGTTAACGCATGTGCCAGGAGTGATTAAGGTGCTATAACGCGTCCGAAGAGGAACATTAACTGGCGCCGCCGCCCAGCGATTGCCAGAGCGTAATGCGGTTATTGAGGTCGGTCTGCTGCAGCGACAGCAGCGTCGCCTTCGCCGACCACAGCGTCCGCTGGGCGGTCAGCACCGACAGATAGTCGCCGACCCCGGCCTGATAACTCTTCATCGCGATATCCAGCGACTTCTGCTCGGCGGCAACATACTGCTGCTGGGCATCGAGCTGTTCACTCAGCGTTTCCCGGCGCGCCAGCGCATCGGCAACGTCCTTAAAGGCGCTCTGAATGGATTTCTCGTAGGTGGCAATCAGCCCCTTTTTCTCAGCCTGCGCATAGCGTAGCTGCGCCAGATTACTGCCGCCGGTGAACAGCGGCAGGCTGATGGACGGGGCGAACGACCACACCTGCATGCCATGGCTAAACAGCGACGATAGCGAGTCGCTGCCGACCCCGGCGCTGGCGGTCAGCGAAATGGACGGGAAAAAGTTCGCTCGCGCCGCACCGATATCGGCATTAGCGCTCTTGAGATTATGTTCCGCCTCTTGAATATCCGGCCGGCGCAACAGTACCGATGATGATACCCCCGCCGGCACCAGCGCGATGCTGTTATCCCCCAGTCTCTCCAGCGTACCGGGCAGCAGGCTCTCCGGTACGGTTTCCCCCGCCAGTAGGTTAATGGCGTTTTTATCCTGCGCCACCAGCGTACGATAGCTGGCGACGCTGGCTCGCGCCTGCTGATAGACGCTTTCCGCCGAACTTAAATCACCGGCGGAGGCGGTGCCCACCGCCATCTGGCGAGCGACGATTTTACGCGAGTTCTCCGCGCTTTCCATCGTCTGCTGCGCCAGCGCCAGATTGCTATTATCCGTCGCCAGCGTCACCCAGGCGGTGGTCAAATCGGCAATCATCGTCAGTCGGGTATTTTGCGCGGTGAATTCGCTGGCAAGCCAGCTTTCTCGCGCCGCGCGCGACAGGCTCTGGTTCTTGCCGAACAAGTCCAGTTCGAAGCTCGAGACCGCGCCGTCAGCCTGCGAGGTAGAACTTAGGCCGCTGGCGATCGTTTTGCTGCGGGTATGGCTCAGCTCGGCATCGACGGTGGGAAACAACGATGCGCGCGTTTCGCCATACTGGGCGCGAGCGGCTTCAATATCGGCCAATGCCTTTTGCACATCGCGGTTGCTATTAAGCGCGATGCTGACCACTTTTTTTAACCGCGCATCATTGACCACTTTTTGCCAGTCGCCGACCACCGCCGTTGATTCGCCGTGCGCGCCGGGAAGGGTCGCCGGCACCGGCGCGGCCGGGCGCTCGTAGTGCGGGTCAAGAGAGACGCAGCCCGCGGTCAGGAGCGCGATAAACATTAAACTCAAACGAAACATAACTTACTCCTGAGAAGGACGTGGGCGAGTAAAGAGACGCTTCACCAGCACAAAGAACAGCGGGACGAAGAACACCGCCAGCAGCGTCGCCGTCAGGGTGCCGCCGATAATCCCGGTACCAATCGCCACGCGGCTGTTGGCCCCGGCGCCGGTAGCAATGGCCAGCGGCAGTACTCCGGCGATAAATGCCAGCGAGGTCATGACAATCGGGCGCAGACGGGTCTGCGCGGCGCGGATCGCCGCCCGCGAGAGCGAATAGCCCTCATCCACCGCGGATTCAGCGAATTCAACGATAAGGATGGCGTTCTTCGACGACAGGCCAATAGTCGTCAACAGCGCCACCTGGAAATAGACGTCGTTACTTAAGCCGCGCAGCGTGGCCGCCAGCGCCGCGCCAAGCAGGCCTAACGGGATGACCATGATCACCGAGAACGGCACCGACCAGCTTTCATACAGCGCCGCCAGGCACAGGAACACCACCAGAATCGAAATGGCGTACAGGCTCATCGCCTGGCCGCTGGCCAGTTTTTCCTGTAGCGAAATACCGCTCCATGCCCAGGTGGAACCCGCCGGCAGGCTATTGGCCAGTTTTTCCATTTTGTCCATTGCCGCACCTGAGCTGAAGCCCGCGGCGTTTTCCCCCTGGATCTCAAAGGCGGCCGAGCCGTTGTAACGTACCAGGCTTTCCGGGCCGTATTCCCAATGGGTGGTGGCGAACGCGGTGAACGGCGTCATGCTGTTATCGCTGCCGCGGACAAACCATTTACCAAGATCGGACGGCACGGCGCGCGCGTCGCTCTCGCCCTGGATGTAGACCTTTTTCACCCGGCCGCGATCGATAAAGTCGTTGACGTACGTGCCGCCCCAGGCGCTGGAGAGCGTATCGGTCACGTCGCTGAGCGACAGCCCCAGCGAGACGGCTTTATTGTTATCGATATCCACCTGCAGCTGTGGCATTTGTGGCAGATCGTTGGCGCGAACCGACTGCAGTTCGCCGCTCTGATTGGCTGCGGCCAGCAGTTGGCTGCGCAGCTTCATCAGGCTATCGCGATCGGTACCCCCGCTGGCCATCAACTCGAAAGTGAAGCCGTTACTTTGCCCAAGGCCGTCCACCGATGGCGGCGTCATGGCGAACAGGGTGGCGTCGCGGATCGCGCCCAGCTCTTTGTTGGCGCGCAGCGCAATGGCTTGCGCGGTATTTTCGTCGCCTTTGCGCTGCGACCAGTTTTTCAATGAGACGAAGGCCATTCCGGCGTTCTGACCGCTGCCGCTGAAACTGAAGCCGTCGACGGTGAAGATAACCTCGGTATTGGCTTTCTCTTTGGTGAGGAACCAGTCGGTCACCTGACGGCGCACCTCGGCGGTACGCACCGCCGTCGCCCCGGCAGGCAAGGTGTACTGGACCATGATTTCGCCCTGATCCTCCACCGGCAGAAAGCTGCCCGGCAGTTTCCACATCGCCAACGCCATCGCCCCGCAAATCAAGGCGTAAGCGCCCATCATCACCGCGCCGCGGCGTAAGCCGCCGAGTACGCGACGCTGGTAGCCATCTTCCGTACGCCCCCACAGGCGATTAAAGGCGCCGAAGAAACCTTTGTCATGAGGTTTGGAGTGGCTTAGCAGCGCGCCGCACAGCGCCGGAGTGAGGGTTAACGCTACGACCACCGACAGCATCATCGCCGAGATAATCGTCACCGAGAACTGGCGATAGATTACCCCGGTCGAACCGCCGAAAAAGGCCATTGGCAGGAATACCGCCGACAGCACCAGGGCGATCGCCACCAGCGCGCCGGAGATTTCGCCCATCGATTTTTCGGTGGCTTCGCGGGCGGGCAGCGCTTCGTCGCGCATAATCCGTTCGACGTTTTCCACCACCACAATGGCATCATCCACCAGCAGGCCGATCGCCAGCACCATGGCAAACAGCGTCAGGGTATTAATGGAGTAGCCGAACAGCGCCAGCACCCCAAAGGTGCCAAGTAACACGACCGGTACCGCTACCGCCGGAATGAGCGTCGCGCGGAAGTTCTGCAGGAACAGATACATTACGCAGACCACGAGGATAATCGCCTCAAACAGGGTCTGAATGACGTCCTCGACCGAGATTTTGATGAACTCGGTGCTGTCTTTCGGGTAGGCGATATCGTAGCCCTGCGGCATCTGACGCTGGAATTCAGCGATTTTGCTTTTCACCAGCGTCGCGGTATCCAGCGCGTTGGCGCCGGGCGCCATCATCACCGCAATCCCGGCGGCGGGGTGGCCGTTCAGATTAGCGGTAGCGGTGTAATCCTCGCTGCCCATCTCCACCCGCGCAACATCGCTCAGGCGCACCACCGACCCGTCTGACTGGCTCTTCACGATGATCGCTTTGAACTGGTCAGGCGTTTGCAGCCGCGACTGCGCGCGCACGGTAGCAGTCAATTGCTGGGCATTGGACGACGGTAGCGCGCCGATTTTACCCGCGGAGACCTGCACGTTCTGCGCCTCAATCGCCGACTGTACGTCGGAAGGCATCAACGAGTAAGAGGCGAGTTTGGTCGGATCCATCCAGATGCGCATCGCGTATTCGGCGCCGAATACCTGCAGGCTGCCGACACCCTCCACGCGCGCCAGCGGGTCCTGCATATTGCTGACCAGCCAGTCGGAGATATCAGAACTGGTGGCGCGGTTGGTTTTGTCATACACCGCGAGGATTAACAGGAAGCTGCTTTGCGATTTTTCTACCGTTACGCCAGATTGCTGTACTTCACTCGGCAGACGCGATTCCGCCTGCTGCACTTTGTTTTGCACCTGTACCTGAGCGGTATCCGGATCGGTTCCCTGCTCAAAGGTGACGGTAATACTTACCGTACCATCCGAACTGCTGGTGGAGGTGAAATAAAGTAAGTTATCCAGCCCGGTGAGTTGCTGCTCGATAACCTGGGTGACGCTGTTTTCCAGGGTTTCTGCGGAAGCTCCAGTATAGGTCGCGGATATTTTTACTGCTGGCGGGGCGACGTCCGGATATTGTCCCACCGGCAGCGTGCGGATCGCCAGCGCCCCGGCAAGCATGATAAGGATAGCGATCACCCAGGCAAAGACCGGGCGACGCACGAAGAAACGGGAGAACATCAGGCATTGCCTCCGTTATTTTTGACGGCAACGGCCTTCACCGCTTGTCCGGGGGACACTTTACCGGTGCCTTCGACAATCAGCTTGTCGCCCGCTTTCAGACCGCTCAGCACCAGCCATTTATCGCCGTAGGTATCGCCGGTTTGCACGGTACGCTGCTCAACGTTGTTGTCGGCATCGACAACCAGCGCCGTGGCGTCGCCTTTGGCATCGCGGGTGATACCCTGCTGCGGCGCGAGGATCGCGTCGTTCATGATACCTTCATCGATACGCGCGCGGACAAACATTCCCGGCAGCAGGACGTGCTGCGGGTTGGGGAAGATGGCGCGCAGAGTCACCGAGCCTGTGGATTCATCGACGGCGACTTCGGTGAGCGCCAGACGCCCTTTTTCGGGATAGGTACTGCCATCCTCAAGGGTTAACGTCACGCTGAGGGTATCGCTGTTGCTGGCCAGGCTCTGCCTGCGTAAACGCAGGAGATCGACACTGGATCGCGTCAGATCGACATACATGGTGTCGAGGCCGCGGATCGTCGCCAGCGCGGTATCCTGGTCGGCAGAGACCAGCGCTCCCGGCGTAACCGAGGAGATGCCGATGCGCCCGGCAATCGGCGCGGTGACGGTGGTCCAGTTCAGGTTGATGCGCGCGCTCTCGAGCGCCGCTTTTTTCGACTCCACACTGGCCTTGTCCTGGGCGCAGGCGGAGGCAGCGTCGTCGGCATCCTGGCGAGAGACGCCGTTATCTCTGACCAACGACGCGTAGCGCTGGGCTTTCTGGCAATCAGAGACCACCAGCGCCTGCGCCTGCTTCAACGCGGCCGCCGCTTCGTTCCAGGTGGCGCGATAACTGGAGGGATCGATCTGGTAAAGGGCCTGCCCGGCCTTCACCATATCGCCTTCGGTAAACAGGCGCTTCTGAATGATACCGCCGACCTGCGGGCGCACTTCGGCGCTGAGCGAGGCGGTAGTGCGGCCAGTCAGTTGGCTGACCACCGGCACCGGCTGGGCTTGCAGCGTAACAATTCCCACCTCCGGCGTGGGTTGTTGCGGCGCAGTTGTCTGCGCATTATCGCATCCGCTCAGGAGAAATAATGCTGTCGCGATGGGGGCTATGATGTGTTTCATTTTATTTTCTCAAGATGTAAGACGTCCCCCCGTGAATTAAATCGCGAGGAAAAGAGGGGCGCGGTGACATTTCGTCTCAATGGAAATATCGCAATAGAGCTTAGATGCTCCTTAACACTATTATTATTGTGGGGATTCTCAGCCCGCCCTTTCGAAAGTCATGGAAAGGTTATTTCGCTTACTTTGAAGGTCAAAATTAAGACAAAAAATAATGGAGAAAATAAGAATATTTTGTGAAAGTCAGGAGAGGAAAATATAACGATAGCCTGTGCAACTGGAGAAACTTAATGGCTCTAATAATTACAAAAAGCATTAATCCCGACGATCAACAAGAATTGTTTGCCGGCCTACGGCAGTATAATCAGCAGTATCTCGACGCAGATCAGTTTGGCGATCTGGGCATTTACTCCCGCGATGAGCAAGCGGTGATGCGCGGCGGGCTTATCGCCAAACGCAAAGGCAACTGGCTGTGTATCGAATACCTGTGGGTGAGCGAAGCGACGCGCGGCAACGGTCTGGGCCGCGAGCTTATGCAGGAAGCGGAACGGCAGGCGCAGGCGTTGGGCTGCAGTCATCTCCTGGTCGATACCTTCAGCTTCCAGGCGCTGCCGTTTTATCAGAAATTAGGCTATCAATTGCAGATGTCGCTGCCCGATTTTCCGCACGCGGGTATGCAACGCCACTACTTGTCGAAAGCGCTATAACGATAACCGTGGATAAGGCGTGACTTTTGCGCCGGATGGCGGCTACGCCTTATCCGGCCTACAGTTCTTTGGTAGCCCGGACAAGGCGCAACGCGCCGCCTCCGGGAAAATCCCTGCGCCAGGAGAGCCATAAGACAGAAGCAGTATCAGCATCTGAATTAACACAACATCACGCCTTAACCGCCGACCCCGTGGCCCATTAACGCCAGCGCGTGGCTAACAATGGTCTGCCGGGTTACCGCCTGTAAGCGCGGGTCGCTATGGATGCGCGAGAACGGCACCAGCACCAGGCTAATCACCGTGGTAAACAGCAGTTCCGGCGCCAGCGCCGGGTTAATTTTCCCCTCCTGCTGCCAGCGGCGAACCGTCTCCAGCATCACCTGAAAACGCTCCTCGCCGAAGCGCGCATCCATGTGCTGGCGCAGCATCGACATCTCGCCGATGATCTCCTGCATCCACAGCGGCGCGAACCAGGCATTTTGCTCCGCCATGTCCGCCAGCGTCTCAACCATCATCGTCAACGCCGTTACCGGATCCTGCGGATGGTCGACGAAAATGCGGCTGATATCGTTGCGCAGCGGCATAAAGCGCTCTTCCAGCAAATTCTCAATCAGCGCTTCCCGCGACGTAAAATAGTAATTCAGCATCGCCGGCGTCACCCCGGCCTCTTTGGCAATGGCATTGAGCGACACGCGGGCCGCGCCGTGACGAGCAAACAGCGCCAGGGCGATATCTATCAACTGCTCGCGGTTAGCGGTTCCCGGTTTTTTACCGCGTGGCCGACCGGGGCGGCGCGGCGCTTCATTAGCTTTTTGTGCTGGCATATGTTGGCGATCTCTTGACCCGATTCATCATTTCCCTAAATATTAATTATGCATTTAATTAATTTCAAGCGAGTGATGCAATGACATCTGAAGTCGCAAACCAACCGGCGCCCTCAATCCGCCTGCTGTTCAGCGCCCTGCTGCTGGTGATGCTGCTGTCGGCGCTGGACCAGACCATTGTCTCCACCGCCTTGCCTACTATCGTTGGCGAGCTCGGCGGACTGGATAAACTCTCGTGGGTGGTTACCGCCTATATCCTCAGCTCGACCATCGTGGTGCCGCTGTACGGTAAATTCGGCGATCTGTTCGGGCGTAAAATCGTGCTGCAGGTGGCGATCGTGCTGTTTCTTGCCGGTTCCGCGCTCTGCGGGCTGGCGCAAAACATGACGCAATTGGTACTGATGCGCGCGCTACAGGGGCTCGGCGGCGGCGGCCTGATGGTGATCAGCATGGCGGCGGTCGCCGACGTTATCCCACCTGCCAACCGCGGACGCTATCAGGGACTGTTCGGCGGCGTCTTCGGCCTGGCGACGGTTATCGGCCCACTGATCGGCGGTTTCCTGGTACAGCACGCCTCATGGCGCTGGATTTTCTATATCAACCTACCGCTGGGCCTGTTCGCGTTGCTGGTCATCGGCGCGGTATTCCACAGTAGCAACAAACGTAGCCAGCATCAGATTGACTGGCTGGGGGCGATTTACCTCAGCATGGCGCTGTTATGCATCATCCTGTTTACCTCGGAAGGCGGCAGCGTCCATGCGTGGAATGACCCGCAGCTGTGGTGCATTCTGGCCTTCGGCATCGTGGGGATCATCGGCTTTATCTATGAAGAACGGATCGCCGCCGAGCCGATTATTCCGCTGTCGCTATTCCGCAACCGCAGCTTCCTGCTGTGTAGTCTGATTGGCTTTGTTATCGGCATGTCGCTGTTCGGTTCGGTCACTTTCCTGCCGCTCTATCTGCAGGTGGTGAAAGAGGCGACGCCAACCGAGGCCGGGTTACAGTTAATCCCGCTGATGGGCGGCCTGTTGCTGACCTCGATCATCAGCGGCCGGGTGATTAGCCACACCGGGAAATACCGGATTTTCCCGATTATCGGTACCCTGCTCGGCGTGACCGGCATGGTGCTGCTGACCCGCATCACCATACATTCGCCAATGTGGCAGTTATACCTGTTTACCGGCGTGCTCGGCGCGGGCCTGGGGCTGGTGATGCAGGTACTGGTGCTGGCGGTACAGAACGCGATGCCGGCGCAGATGTACGGCGTCGCCACTTCCGGTGTGACCCTGTTCCGCTCGATTGGCGGCTCCATCGGCGTGGCATTGTTCGGCGCGGTCTTTACCCATGTGCTGCAAAATAACCTGCAGAAACTGCTGCCGGAGGGCGCGGTGCTGCCGCCAGCCATGAACCCGGTGGCGGTACAGCATCTGCCAGCGGCGATCCGTCTCGATTATCTCGACGCCTTCGGCGCGGCGATCCATGCGGCATTCCTGATGGCGGCCTGCATTATGGCCGTCGCGTTTGTCCTTTCCTGGCTATTGAAGGAGGCGCCGCTGAAAACCGCGGCGCATTAAACGGCCCCGGCAATGCGTAGCAAGGACTGGCGCAGCGCCGGCGCGGCAAAATCGATAAATTTCCGCAGCTTAAGCGGAGCCAGCTCCCGCGCGGTATATAACAAATGAACCGGCGCGGGCTCCGGCTCGACGCTTTCCAGCAGCAGACGCAGTTCCCCGCAGCGCAGGCCATCCAGCGCCTGGTAGTGTAGCAAGCGGGCCACGCCAACGCCCAGCCGCGCGGCATCGGCGGCGCTCTCCGGCGTGGTGACGGCTAACACCGGCGGCAGATGAATGAGCTGGTCCTCGCGCTCAACGGCGCGAAAGCGCCAGCCGCGATAGGGCATCGGCGATTCAATACGGATGATCGGCAGCGCCGCCAGATCGCGCGGCCGCTGCGGTTCGCCGTATTTCGCCAACAGCGCGGGATGGGCGCAGGCGACAATGCGCATCGCGCCGAGCCGGGTCGCCACCATGCTGCTATCAGCCAGTTCGCCAATCCGTACCGCCAGATCGATATGGTCGTCGACCAGATCGGCATTACTGTCGCTAAGTAACAAACGTACGCGAATTTGCGGATAACGGGCAATAAATTCACTAATGACTGGCAGAACGTGCTGGCGACCAAACATCGTCGGCGCGGAGATCACCAGCTCGCCCTTCGGCTCCTGGTATTCACCCGTTGCCCGGCGTTCGGCGTTTTCCACCTCTTCGAGGATTCGCCGCGCGGCGGCGACATAATCGACGCCGGCATCGGTGAGGGTGAGTTTACGGGTGGTGCGCGTCAATAAACGGACTCCCAGCGCGCTCTCCAGCTCGCCGATATTACGGCTCACGGTAGTCAACGGCGTATTCAGCGCCCGCGCCGCCGCCGACATACTGCCCAGTTCAGTGACTTTCACCAGCAGCGCCATAGCGCTTAATCGGTCCATTATTCTCCCGCTTTTCGGAAAGATGATTACCAGATAAGCAGTATTATCATTTTTCACAGCACAGTCCATGATAGCCCCCTACCTTCAGGAGGCGTTATGGCAGCAACCTTTCTCGATATCGCTATCACCCCGGATGTCATGAATGTGCAACATGAAATGGGCAGCGACCAGCTGTGGCAAACGCCGCACAGCCGCCGTCAGGCGGATCGCTTCGGCGCGAGCGAAGAGGGGATGATCGCTACCCGCGACAGTTTTTATCTGGCGACGGTGTCGCAAAGCGGCTGGCCCTACATTCAGCATCGCGGCGGCCCGCCGGGTTTTCTGCGCCTGCTGGATGACACCACGCTGGCCATGGCCGATTTCGGCGGTAATCGCCAGTACATCACCACCGGCAACCTGCGCGGCAGCGACCGGGCCTGCCTCTTTTTGATGGATTACCCGCGCCGTGCCAGGCTGAAAATCTACGTCACCGTCGAGGTGCTGGCGGCGGAAGAGCAGCCTGAGCTGCTGGCATTAGTGACGCCGACAAACTATCGCGCCCGCATCGAACGCCTGTTTCGTTTTCATCTGCAGGCTTTTGACTGGAACTGCCCGCAGCACATTACGCCGCGCTACAGCGCACAGCAGGTCGCGGAATACAGCCAGAGCCTGCAAGAGCGTATTCATGAACTGGAGCAGGAGAATCAGCGCCTGCAGCAACAATTATCCCCAAAAGGAGAGTTTTGATGAGCGAACAACGTCCCCCGTTACCGCCGTTTACCCGCGACAGCGCCGTGCAGAAGGTGCGCGCCGCCGAAGATGGCTGGAACAGCCGCGATGCGCAAAAAGTCGCGCTGGCTTATACCGTGGATAGCGAATGGCGCAACCGCAGCGAATTTGTCCACGGACGGGGGCAAATCGTGGCGTTTCTGCAGCGAAAATGGCGTAAAGAGCTACAATACCGGCTGATTAAGGAGCTTTGGGCGTGGCAGGATAATCGCATCGCCGTACGCTTTGCCTACGAGTGGTGCGACGACAGCGGCAACTGGTTTCGTTCATACGGCAATGAAAACTGGCAGTTTGATGAGCACGGGCTAATGTCCACGCGCTACGCCTGCATCAACGATTTGCCGATCGCGGAAAGCGAGCGCCTGTTCCACTGGCCCCAGGGTCGCCGCCCTGACGATCATCCGGGGCTAAGCGAATTGGGACTGTAAACAGGCGCGCGACGACGGGTTAATCGGCTTTCGGGAAGTCCACTACCGTGTCGTTAACCCGGTTCACCATGTTGGTGAACAGGATGGCGCTGACGGCACTGATGATCTCAATCACCTGCTGGTCGCTAAAACCGGCGTGACGCAGCGCGGCGACATCCGCTTCCGGCAGCGTACCGGTGGTGGTCACCAGGGTTTGGGCGAATTTCACCAGCGCGTCCAGGTGCGCATCTTCCGTATACTCGCCGCGGCGCAGGGCGTGGATTTGCTCGCCGCTGAAGCCCGTTTTTTTGGCCATCAGGGTATGGGCGGCCAGGCAGTAATCACAGCCGGTCGCTTCGCTGACCGATAAATTAATCGCTTCCAGCTCCTGCGCGCTAAGGCTGCTTTTATGCAGCATCGCGTTGTGCGCCAGCGCCTGCTGCAGCGCCGCCGGCGAGTGGCCGCCGATGGTCAGATAGGCATTCGGCACTTTACCCATCGCTTTTTTAATTCCGGCGAAAATATCGGCGGCTTTACCGGTGGCATCTTGTTCACGGATATCGGCTAAACGGCTCATGGTGTACTCCTGTTATTTGAGGGTATGTTGTGGCAATGGAGACATCTTAGTGGTCGGCGACGTGCTAGACTGGCGCTCTTCGTCTCATTTTTTTGTCTTATCGTCTCAGGAGTCGCATGGATAGTTTGAGCCATCTGTTGACGCTGCTGGCCCCGCGTTGCGAAGTGAATCTGCATTGCCGTTTCGGCGGCCGCTGGCAGGCCGGACACGATCAAATGCGAGCGGGCGTGGTGCCGTGGCACTTTGTGTTGCGCGGCGAAGGGCGCCTAACCGTCGGTCATCAAACCCGCCACATGCGCGCCGGCGACGTGATCCTGCTGCCGCACGGTTCGCCGCATCTGATGGAGAGCCTGGTGGA
The DNA here is from genome assembly GCF_040064495.1 of Klebsiella sp. CN_Kp097. NCBI lineage: Bacteria > Pseudomonadati > Pseudomonadota > Gammaproteobacteria > Enterobacterales > Enterobacteriaceae > Klebsiella > Klebsiella sp. CN_Kp097. The sequence goes on along the minus strand of NZ_JBEAIL010000034.1, from coordinate 105,361 downwards.
GTGGGGTCAGGTACTGCCCGTCGCCCACCGCTTTAACGGCACGCTGACGGAAGTCCGCACCGCCGAAGAGAGCGATGCGCTGGAGATGCTGTGCGGCGAGTTTTACTTCGGCCCGCACGTCAACTGGCTGTTCGCCGAAGAGTCGGCGCTGATCCATTTACATACCGATGAGCGCGAAGATTGCCCGGAACTGGATATTTTGCTTAACGTGCTGGTACGCGAAAGCCTGGCGGAACATCCCGGCGGCAGCGCTATCGTACGCAGTCTTGGCGATACGCTGCTGGTACTGCTGTTACGTACCCTGCTCGGCGCGCAGGAGCCGCCGGGCGGCCTGTTGCGCCTGATGAGCGATGCGCGGCTGATGCCGGCCGTTCTCGCGGTGCTGGCCGCGCCGGAACAGCCTTGGACTATCGAGAGCATGGCGGCGCGGGCGTTTTTATCGCGCGCCACCTTCGCCCGCCATTTTGCCCGCGTCTATCATCTGACGCCGCAGGCGTGGCTGTCGCAACTGCGGATGGCGATGGCCGCTCGCCTGCTGCATCTCGATCGCCAGGCGCGGCTGGAAGTGATTGCCGAACGCTGCGGTTTTCAATCACAGGCTTCGTTTGCGAAAACCTTTAAAAAACACTACGGCATGACGCCGGGCGAGTGGCGTCGGCAGTAAAGCGCGCGCCGCGTCGCGCCGTGCTATGATTCCTGCTTTGCGCTATTTCACGCGAGGGAAAAATGGGTTCCAGCAAAAGAGGGATGTTGAACGTATTGATCGCCGCCGTCCTGTGGGGCAGTTCCGGGGTCTGCGCGCAGTACATTATGCAGCAAAGTCAGATGTCATCGCCCTATCTGACCATGATCCGCCTGCTGTTCGCCGGGCTGATTTTGCTGATGCTCGCCTTCGTTCACGGCGACAAAATTTTCCGCGTTATGCAAAACCGCAAAGATGCCCTCAGCCTGCTGTTTTTCTCGCTGGTCGGCGCGTTAACCGTGCAGTACACCTTCCTGATGACTATCGAGAAGTCGAACGCCGCCACCGCCACGGTGCTACAGTTTTTGTCGCCGACGATTATCGTCGCCTGGTTCGCGCTGGCGCGTAAGGCGCGGCCCAGTCCCTTTGTGCTACTGGCGATTGGCACCTCGCTTGCCGGCACCTTCCTGCTGGTCACCCACGGCAACCCAACCTCGCTCTCCATCTCGCCGGCGGCGCTGTTCTGGGGGATCGCCTCAGCCTTCGCGGCGGCGTTTTATACCACCTATCCCTCAACGCTTATCGCCCGCTACGGCACGCTGCCGATCGTCGGCTGGAGCATGCTGATTGGCGGGGCGATGCTGTTGCCGTTTTATGGCAGCCAGAGCGCGAACTTTGTAGTGAACGGCCGTCTTCTGCTCGCGTTTTTCTATCTCGTGGTGATCGGCACCTCGCTGACCTTCAGCCTGTATCTCAACGGCGCTCAGAAAATTGGCGGCGCGAAAGCCGGGATCCTCAGCTGCGCCGAGCCGCTGAGCAGCGCCCTGCTCTCTCTATTGCTGTTGGGCATTACCTTTACTCTGCCGGACTGGCTGGGGACGCTGTTGATTCTCTCTTCGGTCATTCTTATCGCGGTGGATTCCCGGCGGCGGGTACGCGCGGCGTAATAGCAATCGTCTGATTTTAAACAACAAAAAGTGTCTAACATTTGCGCAATTCACCTGCTGCGCATATAGTTGACTGAAGCGAAAAGTGAAGGAGAAGCGCCATGAAAGCGTGTTGGATGTTGTGTCTGGTTACTGCCCTTAGCGCCAGCGCGGCGTGGGCCGAATCGCCGCTGCAAAGCCTGCAGTTTGAGCAGCAAAAACAGCAGGTGTTGAAAGCGGTGAAGGAAAAATGCGCCCCGGCGAGCACCCTCAGCGATACCGATTTCGCCAATAAAATCCTCGCCTCGAAAGACAACCAGAGTTACGTTCGCGAAGCGACGCTGGCGAAAGAGCGCAATAATCAAAAAGGCTATCTGGCCGCCATTGATAAAATTCGCTGCCCGGAGAAATAACGGGCTGAATTATCAGGAAAACCGTTGCCTGCCGCGACGGTTTTTTTATTTCCCCCAACGCTCGGGAATAATTAAGTCGCCGCGCAGCAGGCTGCCGCCGGGCTGCGGGCTTTTGCCGATCAGCCAGTTGACGATCCGCGAAGCCATCGCATCCATCGAATACTCAATCGCCGGGATGGTCGGAATACCCGGCATCTGCAGCGAACCCGCGAGACTGAAGACCATTACTTTTTCCGGCACCGCGCGGTTAAACGCCTGCAGCTGCGGCACTACCCGCTGCGCCTGCAGTTCATCGCTCACCAACAGCGCATTAAAGTTCAGGGTAGTGGCGTTATTCATCAACTCCTGTACCGCCACCGACGACGAGGCGCAGTCCAGGAAGACCAGGTTGCGATTAAACGGCAGGAAGTTCTTCTCCAGCGCATGCTTATAGCCCAGCAGCACCTGATCGGCAAAGCCGCTCCCCTGCGGATGGATCAGCGCAATCTGCCGCCGCCCCTGATTAATCAGATAATGACAGGCGGTTTCCGCGGCGAAGGCGTGATCAAACTGAATACTGTTCTCGCCATCGCTTTCCAGACAATCAATCAGCACCACATCGGGGCGCTCGATCTGCAGCGGAAAGCGCGCGCCGATGATCAGCACGTCATCGCACAGGCCACAGGTGAGTTCATCCAGCGCGCTTAATACGTCGCCGCGGTTATTGGCGAAGCGCAGCAGTAGATGCTTCTGATGCTGGCTGAGCTGTTTTTCCAGGGCGTAGAGATAGCTGGTGGTCTGATTGATGTTGTCCTGCGCGCAAATCACGCCGATACAGCCCGTCGACTGGCTCAGTAAGGATTGGGCAATCATATTGGGCCGGTAGTTCAGCGTTTCCGCCGCCTGAAGCACCGCCTGGCGGCTGGCCTCTTTTACCCCGCGCGAACCGCTCAGCACGCGCGAAACCGTGGCTTTCGATACCCCGGCTAACCGTGATACGTCATTGATTGTCGACATCTTTTTTCCCCTGGCAGGTGCGGCTTAGCCCCTGTAACGCTGTGTCCTGAATCGCTTCAATTATAACCAGCGGCAGTATAGCCGTTTCCTTTTTTATTTGGAAACCGATTTTCCATTTCGGCAAAAAACCACGCCAAATCGACATTATTTTGTGAGCGAAATCTAATTAGTAAGCCCGCTAACGGTGAGTTATTGACCGCGCTCACAGTTCTGTTTTTTATAAATGGAAACCGGTTTCCGTCTGATATCAAATCATCCTCGCAATAACTTTTTACATATGAGGAAAGCCGTCGATGTACAAGATTATGCTGTGTTGCTCCGCCGGGATGTCCACCAGCCTGCTGGTGAGGAAAATGGTGGATGCCGCAAAGGAACGCGACCTGCCGGTGCAGATTGACGCCTATGGCGTTGCCGAATTTGATATGCAGTTTCCACAATACCAGGTGGTGCTGCTTGGCCCCCAGGTCAAATACATGCTGAAAATGCTTAGCGAGAAAGCCGCTCCCCTGAATATTCCCGTCCAGCCTATCGATACGATGGATTACGGAATGCAGCGGGGAGATAACGTTCTGAATTATGCCCTGTCGCTGATCGCCGCGGCGCACTAAGAGGTGTTCAAATGAGTTCTCTGTATCAGTCGATGATTGCCGTGATCGAGCAATCTATTACTCCGCTGGCAGGACGCCTTGGGCAACAGAAATATGTTATCGCCATCCGCGATGGCTTTACCGCCGCATTGCCGTTCATGATCATCGGCTCTTTCATGCTGGTATTTATTTTTCCGCCTTTCTCGCCGGAGACCACTAACGGTTTTGCCCGCGGCTGGCTGGACTTTTCCCAGCAGTACCGTGAACAGCTGATGCTGCCGTTTAACCTCAGCATGGGCGTTATGACCTTCTTTATCTCGGTCGGCATCGGCGCCAGCCTCGGACGCCAGTTCCAGCTCGATCCGGTCATGTCCGGCCTGCTGGCGTTTATGGCCTTCCTGCTGGTCGCCGCGCCCTATGCCGATGGCAAAATTTCTACTCAGTATTTATCCGGCCAGGGCATTTTCACCGCGCTGATCACCGCCATCTACTCCACCCGCGTTTACGCCTGGCTTAAGCAAAACAACGTGACCATTCGCCTGCCGAAAGAGGTGCCGACCGGCGTCGCCCGTTCGTTTGAGATCCTCATTCCGGTACTGGTGGTCATCGGTACTCTGCATCCGCTCAACCTGTTCATTGAAGCGCAAACCGGCATGATCCTGCCGCAGGCGATTATGCATCTGCTGGAACCGCTGGTCTCCGCCTCCGATTCGCTGCCGGCGATTCTGCTGTCGGTGCTGATGTGCCAGATTTTCTGGTTCGCCGGTATTCACGGCTCGCTTATCGTTACCGGCATTATGAACCCGTTCTGGATGGCCAACCTGTCGGCAAACCAGGCGGCACTGGCGGCCGGCGCGGCGCTGCCGCACGTTTACCTGCAGGGCTTCTGGGATCACTATTTGCTGATTGGCGGCGTCGGCTCGACCCTGCCGCTGGCCTTCCTGCTGCTGCGTAGCCGGGTCACGCATCTGCGGACTATCGGCAAAATGGGCATCGTGCCAAGCTTCTTCAACATCAACGAACCGATTCTGTTCGGCGCGCCGATCATCATGAACCCAATGATGTTTATTCCCTTCGTCTGCGTGCCGATGGTCAACGCGGTGCTGGCTTACGGCGCAACCCGCCTTGGCTGGTTGAGCCAGGTGGTGTCGCTGACGCCGTGGACGACGCCCGCGCCGATTGGCGCCTCGTGGGCGGCTAACTGGACCTTAAGCCCGGTGGTGATGTGCGTTATCTGCATGGTGATGTCGGCAGTGATTTATCTGCCATTCCTGCGCGCCTATGAGCGTTCATTAATAAAAAATGAAGTCGAAAAGGCGAAAAGCGTTGCATCGGTCGCCGGGGCCGTTAGCCAGTAATTCCTGTATTACCTGAAAATATGAATTTATGCGGAAAAGGGATTTTCGCCAAATAATCTGATTATAAACTCAATAACCTCAGGAAATATATTTTGAGAAAAAATTAATTCATCTGCATTTGTACTAGCCGTTAAATTTCGCCACTGAGAATAAGATATTTTTTCTCCGGCGTAGCTGTACCCTGAAAAAAAAACAAATCAGCTTATTTTGGTTATTTTTATTTTAACCAGAATGGGGCGGTTATTGTCTGCATATATTAATTATTAAAGTGAGATAACCATGAATACAGTTAAAAAGCTGCCATTGGCCATGGCGGTTATCGCCGCGCTGTGCCCAATTTCCGTACTGGCGCAGGAGTTTACCCAGGAGCAGATCGACGCCATCGTCGCCAAAGCGGTTGATAAAGCGCTGGCCGACCGCCAGGCTAAAATTGATGCCGCGGCCGATAAAAAGGTTGATGTTATTACCAACCCGCAAACCACCGCCGCTTCGCCGGATATGGCGATTCCATTCGGCCTGAAATTTAGCGGCTACGCCCGCTATGGCGCCCACTTCCAGACCGGCGACCAGAAATATGTCGGCGTCGACGGCTCCTATAACGGCGCCTCGGCGATTGGCCGTCTCGGTAACGAAAGCAACGGCGGCGAATTCCAGATCAGCAAAGCGTTCAAAAGCGCGCAGGGGGCCATCTGGGATCTCAACGTCATGTTTGACCACTGGAGCGACGAAGTTAACCTGAAAAAAGCCTACGTCGGCGTCACCAATGTTCTCGAATCCAACCCCAACGCCTATATCTGGGCCGGCCGCGACTTCCACCAGCGCCCGCAACAGGGGATCAACGACTACTTCTGGATGAACCACGACGGCCAGGGCGCGGGGGTGAAGAACTTCGATATCGGCGGCGTGCAGTTCGACGTGGCGACGGTGTCGCAGGTGAAATCCTGTAGCCCGGAAGTGATGGCCGATGAGACCAACCCGTCGCGCATCACCTGTACCGGCAGCTCCGATACCGGCGATAACGGCCACTACGCGCTGACCACCAAAACCCACAACATCAAAGCCGGGCCGATCGACGTCGAGGTATACGCCAACTACGGCTTTGACTCAAAAGCGGTGGACAGCGACGCGCGCCTCGATGCCTGGCAGGGCGGGCTGGTGCTGAGCCATAGCAACGACAGCGGAGTGAACAAAGTGATCCTGCGCTACTCCGATAACTCGGATAACAGCGTCTATAACAAAACCGACGACCTGACCACGGTCTACGCCAGCTTCGAGGGCAGCCATAAGTTCACCCAGCAGGCGCAGATCGAGTATCTGCTGGCCTTCCACGACTACGACAACGGCAAGGATAATACCGACAACCGTAAAAACTACGGCGCGATCGTCCGGCCAATGTACTTCTGGAACGACGTGCACTCGACCTGGCTGGAAGCGGGCTACCAGCGCGTTGACTACGACCAGGGCGGGGATAACCACGGCTGGAAGCTGACGCTGTCGCAGAACATCGCCATCGGCATGGGGCCGGAGTTCCGCCCGATGCTGCGCTTCTATGTGACCGGCGGCCAGGTGGATAACGAACACACCGCGAAAGTAGACGGCACCAGCGACGAGCGGCTGGATTCGCTGAACATCGGCGGCATGTTTGAGGCCTGGTTCTGAGGCAATCCAATTCCCGGCTGGCGCTACGCTGAGCCGGGCTACAGCTCCGGGTACAACTTATCTTTGGCTTAATCGGCGGGCGATGCGCTCAAGCTTCATCATCAACAGCAGCGTGACGCCCACCAGCACAATGGTCAGCGCCGAGCCATCGGCGATATTGCCGCGATCGGTGAGGCTGAAAATAGTCACCGGCAGCGTCGTCCAGCCCGGCGGATAGATCATCACCGTCGCGCCCAGTTCCCCCATCGACAGCGATAAGCTCAGCGCCAGCGCTGAAATCATCCACGGCGCCATCAGCGGCAGCGTCACATGGCGCAGGCGATACCACGGCGAGGCGCCAAGACTGGAGGCGACGTTTTCAATATCGGCGGAAATCCGCGCCAGCCCGGTCGTTACGTTGCTGAAGGTAAAGGCGGAAATCAGTACAAAGTGCGCCGCCAGGACGATCCAAAAAGTACCATTCATCTGCAGCGGTCCCTGGCTGAACGCCACCAGAATGCCCAGTCCGACGGAAACCGAGGGGATAGCGCTGGGCAGATAAAACGCCAGGCCAAGATATTTCTGTAACTTCGCGCCATACTGGCGCAACGCCAGCGCCGCCCACATCCCGCACAGCAGCGCCAGCAGGCTGGCGCAGAAGCCCACCATCAGGCTCGAAAACAGCGAATCCCACGCCGCGCCGCGAAAGGCGTTAACAAAGTGGGTAAAAGTAAAGCCGGTGGGCAGCAGGCCGTTCCATTGTTTACTCAGGCTGGAGAGTAAAATCACCGCCAGCGGCAGCAGGAAAACGCCGGCAAAAAGCGTCACCGCCAGCGCGCCCGCCGCCGCGCGGCCTTTACGCGACCAAATCAACATCGTTAACTCCTTACGCCAGTGCGCGCCGCAGCCAGCCGATAGAGCATAAACAGCCCCAGCGACAGCAGAATATTAATCAGCGCAATCATGCAGGCCACGCTGTAATCCGACTCCAGAATCGCCTTGCTGTAGACCATCATCGGCAGGGTATTAACCCCTTTGGCGCCAATAAACAGCACGATACCGAACTCGTTAGTGGTCAACAGCAGGCACAGGCTGCCGCCCGCCATCAGCGCCGGTAGCGCCGCCGGGAAGATAACCTGGGTAATCACCCGTAGCGGATGGGCGCCGAGAATACTCGCCGCTTCCAGCTGGCTCTTATCTATCTGCCGCAGTCCCGCCATCAGCGGGCGCATCACCAGCGGCGTAAAGACGGTAATCTCCGCCAGAATCACGCCGTTTATTGAATAGAGAAAGTCTACCGGCGGCAGTTCAAAAGCAAACAACGCCATCAGGGTGCCGTTGAGCAGCCCCGCCGAGCCGTAAATAAAGGTGAATGCGAGGGTAATCAGGAAGGTCGGCAGCGCAATAAAAGTATCAATGACCCGGCTCACCAGTTGGCTGCCGGGGAACGGAATAAAGACCAGAATCAGCGCCAGCACGCTGCCGAGCACCAGGCAGCCAAGGGTGGCGAACACTGCAATCTGTAAGGTATTGAGCAGCGCGCCAATAAAGCGTTTTGAGTCAATCACCTGCCAGAAAGTCTCGAGGCTCAGGTTGCCGCTGGCGTCACGTAATGCCTGTTCGGCGATCAACAGTAGCGGATAGAAAAATAGCGTCGCCAGCACCAGCAGCGGCAATGCCAGCCACAGGTAAGGGCGTAAGTTTCGCGCCGGACGCGCAAGCGTGAGGGTTTGCGCCATCATTGCACCTCGATCAGAACCGCATCGCCAGGTTCGAAGTAGAGCGCCAGCTTGTCCCCCGCGCGCGGCAGCGGGTTCACGTGGGTCATCACAATCCGCACCGCTTCGCCGGCAACATCGCACAGCAGATGCGTCAGATCGCCCTGCCAGTGTACCGAGGTCAGGGTAGCATTGAGACGATTACTGGTTGCCGATCGCGGCGCCAGGCTCATGTGCTGCGGGCGAATGCATAACAGCTTGTTGTTGCCATGCAGGCCGCCCCGGCTGAAGGCGTTAATCAGGCCGCCGCCACAGCTCACGCTAACCAGCCCCGGCTCGGTGCTGTCTTTCAGCGCCGTCGCCTGCAGGATATTGGCGCGGCCGAGGAATTCGGCGCTAAAGCGGTTCGGCGGATAGTGATAGAGCTCGTGCGTTTCGCCGTGGGCGATCAGCGAACCGTCTTTCATGATGCCGATTTTGTCCGCCAGGGTCAGCGCTTCGGTCTGATCGTGGGTGACGTAGAGAATGGTCAGTTCCGGCAGTTCGCGGTGCAGACGGGCAATCTCTTCCACCATGTTATGACGAATTTGCGCATCCAGCGCCGACAGCGGTTCATCAAGCAACAGTACCCGAGGACGCACGGCAATCGCGCGGGCTATCGCGACGCGCTGCTGCTGGCCGCCGGAAAGCTGATGCGGGTAGCGGGTGGCGTAATCCGCCATACCGACGATTTTTAAGGCTTCAGCCACCCGCTCGGCGATAAGCGCCCTGGGCTGCTTTTGCGCCCGCAGGCCGAAGGCGACGTTATCTTCTACCTTCATATGCGGAAACAGCGCGTAGTTCTGCACCACCATCGCCAGCCCGCGTTGATACGGCGGCAGCTGGGTGACGTCAGTATCACCGATCACAATCCGACCGCCAGCCGGTTGCACAAAACCGGCAATCGCCCGCAGCACCGTGGTTTTCCCGGAACCGGAAGGGCCTATCAGCGCCAGCACCTCACCGGGTTCAATGGTCAATGACAGCGGTTTTAAGACCACGTTGCCGTGGTATGAAACACGCAGCGAGTCCAGGGTGATCCCGGAAGTCCCCGCCAGCGACGGGGAAGAAGTGACGGTGGTTTTCATCAACATCAGGCTTACTCGCTATCGGTCACTTTATGCCAGCGGGCAATGTCAGCCGACAGCGATACCGCGACATCATCCCAGTTCGGCTCCCAGCTCTTCACGCCGTCGAGCGCCGCTTTCGCCGCCTTAAAGTTAGCGTCATCCGGCGCCACATCGCTGCGTACCGGCAGGCCCCAGGAGAGCGCGCTGACGCTGGATTGCGCCGGTTTATCCAGCAGGAAATTGATCAGCTTCTTGCCGTTTTCGCTGTTCGGTCCGTTCTGTACCAACCCGATGGTGTAGGGCAGCGCCAGCGCGCTGCGCTCGCCTTTATCATCCGCCGGCCAAAAAATTTTAACGTTCGGGTTACGCGCCATCTGCGACAGGTTCATCTGCAAATCGCCGTTGGCGACGTACAGCTCGCCTTTATTGACCAGCGCAGTCAGCTTGCCGGTCGAGGCCGATGGGCCAACGTTATTGGCCTGCAGCTTACCCAGATACGCAAAACCGGCGTCTTTACCGCCGAGGCTGTGGAACGCCTGCAGCATCACCGCGGTACCGTCGCCCGCCTGCCCCGGCGTGGAGTACTGCAACTTGTTCTTAAAGCGGCTATCCAGCAGATCCTGCCAGCTGGCCGGCGCGGTTTTCAGCAACTGGCCGTTATAGATGAAGGTCAGATAGTTATTCACCAGCGGCGCGTAGCGGTCGTTAGCGCCGGGGATCTGCGCGCTACCTTGCGGGGTAAAGGTTGCCAGCAATTGCTCTTTCGCGGCGCGCTGGATAAACGGCGGCACCGTGACCAGCACGTCAGCCTGCGGATTGGTGCGCTCCTTCGCCAGACGTTCGACGATCGCGCCGGAGCCGCCTTCCACATACTGCACTTTGATGCCAGTCGCTTTGGTGAAGGCGTCGAACTGGCTCTGATACCAGCTGTTATCGCCATCATGCAGGCCGTCGGCGGAGTAAACCGTGACGACGCCGTCCGCCCAAACCGGAGAGCTGGTCAGCGCGAACAGGGACAGCAGAGCAAGTCGGGAGAGTTTCATCGTTTAAGCCTCATCGGATAGTCAGTTATTCTGGTGTAGACCAGATTTGCTTTCACGCTACCGGGGGTTTATGACAAAACGATGAAAGAAGTGTGTCGAAAGAGTTAAAACGAGGGGAAGTGCGTAGCCCCGGTAAGCGCTAGCGCCACCGGGGAGATCAAAAAATTTAACTAATAAAATCAATGTGTATCGACTTCGATCCGCAGGCTGTCATGCCGCCAGTATTCAATATCGTAATCGAGAATACGCCCATGCTGATCGTAATTCAGCCGGCGCAGCAGCAGCGCCGGGCGCCCTTCCATCACCCCCAATGCTTCGGCAGCCTGCGGCGGCATTGAAGTGGGATAAAACGACAGATGCATACTGGTATAGATCAGGTCGTACTGAGTTTGATAAATCTCGGTCAGACTGCCGTTAAGATCGTGGCGCAGCAGCTCAGGCACCCGCGCGGGCAGGCAGTGGTTTTCGCAGTAGCACACCGGCCGGCCGTCGGCATAGCGCAGACGCGTCAGCAGGTAAACCTGATCGAAGGGCTGCAGCGCCAGCGGGGCCATCACGTCCAGCGGCACGGCGGTTAAGCGCCCTTCAAGCAGCACCGTTTTCGGTTCGCGCCCCTGCTCGAGACATAGCTTGTGGAAGTTGGTGTTCTGCGTCGGATCCAACCACAGACGCTCCGGCGTCACGAACCAGCCGCGGCGGTCAGCGCGGTAAATCACGCCGCTGGCCTCCAGCTGCGCCAGGCTCTCGCGTACCGTAATCCGGGTCGTGTTGAACAGCGCGCACAGTTCGCGCTCTGAAGGCAGCTTATCGCCGCTTTTCAACGCGCCGTTTTGAATACGCGCCTGCAGCTGCGCCTTAATCATCAGGTATTGCGGCATCTCGCCAGAGGGTGATTTCATGTTTACTCACTGCCACTTTTCGTGCGCTCATTATACATAGCCAGATGAATTTTTTGTTGCAGCGCCACATTTCCTTTGACCCTGCCCCGGCTTTGTCTCCATGATAAATATAAATCTGGTATAGACCAAATGGTGAGACAAATGACTTCACGGAACTACTTGCTGCTGACCCCCGGCCCGCTAACCACCTCCCGTACGGTAAAAGAGGCGATGTTGTTCGATAGCTGTACCTGGGATGATGATTACAATCTCGGCGTGGTACAGACCATTCGCCAGCAGCTGGTGCAGTTGGCTACCCCGGCCGACGGTTATACGGCGGTGCTGCTGCAGGGTAGCGGCAGCTACGCGGTCGAAGCGGTGCTCGGCAGCGTCATCGGCGAACAAGGCAAAGTGCTGATCGTCAGCAATGGCGCCTATGGCGCGCGTATGATTGAGATGGCGCAACTGATGGGCATCGCCTGCCACCCTTACGACTGCGGCGAAGTCTCCCGTCCAGATGCGGCCGCGATCGAACAGATCCTGCAGAACGACCCGGCGATCACCCATATCGCGATGGTACATAGCGAAACCACCACCGGCATGCTGAATCCGATCGAAGAGGTAGCCGAACTGGCAAAACGGTACGATAAACGCTATATCGTCGATGCGATGAGCAGCTTTGGCGGCATTCCGTTGGATATCGCCGCGCTGAATATTGATTACCTGATAAGCTCCGCCAACAAATGCATTCAGGGCGTACCGGGCTTTGCCTTCGTGATTGCTCGCGAAGCGGAACTGGCCGCCTGCAAAGGCCGTTCGCGCTCGCTATCACTGGATCTGTACGCCCAGTGGCGCTGCATGGAAGATAACCACGGTAAGTGGCGCTTCACCTCGCCGACCCATACCGTGCTGGCCTTTGCCCAGGCGCTGAAAGAGCTGGCGCAGGAGGGCGGCGTTAGCGCCCGCTACCAGCGCTACCGCAACAATCAACGCCGTCTGGTCGCCGGGATGCGCGCGCTCGGCTTCCGGCCACTGCTCGACGATAGCCTGCACTCGCCGATCATTACCGCCTTTTATTCACCGGATGCGCCGCAGTATCGCTTTCACACCTTCTACCAGAAGCTGAAAGATCAGGGCTTCGTTATCTATCCGGGCAAAGTATCGCAAAGCGATTGCTTCCGCATCGGCAACATTGGCGAAGTCTACGACGCCGATATCACCGCCCTGCTGGCGGCTATCGACAACGCCATGTACTGGAAACAATAAGGAACCGCCATGAACCGTATTAGCGCACTGATCCTTGACTGGGCAGGCACCACCGTAGACTTCGGCTCTTTCGCCCCGACGCAAATTTTCGTCGAGGCCTTCCGCAAGGCCTTCGATATTGAGATCACCCTTGAAGAGGCCCGCGTGCCGATGGGGCTTGGCAAGTGGCAGCACATTGAGGCGCTGGGCAAACTCCCTGCTGTCGATAGCCGCTGGCAGGCCAAATTCGGCCGCGCGATGACTGCCGCCGATATCGATGCGATCTACGCCGCGTTTATGCCGCTGCAAATCGCTAAGGTTGTCGATTTTTCCGCACCGATTGCCGGCGTTGTCGACACTATCGCCGCGTTTCGCGCCGAGGGCCTGAAGATCGGCTCCTGCTCGGGTTATCCTCGCCCGGTGATGGAAAAGCTGGTACCGGCCGCTGCCGCCCAGGGCTACGCCCCGGACCACTGGGTCGCCACCGATGATCTTGCCGTCGGCGGTCGTCCGGGCCCGTGGATGGCGCTGCAGAACGTGATTACCCTGGGCATAGACGATGTGGCCCACTGCGTGAAGGTCGATGATGCCGCACCGGGCATCAGCGAAGGGTTACATGCCGGGATGTGGAGCGTCGGGCTGGCTGTGTCCGGTAACGAATTCGGCGCTACCTGGGAGGAGTACCAGGCGATGTCGAAAGAGGAAATCGCCACCCGTCGCGAGCGGGCGGCAGGCAAACTGTATGCCGCCGGGGCTCACTATGTGGTTGATACCCTGGCGGATCTGCCGGAAGTGATTGCCGACATCAACGCCCGGCTGGCAAAAGGCGAACGGCCGTAAGCGGGTTAATTCACCTTCACTTTGGTCGTCACCAGCAGGCCGGTAAACAGCATTAATATTCCTGACAACACCAGCGGCGACAGCAGTCCTAAGTGGTCGAGCGCAACGCCGCCGACCGCGGCGCCGCAGGTGTTGGCAAGCTGGATCACCGCCACCTGAATCGACCCGGCTTTTTCCGCCTGATCGGAGAGAGAACGGGTGATCCACGTTGACCATCCCACCGGAATCAGCGCAAACGCGAAGCCCCAGATAATCGCCACCGTCGAGGCGACGATTTTGCTTTCTCCCCACAGTACCAGCGCCGCCGCGCAGGCGGTCAGCACCAGCGGCGAAATCGCCAGCGCCGCTTTAACCGAGCGCTTCAGCACCACCGAGGAGAGCGAGGTGCCGATAAAGCTGGCGATACCAAAGCTCAGCAGCACCAGCGTCAGGCCGTCGACGTCAAAACCGGCGAGTGTCATGTATACCGGTCGAATATAGGTAAAGAAGGCGAACTGTCCGGCAAAGGCCATGAAAATGGCGCACATCCCGGCCATCACCCCCGGACGCTTCAGCAGACCAAACATATTTTGCTGCTGAGCCGCCGATTCACCCGGAAGCGACGGTAGCGCTTTCAGCACCCAGAGCGTACACAGCACGCCCATCACCGCCGCGCCGTTAAAGACGTTGCGCCAACCGATAAGCCCGCCAAGGAAACTGCCCAACGGGGCGGCGATCACCAGCGCGATTGATACCGCGCCGAAAATAATTGATAGCGCTTTCGGCACCACGCGCATCGGCACCAGACGCATGGTCAGCGATGCCGACATCGCCCAGAAACCGCCGAGCGCCAGGCCCAGACAGGCGCGCCCCAGCAGTAGCAGGGTGAAGCTATCGGCAAACGATACCAGCAGGCAAGAAAGGGTCAGCAGCAGCGAAAACAGGATAACCACGTAGCGGCGATCGGTTTTACCTATCACCGTGGTGATAAACAGGCTGGAAAACATCGCGACGAATGCCGTCGTCGTCACCGACTGCCCGGCCATCCCTTCGGAGATGCCTAAATCCAGCGCCATCGGCGTTAACAGGCTGACCGGCAAAAACTCGACGGTAATCAGGCAGGCGACGCAGAAAGCAACCGCGAAGACCGCCGACCAGTTTGGCCGCGCGAGATCGCGTGCATGGGGTTTGGTTTCATTTGAATGACTCATGAGTGACCTGCGAAGAAAGTGGCGGAAAGCTGCGCAGTGTAACATTTTGTATGTGACGTACTTAACGTTTTCGCAACTCTTCTTGCTTTTCATAACGTAATACAAAAGCGTAGCTTGAGAATACAGGCCTCGTCATTCTGCCGGATGGTGCTTACGCTTATCCGGCCTACAAGTGACGAGTGCATAAACCGTAGGCCGGATAAGGCGCAGCCGCCATCCGGCACACAAAAGCGATTAACCACAGGCCGGATAACAATGAGATCAGTGCAGCCAGTGCACGCCGTCTTCCGGGAGAAACAGGTCGTTATAGCGCTGCTGTAGGTTATGTAAATCGCTCACATCCGGGTCCAGCTCGCGCAGAAAACCTTGCGCCAGGCGGATCTGTGCGTCGGTAATCGGCGCCGCTAATCGCGCTTTTTGCATCAGGCGATACCAGTAATGCAGGTTTTTTTCGCTGGCGTCGACAATCGCGGCCTGCCAGATGAGCAGCACCTGCGCGGCGTTCTGCAAATGTGCTTCATTCGGCCGCTCCAGGTAACGCACATACTCATTACCGGCGGTTTTTCCCAGCTGATCGATCATCGATTCCAACGGAACAGGCGTAATGCCAAGGCGTTCGCTCAGGCGACGAATCGCGCGGCGTGAATCAGAGGTAAGCACTCGAAATCCCACAACAAATACCACTACCAGGGTGGCCAGTCCTATCCAGATCATGCATCCTCTCATCCAATCGCAGCCTCACTATCATAATGGGAATTTGCCTGCTGTCGACTGTCGGACCTGGCATATTACGCAAGAAATAAAAAAGCCCGGCGCAATGGCCGGGCAAGGTTACCAAATACCTGGTGAATCAGGCAGTCTGCAAAACTCGATTCTTTTTCTCGCGGCGAATTTTACGCTCTTCGAAGATAGCCACGATGGCCATCAGGCAGATACAGCCGATGGCGGCGGCGTCCAGCGCCGCAAAGGTGCCGGCCCAGCCGGTCAGGCCGAAGACCGGCGTGCCGTCGGCGATCATCCCAAGACCCAGCTTGGCGAAGCTATCGCCGATCAGATAGGCGAAGGTGCCCTTGATTCCATCGGCGGCGCCGATCGCTTTTTTCGGTACGAAACCGACGGCGGCGACGCCGATCAACAGCTGCGGACCAAACACCAGGAAGCCCAGCGCAAACAACGAGGCCAGATAGACGTACTGGTTGCTGGCATGTTGGTAAACCCCAAGGGTGGCGATAATCAGCGCCAGCGCGACGCAGGCCACCAGCGCGCGGCGGCCGTTGGCCAGATCCGACAACCAGCCCCACAGTAGCGTGCCAACCAGCGCGCCGACTTCAAACAGAGTAAAGCCCTGAATCGCCACCTCTTTAGACAGCTTCAGCTCCTGGAAGGCATACACGGTGGACCACTGATCGATACCGATACGCACCACGTAGAGGAAGATGTTGGAGAAGCACAGCAGCCAGATCACTTTGTTTTTCAGCACATACTCAACAAAGATCTGCCACTTGGTCATCGCATTTTCTTCGGTCTCTTTGTCCTCTTCGCTGATCGCTTCGCCAAACAGCTCTTCCGCCGTGCCAAGGCCGTAGGATTCCGGAGAGTCGCTGCCGTAGCGCAGGCCAATAAAGCCAACGATCAGCGCAATAATCGACGGGAAGATAAACATGCCGATCACGTGGCCGTCGAACAGATAGTTGGCGCCAAACAGCGCCACGCCCGCGGCGCCCGCGCCGCCGAGGTTGTGGGAGATATTCCAGAAGCCGAGGAAGGTGCCGCGTTTGCGTCTGGGCGTCCACTTGGTGATGGTGGAATAGCTGCACGAACCGCCGGTGCTTTGAAAGAAACCGCTCAGCGCATAGAAGGCGATCATCAGGAACAGGCTGGTTGAACCCGCCCCCATGCTGGCGCTAAAGCCCAGCATACAGATGGCGGAGAGGATCAGCATAAACGGCAGGAACTGCTTGGTATTTTTACCGTCGGCATAATAAGAGACGAGCGTCTTGCCCACACCGTAGGTAATGGAAAAGCCCAGGCCAATCATCCCCAGCTGCGTCATGCTCAACCCGTAAGTGGAGATCATGTCGTTCTGCGCGATGTTAAAGTTTTTGCGGATCAGGTACATGGTCAGGTAGCCGATGAAGACCACCAGATAGGACTGCATGAAAGGTTTGAACCACATTTTGCGCCGCACATCGAGCGGCAGATCCAGGGTCGGCTTGCGCACCTGATTCAGAAAGGCCAGCATGGGTATCTCCTGAGCTGATTTTTTTATGCCTGCGTAATAACCAGGCATTGTAAAAACCCGCGCGCCGTCTGGCCTGAGACGGCTTCCAGGTAAAACCGGGAAAATTTCTTAGTTTTGCCCCGTTCGCGGCGAAAGGGTGAGCTACATCACGCTTCGCTGGCGGTACGCGGCGCCTGCGCGTTTAAAAACGGCAGCAGCAGCAGCGCGGAAATGCCGGCGGCAATCGCAATCACCACAAAGAATCCGGTCCAGTGCCAGATATCCATCACCTGCGCCAGCGGCCAGCCGGAAAGCGAGGCGCCAAGATAAGCGAACAGGCCGACAAACCCGGTTGCCGCCCCGGCGGCTTCTTTATGCGAACATTCCGCCGCCGCCATTCCGATGAGCATTTGCGGGCCGAAAACGAAGAACCCGGTGGTGAAGAAGCAGGCCGCCTGCATCACATAGCTGGCGAACGGCATCAGCCACAGCCCGCCAACCGACAGCAAAATTCCGGCGGCGAAAATCAGGTTCATCGGCCCACGGTTGCCGTTAAACAGCTTATCCGAGCCCCATCCCGCCACCAGCGCGCCGATAAAACCGCCCAGCTCAAACATGGTGACCGCCGAGTTAGCGGTCACCAGATCGACGCCGAGCGTCTCCGACATATACAGATTGCCCCAGTCGTTAATCGCCGCCCGCACCACGTACACCAGCACATAGCACAGCGATAACAGCCAGATATAGGGATTGGCCAGCACGTAGCGGGTCAGGATCTCTTTGCGCGTCAGCCCAGCGCCTTCCTGCTGCTGGGCGATTTCCAGCGCATCGTGACGCCAGTCGCCCACGGCGGGTAACCCCACCGCCTGCGGGCGATCGCGCAGCCGCCAGCACAGATACAGTCCGGCGAGGATCGCCAGGCAACCGGCAATGGTCATCCCCATTCGCCAGCCGTAATGCAGCGCCGCCGCGCCCACCACCATCGGGATCAGCGCGCCGCCGACGTTATGCGCCGTATTCCACAGCGCCCACCAGCCGCCGCGCTCGGTTCGCGAATACCAGGCCGTCAGCAGCCGGGCGCACACCGGCGAGCCCCAGCCCTGGAAGAAGGCATTCAGCGCCCACAGCAGCGCGAAGGCCCATAGCGAAGTGGAAAAACCGAACAGAATATTCACCACCCCGGTGGCAATCAGCCCCAGCCCCATAAAATAGCGGGCGTCGGAGCGGTCGCTGACGATACCGGAGAAAAATTTCGACAGCCCGTAAGTGATGTAAAACAGCGTGGCCAGCAGGCCGATATCGCTGCGGGTCAGCACGTTACTGGCGAGGATCTCGGGAACCGCGGCATTAAAGCTTTTGCGGGTGAAATAAAACAGCGCGTAACCAAGCCAGATGGTAAGCAGAATATGGCGACGCCAGTAACGATAACGCTCGTCCAGCTCGCGTTTATCGCTAATTGGCGCGGCGTCCGGCGGCGCTTTTAAAAAGGCAAACATCGGCGCTCCTTTCAGGCGTAACGCAGCGGTAAATTGACGCACACGCGGGTACCGTGTGTGCAGGAGATAGTTAACGTACCACCCAGCGCTGTCACGCGCTCACGCATGCCGGTCAGGCCGAACCCCTGCAGATTCGACCCCGGCGGCAGGCCGCAGCCGTCATCTTCCAGCACCAGCATCAATTGCCCATCCTGTTGCCAGCCCTGGAGGGTGACGGCGCTGGCGTTGGCGTGCTTGACGATATTATTCAGTCCCTCCTGGCAAACGCGAAACAGCGTCACGCGCTGGTTTTCGCTCAGCCCCGCCTCGTTAATCCGCCATTCGAGATGACTGACGATACCGCGGTCTTCCAGTTCCATTTCACGCATCAACGAACGTACCGCCTGTTCAAGCGGCAGATCGTCAAGCTGGCGCGGACGCAGACGACCAAGCAGTCTTCGCACAGAGTCGTAAACCCCCAGCGACAGCTGTTCTATCAACTGGCCGCTCTGCCGTACGCTGGCGTTGTTTGGCGCCAGACGCTGCACGATCCCCGCCTGGGTGCGAATTGCCGTGATAGTCTGGCCAATATCATCGTGGAGCTCGCGCGCCACGTCACGCCGCACGCTCTCTTCCGTTTCCAGCAGGCGTTCCGCCAGCCGCCGATTACGCGCCAGCTCGTTCTGTAGCGACAGGTTAAGCTCGCGCAATCGCTGGATCCCCGCGCCCAGCAGCAGTCCGGTCAGGCTCTGCGCCAGCAGTGAAAGCAATAAATCAACCGGGTGATCGTGCCAGGTCTGGCTGGCAATCAGCGCAATGGCGTTCATCAGGGTGGCGATCAGCGCCCCCTGCCAGCCGTAGTGCCAGGCGAGAGCGATAATCGGCAGCGCCAGACAAAAAGGGGTAAAGCGGGAGAGTTCGGCGGGCAACCCGAGCTGTAGCCACAGGCTGACGGTAAAGAGCAGCAGGTACCAGATCAGATGCCGGCCACGCCAGTTAACCGGCTGCGACACCAGCGACGGCCCCAACGGCCGCCAGACGGTACTGGTCAGATAATGCCAGATAACCAGGCAGGTCGGCGCCAGCGTCAGGCCGCCGGTCAGCGTCAACAACAGCGCGGTCAGTCCCTCACTGCCTTCTTGCGCCAGCCACGGCAGCGATTGCAGCAGCGAGGCGGCGATCAGTGCCCCGCCCTGGCGCAACAATGTCAGCCAGTCTCGCTGCTGGCGATAGCGTGAAATCAATGCCACCGGCAGCAGGGTCAGCAGACTTCCGGTCATCAATATTATCGGATGCGCCAGCGCCACTTCCTGCGCCAGCCAGAAGATAAGCAGCCACTCGGCTCCCAGCAGCACCGGCCAGTAGCCACGCGGGCATTGCAGCATCAGCCCTAAACGCAGGCCAAAGGGAAACAGCAGCACCGCTAAATCCGCGCGTTCCACCAGATGCAGACTGATACTCCACAGGCAGAACCAGGCGGCTGAGAAGATAAAGGCGCAGCCGATCACCGACAGCAATCGTGAAACGACGGTGTTCATTGCCAGCTATCGAACATGCGGCGCGCCAGCTCAACGTCGTTACTGACGCCCAGTTTTTCCAGCAGGTTGGCGCGATGAACGTGAACGGTTTTCGGCGACAGACCGAGCTCAGCGGCGATCTCTTTCACCGCCATACCCTGCGCCAGCTTTTCCGCCACCTGGCGTTCGCGTTTGGTGAGCGGATCCTGGCGCCCGGCGGCCAGCTTCATGGCGATATCCGGCGTGAGATAGCAACCGCCCGCCGCCACCGTGCGGACCGCGGCGATCAGTTCATCCGGACTGCAGCGTTTCGACAGGAAGCCGCGCGCGCCGGCGTTCAGCGCCTGCTCGATCAGCGCCGGGCTATCGTGCACCGACAGCATGATGGTCGCCATCCCCTTCGGCAACTGGCTTAACAGCTCCAGCCCGGAAATATCCGGCATTGAGATATCGCAGATACAGACCTGTACACCGCGCCCCGGTAGCCCCGCCAGCGCCTCGCGTCCACAGCCGAATTCAGCGACAACCTGAAAATCAGCTTCCAGCCCCAGTAGCTGAGCAAAACCGGAGCGGACAATCAAATGATCGTCAATAAGGGCGATGGTAGTCATGGTGTTTCCTGGTGCCTGAAAGCGCCGGATGGCGGCGTAAACGCCTTATCCGGCCTACGGATTCACTCCCTGTAGGCCGGATAAGCGCAGCGCCATCCGGCAAAGGCGCTTACCTTAGCGGTAAGCGCGTAGCTGTTCAAGCCTTGAGCGCTATTCGAAGAACACCGCAATTTTGTTAAACATGGTGGGATCGGACTGGTTACGCGCCACATTGGTGACATCTTCCAGCTTTTCAATCTGGCTAATCATCTGCCCCAGCCGCTGGTCATCATTTACCAGCAGCCAGATGCGGCTGTGCTCGCTGCCCTGAATCGGCAAGCAGAGAATGCCTTCAACGTTAAACGCGCGGCGGGCAAATAGCCCGCAGACGTGGGTCATGACGCCTGGGTGGTTGCGGACGGTGAGTTCCAGAATGACGTTATCGTGTTGCTTTTGCATGGCTTATTCCCCCACCATCTCAGTATTGGCCGCACCCGGCGGTACCATCGGATACACTTTCTGCTGCGCGTCGATACGCACGTGGATCAACGCCGGACCAGGGCGGTCGATAATCGCCTGCAGCGCCGCCTGCGGATCGGATTCGTTATTTAAATCACAGGTTTGCAGACCAAAACCGGCAGCTATCTGCATAAAGTTAATCATCCCCGGATAGGTCGCGGCGAAGACGCCCTGCTGATAGAACAAGCTCTGCTGTTGATGCACCAGCCCCAGCGCTTCGTTGTTCATCAGGATAATTTTTACATCCAACTGATTTTCGGCGGCGGTGGCCATCTCCTGAATATTCATCATCAGGCTGCCGTCACCGGAGAAACAAATAACCTTACGTTGCGGATTCGCAAGCGCCGCGCCGATGGCCGCCGGCAGGCCGAAGCCCATGGTGCCGAGACCGCCGGAAGTCAGCCACTGGCGCGGACGGTTGAGCGGATAGGCCTGCGCCGTCCACATCTGATGCTGACCCACATCGGTGGTGATGATCGCCTCATCATCAACGCAGGCGGCCACGGCGTTAATCAGGCCGTAATGGGAGAGCGGATCGCTTTCCTGCGGGATGGCGCAGGGGAATTCTTTTTGTAAATCAGCCACCAGCTGGCGCCACTCATCACGCGGCTGCGCCTCAATCTGCGGAATAAGCTGGGCTAAGACCTCCGCCACATCGCCCTGAATCGCTACGTGCGGTTGCTTAATTTTGCCAAGCTCAGAGCGGTCGATATCGACGTGAATAATCTTCGCGTTCGGGCAGAACTGCTCGGTCTTGCCAATCGCCCGGTCATCAAAACGCGCGCCTAAAACAATCAGTAAATCAGCCTCTTGCAGAATAAAGTTAGTGCTGCGCGCGCCGTGCATCCCCAGCATGCCCAGCGACAAAGGATGCGCCTTCGGCAGCATACCCAGCGCCATTAAGGTCATGGTGGTCGGCAGGTTGGCTTTTTCCGCCAGGTCCCGAATCGGCTGCGGCGCGTTTATCACGCCGCCGCCCAGATACAGTACCGGGCGTTTCGCCGCGTTGATCATTGCCGCCGCTTCACGCACGCTTTCAGGCACGCATGCCGGTGCCGGGGCGCGCTCGCCGGGCTCTGGAAGCGTTTCCAGTTCAATCGTCGCCGACTGTACGTCCTTAGGAATATCTATCCACACCGGCCCGGGGCGCCCGGACTGGGCAATACGGAAGGCGTCGCTCATCACCTGCGGCAGCTCGGCGATGTCGCGCACCAGGTAGTTATGCTTGGTGATGGGGATAGAGATGCCGTAGGTATCGACTTCCTGGAAGGCGTCAGTGCCGATCATTGAGGCCGGAACCTGCCCGGTGATGCAGACCAGCGGAATAGAATCGAGGCGGGCATCGGCGATGGCGGTAATCAGGTTGGTGGCGCCAGGGCCGCTACAGGCCATGCAGACTGCGGGTTTACCTTCGGTACGCGCCATCCCCTGAGCGATAAAACCCGCCCCCTGCTCGTGGCGTGCCAGGATGTGGCGGATCTGCGTGCTTTGGCTCAAGGCATCATAGATAGGCAGGATGGAGCCGCCCGGAATGCCGCTGACCATAGTGATACCCTGGCGTTCCAGTAAATGAACAACCAGCTGCGCGCCGGTAAAGCGCATTGTGTTTGATGTGGTGCCCGAACTTGCCATGCTCCAGTCCTTTTATTCTGGGCCGACTTTACCGGGGGGCTCGCCAACAAAAAACCCCGCTCGGTTTGCGCCGGCGGGGTTTGGAATTCGTGTTGTTCCGGACCCTACGGCGCATTGCCGACGACGACCACCACAGACACGACGACCACCGCGGCAGGCGCGGTTTTTAGTAGGGTCGAAGTCATCATGGCAGCGTTCATTAGGGACCTGTTGTGTCGAAAAATAAGCTGAATTTATACAAACACAGGTTTTGCGTTTTCACAATGGATTTATTTTCATCCACGAGAATTTGCGCGAAAGATCACAATTCGCGACATCAGCGGCAGAAAACAAAAAACCCCGCCGGAGCGAGGTTTTTATCAGCATTTTTACGGGTGGTAGCCGCAAGCACACTGTATTACGTCAACGACAAAAGTATACGCGATCGCTGCAATTCGCGCAATTTAAGGTCGAAATTTCTCTGTCATAGAGTATGGACGACGGGTGCGAATTTGTCCAAAAAATACTGTTCATGCATACAGTATTTATCTATACTGGATGTGTTCACTTTGTGCCATTCGGGGGCCGCAAGTTTGACCGGCGCAACGAAGTCCTGGCTGAAACGGGTGGTGCCGTCAGTGCCTTAACCCCGAGAGAGCACACTGTGTTACGTCAACAATGCGTCGTGTCCGGCCCGTACGGCCACCACTGCGCAACCCCTGTGAGAACAGGGATAAGCTGGCAACAGGCAGCGGAAAGGTACGTCAGCTTATTGTGCTCCTTAACCACAGGAGACGCGCGTATGGGCGGAATGGATATTATTATTTTAATCCTGAAACTCATGGTTGCTGTGTTGCAACTACTTGATGCAGTCCTGAAACAGTTCCGCTGATTCAGGTTCAAGTCGCACCTGAGGGGGGCGGGAAACCGCTCCCCTACAGGCGTCCTTCGGGCGTTCCGGGAAGACTTGATGGAGGAACCATGCCACCGCTATTAATTGCCGCAACAACGCCGGAGGATCCGGGGTTCGTTGCGCTGCGCGCCGAAAGCCTTGAACAGCACTTCAATATGCTGCGCCGTCTGGCGGAAAACTGGCAAAGCGGCAAAAACCGCTTTAACGCCCCTGGTGAAAAGCTGCTGGGCGCGTTCGTCCGTGGCCAGTTAGTTGGGGTCTGCGGTCTGAACGTCGACCCCTTCAGCCAGCAGCCGCGGGCCGGGCGCATTCGCCATCTCTATATTCGCGATAGCCATCGCCGCCAGGGAATTGGCCAGCAGCTGCTGCTCTCAGTCATCACGCATTCCGGCGCCTGGTTCGATTTCCTTAACACTCATGCCCCGGCGCAGGCCTGGCCCTTTTATGAACGCTTTGGTTTCCGCCCGGTATACGATGAGCCGCGGGTCACGCATCGCCTGTTCTGCTCGCTGTAAGCGTGGCTGGCTGGCGGAACGGGGTCATGTTACAGTCCGCTGACCTTAACTGCTGAATCTGCCTGCGATGACCATCACCGTATTCTGCATTTTGCTTTTCGCCGCACTGCTCCACGCCAGCTGGAACGCTATCGTCAAAGCCAGCGGCGATAAAATGTACGCGGCGATAAGCGTCAGCGGGTCGGCCTCGCTGATCGCCTTGGTGATGCTCCCCTTCGCGCCGCAGCCGACGCTGGCCAGCGCCCCTTATCTGGTGGCGTCATGTGCATTGCAGGTGGTGTATACGGTACTGGTGGCGAAGACCTATCAGGTGTCGGATATGAGCCAGACCTATCCGCTAATGCGCGGCACCGCGCCGTTGCTGGTCGCGGCTATCAGCGTGATATTTCTCGGCGATCGCTTATCGCCGCTGGCCAGGTTGGGTATTGGCGTCATCTGCCTGGCGATTCTGGCGATGGCCTTTAACGGCCGCGTCAGTTCCCGCAAAGGCATCATGCTGGCGCTGATCAACGCCTGTTTTATCGCGGGTTATACGCTGGTGGACGGCACCGGGGTACGGCTGGCGGGATCGGCGCTCGGCTATACCCTGTGGACCTTTTTTATGAACGGTTGCTGCCTGCTGTGCTGGGCGATGGTGGCGCGGCGGCGCGAAGCCAGCCGTTATTTACGCCAGCACTGGAAAAAGGGCATCCTCGGCGGCGTCGGCACCATGGGATCCTACGGCCTGGCGCTATGGGCGATGACTCAGGCGCCGCTGGCGGTAGTCGCCGCGCTGCGTGAAACCTCCATTCTGTTCGGCGCGCTGATCGCGTTTATCGTCCTGAAAGAACAGGTGGTAGCGCTGCGCATCGTTGCCGCCTGCGGTATTGCCGCTGGAGCAATCCTGCTGCGCCTCTCATAGATTAAAATGGCAACATTAGTTGCCGATCCTGTTTACAAAACCTGCCTGAAATTTCCCCAACAATCGGTGCTATGTAGTTGTTCTGTCATTTTATTGTGGTAGATTCCTCCATCGTTTAAGGGGTGTGCCAGTCACATATTCTCCATTTCTCATTGCTCACGAAGTATTCATCGACATGAAACGGCATAAGAACTTCAATTTGTTGTTGATGCTGGTACTGCTGGTGGCCGTTGGCCAGATGGCGCAGACCATTTATATTCCGGCTATCGCCGACATGGCGGTATCGCTTAACGTCCGCGAAGGGGCGGTACAAAGCGTGATGGCGGCCTATCTCCTGACGTACGGCATTTCCCAGCTGTTCTACGGCCCGCTCTCCGACCGCGTGGGCCGCCGCCCGGTGATCCTCGTCGGGATGTCTATTTTTATGCTGGCGACGCTGGTTGCCATCACCACCCATAGCCTGCCGGTGTTGATCGCCGCCAGCGCCATGCAGGGGATGGGCACCGGCGTCGGCGGCGTGATGGCGCGCACCCTGCCGCGAGACCTATATGAAGGCGCGCAGCTGCGTCACGCTAATAGCCTGTTGAATATGGGAATACTGGTCAGCCCGCTGATTGCGCCGCTGCTCGGCGGCATCCTTGATACCCTGTGGAACTGGCGCGCCTGCTACGCTTTCCTGCTCATACTGTGCGCTGGCGTAACGATTAGTATGGCGAAATGGATGCCGGAAACGCGCCCACAAGGCGCGCCGCGGACGAAACTACTGGCCAGCTACAAAACGCTGTTCGGTACCGGCGCCTTTAACTGTTACCTGTTGATGCTGGTGGGCGGACTGGCCGGGATTGCGGTGTTCGAAGCCTGTTCCGGCGTGCTGATGGGCGCGGTCCTTGGCCTGAGCAGTATGGCGGTCAGTATTCTGTTTATTCTGCCGATCCCGGCGGCGTTCTTCGGCGCGTGGTTCGCTGGCCGTCCGAATAAACGCTTCTCAACGCTGATGTGGCAGTCGGTTATCTGCTGCCTGCTGGCGGGAATTATGATGTGGTTGCCGGGGCTGTTCGGCATTATGACCGTCTGGACACTGCTGGTGCCTGCGGCGCTGTTCTTCTTCGGCGCGGGTATGTTGTTTCCGCTGGCTACCAGCGGCGCGATGGAACCATTCCCGTTCCTCGCCGGTACCGCTGGCGCGCTGGTTGGCGGCCTGCAGAATATCGGCTCCGGCGTGCTGGCCTGGCTGTCGGCAATGATGCCGCAAACCGGGCAAAGCAGCCTCGGCCTGCTGATGATGTTAATGGGTCTGTTGATTCTGCTGTGCTGGCTGCCGCTGGCCTCGCGCTTTACCAGCCACCAGCAGCCGGTCTAAGCGCCGCTGGCGCTCCCCCGGGTGGCTGCTTTTGTCTTATGTCAGGCTGTGCAGCCATTCGATAAAGGCGTCGATTTTCGGCCACTGACGGCCCGGCAGGGTCGTCACATAGTAGTGCTGGTGACACTTCAGCGTCATGTCGCCGAACGGCGCGATAAGCTCCCCGCTTTCTAACCGCTTCTGCACCAGCCGTTTACGCCCCATCGCTACCCCGACGTGATTCATCGCCGCAATCACCGCTAAATCAGAACGATCGAAGCCGATACCCGACGATTGCGGCAATTCAATCGCAAATTGCTGCGCCCAACTGAACCACTCATCGGTACCGGAATCATTGCTCCATGCCTGGCGGTCATGGAGCAATGTGCAGTAGCGCAGATTGCCTGGATTGTGGGTTAACTGCTGCTGTTGCGCGTAATTCGGCGTACATACCGGCACGATCGCTTCATCCATCAGAAAATGATGGCTTAGCTGTGATGACGGCGCATCATCAAAATAGATCGCCAGATCGATACCCGCACGCTGTAGATTGACGTTATCGTTGCCCGTGAGCACAGTCAGCGAAATGGACGGATAGCGGCGAGTGAAATCGCCCAGCGCCGGTACCAGCCAGCACTGCGCGATCGACGGGCGCGAGTACACCGTCAGCGTGCCGGAGAGCTCCTGATTTTTAATATCCAGAATCTCCTGGTTAAGGCTATCCAACGAGGATTTCAACGCCCAGAATACCCGCCGCCCCTCGCGGGTCAGCTCCACCTTGCGGTGCGAACGTATAAATAGCTGAATACCCAGCTCTTCTTCCAGCTGGTTGATGCGATGGCTAACGGCGCTCGGGGTCAGAGATAGCTCTTCCGCCGCCAGTGCAAAGGACTCATGGCGAGCCGCGACTTCAAAGGTATACAGCTTTGACAACTGCCAGCCGTTCAGCAGGCGATTACCCATCTCTTTCATCACATCCATCACGATTCCCCGCCTTTTCTTTGCCGGTAAGTGTAAAAAAAACGCAGCCGGAGTGCGCCTGAAAGATGAATAAAAGTGACCCAATACACATTTAACGGTCTATTTAAGAACCAAATCACGCTTTTGCATCAATCTGGCTCACCTGAAAGGCGATTTATATCGTTTGTCAGCCTATGTCGCTTTTCTGTTCAATAACCACACGTTATTTACGGCGAGGTGGGATATGGAATCTCAAATCTGGGTGGTAGGCACGCTATTTATCAGTATCGTGTTAATCGTTTTAACGATCGTCAAACTGAAGTTTCATCCGTTTCTGGCGCTCCTGCTGGCGAGCTTTTTCGTCGGCGCGATGATGGGCATGGGGCCGCTGGATATGGTCAACGCCATTGAGAGCGGTATTGGCGGTACGCTTGGTTTCCTGGCGGCGGTGATCGGTCTCGGTACCATCCTCGGGAAGATGATGGAAGTCTCCGGCGCGGCGGAACGCATCGGCCTGGCGCTGCAGCGCTGTCGCTGGTTGTCGGCAGACGTAATTATGGTGCTGGTTGGCCTGATCTGCGGTATTACGCTGTTTGTTGAAGTCGGCGTGGTGCTGCTAATCCCGCTGGCGTTCTCCATTGCCAAAAAAACCAATACCTCGCTGCTGAAGCTGGCCATCCCCCTGTGTACCGCGCTGATGGCGGTGCATTGCGTGGTGCCGCCGCATCCGGCCGCGCTGTTCGTGGCGAATAAACTCGGCGCAGATATCGGTACGGTCATCGTCTATGGCCTGCTGGTGGGCCTGATTGCCTCGCTGGTTGGCGGCCCATTGTTCCTCAAGCTGCTCGGCAACCGCCTGCCGTTTAAACCGGTGCCGATCGAGTTTTCCAACCTTGAAGTACGCGAAGAATCGACGCTGCCCTCGCTCGGCGCTACGCTATTTACCGTGCTGCTACCGATTGGGCTGATGCTGGTGAAAACCGTCGCTGAATTGAACATGGTTAAAGGCGGCACGCTGTATATGTTGCTGGAATTTATCGGCAACCCGATCACCGCGATGTTTATTGCCGTCTTTGTCGCTTATTACATTCTTGGTATTCGTCGGCAAATGGGGATGGGCGTCCTGCTGACCCATACTGAAAACGGCTTCGGATCGATTGCTAATATTCTGCTGATTATTGGCGCGGGTGGCGCGTTCAACGCGATTTTGAAATCCAGCGGCCTGGCCGATAGCCTGGCGGTGATCCTCTCGAATCTGCATATGCATCCGATTCTGCTGGCCTGGCTGGTGGCGCTGATCCTTCACGCCGCCGTCGGCTCCGCTACCGTGGCCATGATGGGCGCGACCGCTATCGTCGCCCCGATGCTACCACTGTATCCTGGCGTAAGTCCGGAGATCATCGCTATTGCCATCGGTTCCGGCGCGATTGGCTGCACGATCGTAACGGATTCCCTGTTCTGGCTGGTGAAACAATACTGTGGCGCAAGCCTCAGCGAAACATTCAAGTATTATACGACGGCGACATTTATCGCTTCTTTACTTGCACTCGCCGCCACCTTCCTGCTTTCTTTCATCATCTAAGCGAACGAGACGTAATATGAAAAACGCTGACCTGACCCAATTAACCGCGACCTTCCCGCTTGTACAGGAGCTGATCGCGCTGAAAGAAACCACCTGGTTTAACCCGGCGACGACGACGCTGGCGCAAGGTTTGCCCTATGTCGGCCTGACCGCCGAAGATGTAAAAGACGCTCACGAACGCCTTCAGCGCTTCGCGCCGTATCTGGCGGAAGCCTTTCCGGAAACGGCCGCCACCGGCGGGATTATCGAATCAGAAGTGGTTGCCATTCCGGCAATGAAACGCCGCCTCGAGCAACAATTCAATCAGCCGATTAATGGCGATCTGTTACTGAAAAAAGATAGCCACCTGCCGATTTCGGGTTCCATTAAGGCGCGCGGCGGCATTTATGAAGTGCTGACCCATGCGGAAAAGCTGGCGCTGGAAGCCGGGCTGCTCACCATCGCAGATGATTATCGCAAATTGCTGACGCCGGAATTCAAACAGTTCTTCAGCCAGTACAGCATCGCCGTCGGTTCTACCGGCAACCTCGGTATGTCGATTGGCATCATGAGCGCGCGCATCGGTTTTAAGGTCACGGTGCATATGTCGGCGGATGCCCGCGCATGGAAAAAGGCCAAACTGCGCAGCCACGGCGTAACGGTCGTTGAGTATGAAGAAGATTACGGCGTGGCGGTCGAACAGGGGCGCAAGGCGGCGGAATCCGACCCAAACTGCTTTTTCATCGACGATGAAAACTCGCGCACGCTGTTCCTCGGCTATGCCGTGGCCGGCGAGCGCCTGAAAGCGCAGTTTACCCAGGCAGGACGCGTGGTCGATGCAGATCACCCGCTGTTCGTCTATCTACCATGCGGCGTTGGCGGCGGCCCCGGCGGCGTCGCATTCGGCCTGAAACTGGCGTTTGGCGACCACGTTCACTGTCTGTTCGCCGAACCGACCCATTCGCCCTGTATGCTGCTCGGCATTTACACCGGGCTCCATGACCAGATTGCGGTGCAGGATTTAGGGATAGATAACCTGACCGCCGCCGATGGTCTGGCGGTCGGCCGCGCTTCCGGCTTCGTTGGCCGGGCGATGGAGCGCCTGCTCGACGGCCTGTATACTCTCGACGATCAAACGATGTACGACATGCTGGGCTGGCTGGCAACGGCGGAAAATATTCGCCTTGAGCCGTCCGCGCTGGCCGGTATGGCCGGGCCGCAGCGCGTCTGCGCCAGTAAAGCGTACCATCAGCTACAAGGACTGAGCGACGAACAGCTACGCCACGCCACTCACCTGATATGGGCGACCGGCGGCGGCATGGTGCCGGAAGAAGAGATGGCGCAGTATCTGGCGAAGGGGCGTTAAATCGCCCTCAGCAGCGGCATCAGTTCGCCCGGTGACCGCTGCTGTTTACGCAGATCGCGCATGACCCGCATACAGGGCGCGCTGGCGACATAGAACTGGCGGTAGCCTTCACAGAGCGGATCGTCGTCGCCTGCGCATAATCGCCGCCACGCACAGACAAACCAGGCGCTATTGGCGGCCAACTGCCGTTGTTCGCGCAGCGGTTCGCCGCACCAGATACGCAGGGTTTCCTCAAATAACGTAATCGTTATGCGGCCAATATCTTCCCGCGCCCAGATGTGGAAAATGGCGCAAAGGAAATTTCCCCATGCATTGGCATCTTCCGCTCTGAGCTGTGGAATAAAACGAACGGCGCGCACGCCCTGTGCGCGTAGCTCCCGATAGAACTGCAGCGGTTGCTGGCAATGGTGGAGATAAACTTTCACCTCCTGCACTGCCGGTTCGTTATGAGCGAGGGAGTGGCATTCTGTCCGACATCCTGTCATGTCACATCCTTAAGAAATAAAATGATCTGCCGTAGATGCGTTACAGCAAACAATAATGACAGCGAAAGCACTGCGAGGGAGATCAAAAATTTGTCACGAACTGCTCCCGGCTGCAAAAAATCGCTCTCGCCGACATCCATTAAATGGCGGCTGCGGGTGTAGCGCCAGAGAATGATCGCCACCACTGCCAGTACGCCAATCGATATCCAGAACGCCAGCCCGGCGCTATGCCAGTTATGCTTAATCGCCAGCGCCATCAGCGCCCCGTAGCCCAATAGGGTGCGAAACCACGCCAGCGAGGTGCGCTCCGGCTGTAAACCGGGATCGTTCTCCCGCCGCGCCCGGCGTTTATCCGCCATACAGCACCAGCAGCATCACCGCCGCCACGACCGCCAGCAGCAGGACGCTAATCACCAGCAGCGTACGGGTATAGGGAAGATCCTGCTTCAGGCGCATCGCCTTTTCGTTACTCAACCAGCGCAGATAGCCATACACCGCCAGCCCGCCGGCAAACAGGCACAGCAGCAGCGCCAGCACTTCGCGAATAAGCGGAGTGGCAAAATCCGGCGCCAGCTGATCGAGCCCGACGCCCGCGGCGAGAAAGCCGAGCGCCGTACGGATCCACGCCAGAAAGGTGCGTTCATTGGCCAGCGAAAAGCGGTAATCCGGCGCTTCGCCAATGCGGGAAATTTTCATCAGCAGTCCTTGTTCGTCAGGCAAACAGGCCACAGCATAGCCTAAATCACGAACAGGAGAGAAGAACCGGCACCCGATGGATGCCGGTAAAACGAGGGTTAATGCAGCTCAGGCCAGTACGCTTTATTGGCGGCAATCAGGTCATCGAGGATCGCTTTCGCCACCGAGGCGCTCGGTACGGTTTTCGATAGCGTAATCGCCTGCCACAGCTTGTGATATGAACGCTGCTCCCACGCATCCACCACCAGTTTTTCCACCGCCACCTGCTGGCTCATCATCCCTTTCTGGAAATGCGGAATATCGCCCACCGTCAACGGCTCCGGTCCGTTATGCCCGACCAGACAAGGGATCTCTACCATCGCGTCGGCATCAAAGTTATGGATTGCGCCATTGTTCGGCACAATCAACAACATTCGTTCCTGAGTGTTAAAGGCGATAGCCGTCGCTAAATCGACGATATACGACGCGTGTTCATCGATCTCCAGATCGCCCGCGGAAGATTTACCGGCGGCAATAATCGCCCGGCAGGCGCTAAAGACGTTTTTCTCCCGATGATCCATTACCTCATTCGCGCGGGTACGCTCCGGGTTGGAGTGCGCGACCACGTAATCCGGGAACAGATAATATTTCAGGTAAGTGTTTGGCATCGTTTGCGGATCCAGCGCCTGTACATCTTTCGCTTTGGCAAACGTATCGTTCCAGCTGGCCTCTGTGTGCGGGTCGTTCGATGGCGGTACATAGCCGTATTTCGCCACATACTCGCGCAGTTTCGGCATCAAATCGTTGCCGTCGAGATCTTCAATCGAGGTCCACCAGCCGAAGTGATTAAGGCCGTAGTAACGCACGCGCATCTGTTTGCGGTCTTTCAGCCCGACGATTTGCGCCATCCGCCCTTCAATGCCGATCGGCATATCGCAAATATTGAGAATTTTAGCATTAGGCCGCAGGCGACGTGTGGCTTCAGCCACTATCGCCGCCGGGTTGGAGTAGTTGAGCATCCAGGCGTTTGGCGAATATTTCTCCATATAATCCACCAACTCCAGCACGCCGCCGATAGAGCGCATACCATAGGCAATCCCGCCCGGTCCGCAGGTTTCCTGACCCAACACGCCGTGGCGCAGCGGTATTTTTTCATCTTGCTCGCGCATCGGGTATTTGCCGACGCGGATGTGCGCCATCACGAAGTCGACATCGCTAAAGGCGGCCTGCGGGTCGGTGGTGTAGCTGAACTCAATCTCTGGCGCCTGTTCTTTGAGGATAATTTTACAGGCTTCGGCGATAGTCTCCTGACGCGCGCCGTCGTTGTCATAAAATTTTAGCGCCCGCAGCGGGAAACGATCGCGGTTTGCCAACAGCATTAAAACGATGCCAGGGGTAAAGGTACTGCCGCCGCCTGCGATAACAACTGAGAATTTTTTCATGATACTGCCTCCGTCATGGTGGTGTGTTCGGTCGATAAAGAATCTTTCATTAAGGTTTCCAGCTGGTCGCGAACCTGCGGGACATGCAGACCAACAATGACCTGAATGCCGTTGCCGCGGCGGACCACGCCGTGAGCGCCGAGTGCTTTAAACACCTCGTCGCTTTGCGTTTTCGCCATATCCACCAGCGCAATACGCAGTCGGGTGGCGCAGTTATTGATGCTTTCAATATTGCCGGCCCCGCCCAGCGCCTGCAGGAAGCCGGCGGCCTGACCCAGCTTGTTTTCCGCAGCTGCCGCCACGCTGGTTTTACCGCGCGCCTCCTGATAATCCGCTTTGCTGTAAAGCTTGATTTCGCTGTCTTCGCGACCCGGCGTTTTCAGGTTCAGGCGCAGAATCAGGGTGCGGAAGATGACGAAGTAGATGCCGGTAAAGCAGACGCCGATGCCTATCTGGATAAACATCATCGACGCGTGGTGATGGAACATCGGGATCCAGTTTTGCGGCAGGAACTGATCGAGCAGGCCACCGCCGAAGTTCCCCACGACGCCGCAGATATACATCACCGTCGCCATGGTGGCCGCCAGCAGCGCATGCACGGCAAATAGCAGCGGTGAGATAAACAAGAAGGTAAACTCGAGTGGCTCGGTAATGCCCACCAGCACCGCGGTCAGGGTGGCGGGGATCAGCAAACCCGCGACCTTCACCCGGTTTTGCGGCGCGGCGGTGAAGTAAAGCGCCAGCGCAATACCCACCGAACCAAAGACTTTCGAATTGCCATGCAGCGCAAAACCGCCCTCAGGGAACAGCGCTTTCAACGGTTCAACGCTCTGGCTAAATTCCTGCAGATGCTGCGCCCAGTAGACCTGGATGCCGCCTTCCACTACCGCCGGACCAAAGATAAATGGCCCATAGACAAAGTGATGCAGGCCGGTCGGGATCAAAATGCGCTCAAGAAAGATGTAAACCCACACCCCGAGCGCGCCGGCTGAGCGCAGGAAAGCCTGCAGCGACTCAATCCCCATCTGTACCTTCGGCCAGCCGAGCAGCGTTAGCCAGGCACAAGGGATCATCGCGAGAAAGGCAACTATCACCACGAACGACGATCCCTGAAAAATACCGAGGAACACCGGCAGCGGTTTATCGAAGTAACGATTGTGCAGCGCGGTGACGATGCCGGAGATAACGATGGCCCCGATAATGCTGGTATCCAGGGTTTTAATCCCGGCAATCATCGTCAGGCCGCTTCCCGCCGTGGGATCCAGGGTGAAATCAACGCCGAAGAAGTGGCCCCAGGTCATCCCCATGGCGTTGATGAAGTAGTTCCAGGTAAGAAAACTGACCAGTACAGCCAGGCAGGCCCGGCCCTGGGCCTGCTTCGCCAGGCCAATCGGCAGGCCGACGGCGAAAATCAGCGGCATATTACGAAAGACGGTCCAGCCGCCCTCTTCAATGATGTGAACAATTTGCGCGAACAGGCTATCGGGTGCGGTGAGCGCTTCGCCGACAAACATCGGATTACGCAGCATAATGGCGATACCCACCACAATCCCGGCGAATGGGAACAGCAAAACCGGGGTAAACATGGCGCCGCCAAAGCGTTGTATTTGACTGAGCATTTGAAAATCCTCATGTAACAACTCGTAGGGTAAGTGGCCTTTTTTTGTTCTTTACCGGCCTGCTTCGAGCATAGGAATTCGCCCCGTCGGCAACATGCTGCGCCGCTGCGATTCGTGATCGCATTCATGGTTTTAATTCGGTCAATGTTGTCTACTTTTTGCGTAAAACATAGACACGATTAATTGAGGTGACGAAATCAATGTCACTTATAGTTTTTAATTTATTGTTTTTTATAATTTTATAATTCACGTCAGCTGGCCATCGCTGATTCATCAATGACGAATAGAGGTCTACTGGTGATCTACAAATCTATTGCTGACAAACTGCGTTTACGGCTCAACTCTTCCGATTTCAACATTGGCAGCCCGTTACCGGGCGAGAAAAAACTGGCGCAGGAGTTCGGCGTGGCGCGCATGACGATTCGCAAAGCCATTGACCTGCTGGTGGAAAGTGGATTAGTGGTGCGCCGCCGCGGCTCCGGCACCTATGTCGCGCGCAAAGATGTACACCATGAGACCAGCAACCTGACCGGGCTGGCGGAAGTTCTGCGCCAGCAGGGTAAAGAAGTGGTGAGTCAGGTGTTGATATTCGAAGTGATGCCCGCGCCGCCGGCTATCGCCAGTCAGCTGCGAATTAAAATTGATGAACGGATCTATTTCTCACGCCGGGTGCGCTACGTCGATGGTAAACCGCTAATGCTGGAGGACAGTTATATGCCGGTCAAACTGTTCCGCCATCTGTCGTTGGGTCATCTGGAGGGGTCGAAGTTCGACTATATCGAGAAAGAGTGCGGTATTACCATCAGCGGCAACTATGAAACCCTCACCCCGGTACTGGCGGATAAACAGTTGGCACGCTCAATGAACGTGCCGGAGCAGACGCCGCTGCTGCGCATTACCTCACTTTCCTACAGCGATAGCGGCGAGTTTCTTAACTATTCCGTGATGTTCCGCAACGCCAGCGAGTATCAGGTGGATTATCACCTGCGCCGGGTCCAGGCACAGAGCCCGCTAACTCAGCCCCAGAACAGCACGGCCAGTAGCTGAGGGGTGATTATCCGCAGGAACATCACCAACGGATAAACCGTGGCGTAGGAGAGCGCCGCCGCGCCGCTGGTGGCGTGCAGGTTGTTGGCGAAGGCCAGCGCCGGCGGGTCGGTCATTGAGCCCGCCAGCATCCCGCAGAGGGTCAGATAGTTCATCTTCGCCAGCATCCGCGCCAGTATGCCCACCGTCAGCAGCGGGATAGCGGTGATGAAAATACCGTAGGCGATCCAGCTGAGCCCCTCGCCGTGGAGCAGGGTGTCGACAAAATCGCCGCCGGACTTCAGCCCCACCACCGCCAGAAACAGCACAATACCGAGTTCGCGCAGCGCCAGGTTGGCGCTCGGCGGCATAAACCAGTACAACTTGCCGATGCTGCCGATACGCCCGAGGATCAGCGCCATAATCAGCGGCCCGCCGGCCAGCCCCAGTTTCAACGCCGCCGGGAAACCAGGGATAAACAGCGGAATAGACCCCAGCAGCACTCCGAGACCAATGCCGATAAACACCGGTAGCATCTGCACCTGTTGCAGCTTTTGCTGTGCGTTGCCGAGTTCATTGGCCACCGCGTCAATGGCCTGTGGACGCCCAACTAAGTTAAGAATGTCGCCAAACTGCAGGCTGGCATGACTGCTGGCCACCAGCTCCACCCCGGCGCGATTAAGCCGCGAGATCACGACGTCATAGCGTTGTTTAAAGTGCAGATCGCGGATTTTCTTCCCTAAGACCTTCTCGTTAGTGACCACCACGCGTTCCACTTTGAGATCGGTTCCGCGCGTTGAGAGCGAAGTCGCCACCTCTTTACCAATCACCAGCTGCGCATTGTGTAAATCCTCCGGCCGCCCGACCAGGTGCAGCAGATCGCCATGCTGGATAAGCGTACCCGGCGCCGGCACCATCAATAGCTCATCGCGCTTCAACCGCGAGCAGATAATTTTGTCGCTGTTGAGCATTGGCACATCCTGAATCGCCATATTATTCAGGTTCGGGTTCTCCACCCGCACGTTAATGGTATGCAGATGAGCGTGCCCGTTGCCGCTGCTCTCATCAAACTGCTGCGCCTCTTTTTCCACATTGATGCGGAAGAACAGCCGCACCAGCCACATGGTCAGCAAAATGCCGCAGATACCAAACGGGTAGGCCATCGCGTAACTCATCCCCATCTGATCGACGACATCAAACGGCAGGCCAAGATCGCGCAGGATTTGCTGTCCGGCGCCAAGCGCGGGGGTGTTAGTGACCGCACCGGAGAAGATACCAAGCACCACCGGCAGCGGAATATTGAACAGTTTATGCAGGATCGCCGTCACCAGCCCGCCAAGTACGACGATAAGGATCGCGAACAGATTGAGCTTAAGTCCGGAGACGCGTAACGAGGCAAAAAAGCCCGGCCCGACCTGAATACCGATGGTATAAACGAAGAGAATAAGGCCAAATTCCTGGATGAAATGCAGCATCGGGCTGCTCAGCGTAATCCCTGCCTGATCCACAAAGTGGCCCACGATAATGCCGCCAAACAGCACGCCGCCGATACCAAATCCAACGCCGCGGATTTTGACATTGCCGATCCACAATCCCACCACCGCAACCAGCGCCAACACGCTGACGGTCAATGCTATATCACTCATACTATTTTCCCTGTGAATAACATTATTATTAACAGGGATTATGACTGAAGGCGGGAATACTGTATGTAGTCCCGCGCACAAAAAAGCCCCGAGTTATCGGGGCTTGAAAGCGATGTGGCTTAATTAACTATTCAGTGCCGGGCGCTCGCTAATGGCGATACGCTGCGGGGCGGCGACTTCCGGCTCGTGGCGGGTTAAGTCGATATGCAATAAGCCATTGGTAAAGGTGGCGCCGGAGACTTCCATATTGTCCGCGAGGGTGAAACTCAGGCTGAAGGCCTGATTCACCAGCCCCTGGTGCAACCATTTGGTCTCTTTTTCAGCTGCCTGCGGCGTGCCTTTAACGGTCAGACGCGTACCTTCCAGCTGAATATCCAAATCTTCCTGACGGAACCCGGCTACCGCGAGGGTAATGCGGTAATGGTTATCGTCGCTTTTTTCGATGTTATAGGGCGGGAAGGTTTGGCTTTCACCGGCGGTTTGCAGGGCGTTAGCCAGTTTGTCAAAACCGATCCATTGACGCAGCAGTGGGGATAAATCGTAGTTACGCATAGTGTTTTCTCCTTCTGAGAAGCGAGTAGGTACCTGCGAATTCAGCGAATTCGCATTTGCTCCCTGACGGCGAGCAAGTTGTATATTCAGGCCGCCGCGCGGCCTGAAGAGGACGATTAGTTAATTTCGATACGGCGCGGTTTGTTCGCTTCCGGAATCACACGTTCCAGATCGATATACAGCAGGCCGTTGACCAGGTTCGCGCCGCGAATATGAATGTTATCGGCGAGCTGGAATTTACGCTCGAAGTTGCGCTCCGCGATACCCTGGTACAGGTAGGTGCGCTCTTTCTGCTCGGCGGCATGGGAGCCTTTCACCACCAGAAGATTGTCTTGCGCGGTTATCTCTAATTCGCTTTCCGCAAAACCGGCGACGGCAATCGCGATGCGGTAATTGTTTTCATCTACTAATTCAACGTTATACGGAGGGTAGCCGCCGTTGCCCTGGCTTTGATTATTTTCTAACAGGTTGAACAGACGGTCGAAACCAATAGCAGAACGATAAAGCGGGGAGAGATCGAAATTACGCATAGTAAATAGCTCCTGAAATCAGCGAGAATTCAATGGCTTTCCATCATGGACAAGCCGTTATGACCCGGAATACCCCTCAGGCGTATCCTCATTGGGTGACACTACTAAAATGGGTGTGCCCCGACGCTTTTCAAGGCCTTTTCGGCCAAATTTTTTTGCAGTTTGCTGGCGAATGCTTAGACTGGTTGCAAAGCACAAAAGGCAAAGTGCGATACTCGCCACAGTGCAGTGCAATAACGCTAGGCATTCACGGGACGGCTCGTTATAACCGAAGTAACCCCGATAAAATGACGGAAGAGTGATGAAAAGCGGATTGTTAAAGCTGGTCCTGTTCAGCGGGATGATTAGTTTGGGCGGTTGCTCCAGCGTGATGTCGCATACCGGCGGCAAGGAAGGAACCTACCCAGGCACGCGCTCCAGCGCCCATACGCTGGGCGATGACGACACTAACTGGGGCGTGAAATCGCTGGTGGCCCTCGATATGCCGTTCACCGCGGTCATGGACACGCTACTGCTGCCGTGGGATTTATTCCGCACCGATAGCTCGGTCAAATCGCGCGTCGAAAAAAGCGAGCAGGAGACGCTGGCGACCAACTCCGTCATCCCGCCAGCGCCAATGCCTTCGCGCTAAGCTAGCGCTGCGTTTCGGTTATCCACAACTGGCGATAACCGTCGACGTCTTCCATCCACGCCAGGTATTTGCCATCCGGTGAAAATACGACGGCATCCGCGGACGGCGGATTTTCGCGATCGGTCGTCAAATAACTTACCGCGCCGCTGCGGGCATCGCAGAGCGCGATTTTGTTTTCCACCACACATCCCAGCCACGCGCCCGACGGATGCCAGTTAAATGCTGACTGGATGCCCGTTACCGTATGTGTCAGCTGGCGCGGCTCGCCGCCCGCAGGCGGGATAAGCCACAGCTGTACAACGCCTGCGTCATCACGCATCAGAAAGGCGATCTCGGTGGCCTGCGGATTGGCGCGTACCCAATGGCGCGGTACATTCACCAGCCCCGGATAGCGGCGCTGGTGGGTAAAGGTCAAGCGGCGCTGGTTAATGCCTGCCGGCGGCGCGGGCAGCGTCGTTGCGGTACCGGCCAGCGGCATATCGCCCTGCCGCTTCCAGCCCGCCTCATCCCGCGGCAGCGTCACCATAAACAGTTCAGGCACTTTGTCGCCGTTTTCCGCCAACGTATCGCCAATGAACGCCAGGGCATGATTACCCACCCATCCCTCTTCATAGGCGCGATTGATCTCATCGCTGCCCGGTAATGGGTTCGCCGTGGTACGGCTCACCAGCACGCACCAGTGGCTGCCGGCATATTCACGGGGATGCGTGCCCTGCGGGCTCACCGGGCCATAGGGCGCGGCCACGCCAACGTTGCGCAGATCCAGCGCCGGATCGTACTCGTGCAGTACGTGGTCGTTATAGGTGAAGCTAACAAACTGGCCGTCAGGGCTGAAGACATGAACATGGCTGCCGCCGCGCAGCGCGCCGGGGGTATAAGGCGCGGTAATATCCAGCGCATCAAGATTGCGGGTTTCACCCTGCCAGTTCACCACCCCGCGGCGGTGATGAAAATCGTAATGCCAGTTGGCATCCGGGTGTTCAGGGCCGTGAATAAAAACGTATTTATCTTGCGTCGGGTGTACGGTGACCACGCCAACGCAGGCGCCGTCAGCGGCGCGATAGAGCGTCTCAACGGCGCCGCTATGGATATTCACCCGCTCAATGGTCTCGCCGGTGAAAGAGGCCCCCGACGGTCGGACGTCGAAAACCAGCCACTGGCTGTCCGGGGTCCAGGTATTGATATTGGTAAGCTGATGGTGACGGGGAGCAAAAGTGACTTGTTTCATGACGATACCCTGATGCGAGACTTACGCATCAGGGTATCGTATCGCCAAAATTTAGCCTACACGTTTCACATCGCCGACCAGCAGGATATAAGACAGCGCGCCTATCAGCGCCACCACGGAGATATAAACCAGCGCCGGGCCAAAGCCGTAATCCTGCGCCAGATAGCCAATCACCAGCGGTACGGTGATACCGCCCAGTCCGCCAACAAAGTTAAACACCCCGCCGGTCAGGCCGATCAGGCGCATCGGCGCCAGGGAGGAGACCAGCGACCAGGTGATAGACGCAAAACCGTTGCCGAAGAATGCCAGCGCCATCAGCGCCATGATCCACACGGGGTCGTTGGTATAGTTTGCCCCCATGATGCAGGTGGAGATCAGCAGCCCGCAGATAATCGGCGTTTTGCGCGCTACGCCCAGCGAGTAGCCTTTTTTCACCAGATTATCCGCCAGCCAGCCGGAGAGCAGGACGCCAAAAAACGCGGCGAGGAAGGGCACCGTGGTCATAAAGCCGGCCTTCAGCGCGGTGATGCCTTTTTCCTGGGTTAAGTAGTTCGGGAACCAGGTCAGGAAGAACCACAGCGTCGAGGTAACCGCGAACTGCCCAAGATAAACGCCAACCAGCTTACGGTGAAAGACGAGCTTCCAGTCCGCTCTGGATAATGGTTGACGCGCCTCTTTCTTCAGCGGCGCATCGCCATCCACCAGGCCGCCGCCGTCGCGGATATAGTCGAGTTCGGCTTTACTGATGCTTTTAGTCAGGCGCGGCGGTTGATAAACCTTAAACCAGATTAACGACCAGATAATGCCGATCCCGCCGGTAACGATAAATACCCAATGCCAGCTTAATAGCTCCTGGATCCAGATCAGTAGCGGCGTGAGGAAGGCCAGGCCAACAAACTGCCCCGAGGTATAAAACCCGACGGCAGAGGCGCGTTCGTGCTCCGGGAACCAGCTGGTCACCATGCGGTTATTGGTCGGGAAGGCTGGCGCTTCGAAGATGCCGGTAATGGCGCGTAAACCAATCAGCGACATTAAGCCGGTGGCGAAGCCTTGTAACAACGTCGCCACGGACCAGCCAAATATAGCGATAAAGTAGGTAAGCCGGGATCCCACGCGGTCAAGGAACCAACCGCCAGGGATCTGACAGAGGGTATACAGCCAGGCAAAGGCGGAAAATACGTAGCCCATTTCCGCTTTGCTAATACCAAACTCCTCCTGAATATGCGCCGAGGCGACGGCGAGGTTGGCGCGGTCAACATAACAAATAACCACGGTAATAAAGATCATGATGAGCGTCAGATAACGGCGACGCCCGGTTTTTACAGCGGTAACTGAAATATCCATCGCAATCTGTCTCCAGATTTTGGGCATAGCGAAGCCGCTCACCATGCCCGGTAATTTACAGAGGGTGTTTTTGTTTTTTATTAATAACTATGTTGCGATGCGCTAAATAATTCGTGCTGGGGAAAGGCGGCAAATTTTCGCATCCCTGGGAGCATACAATAGTATGTGACCAGGGTAAGAAAATGCAGCCAACGCATCACCAGTGCGAAGTATGACGCGCATTTACCATTCGGCGACAGATCCATCCTCATACCGCCACAACGGATTTCGCCAGTCCGGCGCATTTTTACTTAACTCAACCACGCGGGCCTCATCAATTTCCACGCCCAGCCCCGGCTTCATCAAAGGTTTAAAGAAGCCGCCTTCCATATTGAAATCTTCTTTATTTTTCACAAAATCAAGCAGTTCGGCGCCTTTGTTGTAGTGGATCCCCATGCTCTGCTCCTGGAAGACCGCGTTATGTGAAACGAAATCGACGTGCAGACAAGCCGCCAGCGCGATCGGCCCCAGCGGGCAGTGCGGCGCCAGCCCAACGTCATAGGCTTCCGCCATTCCGGCAATTTTATAGCATTCGGTAATACCGCCTGCGTGCGACAAATCGGGCTGTAAAATAGCCACCCCGCCCGCTTCCAGTACCCGTTTAAATTCAAAGCGCGAGAACATACGTTCGCCGGCGGCAATTGGAATATGCGTTTGCGCCGCCAGCCGCGGATAATATTCCGCCTGCTCGGCTAATACCGGTTCCTCAATAAATAATGGGCGATATGGCTCCAGCTCTTTAATTAATACCTTAGCCATCGGCGCGCTAACGCGGCCATGAAAATCGAGACCAAACTCAATTTCATTGCCAAACGCTTCGCGGATTTGCGCTACGGTATTCACCGCCGCGTCAACCGCGCGGGAATTATCGATGAGCTCCATCTCTTCGCAGCCGTTTAATTTAAAGGTGTCGAAACCAATGCCGCGCAGTTTCTTAATCCCGTCAATTACTTCGGCGGGGCGGTCGCCGCCCACCCAGCTGTAGGCTTTAATTTTGTCACGCACCAGCCCGCCCATCAGTTGCCAGACCGGGGCATTCAGAACCTTACCTTTAATATCCCATAGCGCCTGGTCAATACCGGCGATGGCGCTCATCATAATCGGGCCGCCGCGATAAAAGCCGCCGCGGTACATCACCTGCCACAGGTCGTTAATCCGCGCCGGATCCTGGCCAATCAGGTAGTCGCCAAATTCATGAACGGCCGCCTCCACCGTGCGGGCGCGCCCTTCAATCACCGGTTCGCCCCAGCCGACAATGCCTTCATCGGTTTCAATCTTCAGGAACATCCAACGCGGAGGTAAACGGTACGTGGTGATATTGGTTATTTTCATTTCACTGCCTCTCGATATGCTTTTACGAATGCGGCTGCCTGTTGCGCGGTACGTTCAACCGGCTGGCCGGCGCGATAGAGATCGCTACCCAGCCCAGCCCCCACACAACCGGCATTAATCCACTGCGCCAGGTTTTCCGGCGTCACGCCGCCAACGGCAAAGACCGGAACCTCCGGCGGCAACACGGCTTTCAACGCTTTGATGTAATCCGGGCCAAAAGCCGATGACGGGAAGATTTTCAGCGCCTGCGCGCCGGCATCGAGCGCGCTAAAGGCTTCGCTGGCGGTGGCGCAGCCTGGGCACACGGTCATGCCGTAACCCACCGCTCGCCGGATCACTTCCGGTTGAATGTTTGGCGTCACAATCAGCCGACAGCCCATGGCCGCCAGCCTGTCGACCTGCTCCGGTTGCAGCACGGTGCCCGCGCCGATAAGCGCCTGCTCGCCGTAAGCATCGACGACCTGCGGAATACTTTTCTCCCACTGCGGCGAGTTCAGCGGGATTTCGACCGCGTCGAAACCGGCATCGATAACGGCGCCAACGTGAGCCAGCGCCTCGTCTGGCGTAATGCCGCGCAGGATAGCGATAAGCGGAAGGTTAGTTTGCCACTGCATAAGCGATGCTCCTTATTCCTGTCTGAAATGCCGTATCGCCCGCAACCGCGGTGACTTCGCGGCCAATGGCGGCGAATGCCTGCTGATAGCGGGACGTTAACGATGATCCGGCGACGAGGCCGATCGCCTGCTGTCCGGCGAACGTGTCGCTGAGGGTGGCAACTTCAGCGCCAATCAGCAGGCCGGAAAGAAATTCGCTAACCTGCTCGCGAGGCAGCGCGCCCAGCACGTGCGAAGCGCGAACTTCAAACAGCTGCGGCAGGACGGCGGGGTTGTTGATACCGCGCTGCAGACCGGCCGCGAATGCGGCAGCGGACGTTTCCTGCGGCGGTAAGCCGGCGCCCACCAGCGAGTGCTGAAGCAACAGATGATGCAACTCACCGGTCAAAACG
This sequence comes from Klebsiella sp. CN_Kp097, assembly GCF_040064495.1. Taxonomy (NCBI): domain Bacteria; kingdom Pseudomonadati; phylum Pseudomonadota; class Gammaproteobacteria; order Enterobacterales; family Enterobacteriaceae; genus Klebsiella; species Klebsiella sp. CN_Kp097. Next base: position 61,695 of record NZ_JBEAIL010000034.1, on the reverse strand, counting down.
GTACGAAAATCGTGAATTTGCAGGCGATCGGCCAGTACCCATTTGCAGTGGGTTCCCGGCATCACGTAGACAGATGAAGGGGCTAAGGCGCGTGCGCCCAGCAGTTGCGTTTCTTCTCCGCGCATGACGTTATGGTTATCGTCACGGGAAACGCAAAGACCGGGAATTATCCAGATATTGTCGCCAACGGCAGTTAACTGCTGGCCAATGTCCGAGAAAGCGGCAGGAAGCGGCAAATAGGGGGCGATTTTCCAGCCCACGTTGCTGCCGACCATCCCTGCCATCACCACCGGTGTGGCGCCATCGCGCCAGTGTTGGGTAATTTCCGCTAACACCGCAGCGGGAGAGCGACCGTTCAGGCGCGTTACGCCTGCTTCAGATTGCCTGCTTTCCAGGCATTCTTCGCCCTGATAAAGCCAGGCGCGTAAATTCGTCGATCCCCAATCTATTGCGATGTAGCGAGCCGTCATGTGATTTCCTTGAGCCTTCGTGTCGAGCTGGCGATCATCGTCAACGCCGCCTGCTCCGCCGCGTCGCTATCCTGATGCCGAATGGCGTCAAATAGCGCTTTATGTTCCTGCAGGGTTTTTGGCATGTTGCCTTCATCGCCCATCCAGGTCCGTTCAAATACCGCCCGCTGCAGCGAACTGATCGCCACGCTAAGCTGCTGCAAAACCGGGTTATGTACTGACTGCAGCACCGCTTCGTGGTAACGAATATCGGCCTCGTTAAAGGCATCCCGGTTTTGGTTGTTGGCGATCATGTCATTGAGCGCCGACTCGATTTCCGCCAGATCGCTTGAGGTGGCGCGTTCCGCCGCCCAGCGGGCAATGGCGGGCTCTACCAGATTACGCACTTCACTCATCGCGCTGATAAGACGCGGGTCATAATCATTTTCCAGTACCCACTGCAGTACCTCAGTATCGAGGTAGTTCCACTGGTTTCTGGGAGCGACAAATGCGCCGCGATAACGCTTCATTTCGATCAGCCGCTTCGCCATTAGCGAGCGAAACACTTCGCGGATGATGTTGCGCGAAGTTTCAAACTCTTCACACAGTTCCGCTTCGGCCGGTAGCGCCGAACCCGGTACGTACTTACCGCTGACAATCTGTTTGCCCAGCGTGATCACGATGCGATCGGTTTTATTGAGAGTCATGGAGAGTCCTTATGCTCTATGTGTACTGCTCTACTTTACCGTCGCTGTCGAATTTCGCCTCACTTTTGTACTACTAGCGTGATGTCAGGCGTCGTCGTCATGAGCTCAATGTAGTACAACATGATTGTGTTGTACTACAATTTAGATCACAAAAAGAACAAACCATAAAAATAAAAGTGCCTGTGACCACGACAGATGGCGCCGTCAAAGCTGGAAAGGAGGATAAAAAAGAGTTAGAACGCTTCGCCGACCTGGAAGTAAAAGCCGCTGCTGCCCTTGCCGACACCGTAGTCGAGGCGAATATTAACGCGAGGTTTGAATTCAAAGCGGTAGCCGACGCCTGCCGAAGGTAGCCAGCGTCCGTCGTTCAGGGAATCAATGGATGGCCCCATGGTGCCCGCGCCGACCCAGGCAACAACGCCGTGTCGCCACGTCAACTGACGACGATATTCCAGCTGAGAGCTGACCACGTTTTTATCGCGGTAGCGCCCCTGGTAGTAGCCGCGCATACGCTCATCGCTACCGAGCAGCGGCATCATGCTCCACGGCACATCGCCCTGAGTAAATGTGCCATCCGCTTCCCAGGCCAGCACGCTTTTATCGCTCAGGGCCTGATAGCGGCTGTAGTGCAGGCGAAACTCATCAAAACGCGTGTCGCTGCCGAGCCCCGGCGCATAGTGGGTATAGCGAAAATCGGCGTATTGGCCCTTGCGTGGGTTGGGGACAAAATCGCGATCGTCCCAGTTGATATCAATACTGGCGCCGGAGCTGAATACCGATGGCCCCTGCGGGGTGTTTTCTATTTTCGGCAGATCGTCATGGTCCATCTCATCGGCATTTTGCGCCGCCAGCGACCACCCCGCCCCCAGATAAACATTATCGATGAGCTGCCGGTAGAGCATCGGGCGCAATGTCAGCACCTGGGCGGTATATTTTTCTTTCTCATTGTCTTTGTCGCCGGCGTGAAAACCTTGTCCCCAGTAGTAAGTCGGTGTGTTGGCCATCGAGCCTTCAACAAATACCCGCCACAAATCATTGTCGAAAAAGGCATAGTTTTTAACGCTAAGGCCAAACGCGCCGGTGGAGCTGACGTAGCCGCTAAGCGTCAGCGTGGAGTTCTGGCTGATGGTGTCATGTGGGTCCGGGCGATACATGCCCACAACAGCCGTACCCAATCCAAGCCCCAGCTCCGGCGTATAAAATGGCCCGGGCATGACGCCCCAGTCGATGCCTTTGCTGGCGTCAAACTTGTCGCTGGCGCCAAGGTTTTGCAACCAGCCGTCGATTTTTTCGCGGCTAAGCGCCTGTGCCTGCGCCTGCCCAATAACAAGGCAGGTTAGCAACAGCAGGATAGGGTTAAACGGTCGGCTCAAAAGCGATACTCGCCGGCGATAAAGAAACTATTACGTTCGGCAAAACCAAACTCCGTAGTGATATTAAAGTTCCGGGTCATCTCATACTGCGCGCCCACCAGCACGTTCCACGGCGACTGCAGATGCTGTTTCACATCAAAGCGGCCATCGCCGTTCTTGTTGGCCAGATTGACCATGTTTTGCAGCATCGTCGACGGCATCGACAGATCGTTCAGGCTGCCCTTAAATTCTTGCTGCACATCCTGATACATGCTGCCGACCCAGACATTCAGCTTCCCGTTCGGCAGATGCAGCGCATCTACCGACGGCGTATTGAAACGATAGCCCAAACGCGGCGAAAAGGTGAAAGCATCAATGCTGCCGTCGAGGATATCAAAACGCGTCTGCGTATAGTTGGCATCTAATACCGTGAACCAGTTGCCGACGCCGCCCACCAGCGTGGTACCGACGCCGTAGGTAGTGCCTTTAAAATCAAGACGAAAATCAAGATTCTGCATACCTGGCATAGGCACCACTTTACCATTCGGCCCTTTCAGGCCAACGGCGATTTGCGAGATAGAATGGCCTTTAGTGTGTCCAACCAGACCATAGACGTTCATAAACGGCAGCAGCCAGGCATCCAGCTTAAGGGTCTCGGTTTTGCTACTTTCTCGCGTATTACCGACGCCAATCTGGAAGGCATTATCTAGTGAAAAATTACCTAACGATAAACCGGTAAAATTAATGCTATCGACATTAATATTCTGCCGCATATTCATATAGTTAACGCCGACACCAAAAGGTAGTGGCAGAACGTAGCCGCGCTTTCTGGCTTCATCGCCTAAAAAAGGCAATACCGACGTCGATTCCGGCGCCGCGGCCTGGCTATTGTCAGGCGCGGGCAGATCCGCCGGTTCGCTACCGTGCCAGGCGAATTCGGGCTCGAGCTGAGCTGTTGGTTCTGCGGCCGCGCAGGCCTGAAAAGAGGAAAAAGGCAGCGCAACCAACATCAAAAAGTGATTTTTATTCATAGGAATATGATGTTAGTTATTAACGTATTGTTAAAAGGGGGCTGGTAGCTTATAGAATCCCCTGCGCTGATTAAGGGATTTAAATGCGGATTAACATCTATTCATGAAAAAAGAGAAGACAGGCCCGGAGAATTCCGGGCCTGAGATTGATGACAAACCTCATGCAACCGTTGCACTTACAAATTGCACCAGACAAAAAACATGGAAAATCAATTTATTGATTTTCGGCTGATAACCACAAAGAAGGAAAAACCACGCTTTTTCCTTCTTTGTCAGCAGTCTGAGGCCCGGAGAATTCCGGGCCCGAAATGCGCTTAGGCTAAAACGTATTTTTCAATGGCGAAGGCGACGCCATCTTCAAGGTTCGATTTGGTGACGAAATTCGCCGCTTCTTTAACGGTCGGGATGGCGTTATCCATCGCCACGCCGACGCCGGCAAATTCAATCATCGCAATATCATTTTCCTGATCGCCAATCGCCATAATTTCTTCCGGCTTAATACCCAGCGTATCGGCCAGCGACTTCACGCCGGTGCCTTTATTGACGCGTTTATCGAGGATTTCGAGGAAGTACGGCGCGCTTTTCAGCACGGTATACTTCTCTTTCACTTCCGCCGGAATACGAGCGATGGCCCGATCGAGAACGGCAGGCTCATCGATCATCATCACCTTCAGCAGCTGAATGTTACGGTCCATTTTTTCTGCTTCGCAGAATACCAGCGGAATGGTCGCCACGTAGGATTCATGCACCGTGTAGTAGCTGATATCGCGGTTCGCGGTATAAAGCGTATTACGATCGAGCGCGTGGAAATGCGAGCCGACGTCACGAGAGAGTTGCTCAAGGAAGCGATAATCATCGTAGCTTAACGCCGTTTGTGCCACGGTGCTGCCGTCGCTGGCTTTCTGAACCAGCGCACCGTTATAGGTGATGCAGTAGTCGCCCGGCTGTTCCATGTGCAGCTCTTTCAGGTAGCTATGAACACCAGCGTAAGGGCGGCCAGTCGTCAGCACCACGTTAACGCCGCGGGCGCGCGCTGCCGCGATGGCGGTTTTCACCGCCGGAGAAATGGTATGGTCCGGCAGCAACAGCGTGCCGTCCATATCAATTGCAATCAGTTTAATAGCCATGGGATCCCCGGGTAAGATGAGTCTTTACTCATGCTAACGCGATTCCGCTCAAAAAACAGCTCTCGCAACGGGAGAAAACGAGGATGGATTGCGTGGGAGGATTCCTCTTTTGCCGCAAAAGAAAAACCCGGCAGCGCAACGCATACCGGGTTTAGCAAAGCCGTGGCCCCGGTAGACAGTATGTCGCCGGGGAAATACAGGCTTAGATATCGATGTTCGCCGCTTTCAGGGCGTTCTCTTCGATAAAGGCGCGACGCGGTTCAACGGCATCGCCCATCAGGGTGGTGAACAGCTGGTCGGCGGCAATCGCATCCTTCACGGTGACGCGCAGCATGCGGCGGCTGTCCGGATCCATGGTGGTTTCCCACAGCTGATCCGGGTTCATCTCGCCCAGACCTTTATAACGCTGGATAGAGAGGCCGCGACGCGACTCTTTCACCAGCCAGTCGAGCGCCTGTTCGAAGCTAGCTACCGGCTGGCGGCGCTCGCCGCGTTCGATAAACGCGTCGTCTTCGATAAGCCCGCGCAGCTTCTCGCCGAGGGTGCAGATGCGGCGGTATTCCGCGCCGGTGATGAACTCGTTATCCAGCGGGTAGTCGGTATCGACGCCGTGGGTACGCACGCGCACGATAGGCTCGAACTGCTGCAACTCGCTGTTTTCACGAATATCAAACTTCCACTGGCTGCCGTGCTGCTCTTTTTCGTTCAGCTCGCTAATCAGCTGATTAACCCAGCGGGTGACGGTCTGCTCGTTGCTCAGATCGGCTTCGGCCAGCGTCGGCTGATAGATAAGCTCTTTGAGCATCGCTTTCGGGAAACGGCGCTCCATGCGGCCAATCATTTTCTGCGTCGCGTTGTACTCGGCCACCAGTTTTTCCAGTGACTCGCCGGCTAAGGCCGGTGCGCTGGCGTTGGTGTGCAGGGTCGCGCCGTCGAGCGCGATGGAGATCTGGTACTGATCCATCGCTTCGTCGTCTTTAATGTACTGTTCCTGCTTGCCTTTCTTCACTTTGTACAGCGGCGGCTGAGCAATGTAAACGTGACCGCGTTCAACGATTTCCGGCATCTGACGATAGAAGAAGGTCAACAGCAGGGTACGAATGTGCGAGCCGTCGACGTCCGCATCGGTCATGATGATGATGCTGTGATAACGCAGTTTATCCGGGTTGTACTCATCGCGGCCGATGCCGCAGCCCAGCGCGGTGATAAGCGTGGCTACTTCCTGAGAAGAGAGCATTTTATCGAAGCGGGCTTTCTCAACGTTAAGGATTTTACCCTTCAGCGGCAGGATAGCCTGGTTCTTACGGTTACGGCCCTGTTTCGCAGAGCCGCCCGCGGAGTCCCCTTCCACGAGGTACAGTTCAGACAGCGCCGGGTCGCGTTCCTGGCAATCCGCCAGTTTGCCCGGCAGGCCTGCCAGGTCAAGCGCGCCTTTACGACGGGTCATTTCACGGGCGCGACGCGCGGCTTCACGCGCACGCGCGGCGTCGATAATTTTGCCGACCACGATTTTCGCATCGGACGGGTTTTCCAGCAGGTATTCGCTCAGCAGTTCGTTCATCTGCTGTTCAACCGCCGATTTCACCTCGGAGGAGACCAGCTTGTCTTTAGTCTGAGAGGAGAACTTCGGATCCGGCACCTTTACGGAAACCACGGCAATCAGGCCTTCACGCGCATCGTCGCCGGTAGCGCTGACTTTCGCCTTTTTGCTGTAGCCTTCTTTATCCATGTAGGCGTTCAGGGTACGGGTCATCGCCGCGCGGAAGCCCGCCAGGTGAGTACCGCCGTCGCGCTGCGGAATGTTGTTGGTAAAGCAGTAGATGTTTTCCTGGAAACCATCGTTCCACTGCAGCGCCACTTCAACGCCAATACCGTCTTTTTCGGTGGAGAAATAGAAGATATTCGGGTGGATCGGCGTTTTGTTCTTGTTGAGATACTCAACAAACGCCTTGATGCCGCCTTCGTAGTGGAAATGGTCTTCTTTGCCGTCGCGCTTATCGCGCAGGCGGATAGAGACCCCGGAGTTGAGGAACGACAGCTCGCGCAGACGTTTCGCCAGGATTTCGTATTCGAATTCAGTGACGTTGGTAAAGGTTTCCAGGCTTGGCCAGAAACGCACCATGGTACCGGTGCTTTCGGTTTCACCGGTTACCGCCAGCGGCGCCTGCGGCACACCGTGCTCATAAATTTGTTTGTGAACTTTGTTATCGCGTTGGATAACCAGCTCCAGCTTCTGCGACAGGGCGTTAACCACCGAGACGCCTACGCCGTGCAGACCGCCGGACACTTTATAGGAGTTATCATCGAATTTACCGCCGGCGTGCAGGACGGTCATGATAACTTCCGCCGCGGAGACGCCCTCTTCCGGGTGAATGCCGGTTGGGATGCCGCGGCCGTCATCCTGTACGGAGACGGAGTTATCGCTGTGGATAGTAACAACGATGTCTTTACAGTAACCTGCGAGCGCTTCGTCGATAGCGTTATCCACAACCTCGAATACCATGTGGTGCAGACCGGTGCCGTCATCCGTGTCGCCGATATACATACCCGGGCGCTTACGCACCGCATCCAGCCCTTTCAGGACTTTGATACTGGAGGAGTCATAAGAATTCGACATCAACGTTTCTCGCTCATTTAATCTTGGGTTAATCCGTTATTTTACCCTTTTCCACGGTGAACATCTTCGAATTTTTGTCCGACATGTCCATTACGTGTTCAGCGCTGATTGCGCTGACGAAAACCTGCGATTGCGTGGCTTTTAAGCGGCTGGCAAGCAACCCGCGCCGGGCATCGTCAAGCTCCGAGGCAAAATCATCTATCAGGTACAGGCAGCGCCGCCCGCTTTCGCGGGTCAGGAACTCGCCCTGCGCCAGTCGTAGGGCGCACATCAGCAGCTTAAGCTGCCCGCGCGACAAGGTGTCTTCCACCGGCGCCCCATCGGCGCGAATGCGAAAATCCGCTTTATGCGGACCGTGGGCGGTGTAGGTTAACATTCTGTCGCGTTCGAAATTCCGCTCCAGCACCTCGGCGTAGTCCGTTTCTTTTTCCCAGCCGCGCTGGAAAGAGAAGGTGAGGGTGAATTCCGGTAAAAATTGCTGACAGGTATCCGCCATGTCTTCGACAATAGCGGCGCTGTATTCGGCACGCCAGCGGCTGATTTGTTCCGCCAGCGGGATTAATTCCAGGTCCCACGGCCGCAGTTGCGCATAGCGGCTCACCTGGCGCAGCGCGGCGTTGCGCTGTTTCAGCAGGCGCTTCAGGTTGCTCCAGGCGGTGAAGAATCCGGCTTCGTTATGAAAGCATCCCCAATCAAGGAACGCTCTTCTGTATTTGGGGCCGCCGTTGAGTAAAGTAAACCCCTCCGGCGTGATCAGCTGCATCGGCATCAGGTGCGCCAGTTCCGCCACCTTGTGGCCATCGGTGCCGTCGATACGCACTTTGCTGTCGCCCTGTTTGTCTTTGGTCAGGCCAATGGCGGTTTCCCGCTCTTCGCCCTGTAAACGCCCGTGCAGGACAAACGAATCCTGCTCGTGACGAATTACCCGGCCAATTTGCAAACTGCGAAACGCCCTGCCATGGCCGAGCGTATAGATAGCTTCCAGCACGCTGGTTTTGCCGCTGCCGTTTGCGCCAACCAGGAAGTTAAAGCTGGGGGATAAAGCGAGATCCGCATTTTCGATATTGCGGAAATCTTTGATTAGGAGTCGGGATAGCGACATATCAGCTCGTCATCATTCAAGGGGCGTGGGTGTCGCAGCCAGTTCGTCTACCGCCAGCGCGCAGAAAGCGGAGCGTACACGAAGTACGTGAGCATTTCGAGCACTGCCGGAAGGCGAAATGGCAAGTAAACCAGCCCCTTTGCAGATTCTACAATCTCATAGGCATGACAACATAGGCGGCGGACTGTGAAGCCGCATCCTCAATCTGCACGCTCGATACGGAATCCGTCAGCAGTATGCGCACATTCTCGCACTTCAGCGCATTGAGCACATCCAGCACGTAGCTAACGTTAAAGCCGATTTCCATCTCGCTGCCCGAATAAGTGACATCGAGAATCTCTTCCGCCTCTTCCTGTTCCGGGTTATTCGCGGTGATTTTCAGCTGGTTTTCGCTGACGTACAACCGCACGCCGCGGAATTTCTCGTTCGACAGAATTGCCGCGCGGGCAAAGGCCTGCTTGAGAATGTCGCAGCCGGCATCAAGGTGTTTATCCGGGTTTTTCGGCAATACGCGGCGATAGTCCGGGAAACGGCCATCAACCAGCTTCGAGGTGAAGATAAAATCGCCGACGTGAGCACGGATATTGTTGCTGCCGATCTGCACGCGCAGCGGCGTATCGCCGCCATCGAGCATACGCATCAGCTCAATCACCCCTTTACGCGGCACGATCACCGAATGGTTCGGCAGCGACTCTTCCAAAGGCATTGAACAAACCGCCAGACGGTGGCCATCGGTGGCGACGGTGCGCAGTTCGCTACCTTCGGTTTCAAACAGCATGCCGTTTAAGTAGTAACGGACATCCTGGTGCGCCATCGAAAACTGGGTGGCTTCAATCAGGCGCTTCATCGTCGCCTGCGGCAGGGTAAATTCCACTTCGCTCTGCCAGTCGTCGAGATTCGGGAAATCGGCGGCAGGCAGGGTCGACAGCGAGAAGCGGCTGCGGCCGGAGCGCACCAGCATACGGTCGCCTTCAAGCTGCACGGCGATCTCCGCGCCTTCAGGCAGGCCGCGGCAGATATCAAAGAATTTACGCGCCGGAACGGTGGTGGCGCCCGCTTCGTGCGGCTGAATCAGCGACACGCGCGCGACCATTTCCATTTCCAGATCGGTACCGGTTAGCGACAGCGTGCCGTCCGCGACCTGAAGCAGCAGGTTACCGAGAATTGGCAGCGTCGGACGACCACCTAACGGACCGCTCACCTGTTGCAGCGGTTTTAATAAATGTTCACGTTCTACGGTAAATTTCATAGCGTCACGAGGATAATGTTCTGATTAAATTGGAAAAATCTTCTTTAATATCGTGGCTTTCTTCACGCAACTGCTCAATCTTACGGCAGGCGTGCAGCACGGTGGTATGGTCGCGACCGCCAAACGCATCGCCGATTTCCGGCAGGCTGTGGTTGGTCAGCTCTTTGGCCAGCGCCATCGCCATCTGGCGTGGGCGCGCCACCGAACGGGAGCGGCGTTTGGACAGCAGGTCCGCTACCTTAATCTTGTAATACTCCGCCACCGTCTTTTGAATATTGTCGATGGTGACTAATTTTTCCTGCAGCGCCAGTAAATCGCGCAGCGCTTCGCGCACGAAATCGATGGTGATCGCCCGGCCGGTAAAGTTGGCGTTAGCAATGACGCGGTTCAGCGCCCCTTCCAGCTCACGCACGTTCGAACGCAGACGCTTAGCGATAAAGAATGCGACTTCGCCCGGCAGGCGGATATCGTTCTCATCGGCTTTCTTCATCAGGATCGCGACGCGGGTTTCCAGTTCAGGCGGCTCGATCGCCACCGTCAGGCCCCAGCCAAAGCGCGATTTCAGACGATCTTCAACGCCGTTGATCTCTTTTGGATAACGATCCGAAGTGAGGATGATCTGCTGATTACCTTCCAGCAAGGCGTTGAAGGTATGGAAGAACTCTTCCTGCGAACGCTCTTTATTGGCGAAGAACTGAATATCATCGATCAGCAGGGCGTCAACGGAGCGGTAATAGCGTTTAAATTCTTCGATGGCGTTGTTTTGCAGGGCTTTAACCATGTCCTGCACGAAACGCTCGGAGTGCATATAAACCACTTTAGCATTTGGCTTACGCGCCACAATGCCGTTGCCGACGGCGTGCAACAGGTGGGTTTTACCCAGACCGGTGCCGCCATAAAGGAACAGCGGGTTATACGCGCCGCCCGGGTTATCGGCCACCTGACGCGCCGCCGCGCGTGCCAGCTGGTTAGATTTACCTTCGACGAAGTTATCAAACGTATGCTTGACGTTGACGTTGGAACGGTAGGTGGGCTCTGCCGGCGCCGGAACGTTATCCCAGCCCTGACGGGCGACAGCCGGCGCGACGCGCGCGGTTTGCACCTGAGCGGCCGGGATCGCCGTGGCGACGTTGGCCGTCCCCTGGTGGGACGGCGCCGCAGGCTTCGCGCCCACTTCAAAGCGCAGCTGTGGGGCGTCCGCACCACAAAAGTCATTGAGGAGCCCATTGATATTATTGAGGTATTTGTCCCTTACCCAATCGAGCACAAAACGGTTTGGCGCATACAGTGCCAGCGTGTTATCGCTCAGTTCCGCCTGCAATGGGCGGATCCACATGCTGAATTCTGTGGCTGGTAACTCATCCTGCAATCGGGCAAGACACTGCTGCCAAAGCGAAAGTGACACGGCGGACTCCACTCGAACATAAAATCGATATAAAAGAAAAACTGAAACAATCGTGATTGTTGGCACACGTCGCAAGACCCTGCATTAGCCGAAAAAGCCCCTGCGCAAAAGGGGTGACGTGCGAACCGCTATTTGCGGTTTTACCCGGGACGGATCCGTGGATCGCGATCGGGACCGGGGATCATAGCCTAAACTGAGAAAGAGATCTTGTGTTTCTCAACAGATTCTTCCCGATTTATCCACAGGAGGATCGAAACCGGGTAAGTGTAATCGATCCTGGCGAGAGTGCGGCACGATTTCGCCCGCATATTGGAAAAATTAATGAGCTATGCCGGTTTTGAACAGAATTGATCTAACAAAGATCCTTTACGATCCTTGCGCTTTACCCGCCAGGCCGTATAATCCCCCACCCGGCGCGTAACGCCCGTTTTCGCAACTCGTCTCAGCTTATTTTTTGTGCGGCAAGGTGCGAGAAATAAGGAAAGAGAATTGACTCCGGAGTGTACAATTATTACAATCCGGCCTCTTTAATCACCCACGCTGAGGCGTAAGTCGTTCGAAGTTCGTTCGGGTCTACGCAAAAGTCAGTGAATTTATTCAAGTTTAGGTAGAAATCGCCATGAAACGCACTTTTCAACCGTCTGTACTGAAGCGCAACCGTTCTCACGGCTTCCGTGCTCGTATGGCTAATAAAAATGGTCGTCAGGTTCTGGCACGTCGTCGTGCTAAAGGCCGCGCTCGTCTGACCGTTTCCAAGTAATAAAGCTAACCCTGCGTGGTTAAGCTAGCATTTCCCAGGGAGTTACGTTTGTTAACTCCCAGTCATTTCACTTTCGTCTTCCAGCAGCCACAACGGGCTGGCACGCCGCAAATCACCATCCTCGGCCGCCTGAATTCGCTGGGGCATCCCCGCATCGGTCTTACCGTCGCCAAGAAAAACGTTAAGCGCGCGCATGAACGCAATCGGATTAAACGTCTGACGCGTGAAAGCTTCCGTTTACGTCAACATGAACTCCCGCCAATGGATTTCGTGGTGGTGGCAAAGAAAGGGGTTGCCGACCTCGATAACCGTGCTCTCTCGGAAGCGTTGGAAAAATTATGGCGCCGCCATTGTCGCCTGGCTCGCGGGTCCTGATAGGCCTTATCAGGGTCTATCAGCGCCTGATTAGTCCGCTACTCGGGCCGCACTGTCGTTTCACGCCAACCTGTTCTCAATACGGAATTGAGGCATTGCGCAGGTTTGGAGTGATAAAAGGCAGTTGGTTGACGGTGAAACGCGTATTAAAATGCCACCCTTTACACCCTGGTGGTGACGACCCCGTCCCGCCTGGACCATTTGATACCAGAGAACACTAACGATGGATTCGCAACGCAATCTTCTTATCATCGCTTTGTTGTTCGTGTCTTTCATGATCTGGCAAGCCTGGGAGCAGGACAAAAATCCGCAAACCCAGCAGCAGACCACGCAGACTACGACCACAGCAGCGGGTAGCGCCGCAGACCAGGGCGTACCGGCCAGTGGCCAGGGGAAACTGATTACGGTTAAAACTGATGTGCTTGATCTGACCATCAACACCAGCGGTGGTGATGTTGAGCAAGCGCTGCTTCCGGCTTACCCGAAAGCGCTGAAATCTACTGAACCGTTCCAGTTACTGGAAACCACGCCACAGTTTATCTATCAGGCACAGAGCGGCTTAACTGGTCGTGACGGCCCGGATAACCCGGCTAACGGCCCGCGTCCGCTGTATAACGCTGATAAAGATGCGTATGTACTGGCTGACGGCCAGAACGAAATCGTTATTCCGCTGACCTACACCGACAAAGCGGGCAACGTCTTCACCAAAACCTTCACCCTGAAACGCGGTGATTATGCGGTGAACGTTGGCTACAACGTGAAAAACGTCGGCGAAAAACCGCTGGAGATCTCCTCCTTCGGTCAGCTGAAGCAAACAGCAGCGCTGCCATCAAGCCGCGATACGCAAACCGGCGGTCTGTCTACCATGCACACCTTCCGTGGCGCGGCGTACTCCACTGCTGATTCGAAATACGAAAAATATAAATTCGATACTATCGTCGATAACGAAAACCTGAACGTCAGCACCAAAGACGGTTGGGTGGCGATGTTGCAGCAGTACTTCACCACCGCGTGGGTTCCGCATAACAACGGCACCAACAACTTCTATACCGCTAACCTCGGTAATGGCGTTGTCGCTATCGGCTATAAATCACAGCCGGTACTGGTGCAGCCAGGTCAAACCGACAAGCTGGAAAGTGTGCTGTGGGTCGGTCCGGCTCTGCAGGATAAAATGGCTGCCGTCGCGCCGCACCTGGATCTGACCGTCGACTACGGCTGGCTGTGGTTCATCTCCCAACCGCTGTTTAAGCTGCTGAAATTCATCCACGGCTTCCTCGGCAACTGGGGCTTCTCGATTATCGTCATCACCTTTATCGTTCGTGGCATCATGTACCCGCTGACTAAAGCGCAGTACACCTCCATGGCGAAGATGCGTATGCTGCAGCCGAAGATTCAGGCAATGCGCGAGCGTCTGGGCGACGATAAACAACGTCAAAGCCAGGAAATGATGGCGCTGTATAAAGCTGAAAAAGTTAACCCGCTGGGTGGCTGCTTCCCGCTGATTATTCAGATGCCTATCTTCCTTGCTCTGTACTACATGCTGAGCGCCTCGGTTGAACTGCGTCATGCGCCGTTTATCCTGTGGATCCATGACCTGTCCGCGCAAGACCCGTACTACATCCTGCCGATCATCATGGGCGCGACCATGTTCTTCATCCAGAAGATGTCGCCGACCACCGTGACCGACCCGATGCAGCAGAAGATCATGACCTTTATGCCGGTCATCTTCACGGTGTTCTTCCTGTGGTTCCCGTCTGGTCTGGTGGTGTACTACATCGTCAGCAACCTGGTAACCATTATTCAGCAGCAGCTGATTTACCGTGGTCTGGAGAAGCGTGGCCTGCATAGCCGCGAGAAGAAAAAATCCTGATACTCTTCATTCTTCAAGCCGCAGATGCGTTGGCTTCATTAGTTCGCCCCAGTCACTTACTACAGTAAGCTCCTGGGGCCTCACTAACTTGCCGCCTTTCTGCAACTTGAATTATTTCGAGTATCTACGGTAACGTTAATGCCAGAGAAGGCGGTCAATGGACCGCCTTTTTTACATCTACATAGAGAGTCACCATGAGCCATAACGACACTATCGTCGCCCAGGCAACCCCTCCGGGACGCGGGGGTGTGGGCATCCTGCGTATCTCCGGCCTTAAGGCGCGCGACGTCGCGCAGGCGGTACTCGGCAAGCTGCCGAAGCCGCGCTATGCCGACTATCTGCCGTTTAAAGACGCCGACGGTACGCCGCTGGATCAGGGGATTGCGCTGTGGTTTCCGGGACCTAACTCCTTTACCGGCGAAGATGTCCTCGAACTGCAGGGCCACGGCGGCCCGGTCATTCTGGATCTGCTGCTCAAACGTATTCTGACGTTGCCCGGCGTACGCATCGCTAACCCGGGCGAGTTTTCCGAGCGCGCGTTCCTCAACGACAAGCTCGATCTGGCGCAGGCAGAGGCCATCGCCGACCTTATCGACGCCAGCTCAGAGCAGGCGGCCCGTTCGGCGTTGAACTCCTTGCAAGGGGCCTTCTCCGCGCGTGTGAACCATCTTGTGGAAGCGCTCACTCACCTGCGCATCTACGTGGAAGCGGCGATTGATTTCCCGGATGAAGAAATTGATTTCCTCTCCGATGGTAAAATTGAAGCCCAACTGAACGACGTGATCGCCGATCTCGATGCCGTCCGCGCCGAAGCCCGTCAGGGCAGCCTGCTGCGTGAAGGGATGAAAGTGGTGATCGCCGGACGGCCAAACGCCGGTAAATCCAGCCTGCTCAACGCGCTGGCCGGACGCGAAGCGGCGATCGTCACCGATATCGCCGGCACCACCCGCGACGTACTGCGCGAACATATTCACATCGACGGTATGCCGCTGCATATCATCGATACCGCAGGCCTGCGTGACGCCAGTGATGAAGTGGAGCGCATCGGCATTGAACGCGCCTGGCAGGAAATTGAACAGGCGGATCGGGTGCTGTTTATGGTCGACGGCACCACCACCAGCGCCGTTGACCCGGCGGAGATCTGGCCGGACTTTATCGAGCGCCTGCCCGCTAAGCTGCCGATTACCGTGGTGCGTAATAAAGCCGATGTCACCGGCGAAGCGCTGGGGCTCAGCGAAGTAAATGGCCACTCACTAATCCGCCTGTCGGCGCGTACCGGTGAAGGGGTCGAGGTGCTGCGCAACCACCTTAAGCAGAGCATGGGCTTCGATACCAACATGGAAGGCGGCTTCCTCGCCCGTCGTCGCCATCTGCAAGCGCTGGAAACGGCTGCGGACCATCTGCAGCAGGGCAAAGCGCAGTTGCTGGGCGCCTGGGCCGGTGAATTACTGGCGGAGGAGCTGCGTCTGTCGCAACAGGCATTAAGTGAAATTACCGGCGAATTTACCTCTGACGATCTGCTGGGCCGCATCTTCTCCAGTTTCTGTATCGGTAAGTAAGCGTTACTGGTAAGCATCTACTAACCCGCCATAACCATCTGTTATGGCGGGTTTTTTATTTGATTGCCTTAATCACATCAACTCTGTGAAGCAATCAACTGTTTTTCCTTTCAGGAAAAGAGTGTTGTCCAAATGGCAACTCGTACTCCCTGGCGTTAGCCACTATGCTGTACGCCATTCTTATTGCGAGGGTCCTATGGCACGCTTTCTTATCTGCAGTTTCGCATTGGTACTGCTCTATCCATCCGGCATTGATATGTATCTGGTCGGCCTACCGCGCATCGCCCAGGATCTTGGCGCCAGCGAGGCGCAGCTGCATATCGCCTTTTCGGTCTATTTAGCCGGTATGGCTACCGCGATGCTTTTTGCCGGGCGCGCGGCGGATAAATCCGGGCGTAAACCGGTCGCGATTTTCGGCGCCATCACCTTCATACTGGCCTCGCTACTGTGCTCGCAGGCGCATAACAGCACGCATTTCCTGATCGGCCGCTTTATCCAGGGGATCGGCGCGGGAAGCTGCTACGTCGTCGCTTTTGCCGTTCTGCGCGATACGCTGGACGAGCGCCGCCGCGCCAAGGTACTGTCGCTGCTTAATGGCATTACCTGCATCATTCCCGTTCTCGCGCCGGTACTTGGCCATCTGATCATGTTGAAATATCCGTGGCAGAGCCTGTTCTACACCATGACAGGCATGGGGGTGATGGTAGGGTTATTGTCGGTGGTTATGCTGCGCGAGACGCGCCCGACAACGCATCCGCAGGCAGGCGCACAGCATAATGCCACTGCTGAATCGCTGCTAAACCGGTTTTTCCTTAGCCGCATAGTCATTACGACTCTTAGCGTCACCGCAATTCTGACCTACGTGAACGTCTCTCCGGTGCTGATGATGGAAGAGATGGGTTTCGACCGCGGAACTTATTCAATGGCGATGGCGCTGATGGCGATGGTCAGCATGGCCGTGTCGTTCTCCACGCCGTTCGCTCTGACGCTGTTTAAACCACGTACCCTGATGCTGACCTCGCAGACGTTGTTCCTTATCGCTGGCGTGGTATTGAGCCTCGCCGACAGCCAGCCCATCACCATGCTGGGATTAGGTATGATCTGCGCGGGTTTCTCGGTCGGCTTTGGCGTCGCGATGAGCCAGGCGTTGGGGCCTTTCACGCTGCGGGCGGGCGTCGCCAGCTCCGCCCTCGGCATCGCTCAGGTCTGTGGTTCTTCGCTGTGGATTTGGCTGGCGGCTATCATCGGGCTGAGCGCCATGAATATGCTGATCGGGATACTCATTGCCTGTAGCATAGTCAGTATTGTTCTGATACTGGTCGTCTCACCGGCGCGCGCGACGCAAGATAATGAAGAAATCCCTGTCGAGTCTCGATCTTAACTTACTGTTATGTCTGCAGCTTCTGACCCAGGAGCGCAGCGTCACCCGCACGGCGAAACGGATGAACGTTTCGCCGTCGGCGGTGAGTAAATCATTGGCCAAGTTACGCACCTGGTTTGACGATCCGCTGTTTGTTAAAACACCGCTAGGGCTGGCGCCAACGCCGTTAATGAGCAACATGGAGCAGGATCTTGCCGACTGGATGCAGATGGGCAATCAGATCCTCGATAAACCGCACCACACCATGCCAAGCGGCCTGAAGTTCGAGCTGGCGGCAGAATCACCGCTACTGATGATCCTGCTCAACACCCTCTCCCAGCAAATTTATCAACGTTATCCACAAGCGCTGATCCGTTTACGCAACTGGGATTACGACTCGCTGGATGCCATCATTCGTGGTGAGGTTGATATCGGTTTTTGCGGCAAGGAAACCCATCCGCGTTCGCGCGAACAGCTGAGCCTGCTGCCGTGGTATATCGATTTTGATGTCCTGTTTAGCGACCTGCCGCAGGTGTGGCTGCGCGCCGATCATCCGGCGCTCAATGAAGAGTGGAACCTGGCGGCTTTCCTGCGCTATCCGCACATCAATATCTGCTGGGAACAAAGCGATACCTGGGCGCTGGATGATGTGCTGCATGACCTGGGCCACAAACGGACCGTTGCCCTGACCCTACCCGGCTTTGAGCAGTCGCTGTTTATGGCGGCACAGCCGAATCACACCATGATAGCCACCGCGCCGCGCTATTGTCAGCACTATAATCAGCAGCATCATCTGCCGCTGGTATCGCGCCCGCTGCCGCTGGAGCCGCAGCTACTGGAAAAAATGCGCGTGCCGTTCACCCTGCTGTGGCATAAGCGTAATAGCTATAATCCAAAGATCGTATGGCTCAGAGAGACCCTTAAACAGCTCTATTCCAATACGCTGTAGGGAAATTGCCCATCATCCTCACGTTGTTGCGCAAGAAATTGTAAAAGTCAGACATTATCCCTTCTCAAGGAAGAATTTCCGCATTAAAACCTGCTCATTGTGAGCGATAATATCATTCACAATTTTTATCTCTGACCATTAATCACGGAGCGACGAATGGCAACGCATTTTGCAAGAGGGATACTCAACACCAGGGAGCCGCTATCGACGCGTTTGTCGGCGGCATGTCATCAATCCGCACGTAACCTACCCGAATACCGACAGAGCCGCTATCGCGCCTCGCGTTCGCTGCTCGCAGAACTGCTTTTCATGCTTTATGGTATCGGCGAGCTGCCGGAAATCATCAGCGAACCCAATGGACGGCCCGTATTTCGCGATCCCCACCTTCCCCGCTTTTCCATCTCTTATGCCGGGAATATCGTCGGCGTAGCGCTGACGACCGAAGGTGACTGCGGTCTCGATATGGAACTGCAGCATGCCTCGCGTGGCGTCCATCCGCTACATGCCGCCGATCGCTATGTCTTCAATAGCAATGAGAATTTATGGATTAACATCCAGCACGATCCGGATGAAGCCCGCGCCCAACTGGTGGCGCTGCGCCGCAGCGTGCTGAAGCTCACCGGTGAAGCCCCCGTGCGAGTACAACTGCTGCCGGGGTCTGGTCGCCTGCGTACCGCTGGCACCCAATCGATTGAAGCCATCTGTGATGCTGAAACGTTGCTGGTGTGGTCAATCGCCGTCACCCCGAATATCGGGCCGCTGAAGGTCTGGGAATATGATAGTAAAGAGGGCTGGCGCTGCCTGCCTGATGCGCAAACGCGCGCCAAAGAGACTGACGCGCGCCTGATGCGCTTTACCAGCTTACCGGTAGAAAAAGTATTCTCCCTCAACTGACCGGTTTAGCCGGCCATCATGATGCAAAGGAGCACTCATGTCTGATACGTTGAAAGTTGTTACGTTACTCGGAAGTCTACGCAAAGGTTCTTTTAATGCCATGGTTGCGCGCACGCTGCCGGGCATTGCGCCTGCGGGCATGGAAATCTCCGCGCTGCCGTCGATCGGCGATATCCCGCTGTACGATGCCGATATCCAACAGGAAGAGGGGTTCCCGCAGAGCGTGCAGGCGATCGCGAAACAAATCCGCGAAGCGGATGGCGTGGTGATCGTTACTCCGGAATATAACTACTCGGTACCCGGCGGTCTGAAGAACGCTATCGACTGGCTCTCGCGTCTGCCGGAACAGCCGCTGGCCGGTAAGCCGGTGCTGATCCAGACCAGCTCCATGGGCGCCATCGGCGGGGCCCGCTGCCAGTATCATCTACGCCAGATTCTGGTCTTCCTCGATGCGATGGTCATGAACAAGCCGGAATTTATGGGCGGTGTGATTCAGAACAAAGTCGATCCGCAGGCGGGTGAAGTGGTCGATCAGAGCACACTGGACCATCTGCGCGGCCAGTTGACCGCCTTTGGCGATTATATTCAGCGGGTTAAAGCATAAAAAAAAGCCCGGCAGCGATGCCGGGCCATTTCATCATGCGTGCGGATCAATGCGCATCGATAAAGACAATTTTCAGCACGAACAGCAGCGAAACGATGATCACGCACGGGCTGAGTTCACGCAGACGGCCGGTACCAATCTTCATCACGCAGTAGGAAATAAAGCCCAGGGCGATACCTTCGGTGATCGAGAAGCTGAACGGCATCATCACCGCGGTGATAAACGCCGGTACCGCTTCCGTCAGGTCATCCCACTTCACGCGCGCCAGGCTTGAGGTCATCAGCACGCCAACGTAAATCAGCGCCCCAGCGGCGGCATAGGCCGGAACCATCCCCGCCAGCGGCGACAGGAAGATGACCAGCAGGAACAGGATACCTACGACAACGGCGGTCAGGCCAGTACGCCCGCCAACCGAAACGCCGGAGGAGGATTCGATATAGGCCGTAACCGAAGAGGTGCCAATAAAGGAGCCGGCAACAGACGACACGCTATCGACGAACAACGCCTGCTTCATGCGTGGGAATTTACCCTGCGCATCTGCCAGCCCGGCTTTATCGGTGACGCCAATCAGGGTGCCGGAGGAGTCGAACAGGTTAACCAGCATGAACGAGAAGATCACGCCCGCCAGGCCAAGGTTCAGCGAACCGGCCAGATCGACCTGACCCACAACCGAGGTCACGCTCGGCGGCGCGGAGACGATGCCGGTATAGTGCACATCGCCGAGCATCCAGCCCAACAGGGTGGTGACGACGATGGAGACCAGCACGGCGGCATGAATATTACGCGATGCCAGGATAGCGATAATAAAGAATCCGAGCACGCCCAGCAGCACGCTGTGGGAAGTCAGGTTGCCGATGCTGACCAACGTGTCCTGGTTCGCCACGATAACGCCGGCGTTCTTCAGGCCCATCATGCCGATAAACAGCCCGATACCGCTGGTGATACCCACGCGCAGGCTCACCGGGATATTGGCAATCATCCAGTAGCGTACGCGGAAGAGGGTCAGCAGCAGCAGGCCAACGGCGCCCCAGAAAATCGCGCCCATACCCACCTGCCACGGCAGGCCCATCGCCTGAACTACCACGAAGGCAAAGAAGGCATTCAGACCCATCGCTGGCGCCAGCGCCACCGGCAGATTCGCGAACAGACCCATCAGAATGCTGCCGAAGGCAGCGATCAGACAGGTGGTCACAAAGACAGCGCTGGTATCCATACCCGCCACGCCAAGAATTTGTGGGTTCACGAAGACGATGTAGACCATCGTCAGGAACGTGGTGAAACCGGCGATCGCTTCAGTGCGCACCGTGGTGCCGTGCTCGCGCAGTTTAAATACGCGCTCCAGCAGACCCTGGCCAGAAGACTGGCTGGTTGGTTGTTGACTCATTATCGGTTTCCGAACGTAAAGGAGGGAAAATTCGAGGCTATCCTATACCAAATTACGGCACCAGGCGCGGTTGTATGGTAATTTTTTTCATTTATTTTGCTTATACGGCAACGATTGCGTCGCGGCATTGAGCATTACGAAAACGTTAAACTTGTTAAACTGGAAAGAGTATGACCCAACCACAAGCAGTATTTTTCGATTGTGACGGCACGCTGGTCGATAGCGAGGTGATTTGCTCACGCGCCTATGTTCACATGTTTCAGGAATTCGGTATTACGCTGGATTTAGCCGAAATTTTTAAGCGCTTCAAGGGCGTTAAGCTGTACGAGATTATCGACACCATCAACGCTGAATATGGCGTTAACCTGCAGAAAGAGACTCTGGAGCCGGTGTATCGCGCCGAAGTCGCCCGTCTGTTCGATAGCGAGCTGGAGGTCATCCCCGGCGCCGCTGCGCTGCTGGACGCGGTGAAGATCCCCATGTGCGTGGTGTCGAATGGCCCGGTCAGTAAAATGCAGCATTCGCTCGGTAGAACGCAGATGCTGCACCACTTCCCAGACCGGCTGTACAGCGGTTACGACATTCAGCGCTGGAAACCCGACCCGGCGCTGATGTTCCATGCGGCAGAGGCCATGCAGGTACAAGTCGAAAACTGTATTCTGGTCGATGATTCCAGCGCGGGAGCCCAATCAGGGATCGCCGCGGGTATGGAAGTCTTTTACTTCTGCGCCGACCCGCACAACCAACCGATCGATCATCCGAAAGTAACGACCTTTACCGATTTAGCTGAGCTGCCGGCATTGTGGAGAGCGCGTGGCTGGGATATTACTCGTTAAGACCCGACGTCGCTACGCTCGGTCGGGCTACGGTTGGTCACAACGGTAGCCCCGCTGGCCAGCGGCTTTTTAGTGCTGCAATTCCGCCGCAGCCGCTTTATCAGCAATAATCACCAACGAAGGGTGCAACTTGAGTACAGAGGCCGGCACCAGTTCGCTGACCGGGCCTTCCACCACCTGCTTTAGCGCTTGCGCCTTTGCCGCGCCGCTGACAATCAGCAGCAGGTTTTTTGCCGCCATCACGCTTTTCGGCCCCATGGTGACATAGCTATCCGGCACCACATTGAAATCGCCCCCCATTTCGCCGTTCGCGACAATGCCAATCAGCTCCCCCTGAATCGGTACTTCGACCGTCTCATCATGAAAACGTGTAGTGTTCGGCAGGTTGCCGCAAAAATGGCCGTCGGCACCCAGCCCCAGCACGACCAGGTCAAGACCGCCGGCCTCTTCGAGGCGGCGATCGTGTTGAGCCGCGTTCTCCAGTGTCAATTTATGGATGTTCTCTTCTTTGATTTGCGCTGGAGTAAAAAACAGCTGGCGCAGGTTGGAAATCGTCACCCCTTCACGCTGCTGGCCGCGAAAAGGAATCTCATCAAAGTTGTAATAGTGAACCCGATCATAGAATGATTTCCCTTTGATGGCGGCGGTCAAATGCTCATACATGCGCTTTGGCGTACTCCCCGCCGTCACCGCCAGATTCATCCGTCGCGGCACCGTGATATAGCCTAAAAGATGATGGCTGGCGACCAGGCTCATCTCTTCATAATCTTCCGTCACAATCAATTTCATCTCATCTTCCTTTACTGGTTGAGACAGGGGGCGCCATGCCCCTGACGGTTATTTAAAGAGCTTTTGCACAAACTCGGCATAGGCCGGACGCCAGACGTCCATTTCATGATTCAGGCCAGGATAAGAGTGGTAATCAAATTTGATCTTCTGCTTTTCCAGTTCGCTTTTCAGGCCGGCAATATCTTTGCCAGTGACGGAGTCTTTTTCGCCAACCACCAGCGTAAAGTTACGCAGTTGCTTATTGATAGCGTCAGGGTTATTCAACTGCGCCTCCACGCCAGCATCGGGAACCGTGGTTGTCGTAACCCCGCTAAAGGTGGCAAGCCACCCGAAGCTCTCAAGATGGTTCATCCCGGACACCAGCGCCTGGTAACCGCCCTGCGACAGCCCTGCCAGCGCCCGGCCGTCGGCATCTTTACGCACGTTAAATCGGGAATCGATCAGCGGAATGATGTCGTGCATCAATTCGTTGTCTGCGGCTTTCGCATTGAGTGGATAGAAATTTTTACGCCGCTCCTGCGGCGGGAAGTTTTCCGCGATCGCTTGTGGAATATCGGTTTCGGTATCCGGCACCACCACCAGCATCGGCTTGATTTTGCCCTCCGCCAGCAGGTTATCCATCATTTGCGGAATGCGTCCCTGATCGATGGCCGACAGGCCGCTATCGCCAAAACCGTGGTAGAAATAGAGCACCGGCAACGGTTCGCCGCTGCCGTTATAGCCCGGCGGCGTCCAGACGTAGACGCGGCGTTCTGACTTAAGCGCCGTCGAATGGTAGGTGACGGTACGCAGATCGCCGTGCGGGACTGCCCGATCGTCAAGAATGCTGCCGGGCACCAGGATCAGGCTGGTATTCACCTGGCGCTGCGGCTTCTGATAACGGCTGCCGGTATCGACAGAACGAAAACCGTCCACGTCGAAGTAGTACTCATAAAGATTGGCGGCCAGGCGATCGCTCTTCCACGTCCATATGCCCTGGGTATCTTTGGTCATGTCATGAGAGACAAAGGTATCCGGCGTCGACCCCGTGACGACGGAAACGCGCCTGGCATCGGGGGCAAATAACCGGAAAGTCACACTGTTATCCGTATTCACCTGAGTAATATATTGGCTGACAGGAATGGCGGCATCAGGCGTCGTCGGCAGCGGCGCGGCGTGCGCCGTAAATGTGGCGCCAGCCAGCGCCAGGGTGAAGTAGATTGCATGTCGTTTCATCTTGATTCCTTTTACGTTTTTATGAGCAGGCGCTTGCGGCCTTACCACCAAATTTCGGCCTGCGCGCCGAGTGCGAATTGGTCGTTCTTGCCATCTTCAAAAACCGCGGTGGTATTGTTAGCGGCCTTATCCAGGTCGATATCTTCGGCTTTAATATAAGTCGCATAAAAACGGATTTCCGGGCGCGAGGTCAGCATACTGGTATTAACTTTGAAGGTATGGAATAAGGTGGTCTTATAACCGGATTCGTTATATTTCTTGCCCGTCACATCTTTGTTCTGCTGTTTGAAGTAGCCCAACTCAACGCCGGTCTGATTATATTTATTCCAGATATATGCCGGGCGAACCACGGCGCGAATAGATTCAAAATCTGAATGGGCGCCGGTTTCGTAGCTATAGACGTCATTACCAAATGAGTAGACGATTGCATTCGCCATAATGACATCATCACGCAAATAGGTTTCCCCCTGCGAGGTTAAGCGCACGGCGGTGCCGTTGGTATGATCGCCATAATAGCGCCCATTATTGGTGGTATACGGGCTCGAACCGGCATAGCGCGAGAAGCTGCTGGCGATGGAGTTATTCGCCAGTAATAATGAGAACTCGTTAAAGCCGCCGTTATCAAATTTCTGCGTTAACGAAGTTCCCACCATCCAGGTATCTTTCCATTGGTAGTAACCTTCATTCCCCTCTTTATATTTCTCTGATGAGCTTTGATTGGCGGCGACATAGCGCCCGCTGACCATCAGCGAGGCTTTGTCCCACAGCGGAATATCTTTGTAACGCACATCCAGGGTATTGGTATTAATTTGCTGCTTATTAGTCAAAGAGCGGTCGTAATCATCAATATCTTCGCGCACCAGCGCGATATCAAATTTACCGGCGCCCACTTTCCAGTTTTCAAGCCCTACGCCAGCTGCCGCATCGGTTCTTTGTGTTTTCCAGTCCAGCATCTGGATCTCGATTTTCGGCGCACCGTGCTTACCGACCCAAAAATCCGCTTCCTGGGCAAACGGCAAAAAGCCTTTGGTGTTGACGTACATATCCGAGAACTGAAGGTAGTTTTCGCCGCCGGCGTTGTCGCCAAACCAGCCGGCAGAATATTGCTGACCCACGTTGCCATCGAGCATCACGATGGCGTCCACACGTTTGTCGCCTTCCTGAAAAACGCGCTGTTTAAGCTGTAAATCAAACCAGCCGGAATACTCGTTACCCAAACGGCCAAGCGAGCCGATGGCCCACGATTTTGGCGAGCCGTGCGAGGCAGTTCCCCAGCCAGAACGGTAATAGCCGTTATAGCTAAAGCCAATTTCATCTTTCACGAATTTGCTAAAATCTTTCAGCGTCATGGCGCTATAGGCTGGCTCACCGCCCTGCGCCGGCTGTTCATTTTTGACCAGTACCGCGTCTGGCTTAACGGCCGCTTGGGTCGCCGTAGGCGCTTTCGCACTCTGGCTCTTCTGGCTATTTACCGGTTGCGACCAGGCGGCCCAAACCTGGTTTCTTTTTTTCTCCTGATCCTGATATTTCTTGAGTTCTTTTTGCGTGTCCTGAAGCGCTTTTTCCAGAAGCGCCAATCGTTGTTCAACCGTAAGCTGTCCGGCAATAAGATTTGTTGAATAAGAAAGCGGCGCCAGCAAAACCATCGCTGAAGCGATCATATTTCTTCTAATCATAATAATCCCTTATATAAGCATTGGCGTAAATGAAACACGTAATGAATAAATAGCGTTATGTTTTTAATAAACTGTATTAATACCATTCCACGTAACTGCAGCTTTTATTTTCATGCCGAATAAGTGGCAAAAAAAAAACCTGAAGGAGACCATCTGCATTAACAGATAATCCTCTTCAGGTTTTGCCCGCTCATTGCGGTAGCAACCCTTATCAGCAAACCATTCAGCGTCTAAAACAAAAAACCTGACATCGCCGCCTGGGGCAATATCAGGTTTTGCCTGCTGTCGCAGTAACAATCCATTTTAACCATCTGAGCTTCAGCGCTCAGTCAGTGAGAAGGATTGTTACGCGAGAAAATTTAAAACTCAAATAGCCAGAGTATTAATTGTGACGATAATCGCAGCAATATTTCAGAGATGCGCAAAATCATAGTCGATTCTGATAATTTCCTTTACCAGAATCGGCCACCATGATTTTTACTCTTTCGGATCTTTACCCGCGAGCAGTTTATCCAGTTCGTCGCCGCCTACGTGACGGAAATCCTGGCCTTTAACGAAGTAGAAAATATATTCGCAGATATTCTGGCAGCGATCGCCGATACGCTCGATGGAGCGCGCGCAGAATAATGCGGTCAGGACGCTCGGAATAGTACGTGAATCTTCCATCATATAGGTCATCAGTTGACGCACGATGCCTTCATATTCCTGATCGACTTTCTTGTCTTCGCGATAGATACGTACCGCTTCATCAAGATCCATACGCGCAAAGGCATCCAGCACATCATGCAGCATCTGTACGGTATGGCGGCCTAGCGACTCCAGGCTCACCAGCAGCGGTTGGTGCTGCTGGGAAAACTTCTCCAGCGCGGTACGGCAGATTTTATCCGCCACGTCGCCAATACGTTCCAGCTCGGCGATAGTCTTGATGATCGCCATCACCAGTCGCAGGTCGCTGGCGGTCGGCTGACGTTTAGCGATGATGCGCACGCAGGCCTCGTCGATCGCCACTTCCATCATATTGACCTGCTTGTCGCCATCGATTACGCGCTTCGCCAGATCGCTGTCCTGATTGTGCATCGCGGTGATCGCATCAGAAAGCTGTTGCTCCACCAGCCCACCCATGGTCATTACCTGGGTGCGAATGTACTCCAGTTCGGCGTTGAACTGGCCGGAAATATGTTTATTAAGATTTAAGTTATCCATGATGTCTCCTGATTGCCCATCGGGTTAGCACCTGAAAGCAGAAGGGCAATCAACCGTAGCGGCCAGTAATATAATCTTCAGTTTGCTTCTTAGCGGGCTTGGTAAACAGATCGTCCGTGTTGCTGAATTCAATCAGCTCGCCGAGATACATAAATGCCGTATGGTCGGAACAACGCGCAGCCTGCTGCATGTTGTGGGTAACGATAACGACGGTGTAATCCTGCTTCAGCTCGGTGATAAGTTCCTCGATGCGCCCGGTGGAGATCGGGTCCAGCGCTGAGCAAGGTTCATCGAGCAGCAGCACTTCCGGGCGAATCGCGATACCGCGGGCGATACACAGACGCTGCTGCTGACCACCGGAGAGAGAATACCCGCTCTGGTGCAGTTTATCTTTGGTTTCATTCCATAATGCGGCTTTGGTCAACGCCCACTGTACGCGCTCGTCCATATCGGCGCGCGACAGCTTCTCGAACAGACGCACGCCGAAGGCGATGTTGTCGTAGATAGACATCGGGAACGGAGTCGGCTTCTGGAATACCATCCCTACTTTCGCGCGCAGCAGCGCGATATCCTGGGTATTGGTGAGAATATTGTCGCCATCCAGCAGAATTTCGCCTTCTGCACGCTGCTCCGGGTACAGCTCAAACATCTTGTTGAACGTACGCAGCAGAGTGGATTTACCGCAGCCTGACGGGCCGATAAACGCCGTCACCTGGTTCTTAGCGATATCCAGGTTGATGTTCTTCAGGGCATGGAATTTGCCGTAGTAGAAGTTCAGGTCACGAACTGAAATTTTACCCGGATTCGCGTTCACCATACTCATCTCAATCTCTTCCTCATTCGGCGCCGCTTAGGCCGCGCCGCAAAAATTAACCGTGTTTCTTCTTCGCGAAGACAACGCGCGCCAGAATATTCAGCAGCAAGACGCACAGGGTGATAATCAATACCCCGGCCCATGCCAGTTGCTGCCATTCCGCGAACGGACTCATGGCAAATTTAAAAATGGTCACCGGCAGGTTGGCGATCGGCTGCATCATATCGGTGCTCCAGAACTGGTTGGAGAGCGCGGTGAACAGCAGCGGCGCCGTCTCCCCGGCGATACGGGCAATGGCCAGCAGGATACCGGTCATAATGCCGGATACCGACGCCTTAAGGGTGATCGCGGAAATCATCTTCCATTTCGGCGTCCCCAGCGCATAGGCTGCTTCACGCAGGCTATCCGGCACCAGCTTCAGCATGTTTTCAGTGGTACGAATCACGATTGGCACCTGCAGCAGCGCCAGCGCGATAACGCCCGCCCAGCCGGAGAAGTGCTGCATCTGCGCCACCACGATGGTGTAGACGAACAGCCCCACGACGATAGATGGCGCGGAAAGCAGAATATCGTTAATAAAGCGGATGATTTCCGCCAGTACCGACTTTCTGCCGTACTCCGCCAGATAGATACCGGCCATGATGCCAAGCGGCGTACCAAAAACGGTCGCCCACAGGATCAGCAGGCCGCTGCCCGCCAGGGCGTTCGCCAGACCGCCGCCCGCGGTATTCGGCGGCGGCGTCATTTCGGTAAACAGCGCCAGACTCATGCCGTCGATGCCACGCGTAATGGTCGACATCAGGATCCAGATAAGCCAGAAGAGGCCAAACGCCATGGTCGCCATCGACAGGGTCAGGGCGATGCGGTTCTTCAGGCGGCGCTTAGCCTGCATCTTGCGACGGGATTCCGCCAGCGCGGCGGTGGTTTGCAATTCGATCGTTGCCATTAGCGTGCCCCCTCGTTCTTAGCGAGACGCATAATCATGAACTTCGACGCGGCCAGAACGATAAAGGTGATAACGAACAGGATCAGACCCAGTTCCATCAGCGCCGCTACGTGCAGGCCGCTTTCCGCTTCCGCGAATTCATTGGCCAGCGCCGAGGTAATACTGTTGCCCGGCATATACAGTGAAGCGCTGTCGAGCTGATAGGTGTTACCGATAATAAAGGTGACGGCCATGGTTTCACCCAGCGCGCGGCCCAGGCCGAGCATGACGCCGCCAATCACCCCGTTTTTGGTGAACGGCAGCACGATGCGCCAAATTACCTCCCACGTGGTGCAGCCGATCCCATATGCGGACTCTTTCATCATCACCGGCGTCTGCTCGAAGACGTCACGCATTACGGCGGCGATATAAGGAATGATCATGATGGCCAGAATGACGCCGGCCGCCAGGATGCCGATACCGAACGCCGGGCCGGCAAACAGCGCGCCGACAAACGGGATCGTCGAAAGGACGTTGCCGACTGGTTCCTGGAAGTAAGTCGCAAACAGCGGGGCGAAAATAAACAGGCCCCACATGCCGTATACGATACTCGGGATCGCCGCCAGCAGCTCAATAGCAATACCCAGCGGGCGTTTTAGCCAGGCTGGGGAGAGTTCAGTCAGGAACAGCGCGATGCCGAAGCTCACCGGAACGGCGATCAACAACGCGATAATTGAGGTAACCAGGGTCCCGTAAATTGGTACCAGCGCACCGAAGATCTCATTCGGCGCATCCCACTCTTTGGTCCACAAAAAGGAAAAGCCAAATTTCTGAATACTTGGCCATGAAGAGATGATGAGGGAAACGATGATGCCACCCAGCATCAATAGCACAATCAGCGCAGCCAGTTTCACCAGCGCGCTGAAGATCATGTCACCCTTTTTCCCCGGAGGGTTGAATGCCGGCTTGGTTGCAGCCATAGGTTACTCTTTAAGTTCGGGCCCAAAAAGCCAGCATTTTACTGAGCTTACGGGCAAAGGTAATGCTATACCCGAAATAATTCGAGCTGCAGGAAGCTAGCCGGCAGCTCGACATTCCGCGGGTATTAGTACAGCGCTTTACCGCTGCTGTCTTTCACGTTGGTTTTCCATGCGGCGCGAACCTGCTCAACCACGCTGTCCGGCAGGCTGGCGTAATCCAGCGCATTCGCTTCTTTGCCGCCGTTTTTATATGCCCAGTCGAAGAACTTCAGCACTTCCGCGGTATTCTCCGGCTTATTGGAGGCCTTGTGGACGAGGATGAAAGTGGTTGAGGTGATCGGCCATGCATTTTCACCTTTCTGGTTAGTCAGGTCCTGAGCGAAGGACTTGCTCCAGTCGATACCTTTCGCCGCATTAGCGAAGTTATCTTCCGTCGGGCTGACCGGTTTGCCGTCAGCGGACAGCAGTTTGGTGTAGGCCAGGTTATTCTGCTTAGCGTAAGCATACTCGACGTAGCCGATAGCGCCCGGCAGACGCTGAACGAAGGCTGCGATCCCGTCGTTGCCTTTACCGCCCAGGCCGGTTGGCCAGTTTACGGTAGAGCCTGAGCCAATTTTAGATTTCCACTCTTCGTTCACTTTCGCCAGATAGCTGGTGAAGACGAAGGAAGTACCGGAACCATCCGCGCGGCGAACCACGGCGATGTTCTGAGCCGGCAGCTTCAGGCCAGGGTTGAGTTTAGCGATCGCTTCGTCATCCCATTTTTTGATTTTGCCCAGATAGATGTCGCCGAGGGTTTTACCATCGAGCACCAGCTCGCCGGATTTAACGCCCGGCAGGTTAACCGCCAGCACCACGCCGCCGATAACGGTCGGGAACTGGAACAGGCCTTCCTGCGCCAGTTTGTCATCAGCCAGAGGAGCATCAGAAGCACCGAAATCCACGGTGTTGGCAATAATCTGTTTAACGCCGCCAGAGGAACCGATACCCTGGTAGTTAACTTTATTGCCCGTTTCTTTCTGATAGGTATCAGCCCATTTGGCATACACCGGAGCAGGGAAAGTTGCACCTGCGCCAGTCAGGCTTGCTGCTGCGAAAGCAGAGAAAGCGCTCATCGATAAGGTCGCGGCGACAACTGTTGCGACGGTGGTACGCATAACGTTCATAATGTCTCCTGCTGGGATTCGTAAACCGTTGTTTCGAAGCTATGGTGAGCAAAATAGGACAAACAGGTGACAGTAAAATGTACGAATTATGACAGTTTTATGACATACCAGGGCAATGTAAGACAAGCCAAAATAAAATAAATTATATCAATGGATTACGATTTTATCTTTTGGTCATATGACAGGAAGATTTGGCTTTTATTACATGATTATGGATAGCGTAAAATCATCTGGCAACGTTGAGATGTTGGGCAACCATAGCAAGCCTGATCGTACGGCGATAAAGCGTAAACAGTGTAAAAGCCGTTCCATTCATCAATCTACGGCCTAACCAGAGTACGGCTATCTCACACATAAAAAGAATGACCTTATTGGCAGCAATAGCTTCATCTGCGATGACGGCAAGCGCCAGGACTAGACAAAAAATAAACAAATTGGCGAGATATAGGTACATAAAAATACGTAATCCAACAGCATGACCTCGACCTACTAACCCTGCAGCTAAGCTGGTTATAACAATAACCCCTAATAGCAGCGGAAAGTAGAAAGCCAGAAAACGGGGCGGAGTAAGTTGGAGACTCTGCAATATAAAAGCCGCATTAACTGAAAAAATAACAATTAATATCAAATAAATACAAGCAGGAACTAGCGGAGAAGGTGATAAGCGTTGCCCATGAGACAAACTCATCATATCTGTTGTTGTATGCTGCGCGATCTCATCTCTATCTCTTCGCTTGATAAGTTGATCGATTTCCACACCATGCTTGAGAAGCGCTAAGAAATTATTACCACATAAGTTTTTCATTTTAGAAGCGCCACTGAGTAAATTTCATTGGTTTTTATAAGCAATGGCGGTAACGCTATCCGCAAACACACAATCAACCGTTGATAGCTGATAAAAAAATCCGGCATCCCTTTGCAGAAATACCGGATTATAGCGTCACTCACAAGAGTGTCGGTCCGTACAGCCTGATTACTCTACGGTCACCGATTTCGCCAGGTTACGCGGCTGGTCAACGTCGGTGCCTTTGATCAGCGCAACGTGATAAGCCAGCAGCTGCAGCGGCACGGTGTAGAAGATCGGCGCAATCATCTCTTCGACATGCGGCATCTCGATGATGTGCATGTTGTCGCTGCCGCTGAAACCGGCGTCTCCATCGGCGAAGACGTACAGTTCACCGCCGCGGGCGCGAACTTCTTCAATATTGGATTTCAGTTTTTCCAACAGTTCGTTGTTCGGCGCCACAACGATGACCGGCATTTCGGCATCAATCAGCGCCAGCGGGCCGTGTTTCAGCTCGCCCGCCGCATAAGCTTCAGCATGAATGTAGGAGATCTCTTTCAGCTTCAGCGCCCCTTCCAGCGCGATCGGGTACTGATCGCCGCGGCCAAGGAACAGCGCGTGATGCTTATCGGAGAAACGCTCCGCCAGCTGTTCGATGCGCTTATCCTGCGACAGCATCTGCTCGATACGGTTCGGCAGCGCCTGCAGGCCATGCACGATATCCTGCTCGATAGCCGCATCCTGGCCCTTGAGACGCGCCAGCTTCGCCACCAGCATCAACAGCACGGTCAGCTGAGTGGTAAAGGCTTTGGTCGATGCCACGCCGATTTCGGTACCGGCTTTGGTCATCAACGCCAGGTCAGACTCGCGCACCAGCGAAGAGCCCGGAACGTTGCAGATGGCCAACGAACCCAGATAGCCGAGCTCTTTAGAGAGGCGCAGCGCCGCCAGGGTATCCGCCGTCTCACCGGACTGGGAGAGGGTGATCATCAGGCTGTTGCGGCGCACCGCGGATTTGCGGTAGCGGAATTCCGAAGCAATCTCGACATCGCACGGCACGCCGGCTAACGCTTCGAACCAGTAACGGGAGACCATCCCGGAGTTATACGAGGTTCCGCAGGCAACAATCTGGATATGCTCAACCTGCGACAGCAGCGCGTTGGCATTCGGCCCCAGTTCGCTGAGATCGACCTCGCCATGGCTGATGCGCCCGGTCAGGGTGTTCTTAATCGCGTTCGGCTGCTCGTAAATCTCTTTCTGCATATAGTGGCGATAAATCCCCTTATCACCGGCGTCATACTGCAGATTAGATTCGATCTCCTGGCGATTCACTTCCGCGCCGGATTTATCGAAAATCACCACCGTACGACGGGTAACTTCGGCAATATCGCCCTCTTCGAGGAAGATAAAGCGGCGGGTCACCGGCAGCAGCGCCAGCTGGTCAGAAGCGATAAAGTTTTCGCCCATGCCCAGGCCAATGACCAGCGGGCTGCCTGAGCGTGCCGCCAGCAGCGTCCCCGGATCGCGGGTATCCATGATCACCGTACCATAGGCGCCGCGCAGCTGCGGGATTGCGCGCAGTACGGCTTCACGCAAGGTGCCGCCCTGTTCCAGCTCCCAGTGCACCAGGTGCGCGATAACTTCGGTATCGGTCTCAGAGACAAAGACATAGCCGCGAGACTGCAGCAGGGCGCGCAGCGGCTCATGGTTCTCGATGATCCCGTTATGGACCACAGCAATATGTTCAGAAACATGCGGATGCGCATTGCTCTCAGACGGCTCGCCGTGCGTCGCCCAGCGGGTATGGGCAATCCCGGTACCGCCGTGTAACGGTTGCTCTTCTACCGCCTGAGCCAGCATCTGAACTTTACCGAGACGACGAACGCGGGTCATATGACCTTCGTTATCGACCACTGCCAGACCGGCAGAGTCATAGCCACGGTATTCCAGACGACGTAAACCTTCGAGAAGGATTTCAGCAATATCACGCTGCGCGACTGCGCCAACAATTCCACACATAGTTAAATTTCCTGATAATGGCGATATGCCATGCGTTGTCGCTGACCTGTATTTGCCCTTTACGGGCGCCCCGAGCCTTGTAGAGAGTGGGGTTATTTTTATGGTACTGCCTGCGGACGGGGACCTATATTGATCCTCTCATCCTGGTTTGCCGGGCGATCTCTCACCCGGCGACAATCTAATCACTACTTTTTCTTCACCGGTCGCTGCCAGCCCTGTTTGTGGACCTGCGGCACGCGACTTAGCACCAGTTCGTTGTCAGCTATATTACGCGTGACGGTGGTGCCCGCGGCAATTGTCACGCCATTACCGACGCTGACCGGCGCGACCAGTTGCGTATCAGAACCGACAAACACATCATCGCCGATGATCGTTTTATGCTTATTTGCTCCATCATAGTTACAGGTGATAGTACCCGCGCCGATATTAACGTTGTCGCCAATTTCAGCATCACCGAGGTAGGAGAGATGACCTGCCTTCGAACCTTTGCCCAGACGCGCTTTCTTCATTTCGACAAAGTTGCCGACGTGAGCGCCTTCCAGCAGCTCAGCCCCCGGACGCAGACGCGCAAACGGGCCGATGGTGCAGGCGGCCTGCAGCTGCGCATCTTCAACCACGCTATACGGGCTGATTTCGCAGTCATCACCGATGACGCTGTCTTTGATGACGCAGCCGGCGCCGATCTTCACGCGATCGCCCAGCACGACATGACCTTGCAGAATAACGTTAGTATCAATTTCGACATCGCGCCCGTGTTTCAGCACGCCGCGCAGATCGAAACGCGCCGGATCGCGCAGCATCACGCCCGCCAACAGCAGTTTTTCCGCCTGCTCTGACTGATACACTCTTTCCAGACGCGCAAGTTGCAGGCGATTGTTCACCCCTTCAACTTCGCTCAGGCGCTGAGGATGCACCGCAACGATCTCATGACCTTCCTGATGGGCCATCGCGATAATATCGGTGATGTAGTATTCGCCCTGGGCGTTATTGTTGGTGAGCTTCGCCAGCCAGCGTTTCAGGTCCGCGCCGTTAGCAACCAGAATCCCGGTATTGATTTCCTGAATCTGGCGCTGAGCTTCGCTGGCGTCTTTATGCTCAACGATACCTGTCACCTGGCCATTTTCACGCGTGATACGTCCATAACCGGTTGGATCATCCAGCTTCACCGTCAACAGGCCAATACCGCCCTGCGGTTTTGCGGCGCGCAGGCGCTGTAGGGTTTCAACCGAAATCAGCGGCACATCGCCATAGAGCATCAAGATATCTTCATCATCATTGAAGAACGGCGCCGCCTGCTGCATCGCATGGCCGGTACCGAGCTGCTCTGCTTGCAGCACCCAGTTGAGGTTATCTTCATGCAACGTTTGACGCAGCAGATCGCCGCCGTGGCCGTACACCAGGTGTACCGCGGCAGCGCCTAAATCTTTAGCCGCATCAATGACGTGTTGCACCATTGGCTTCCCGGCCAGAGTATGCAGCACCTTAGGAAGATCGGAATACATGCGGGTCCCTTTGCCTGCGGCAAGGATAACCACGCTCATCGCACTGTTTGACATACGCATCCTGACAGCTGTTAGAACGAAAAGTAAAAGCCTTTCACGTTGAAATTGCTACATATTTTTCATCATGAAACGAGACGCGGAGAAAACGTCCAGGCTCAATGCTATACACCATTTTAGGGCGCTATTTTTAACCATCGTAAAACAGTTTAACGCTGAAAAACGATGATAGTGAGGGGAATGGCCTTCTATCTCACTGCTTTTGCTGTTTTTTTGTCACCTGAATAAAGCAGTGTTTACCGTTGTCGCTGATAAACCGTAAGTTTATAACCTGACAGAATTTTAGCCTGTCCCGGGCGGGAAAGGTCAATGAGTTTGGGCTGGAAAGTGGTTAAAGAGAGGCATAAAAAGCAAAGAGGCCACTCTCGGGTGACCTCTTTTCCGTTGTTTCACATCGCATGTGTTGTCGTTTTGATGAGCGATAGTGCGTGAAAGCAGGACGGTAGCGCGGCGATCAGAAGCTCAGGGCGCTAAATTTGGCGATGATTTTGTGGAACAGTTTCATGATGATTTCCAGATTGCAGGTGCGGTTTGACAGTGTTTTTTGTGATTTGCATCACAAAAATCAGTCTACGCTTCATCATTTAACTAATCAATAACAATTAAGGGGGAGTGTGTTTTGTCCGACGTCACCGCTGTCGTATTAAGCATAAAAAAAGCCAGTCTGTTTCCAGACTGGCTTTTAGCTTTCAAGCCGGTGTTACATCGCTTTTTTGGTCAATTCGATAACGCGCAGTTTAGCGATCGCTTTGGCCAGTTCCGCGGACGCCTGAGCGTAATCCACGTCGCCGTGAGAGCTCTTGATGTGCTCTTCCGCTTTACGTTTCGCTTCCAGGGCTCGCGCTTCGTCGAGATCCTGACCACGAATTGCCGTATCGGCCAGAACGATCACGTTGCCCGGTTGCACTTCAAGAATGCCGCCGGACAGATAGATAAACTCTTCGTGACCGAACTGTTTAACGATGCGAATCATACCAGGCTTAATGGCGGTGAGCAGCGGCGCGTGACCCGGGAAAATACCCAGCTCACCTTCGCTACCCGTTACCTGGATTTTCTCGACCAGGCCAGAGAACATCTGTTTCTCTGCGCTGACGACATCCAGGTGGTAAGTCATTGCCATATCACCCTCCGATTAAGGCGTTAAAGTTTTTTGGCTTTTTCCACGGCTTCTTCGATGGAACCGACCATGTAGAACGCCTGCTCCGGCAGGTGATCGTATTCGCCTTCCATGATGCCTTTAAAGCCACGGATGGTGTCTTTCAGCGAAACGTATTTGCCCGGGGAACCGGTAAATACTTCAGCTACGAAGAACGGCTGGGACAGGAAGCGCTGGATCTTACGAGCGCGAGCTACCACCAGTTTATCTTCTTCAGACAGTTCATCCATACCCAGGATGGCGATGATGTCTTTCAGTTCCTGATAACGCTGCAGCAGGGACTGTACGCCACGCGCGGTGTCGTAGTGTTCCTGACCAACAACCAGCGGATCCAGCTGACGGCTGGTGGAATCCAGCGGGTCAACGGCCGGGTAGATACCCAGAGACGCGATCTGACGGCTCAGTACCACGGTTGCGTCAAGGTGCGCAAAGGTGGTTGCTGGGGATGGGTCAGTCAAGTCATCCGCAGGTACGTATACCGCCTGAACGGAGGTGATAGAACCGGTTTTGGTGGAGGTGATACGTTCCTGCAGAACGCCCATCTCTTCCGCCAGAGTCGGCTGATAACCTACCGCTGAAGGCATACGGCCCAGCAGTGCAGATACTTCAGTACCGGCCAGGGTGTAACGATAGATGTTATCGACGAACAGCAGAACGTCACGACCTTCGTCACGGAATTTCTCAGCCATGGTCAGGCCGGTCAGCGCAACGCGCAGACGGTTTCCCGGCGGCTCGTTCATCTGGCCGTAAACCAGGGATACTTTATCCAGAACGTTGGAATCGGTCATTTCGTGGTAGAAGTCGTTACCCTCACGAGTACGCTCACCAACGCCCGCAAACACGGAGTAACCGGAGTGCTCGATCGCGATGTTACGGATCAGCTCCATCATGTTTACGGTTTTACCTACACCCGCACCACCGAACAGACCAACTTTACCGCCCTTAGCGAACGGACACATCAAGTCGATAACTTTGATGCCGGTTTCCAGCAGTTCCTGAGAGCTGGACAGCTCTTCATAGGAAGGCGCCGCGCGGTGGATAGCCCAACGTTCTTCTTCGCCGATGTCGCCTTTCATGTCGATCGGCTGACCCAGGACGTTCATGATACGGCCCAGAGTCGCTTTACCTACCGGGACTTCGATCGGGTGCTCGAGGTCTTTAACTTCCAGACCACGACGCAGACCGTCGGAAGAACCCATGGCGATAGCACGAACTACGCCACCGCCGAGCTGCTGCTGAACTTCCAGCACCAGGCTCTCATTACCATTCTGTACCTCAAGGGCATCGTACACGCGTGGTACGGCATCCTGAGGGAACTCGACGTCGACCACGGCGCCGATTACCTGGACAATCTTTCCAGTAGCCATCTTAAATCCTCTACGAAATAACCTGGTTAAACCGCGGCGGCCCCCGAGACGATCTCGGTGAGTTCCTGAGTAATGCTGGCCTGACGAGCTTTGTTGTATACCAACTGCAGCTCTTTAATCAGGCTGCCGCCATTATCGGTCGCGGCTTTCATCGCCACCATACGGGCGGCCTGCTCGCTGGCCAGGTTTTCTACCACGCCCTGATAAACCTGAGACTCCACATAACGACGCAGGAGGGTATCCAGCAGCGCTTTCGGATCGGGCTCATACAGGTAATCCCAGGACTTACGTTTCAGATCATCATCTTCTGAAGCCGGTAACGGCAGCAGCTGAGTGATGGTCGGAGCCTGAGACATGGTGTTAATAAATTTGTTGCTGACAACGTAAAGCTTGTCCAGACGGCCTTCATCGTAGGCCTGCAACATCACTTTTACCGGGCCGATCAGTTCGGACAGGGACGGGTTATCACCCATACCGGTCACCTGGGCCACAATATTGCCGCCCACGGAGTTAAAGAAAGACACGCCTTTAGAGCCGATCATTGCGAGGTCGCACTGAACGCCTTTATCGGACCATGCTTTCATATCCGCCAGCAGTTTTTTGAACAGGTTAATGTTCAAGCCACCGCACAGACCACGGTCGGTCGACACCACCAGGTAGCCCACGCGTTTAACGTCGCGTTCTTCCAGGTATGGGTGCTTATATTCCAGATTACCGTTCGCAAGGTGACCAATCACTTTGCGCATAGTATCTGCATATGGACGGCTGGCCGCCATGCGATCCTGCGTTTTACGCATTTTGGAGGCGGCGACCATCTCCATCGCTTTGGTGATCTTTTGCGTGTTCTGGACGCTTGCGATCTTACTACGTATCTCTTTTGCGCCGGCCATGAGCTTCTCCTCAATGCCTTGCGGCCTGCCCTAAGGCAAGCCGCCAGACTTTACCAGGACTGGGTTGCTTTGAAGGAGTCGAGGATGCCTTTCAGCTTGCCTTCGATCTCGTCGTTATAGCCACCGGTCTGGTTAATCTCTTGCATCAGCGGAGCGTGGTCACGGTCAACGTAAGCCAGCAGAGCGGCTTCGAAGCTACCGATTTTCGCCAGTTCCACATCTTCGAGGTAACCGCGTTCAGCAGCGAACAGTACCAGGCCCTGCTGTGCTACAGACATAGGGGCATACTGTTTCTGTTTCAGCAGTTCGGTCACTTTCTGACCGTGGCTCAGCTGCTTACGAGTCGCTTCGTCCAGATCGGATGCGAACTGAGAGAACGCAGCCAGTTCACGATACTGCGCCAGCGCGGTACGGATACCACCGGACAGTTTCTTGATGATCTTGGTCTGAGCAGCACCACCAACACGGGATACGGAGATACCCGGGTTAACCGCCGGACGAATACCGGAGTTGAACAGGTTGGTTTCCAGGAAGATCTGACCATCGGTAATGGAAATTACGTTGGTCGGAACGAATGCGGAAACGTCACCCGCTTGCGTCTCGATAATCGGCAGCGCAGTCAGGGAGCCGGTTTTACCTTTAACTTCACCATTGGTGAACTTCTCAACGTATTCCGCGTTAACGCGGGATGCGCGCTCCAGCAGACGGGAGTGGAGGTAGAACACGTCGCCCGGGAATGCTTCACGTCCTGGCGGACGACGGAGCAGCAGGGAAACCTGACGGTAAGCAACAGCCTGTTTAGACAGGTCATCGTAAACGATCAGCGCATCTTCACCGCGGTCGCGGAAGTATTCGCCCATTGCGCAACCGGCATACGGCGCCAGGTATTGCAGCGCAGCAGATTCAGAAGCGGTCGCCACAACAACGATAGTGTTGGACAGCGCGCCGTGCTCTTCCAGTTTACGCACCACGTTAGAGATGGTGGACGCTTTCTGGCCGATAGCGACGTATACGCATTTGATGCCGGAATCACGCTGGTTGATGATCGCATCGATTGCCATCGCGGTTTTACCGGTCTGACGGTCACCGATGATCAGCTCACGCTGGCCACGGCCGATTGGAATCATGGCATCAACAGATTTGTAACCGGTCTGTACCGGCTGGTCTACGGATTGACGATCGATAACGCCCGGAGCGATAACTTCGATTGGCGAGAAACCATCGTGCTCAACAGGACCTTTACCGTCAATTGGCGCACCCAGGGTGTTCACCACGCGGCCTAACAGACCACGACCGACCGGAACTTCCAGAATACGGCCAGTACACTTAACCTTCATGCCTTCGGCGAGGTCAGCATACGGACCCATCACAACCGCACCAACGGAGTCGCGCTCCAGGTTCAGTGCGATAGCGTAACGGTTACCCGGCAGGGAGATCATTTCACCCTGCATACAATCGGCCAGGCCGTGGATGCGGATAACACCGTCACTTACAGAAACAATAGTACCTTCGTTGTGAGCTTCACTCACAACATTGAACTGAGCAATGCGCTGCTTGATCAGTTCGCTGATTTCGGTGGAATTCAGTTGCATGCTCCAGTCCCCTTAAGACTGCAAGACGTCTGCCAGGCGATCAAGACGGCCGCGTACGCTACCATCAATGACCATATCACCCGAGCGGATGATAACTCCTGCCATAACAGACTTATCGATTTTGCAATTCAGCTTAACTTTGCGTGACAGACGCTTTTCCATCGCGCCGGAGATCTTCGCAAGCTGTTCTTCACTCAGTTGGTTGGCAGAAATAACATCTACCTCTGCGATGGCCTCGCTGGCCGCACGCAGGTGAATGAACTGCTCAAGAACATCCGGGAGCACCTTCAGACGACCATTTTCAGCCATCACCCGAATCAGGTTCTGACCATTTTCGTCGAGTTGCTCGCCGCAGATAGCGATAAACGCATCTGAGAGCGTTTCCGGCGCCAGGGCACCGGAGAGAAGCTCTGCCATTTGTTCGTTTTTAGTCACTTCAGCGGCAAACGCCAGCATATCCTGCCAGCGCTCAACACTTTTGTGTTCGACGGCAAAGTCAAAAGCTGCTTTGGCGTAGGGGCGAGCTACCGTTACAAATTCAGACATCAGCCCCTCCCTCCTTACAGTTCAGCGACAAGTTTATCCACGATGTCGCTGTTAGCAGCTTCATCCACGGAACGTTCGATGATCTTCTCGGCGCCAGCAACAGCCAGGATAGCAACCTGCTTACGCAGTTCTTCGCGAGCACGTTTACGTTCGGCATCGATTTCAGCCTGCGCCTGTGCGACGATTTTGGTGCGTTCCTGTTCTGCTTCAGCTTTAGCTTCGTCCAGAATCTGAGAGCGACGCTTGTTCGCTTGCTCGATGATTACCTGGGCTTCCGCTTTCGCTTTTTTCAGCTGGTCGGTCGCGTTGGCCTGTGCAAGGTCCAAATCTTTCTTAGCGCGTTCTGCAGAAGCTAAACCGTCAGAAATTTCTTTCTGGCGCTTTTCGATGGCAGCCATTAACGGCGGCCATACGTACTTCATGCAGAACCATACGAAGATAACAAACGCGATGGCCTGGCCGAGGATTGTTGCGTTCATGTTCACAGCACAATACCTCTTAAATTAACTCTGTGGCTTAGGTTTCTTTCGAACAACTTACTACGCGACAGCAAACATCACGTACAGACCCAGACCTACAGCGATCATCGGGATAGCATCCACCAGACCCATAACGATAAAGAACTGAGTACGCAGCAGAGGAATCAGATCCGGTTGACGCGCTGCGCCTTCCAGGAATTTACCCCCGAGGATGCCGATACCGATCGCAGCACCGATTGCCGCCAGACCCATCATCACAGCGGCAGCCATGTACAGCAGATCCATATTCAGGTTTTCCATGACAGTCTCCAGTTTGTTTCAGTTAAAACGTAGTAGTGTTGGTAAAAATCAATGCTCTTCGGATGCCATCGACAGATAGACAATCGTCAGAACCATGAAGATGAAGGCTTGCAGCGTAATAATCAGGATGTGGAAAATGGCCCAAGGCACATTCAGAATCCACTGTGACCACCACGGCAACAGACCAGCAATCAGAATGAAAATCAGCTCACCGGCATACATGTTGCCGAACAGTCGCAGACCGAGAGAAACCGGTTTGGACAGCAGGCTTACCCCTTCAAGGATTAAGTTGACAGGAATGAACGCCCAGTGATTGAACGGCTGCATGGTCAGTTCTTTAACGAACCCACCAACGCCTTTCATTTTGATGCTGTAGAAAATAATCAGGATGAACACGCCAAGCGCCATTGACAGGGTGATGTTCACGTCAGCAGACGGAACCACGCGCAGTGCAGGCAGGCCGAAAATGTGTTCGCCGATATAAGGAATCAGGTCGATTGGCAGCAGGTCCATCAGGTTCATCAGGAATACCCAGACGAACACGGTAAGCGCCAGCGGCGCGATGACCTTGCTCTTGCCATGGTACATGTCTTTGACGCTGCCATGGACGAAGCCGATGATCATTTCGATGAAGGTTTGGAATTTCCCTGGTACGCCGCTGGTCGCTCTCTTAGCAACGCTACGGAACATGGCAAGGAACAGCAGACCGAGAACCACCGAGAAAAACATGGAGTCAATATTGAGCGTCCAGAAGGTGGCTGGGGGGTTGTGCGGATCCACCAGCGAGAATGTACGTAGGTCCAACTGAAGGTTATTCAGATGGTGTCCTATGTAATCCTGCGGCGTCATATTTTCTGAAGCCATGATGCCTTTTACCCTTTGTTGTTAATTACAGCTGGAGCCAGAATTTGTACCACCAGCACCAAAACCCACGTCACTATCAGCGGCAAAAATACCACTTCAAAAACCGCCAGCGCCATCGCCAGTAGGGCGAAGGTCAGCAACACCTTGAATGCTTCACCGAAGGCGAAGGTCCAGGCCACTCGGCCTTGTGCTGGTGTATGCGCCTGATGGCGCCAGGCAAAAATCATAAACAACGCGTTTGGCAAAACAACTGCCAAACCTCCGCATATGGCGGAGATGCCCCAGAAGGGGTCTTTGAGGCTGAACAGCAGTCCACTTGCTATTACTGCCAGTAACTGAATAAACAGAAGCTTTCGAGCAACGTTTCGACTCACGAGCGACATAGACATCACGTTTTTACTCCTGCTCCCTTCGAGGTATGCCGCGTGTCGTATAAAACGTTCTTTAAGACCAAGAGTCAAGCGTCAAAAAGCGGACAAATTATACGGTGACAACACGTGATTTCAAACATTAAGTAGCAAAATAGTGAATAAATGTTTAATTATTTTCTGAGCGGCAATTTTTCATGCATTTCGTCAATCAGTGAGGGATCAACCAGAAGTGCAAATAATGAGAAAACGCGGCCATTAAAGCGTGCATCAGATCACATAATAAACATTTTCGGCGCAATCGAATTAAATCTGTACAGAATCAGTAAGTTTTCATCTTTTTGATATTCAAGATAAAAAGTGAGGTCTTTTTGTAAAACAACCCCACATACAATAAAAACCTTTTATTGACATTTATAATAAAAATTTAACATCAATATGAACTGACAGTTCATCGATTTTTAGCACCCTGATATTTTCAAAGTTGACTATTCTGCCAGTAAACCACCACGCTAAAGTTAAACACTAGAAAAGCCATAGTAAAAACAAGGTTAAAAGTGGCCAGATAATACCCGCAGGTAACTTTGATTTTTGTAACATGCGCAGGCCACATTTTTTCCACATTTTTTGATAAAAATTATAAGGCGTTTGGCTTAATGACCACCAAATGTCTCTCCCCTTCCAACTGGGGTACATGCAGTTTAATCACGTCGCAAACCTGGTAACCTTCTGGCAGGTCTGCCATTTCACTTTCCTGCGCCTGCCCTTTCAACGCGTAGAAATGCCCCTCTGCCGCCGGCAGGTGGTGGCACCAGCTCACCATGTCGTTCAGCGAAGCAAAAGCGCGGCTAATGACGCCATCAAACGGCGGCTCGGCGGGAAACGCTTCCACACGGCTCTGCACGGGG
Organism: Klebsiella sp. CN_Kp097; assembly: GCF_040064495.1. Classification (NCBI taxonomy): domain Bacteria; kingdom Pseudomonadati; phylum Pseudomonadota; class Gammaproteobacteria; order Enterobacterales; family Enterobacteriaceae; genus Klebsiella; species Klebsiella sp. CN_Kp097. Next base: position 18,465 of record NZ_JBEAIL010000034.1, on the reverse strand, counting down.
GTGATGTTATCCAGTTTTAGCTCATGCTGGACCTGGCGCAGGAAGCGCACACGCTTGCCAAGGCTATCCAGTAATGTGAAATGAGATTCCGGGCGCACGATAGCCAGCGGAATACCCGGCAGGCCCGGGCCGGTTCCCACATCGATAAAGCGGGAGCCCTGTAGATATGGCGCAACGATAATGCTATCGAGGATATGGCGAACCAGCATCTCGTTAGGATCGCGAACAGAGGTCAGGTTATAGGCTTTGTTCCACTTATCCAGCAGCCCGACATACGCCACCAGCTGGTTTTTCTGGTGATCGGTGAGCGAAATACCCGCTTCATCCAGCAGACGAGAAAGTTTGTTGAGCACTGTGAGTACCTTCTAAAAATAATGAGCCCGGAGGCGCTAACGCTTACCGGGCTGTGAATTATAAAGGCGAACGCTGATTTTGCATCCGCCAAATTAACGCGCTCTGACGATTATCAGGCGCTGCGGCGCAGCATCCCCTGCTTTTTCAGCCACACCAGCAAAATAGAAATTGCCGCCGGGGTAATCCCGGAAATACGCGATGCCTGGCCGATCGATGACGGTTTATGGTCGTTCAGCTTGGCAATAACCTCGTTGGACAGGCCGGATACCTGACGGTAATCGAGCGTTGCCGGCAGCAAAGTATTCTCGTTGCGCTGCTGCTTTTCGATTTCGTCCTGCTGACGAGCGATATAGCCTTCGTACTTAACCTGAATCTCAACCTGCTCTGCCGCCTGTTGATCCTGCAGGCCCGGCGCGAACGGAGAAAGCTGAACCAGCTGTTCGTAGGTCATTTCCGGACGACGCAGCAGATCTTCGCCGCTGGCTTCACGCGATAGCGGCGCGGTCAGGTGAGCGTTCACTTCGGCAGCGCTTTCCGCCAGCGGGTTGACCCAGCTGGTTTTCAGGCGTTGGCGTTCACGCTCAATGCTTTCCAGTTTCTCGTTGAAACGCGCCCAGCGCTCATCGTCCACCAGCCCCAGCTCACGCCCCTGTTCGGTCAGGCGCAGATCGGCGTTGTCTTCACGCAGCATCAAGCGATATTCCGCACGGGAGGTAAACATGCGGTACGGTTCTTTGGTGCCAAGTGTGCACAGATCGTCCACCAGCACGCCAAGGTAGGCCTGATCGCGACGCGGCGCCCAACCCTCTTTTTCCGCTGAGAAGCGGGCGGCATTAAGACCGGCAAGCAAACCCTGTGCGGCGGCTTCTTCATAACCGGTAGTGCCGTTAATCTGGCCGGCGAAGAACAGACCCTGAATGTATTTGCTCTCCAGCGTCGGCTTCAGGTCACGCGGGTCAAAGAAATCGTACTCAATGGCATAGCCAGGGCGAACGATCTTCGCGTTTTCCATCCCCTGCATTGAACGGACGATTTGCATTTGCACATCAAACGGCAGGCTGGTGGAGATACCGTTTGGATAAATTTCGTTTGAAGTCAGCCCTTCCGGTTCAAGGAAGATCTGATGCTGGTTGCGATCGGCAAAGCGCATGACCTTGTCTTCGATCGACGGGCAGTAACGTGGGCCGATACCTTCAATCACCCCGGCGTACATGGGGCTGCGATCGAGGTTGCTGCGGATCACATCATGGGTTTTCTCGTTGGTGTGCGTGATATAGCACGGTACCTGGCGCGGATGTTGATCCACGGAACCCATAAACGAGAAGACCGGCATCGGGTTATCGCCGTGCTGTTGCGCTAGCACGCTAAAATCGATGGTGCGTGCGTCAATACGCGGCGGAGTACCGGTTTTCAGGCGGCTTACGCGCAGCGGCAGTTCACGCAGACGGCGAGACAGCGGGATCGACGGCGGATCGCCAGCGCGACCGCCGCTGTAGTTGTCCAGCCCAATGTGGATTTTGCCATCCAGGAAGGTGCCGACGGTTAGTACCACCGACTTAGCGCGGAACTTGAGGCCCATTTGGGTCACCGCGCCGACGACACGATCGTTTTCGACAATCAGATCTTCTACCGCCTGCTGGAAGATCATCAGGTTCGGCTGGTTCTCCAGCGCGGTGCGTACCGCCTGGCGATACAGCACGCGGTCGGCCTGGGCGCGGGTCGCACGAACAGCTGGGCCTTTGCTACCGTTTAGTATCCTAAACTGAATACCTGCCTGATCGATCGCTTTCGCCATCAGACCACCGAGCGCGTCCACTTCTTTTACCAGGTGTCCCTTCCCAATGCCGCCAATCGCCGGGTTGCAGCTCATCTGCCCCAGCGTGTCGATATTGTGTGTCAAAAGCAGGGTTTGTTGGCCCATTCGCGCTGCTGCCATCGCGGCCTCAGTGCCTGCATGACCCCCGCCAATGATGATGACGTCAAAAGGATCCTGATAAAACATGGTGATCTGCCTCGCATAACGCGGTTTGAAAATGGATTAAAGCCCGGGCCGTGGATTCTACTCAACTTTGCTCTTTCGAGAAAGGGGCCGGGATCCTGAGTATTAAAAAGAAGATCTTTTATTTAGAGATCTGTTCTATTGTGATCTCTTATTAGGATCGACTCTCTTTGTGGATAAGTCGGATCCACTGTTTAAGATCAAACGCTTAAGAAGGATCACAATCTGTGAATGATCGGTGATCCTGTTCCGTATAAGCTGGGATCAGAATGAAGGGTTATGCACAGCTCAAAAAGCATACTCCGGTTATTCTTTGGATAACTACCGGTTGATCCAAGCTTTTGAGCAGGGTTATCCACAGAAGAAGCTGCGGATCTTTACAAAACTCAGAGTAAATCTTTCCAGGATCCCACCCAAACCTCGGCCGGATCTTCAGGAATCTCGTGTTCGAGGACATTAATTTTCAGCGTTTCACCGATCTGTTTTGCCCCGTTGGCCTTTAATGCCGCTTCGAGTTTGTCGATTGCGCCGCAAAAAGTGTCATATTCGCGGCTACCGATACCCACCGCGCCAAAGCGAACGGCAGAAAGATCGGCCTGCTTCTCCAGCAACGCTTCATAAAAGGGGACCAGGTTGTCCGGAATATCGCCGGCGCCATGGGTAGAAGAGATAACTAACCAGATCCCTTCAGCCTGCAGATCGTCAACCAGCGGACCGTGCTGGATATCAGTGCTGTAGCCCGCTTCTTCCAGCTTTTCTGCCAGATGTTCTGCTACATATTCCGCACTGCCCAGGGTGCTGCCGCTGATAAGTGTAATGTCTGCCATGATCGCCGATCGCTCGCTCAACTATTCTGAGTGGCGTATTGTACGCTGTGAGCGAGCTGGGATCTACCTGTGGAAAAATGTGGGATTAAAAAAAACGATCAGGGCTTGATAGTACGCATGATCGGGTTTTGCAGCACGATCAGGGTTTCAGTGGACTGAATTTCATCGATTGTTTGGATCTTGTTGATAAGTACCTGCTGCAGGGCATCGATAGATTTACACATCACCTTAATAAAGATGCTGTAGTGGCCGGTGGTGTAGTAAGCCTCTGTCACCTCTTCCAGGCTCTCCAGCCGGGCGAGGGCGGAAGGATAGTCTTTAGCGCTCTTAAGAATGATGCCGATAAAACAGCCGACGTCATAACCGAGCTGTTTCGGGCTAACGTCAATTCGCGCGCCGGTAATAATGCCCGCCTGTTTCATTTTCTCTACGCGTACGTGAATCGTACCTGGACTCACGCCGAACTGTTTGGCCAGTTCGGCGTAAGCGGTGCGCGCATTCGCCATTAGGGCATCAAGAATGCCGCGGTCCAGATTGTCGATCTGATAATTTTCCATTGTTTTTTCTTATGATGTTTGATGATTCTTTCTATTTTAGCTTTTTAATTTAATGAATCAAAACTCAAGGCGTCTTTTTATTGATTGATTATTGAATTCAGTGCCATTTCTGTTGCTTAATCAATATCAACAGGACGCAGGAGTAATAAAAAATGAAAACCGCATACATCGCAAAACAACGCCAGATTAGTTTCGTTAAATCCCATTTTTCCCGTCAGCTGGAAGAGAAGCTTGGCCTGATTGAAGTGCAGGCGCCGATCTTAAGCCGCGTAGGAGATGGGACGCAGGACAACTTGTCCGGCTGCGAGAAAGCGGTTCAGGTAAAAGTGAAAACACTGCCAGACGCCCAATTCGAAGTGGTTCATTCACTGGCGAAGTGGAAGCGTCAAACCCTGGGACAACACGACTTCAGCGCGGGCGAAGGGCTGTACACGCACATGAAGGCCCTTCGCCCCGATGAAGACCGCCTCACCCCAATTCACTCCGTTTACGTTGACCAGTGGGACTGGGAACGCGTCATGGGCGACGGCGAACGCCATACTGGCACGTTGAAAGCGACGGTTGAGGCGATCTACGCCGGGATCAAAGCCACCGAGCTGGCGGTAAGTCAGGAATTTGGTCTGACGCCATTCCTGCCGGAACAGATCCACTTTATTCACAGTCAGGAGTTGCTGAGCCGTTATCCGGATCTGGATGCCAAAGGCCGCGAGCGGGCGATAGCTAAAGAGCTTGGCGCCGTTTTCTTAATCGGTATCGGCGGTAAACTGTCTGACGGCAAGCGCCACGATGTTCGCGCGCCGGATTATGATGACTGGAGCTCGCCATCAGCGGAGGGTTTTGCCGGCCTGAACGGCGATATCCTGGTGTGGAACCCGGTGCTGGAAGACGCTTTTGAGCTTTCCTCTATGGGGATCCGTGTTGACGCCGAGGCGCTGAAGCGCCAGTTGGCGGTGACCGGCGATGAAGACCGTCTGCAGCTTGAATGGCACCAGGCGCTGCTGCGCGGCGAAATGCCGCAGACCATTGGCGGCGGTATTGGCCAGTCTCGTTTAACCATGCTGTTGCTGCAGCTTGACCATATCGGCCAAGTACAGTGCGGCGTATGGCCCACGCAGGTGCGTGAAAGCGTCGCCGCTCTGTTGTAAAGATTAACGCCGCCAGCGACGCAGCAGGCGGCTACGCAATCCGGTATCAAAGCGCCAGATATGATCGAAGATGCGCATGATGCCGGGTTTGCCGTGTACCGACATCGCCACCGCGTGAAAACGGTGCTGATGTTTGTGCTGCAACTCCCCCACCTTATTGACCACCTCATCCGGCAACCGCTGGGCGATAAAATCGGAAATCACCACCGCATCGGCATCGACCCATTGCGGGCTTTGCAAACGTTCAACGATCGCGCGAAAACAGCTGGCCAGATCGGTGCCGCCGCGAAAACGCTGGCTTAAAAAACGGATCGCCTGTTCAAGCCCCTGCGGGCCGGTTAGCTCGTAGTGCACCACTTCGCTGGAGAACAGCATGATGTAGCAGCGACGGTTATCCGCCAGCGCGACGCGCATCAGCGCCAGACAAAAGGCTTTAGCGCATTGCTCGTTAAAGCCGCCCATCGAACCTGAGGTATCTACGCAGACAATAAATGGCCCCCGCGGCTGCTCATCAAAATCCTGCCGGGTTACCGGGCGTTCGGTTATTTTCTCCCGCCATGCGTCGCCGTGCAGGCGATAGGTTAACAACTGTTTTTCCACCAGCTTACGGTAGAACTCGAACTCGAGTTCGGTGATGCCGAGCGTTGCCAACTCTGGCGGCAACAGACGTAGAATATCGTCGCTTTGCTGCAGGCCATCGACCTGCTCTGGTACCGTTGCCGGTTCACGAACCATCGCGCGGAAGGTCTCCATCGGCGCATCTTTCTTCGGCACCAGTTTGGCTTCCCGCGATCTGCCCAACTGCTCAGCCAGTTGCATCAGTTCCGGTTGTTGGCTGAGAAAATCGCCATAGCGCACGATCAGCTGATAATCGCCACGTTTAAGCTCGCCGGCGCTCATATCCCACAGGCGGCCAGCGGCGTTGTCGTTTTCCACCAGCACCGGCTCTAGCTGCCCGCTGAGCGTCATTCGTTCCTGCACCTCGCTGAGCAGCTGATCGCGCTCATCGTCTAATAGGTGCTGGTTGAGGGTGGTGGTCTGTACCACGAGGCTTAAGCGCCAGCGTTGTAAGAACAGAGTATGTAGCGCTGGGGTGAAGGTCGCGTTATCGTCCACCAGCTGCTGCGCCTGAGCGGCAAAGGGCGACTGTAGCTTATGCAGCTTGCCGAGGATCTGCGGCAGTTGCACAATAAATTGCGACGTTGAAAGCAGCTGAGCCTGCTGATAGATCTGCACTTCGGCGTCCAGTTCGGGAGGGATCTGCGTCTCTTTGAGCCGGGCGCGAACCGCTTCTCGCCAGCGCGGAATATCGGCGGCGATGATATTTTTCAGCCGCGGAAATTTTTCAAAGAACACCGCCAGTTGAGGAGAGGCCAGCAGCGCCAGCAGCATCTCCTCGATCATCCCTTCTTCGCTGACCGCCAGCATGACATTCAGCATGTCGAGCGTCATGGCTGGCGCGCCTGTTTAATTTGCGCGCCGACGTCCTGCAGGCTGGCTTCGATACGCCCCAGCCAGTCGCCGGGAATAAACAGGCATTTTTGCTGTTCGCTAAAGCGGTTATGTTGCTGGTGCCACTCGTCATCCAGCGCTTCCAGCTGCTGGCGGATCTCGGCTGGCATATTTTCCTGAGATTCGCTGCCTGGCAGCGACAGGCGTGAGCCTTGCAGGCTGACGTCGCGCACCACCAGGTGCTGGCTGGCATCGACATCCATCGTCAATGGCTGGGCAAAACCGATGCCGTTGAGCTTGCCGCGGATCTCGCCGCCTTTCTCCAGCCAGTTGACCAGCGCTACGCGTTCGAAGGCGATATGAATGACTTCGAGATCGTGCAATTTCAGCGGTTGCTGGAGAAGCAGCGTCAACGTCTCGCCTTCAATTCCGTCCGGCAGTTCATAATGCGGCTTACGGCTGAACATGCCGCCCACGCGCGTGACTTTAAGCGCGGTTTTATCGCTGTGCTGCTGCTGGATTTGAATACGGCGTTGGATGATAGCGCCCAGTTTAGTCAGCATCGCCTGCTGGCCCCAGGCATGGCTGGTCATCAGGGATTCCAACTGCTGCGACATCAGATTCATGCTTTCGATGTTATGCCACAGGCAATCTTTCAGCAGGATCAGGTCGATAGGCGCGATGGCGTCGCGGCCGCTAAAGAAGGCGCTGGCCTGCAGCAGACGGATGGCTTTTTTCCAGCGGCGATCGGAAACGTAAGGCGCATTAGGCAAGGCATCTAATTGCTGGCGCAGTTGGAAAACCAGCTCGAAGACATTGTCCGGCAACTTCACGGTACCAATGTCATGCTGCCACTGGGTGAACTCTTCGGTGCTGATTTGCAGGTTTTCGGGAACCGGATTGCTGTTTTCATCCTGTTGGCTCACCAGCATCGAGCGGAAGTTAGTTTTATCCTGCACTTTATCCAGCCACAGGCGGATCAGCATGCGGTCATATAAGGCTTCGAGGCTGTTATCCGCTTCGGGAAGTTCGTTCGACGCCGCAACCAGCAGGCGCATCGGGATTTTCTCTTCATGGGCGCCGTTGCGGAAGTGGCGTTCGTTGATGGCCGTCAGCAGGGTATTAAGGATAGCCGGGCCGGCTTTCCAGATTTCATCCAGGAAGACGATTTCCGCCTCTGGCAGATAGCCTGCCGTTAAACGCTCATAGCGCCCTTCATCTTTGAGCGCCTGAATAGACAGCGGGCCGAAAACTTCTTCCGGGGTGGAGAAGCGGGTCATCAGATATTCGAAAGCGCGCGCCTGCTTGAAAGCGAACTTAAGCCGGCGGGCGATCAGGCTTTTCGCGATGCCGGGTGGACCCAGCAGGAATACGCTCTCGCCGCTGAGCGCAGCCAGCAGGCACAGACGTATTGCGTGGCTGCGTTCAAAGAGTCCTTTTTCCAGGGCGGCGCTAAGTCGGGAAATTCTTTCTGCCAGTAAATGTGATTGAGCCATAATAGAGTTGCGTGCTTTGTCGTGTGTCGTTATTGCGTCGAGTATAGATGTTTGATTAGGGGTGGTAATAGCCTGAAGAATCGATTTATTTTCTTTGAGCTAAGTTAATATGGTGTCAGTTAGGGGTACGATTCAGCAAATAATCGTGCATACTGTGCGCTTTTTGTGGGCCAAGGGACTAGGCACACATTTGTTTTATAAACGAAAAGACTAGTCTATGAGCACTGATAATAAACAATCGTTGCCGGCAATAACGCTGGCGGCAATCGGCGTGGTTTACGGCGATATCGGTACCAGTCCACTGTATACTCTTCGCGAATGTCTGTCAGGCCAGTTTGGCTTTGGCGTTGAACGCGATGCGGTGTTTGGCTTTCTGTCGCTGATTTTCTGGCTGTTGATCTTTACCGTATCAATTAAATACATCACCTTCGTGATGCGGGCGGATAACGCCGGCGAGGGCGGGATCTTAACGCTGATGTCGCTGGCGGGGCGCAACACCTCGGCAAAGATGACCTCCGTGTTGGTGATCCTCGGCCTGATTGGCGGTAGCTTCTTCTATGGCGAAGTAGTAATAACCCCGGCAATATCGGTGATGTCGGCGATAGAGGGGTTGGAAATTATCGCCCCACAGCTGGATACCTGGATTGTCCCCATCTCCATTATTGTGCTGACCCTGCTATTTGCTATTCAAAAACACGGTACCGGGATGGTCGGCAAGCTGTTCGCGCCAATTATGCTGATCTGGTTCCTGTTGCTGGCGGTGCTTGGCGCGCGCAGTATCCTCGATAACCCGGAAGTTCTGCAGGCGCTGAACCCTTACTGGGCGGTACATTTCTTCCTGCAGTACAAAACGGTATCCTTTATTGCGCTTGGCGCGGTGGTGCTGTCGATTACCGGTGTGGAAGCGCTGTATGCCGATATGGGTCACTTCGGCAAACTACCGATTCGCGTGGCGTGGTTCTCGGTGGTGCTGCCATCACTGGTGCTTAACTATTTTGGCCAGGGCGCGCTGCTGCTGAAGCACCCGGAAGCCATTAAAAACCCGTTCTTCCTGCTGGCGCCGGAATGGGCGCTGATCCCGATGCTGATTATCGCGACCCTGGCGACGGTTATCGCCTCTCAGGCGGTGATTTCCGGGGTCTTCTCGCTGACTCGCCAGGCCGTGCGTCTGGGCTATCTGTCGCCAATGCGCATTATCCATACTTCGGAAATGGAGTCCGGGCAGATTTACATCCCGTTCATTAACTGGCTGCTGTACGTTTCTGTGGTCATCGTCATTGTCAGCTTCGAGCACTCTTCTAATCTGGCGGCGGCGTACGGGATTGCGGTAACGGGCACCATGGTGTTGACCTCCATTCTTTCGGCGACCGTGGCGCGCAAAAACTGGCACTGGAATAAGCTGTTTGTCGGCCTGATGCTGGTGGCCTTCCTGTGTATCGATATTCCGCTGTTCTCGGCGAACCTCGATAAAATCGTCTCCGGCGGCTGGTTGCCGTTATCGCTGGGCCTGGTGATGTTTACGGTGATGACCACCTGGAAGAGCGAGCGTTTCCGCCTGCTGCGCCGGATGCACGAGCATGGCAACTCGCTGGAAGCGATGATCTCCTCGCTGGAGAAATCGCCGCCGGTGCGCGTACCGGGTACCGCGGTCTATATGTCTCGCGCCCTGAACGTGATCCCTTTTGCTCTGCTGCATAACCTGAAACACAACAAGGTGCTGCATGAACGCGTGATCCTGCTGACTCTGCGTACCGAAGATGCCCCGTATGTGCATAACGTTCGCCGCGTGCAGATTGAGCAACTGTCGCCGTCGTTCTGGCGCGTCGTGGCAAGCTATGGCTGGCGTGAAACGCCGAACGTCGAAGAGGTGTTCCATCGCTGCGGTCTGGAAGGGTTGAGCTGCCGAATGATGGAAACGTCGTTCTTTATGTCCCATGAGTCGCTGATTATTGGCAAACGGCCATGGTATCTGCGCCTGCGTGGCAAGCTGTATCTGCTGCTGCAGCGTAACGCCCTGCGCGCGCCGGATCAGTTTGAAATCCCACCTAACCGGGTTATTGAGCTCGGTACGCAGGTGGAAATCTGATGTCGAAAAGCCCTTCAATAACGAAGGGCTTTTTTGTCTCTCACATCTTGATGTAACTTCTTGTCCCCGCGTTGCGAAACGTTTCGATGGCGATCACATTTCTCTCTTCTGCCGGTGGTTTTCTGTTCGCTGATTGACAATACTTAGGGCAGCGAAACGTTTCGCTAGTGGAGCAAAAGAGACAAAATGAAAAAAGGCACCGTACTTAACGCTGATATTTCTTCCGTTATCTCCCGCCTCGGTCATACCGATACGCTGGTTGTTTGCGACGCCGGATTGCCGGTTCCCCGCAGCAGCGCGCGCATTGATATGGCGCTTACTCAGGGCGTACCTTCTTTTATGCAGGTACTGGAAGTCGTAACGGCGGAAATGCAGGTTGAGGCGGCGGTCATCGCGGAAGAGATTAAAACCCATAATCCGCAACTCCACGCGACGTTGCTCAATCATCTTGAGCAGCTGCAGCAGCACCAGGGAAATACGATTGAAATTCGTTACACCAGTCATGAGCAGTTCAAAAAACAAACCGCAGATAGTCAGGCGGTAATTCGCAGCGGGGAGTGTTCCCCGTATGCGAATATTATTCTCTGTGCCGGCGTCACTTTCTGAGGTCGCCGTCATGGAAGCTTTATTACAGCTGAAAGGGATCGATAAAGCGTTCCCTGGCGTCAAAGCGCTCTCCGGCGCGGCGCTGAATGTCTATGCCGGCCGGGTGATGGCGCTGGTAGGGGAAAATGGCGCCGGTAAATCTACAATGATGAAGGTACTGACCGGTATCTATACCCGTGATGCCGGTTCTTTGCTGTGGTTAGGTAAAGAAACGACCTTTAACGGCCCAAAATCCTCACAGGAAGCCGGTATCGGCATCATTCACCAGGAACTCAACCTGATCCCGCAATTAACGATTGCCGAGAACATCTTCCTCGGCCGCGAGTTCGTGAACCGCTTTGGCAAAATCGACTGGAAAAAGATGTATGCCGAAGCGGACAAGCTGCTGGCGAAGCTGAATTTACGCTTTAACAGCCAGAAGCTGGTGGGCGATCTGTCGATTGGCGATCAGCAAATGGTGGAAATCGCTAAAGTGCTGAGCTTCGAATCGAAGGTCATCATTATGGATGAGCCTACAGATGCCCTGACCGATACCGAGACCGAATCGCTGTTCCGCGTCATCCGCGAATTGAAGTCGCAGGGGCGCGGTATCGTCTATATCTCCCACCGCATGAAAGAGATCTTCGAAATCTGCGATGACGTCACCGTATTTCGCGACGGGCAATTTATTGCCGAGCGCGAAGTGGCTTCGCTGGATGAGGATCGACTGATCGAGATGATGGTTGGCCGTAAGCTGGAAGATCAATATCCGCATCTCGATAAGGCGCCGGGCGCGGTACGTCTGAAGGTTGATAATCTCTGCGGCTCCGGTGTGGAAAACGTGACGTTTACCCTGCGTCAGGGCGAAATCCTCGGCGTCGCCGGGCTGATGGGCGCCGGGCGTACTGAACTGATGAAGGTGCTGTACGGCGCGCTGCCGCGTAGCAGCGGTTCCGTGACGCTGGATGGCCATGAAGTCGTCACCCGTTCGCCGCAGGATGGCCTGGCGAACGGCATTGTCTATATCTCCGAAGACCGTAAGCGTGATGGCCTGGTGCTCGGAATGTCGGTCAAAGAAAACATGTCATTGACCGCGCTACGCTACTTCAGCCGGGCGGGCGGCAGCCTTAAGCATAAAGATGAACAGCAGGCGGTCAGTGATTTCATTCGGCTGTTTAATGTGAAGACGCCTTCAATGGAGCAGGCAATCGGCCTGCTTTCCGGCGGTAACCAGCAAAAAGTCGCTATCGCTCGCGGGTTGATGACCCGGCCGAAAGTGCTGATCCTCGATGAACCGACCCGCGGCGTCGACGTTGGGGCGAAGAAAGAGATCTACCAGCTGATTAACCAGTTTAAAGCCGATGGCCTGAGCATCATTCTCGTCTCTTCGGAGATGCCGGAAGTGCTGGGCATGAGCGATCGCATCATTGTGATGCATGAAGGGCATCTCGGCGGTGAATTCACACGCGAGCAGGCCACCCAGGAAGTATTGATGGCTGCCGCTGTGGGCAAGCTTAACCGTGTGAATCAGGAGTAAAAAAGATGACTACCCAGGCTGTTACTGGTCGCCGCTATTTCACTAAAGCGTGGCTGATGGAGCAAAAATCGCTGATCGCCCTGCTGGTGCTGATAGCGATCGTTTCGACCATGAGCCCCAACTTTTTTACCGTCAATAACCTGTTCAATATTCTGCAGCAGACTTCCGTTAACGCCATCATGGCGGTCGGGATGACGCTGGTCATTCTGACATCGGGGATCGATCTGTCCGTCGGTTCTCTGCTGGCGTTGACCGGCGCCGTCGCGGCGTCTATCGTCGGTATCGAAGTGAATGCGCTGGTGGCCGTTGCCGCCGCGCTGGCGCTCGGTGCGGCTATTGGCGCGGTGACCGGGGTGATTGTCGCGAAAGGGCGCGTGCAGGCGTTTATCGCCACTTTGGTAATGATGCTGCTGCTGCGCGGCGTGACGATGGTTTACACCAACGGCAGCCCGATCAACACCGGCTTTAGCGATAACGCCGATCTGTTCGGCTGGTTCGGTATCGGACGCCCGCTGGGGATCCCGACGCCGGTATGGATTATGGCGATTGTCTTCCTGGCGGCCTGGTACATGCTGCACCATACTCGCCTGGGTCGTTATATTTATGCCTTGGGCGGTAATGAAGCGGCGACGCGGCTTTCCGGCATCAGCGTAAATAGAGTGAAAATCATCGTCTATGCGTTATGCGGAATGTTGGCTTCACTGGCCGGGATCATCGAAGTGGCGCGTCTTTCCTCTGCGCAGCCGACGGCGGGGACGGGCTATGAATTAGATGCGATCGCAGCGGTCGTACTTGGCGGCACTAGCCTGGCCGGTGGTAAAGGTCGTATCGTCGGCACGCTGATTGGCGCGCTGATCCTTGGCTTCCTGAACAATGGTCTGAACCTTTTAGGCGTTTCTTCCTATTACCAGATGATCGTCAAAGCGGTGGTGATTTTGCTGGCGGTACTGGTAGATAACAAAAAGCAGTAACTGAGAACTCTACAGGACATCTTAACTATGAATATGAAAAAACTGGCGACCCTGGTCTCTGCTGTTGCTCTAAGCGCGACCGTTAGCGCAAACGCGATGGCGAAAGATACCATCGCACTGGTTATCTCTACCCTGAATAACCCGTTCTTCGTTTCTCTGAAAGACGGCGCGCAGAAAGAAGCCGATAAGCTGGGTTACAACCTGGTGGTGCTGGATTCTCAGAATAACCCGGCAAAAGAGCTGGCGAACGTACAGGACTTAACGGTGCGTGGCGCTAAGCTGCTGCTGATTAACCCAACCGACTCCGATGCTGTCGGCAATGCGGTGAAGATGGCGAACCAGGCTAAAATCCCGGTCATTACCCTTGACCGCCAGGCTTCTAAAGGTGATGTGGTGAGCCATATTGCTTCCGATAACGTGCTGGGCGGTAAAATGGCCGGCGACTATATTGCGAAGAAAGTTGGCGAAAGCGCGAAAGTGATTGAGCTGCAAGGTATTGCTGGTACCTCTGCGGCGCGCGAGCGTGGCGAAGGTTTCAAACAGGCCGTGGCGGCGCATAAGTTCAACGTACTGGCCAGCCAACCCGCTGACTTCGACCGTACTAAAGGTCTGAACGTGATGCAGAACCTGCTGACGGCGCATCCTGACGTGCAGGCGGTGTTTGCGCAGAACGACGAAATGGCGCTGGGCGCGCTGCGTGCGCTGCAGACTGCAGGAAAATCTGATGTGATGGTGGTTGGATTTGACGGTACTCCGGATGGCGAAAAAGCAGTAAATAGTGGCAAACTGGCAGCGACTATCGCCCAGTTGCCGGAGCAGATCGGCGTTAAAGGCGTCGAAACCGCTGATAAAGTGCTGAAGGGCGAAAAAGTGGATGCCAGCTATCCGGTTGAGCTGAAACTGGTCATTAAGCAGTAAAATGCGATTCGGGCCGGCAACGGCCCGAGGGACAACATAAAAAGAAAAGCAGGGCATGCGCCACCGGAGTCCGGTGGCGCGCTTTCCCGGGAATAAAGATGATGAAAACCGCAGGCAAACTTGTCGTCCTTGGCAGCATCAATGCCGATCACATTCTTAACCTTGAATCCTTCCCTACTCCAGGTGAGACCGTCACCGGAAACCACTATCAGGTCGCATTCGGCGGTAAAGGCGCTAACCAGGCGGTGGCTGCCGGGCGTAGCGGAGCGGATATTGCCTTCATTGCCTGTACTGGCGATGACGACATTGGCGAACGCGTCCGCCGCCAGCTGGAGAGCGATAATATCGACGTGGCCCCGGTGCGTGCCGTTGCTGGCGAATCTACCGGCGTCGCGTTAATTTTCGTTAACGCGGAAGGTGAGAATGTCATCGGTATTCATGCCGGCGCTAATGCAGCGCTATCGGTTTCTCAGGTAGAGGCGGAGAAAGAACGTATCGCCAACGCGCAGGCATTGTTAATGCAGCTGGAGTCGCCGCTGGAGAGCGTGATGGCTGCCGCGAAAATCGCTCATGAGCATCAGACGACGGTGGTACTCAATCCCGCACCGGCGCGTGAACTTTCGGATGAGCTATTGGCGCTGGTGGATGTCATTACGCCGAATGAAACCGAAGCGGAAAAGCTGACCGGTATTCGCGTTGAGAGCGACGACGATGCCGCGAAAGCCGCCAGTGCGCTTCATGCGAAGGGAATTGGTACGGTGATGATTACTCTCGGCAGCCGCGGCGTTTGGTTAAGCTGCGAGGGCGAAAGCCGCCGGGTTCCAGGATTTAAAGTTCAGGCCATCGATACGATTGCCGCTGGCGACACTTTTAATGGCGCATTTGTCACCGCGCTGCTGGAAGGCCGTGAAGTGTCAGACGCCATCCGTTTTGCCCATGCCGCCGCCGCGATTGCCGTCACCCGTAAGGGGGCGCAACCGTCTGTGCCGTGGCGCAAAGAGATCGACGAATTCTTGCGTCAACAGGGGTAATGCTTGGCTACCATGAAGGATGTGGCCCGCGTCGCGGGCGTTTCCACCTCGACCGTTTCTCACGTCATTAATAAAGACCGCTTTGTCAGCGAGGCGATTACCGCCAAAGTTGATGCGGCGATCAAAAGTCTTAACTACGCGCCTTCGGCGCTGGCGCGCAGCCTCAAGTTAAATCAGACGCGAACCATCGGCATGCTGATCACCGCCAGTACTAACCCGTTTTATTCGGAGCTGGTGCGCGGCGTGGAACGCAGCTGTTTCGAGCGCGGCTACAGCCTGGTGCTATGTAATACCGAAGGCGATGAGCAGCGGATGAATCGCAATCTGGAAACGCTGATGCAAAAACGCGTCGATGGTCTGCTGCTGCTGTGCACCGAAACGCATCAACCTTCCCAGGAAATCATGCAGCGTTATCCGTCGGTGCCGACGGTGATGATGGATTGGGCTCCGTTCGACGGCGACAGCGATCTCATTCAGGATAATTCGTTGCTCGGTGGCGATATGGCGACCCAGTATCTGATCGATCGCGGTCATACCCGTATTGCCTGCATTGCCGGGCCGCTGGATAAAACGCCGTCGCGACTGCGGCTGGAGGGCTATCATGCGGCGATGGCGCGCGCCGGGCTGGATGTCGCCGAAGGTTATGTCATTACCAGCGATTTTGAATTTGGCGGCGGTTTTACTGCGATGCAGCAACTGCTGGCGTTAACGCCACGGCCGCAGGCGGTCTTTGTCGGTAATGATGCGATGGCGGTCGGCGCGTATCAGGCGCTGTATCAGTCCGGGTTGCATATTCCGCAGGATATGGCGCTGGTGGGGTATGACGATATTGAACTGGCGCGCTATATGACCCCGCCGCTCACCACCATTCATCAACCTAAAGATGAACTGGGAGAGCTCGCTATCGATGTGCTGATTCACCGCATGGCGGATCCCGGGCAAAAACAGCAGCGCGTGCAGCTCACTCCAGAGCTGGTGATTCGCGGTTCAGCTTAGTGCTTGTGCCGCTCCGTTATCAGGTTGCGGCCATCTTTGGCTCTGAGCAGCATAAACATCAACGCTGACACCACGGTGATCGCACCCATCGTGATAAAGGTATAGTGGAATTGTTCGATGGTACTGGCGTTATCAAACCCTTCATAAAAACGCAGAACCGCCGCGCTGATGGCTACGCCAAGGCTAATCGACAGCTGCTGGGTTACCGCGAGCAGGCTGTTGCCGCTACTGGCATTGTCATCGGTTAAATCAGCAAGCGTAATGGTGTTCATCGAGGTGAACTGCGTGGACATCGCCATCCCCAGTACAAATAGCGGCAGTAGTAGCAGCCACAGCGGCATTCCCGGCGACTGCAGCGCAAACTGCGCGATCATCAAACCAATAAAGATGGTGACTCCCACCAACGTTTTGCGATAACCAAACCAGCGCAGGATCTGCGTGACGGTCGACTTGGCGATTATCGAGCCGATGGCCGTCGGCGCAATCATGCAGCCGGCGATAATGGCCGGGTAGCCGAAACCGACTTGTAGCATCAGCGGCATCAGGAACGGCACGCAGCCGGTACCTAACCGTGTCGCCAGGTTACCGGCGATCCCGACAGAGAAGGTATGGGTCTTAAATAGAGAGAGCGAAATCAGCGGAGTGGGATGGCGACGAGCATGCCGAATATAGGCCAGCATGAGCACGACGCTCAGGGCGATGACGGCCAGCGCTATCCAGCTGGCGACGATTTTCTCGCCAAAGAGCTCAATACCACTGGAGAACAGCACCAGGCTTAAACCAAAAAGCACAAAACCGCTGGTGTCGAAACGACGGCGGGGCGTGGTGAAGTCCGGCATATATTTGCGGGCGTAGAGAATGCCGATGATGCCAATCGGGATGTTAATCAAGAAAATCCAGTGCCAACTGGCCCAGGTGACTAACACGCCGCCGAGTACAGGGCCGAGGATGGGGCCGACCAGTCCGGGCATGGTAACGAAGTTGAGTACCGGCAGCAGTTCGCTACGCGGATAGGCGCGTAACAGCGCCAGGCGCGCAACCGGCATCATCATTGCGCCGCCGATCCCCTGGATGACGCGGAAGACAACCAATTCGGGAAGCGAAGTGGAAAGCGCGCAGGCGAGGGAGCCCAGGGTAAACAGGCTAACGGCAACGATAAAGACCTTGCGGGTGCCAAAGCGATCGGCCAACCAGCCGCTCACCGGAATCAGCATCGCTACCGTCAGGGTGTAGCTGATAATGGCGGATTGCATCGCCAGCGGGGAGTGACCGAGGCTATGCGCAATCGCGGGAAGCGCGGTATTAAGAATAGTGGCGTCCAGCGCCTGCATAAAGAAAGCCATGGCCGCAATCCATGGCAGTCCGGCCATACTCAGCCCTTTCTTCCCGGTCATGCCATTTCCTTCTTTATTTACCTGTGTGGTTTGGGGTGTTCAATAATGTCTGGCAGGCAAGCTGCGCGCGTGGACCGTCGCTTTCCTGAATGGCGTCAACAATAGCCTGGTGTAGATCGAGTTTAACGACTTCATTTTGCGTAATCGAGGTGAAATAGGTCTGATATACCGAATGGAATAACGACGCGAAAGAGGTGAGAAACGGGTTGCCGCTCATCGCATAAATATGTTCATGCCAGGCCATATCGACTTCAATCCAGCGTTCGCGGATAAAATGTCTTTTCAGCTCGATCATTTCTTCCATTAGCGTATTGAGCTGCGCTTTCTGCTCGGAGGTGCCGTTTATCGCCGCCAGAAAACAGGCCTGAGGCTCCAGGCTGCTGCGCATCACCAGAAAATGGCTAACCACCTCGGCAAAATTATCTTCCGTCAGCCACCAGGCAAGCAGCTCTTTATCCAGAAAGTTCCAGCTGCTGCGTGCCAGAACGCGAGTTCCGATACGCGGGCGCGGAAGCAGCATGCCTTTCGCTGCCAGCGTTTTTACCGCTTCTCGTACTGCCGTCCGGCTCACGCCAAACTGTTCGCCCAGCTCCATTTCACCAGGAAGAATGCTCTCTGGCGGATATTCGCCGGTGAGAATTTTTTGGGCGATCTTCTCCGCGATGACCCAGGAGATGTTTTTTTGTGCCGCCAGCTGCTGTGCGCTTATAGACATAAATGCCGTTCCTTTCTCTTTTCTACTTCATCAGTATGCCACCTGGCGGCTTGTTTCGGTGGTTAAAACAGCAAAAGGGCGATTTTTTACGGTTTTGACACCGCCTTTGGTGAAAAAAGAGACGGTTGAAAAGTTTTTTGAAAACAGGGCTTGTCAACGTCTCAGAACTCCCTATAATGCGCCTCCACTGACACGGAACAACGGCAAGCAAGCCGCCGGGTCAGCAGGGTTTCAGCGGTAAATAACAACGCTGAAAACCGACAGAGAAAAGTGAAAATAAACGCTTGACTCTGAATGAGGAAAACGTAATATACGTGACCTCGCAACGGTGAGCTGAAAGCCGCGTTGCACTGCTCTTTAACAATTTATCAGACAATCTGTGTGGGCACTCAAAGTGACATG
>NZ_JBEAIL010000033.1:0-125408 GCF_040064495.1 Klebsiella sp. CN_Kp097 | reverse complement strand
CCTCCGACCGCTCGGTTCGTAGCCGAGTACTCTATCCAGCTGAGCTACGGATGCAAAATGGCGGTGAGGCGGGGATTCGAACCCCGGATGCAGCTTTTGACCGCATACTCCCTTAGCAGGGGAGCGCCTTCAGCCTCTCGGCCACCTCACCACACAACACGCCTCTTGCGAGTGCTTCGAAGAACTTGTTTCTGCTCTTCGTCGCTGCGATGGCGCACATATTACTTTCTGAGACTTATAAGTCAAACAATTTTTCGAGAGCTTTTTCCGTTTGCACACTTCACGCGCAATTAGCCTGCAAAAACGGCAAAAAGAGTATTTTATCAACAGGAAATAGCCCTTTACGGCCATTCAAAAGCGACAACGAAAAATGACGTACGGCGAATAAAAACAAAAGAGAGGTTGTCGCGAGAGAAGAAACAGGAGAAGAAAAGAGAAAAACGACCGCCGGAGGGATGCGCCTCACAATAAAGCGAGGCGCGGAAAGCTTAGTAACTGGACTGCTGGGATTTTTCAGCCTGGATACGCTGGTAGATTTCTTCACGATGTACAGAGACTTCTTTAGGGGCGTTGACACCAATACGTACCTGGTTACCCTTAACCCCTAAAACTGTCACAGTGACCTCATCTCCAATCATGAGGGTCTCACCAACTCGACGAGTCAGAATCAGCATTCTTTGCTCCTTGAAAGATTAAAAGAGTCGGGTCTCTCGCATCCCGGCATTATCCATCATATAACGCCAAAAAGTAAGCGATGACAAACACCTCGCGGTGTAAGCAGTCACGGCATCACATTCTGTTAAACCTAAGTTTAGCCGATCTACACAACTTCAACCCGACTTTATCGTTATCAGTACTTATGACGCAAGGTGCCGTAACCCTCTGGTTACGGCACCTATACCCGTCATACTTCAAGTTGCATGTGTGTTGGCTTTCCTCGCTCACCCCAGTCACTTACTTGAGTAAGCTCCTGGGGATTCGCTGCGTCGCCGCCTTCCTGCAACTCGAATTATTTAGGGTAAATGCGTTTATAGTTATTACAGTTTTGCGCTGACCCAGCCTTTCACACTGGCTAACGCAGCAGGGAGAGCAGACGCATCGGTACCGCCGGCTTGCGCCATATCCGGACGACCGCCCCCTTTACCGCCCACCTGCTGGGCGACCATACCAACCAGCTCCCCTGCTTTCACGCGGTCTGTCACATCCTTAGACACACCTGCAATCAGAGAAACCTTACCATCCGCTACCGTAGCTAATACAACGACCGTCGAACCGAGCTGGTTTTTCAGATCATCAACCATGGTACGCAGCATTTTCGGCTCAACGCCGGCCAGCTCGCTGACCAGCAGCTTAACGCCGTTAATTTCTTCGGCTTTACTGGAGAGATTAGCGCTCTCCTGCGCTGCAGCCTGCTCTTTCAGCTGCTGCAGCTCTTTTTCCAACTGACGGGTACGCTCAAGCGCCGCGCGAACTTTATCGCCGATGCTGTGGCTATCGCCCTTCAGCAGCTGCGCGATATCGCTGAGCTGATCGCTCTGCGCATGCAGGCTGGCAATCGCCCCTTCGCCGGTCACCGCTTCAATACGGCGCACGCCTGCGGCGGTACCAGATTCAGAGGTAATACGGAACAGGCCGATATCACCGGTACGCGCCGCGTGAGTACCGCCGCACAGCTCGGTGGAGAAATCGCCCATCCGCAGTACGCGAACGCGATCGTCGTATTTCTCGCCAAACAGCGCCATAGCGCCGGATTCACGGGCGGCATCGATATCCATGATATTGGTTTCGATAGCCAGGTTACGACGGATCTGCGCGTTGACCAGATCTTCTACCGCACGAATCTCTTCCGGCTTCATCGCTTCAAAATGCGAGAAGTCAAAACGCAGCGCTTTATCGTTAACCAGTGAGCCTTTCTGCGCCACGTGGGTACCGAGGACCTGGCGCAGCGCCGCGTGCATCAGGTGCGTCGCGGAGTGGTTGAGACGGATACGCTGACGGCGAGCCTGATCGACATCGGCCTGCACCGCGTCACCCACTTTCAGGGAACCGCTGGCGACTTTACCGATATGACCAATAGCCTGGCCGTACTTCTGCGTATCGCTGACCGCGAAGGAGAAGCCAGCGCCTTTCAGTTCGCCTTTATCGCCTACCTGACCGCCGGATTCCGCATAGAACGGCGTCTGGTCAAGGACTACAACCGCATCCTGACCCGCGCTGACGCTATCAACCGCTTTGCCGTCGATGAACAGCGCAGTAACTTTGCCGTTCAGCTCCAGATGATCGTAGCCTTTAAATTCCGATGCGCCGTCAACGCGAATCATCGCGTTATAGTCAGCGCCGAAACCGCTGGACTCACGTGCGCGGCGGCGCTGCTCTTCCATCGCGGCTTCAAAGCCTGCTTCGTCAACCTTGATGTTGCGCTCGCGGCAGACATCCGCAGTCAGGTCAACCGGGAAACCATAGGTGTCATACAGACGGAAGGCGGTTTCGCCGTCCAGCGTGTCGCCTTTAAGCTTCGACAGTTCCTCATCCAGCAGCGCCAGTCCACGCTCCAGTGTGCGCGCAAACTGCTCTTCTTCGGTTTTCAGCACCTGCTCAACCAGAGCCTGCTGCTGTTTCAGCTCTTCACCGGCAGCGCCCATCACGTCGATAAGCGGAGCAACCAGTTTCCAGAAGAAGGTGTCCTTCGCGCCCAGCATGTTGCCGTGGCGAATCGCGCGGCGAATGATTCGACGCAGCACGTAGCCGCGGTTTTCATTCGACGGGATCACGCCATCAGCAATCAGGAATGCGCAGGAACGAATGTGATCGGCAATAACGCGCAGCGACTTATTAGTCAGATCGGTCGCGCCGGTGACTTTCGCCACGCTCGCAATCAGGTTGCGGAACAGGTCGATGTCATAGTTGGAATTAACGTGCTGCAGTACAGCGGCAATACGCTCCAGCCCCATACCGGTATCAACGGAAGGCTTCGGCAGCGGCTCCATGGTACCGTCAGCCTGACGGTTGAACTGCATGAAGACGATGTTCCAGATCTCAATGTAACGGTCACCATCTTCTTCCGGGCTTCCCGGAGGGCCGCCCCAGATGTGGTCGCCATGGTCAAAGAAGATTTCGGTGCATGGGCCGCACGGACCGGTATCGCCCATCTGCCAGAAGTTATCAGAAGCAAACGGCGCGCCTTTGTTGTCGCCGATGCGGATAATACGCTCGCGCGGAACGCCCACTTCATTGGCCCAGATGTCGAAAGCTTCGTCATCGGTCTCGTAAACGGTAACCCACAGTTTTTCTTTCGGCAGGGCGAACCAGTTCTCACCGGTCAGCAGTTCCCATGCGTATTTGATGGCATCCTGCTTGAAGTAATCGCCGAAGCTGAAGTTGCCCAGCATTTCGAAAAAGGTGTGGTGACGCGCGGTGTAACCGACGTTTTCCAGATCGTTGTGTTTACCGCCCGCACGCACGCAACGCTGCGCGGTGGTCGCGCGCGAATAATTACGTTTGTCGAGACCAAGGAAGACATCCTTGAACTGGTTCATCCCGGCGTTGGTAAACAGCAGGGTCGGATCGTTGTGCGGCACCAGGGAGCTGCTGGCAACTACCTGATGTCCCTTACTATGGAAAAAGTCGAGAAACGCCTGACGGATCTCAGCGGTGCTCTTGCTCATAATTATCCTGAAATCAAGCTACACTTCATCCTTCAAGTCGCCTCTGACCTGGCGGAACGTCCTCTCCCGGTAGTGAACTCACGTACGCCCCAGAAGCTGTTCTCTCTTGCCGCCGTGATGCAGCTTGAATGATTTTGTGTATAAGGAATAATCGCCCTGGACGCTGATTATGCAATCACAAGCAGCGGCCCGACGGAATAAAGTGGGAATAAGATAAGTTTTCTTTAGAGGGAAGTAAAATCCCCGATGGGTCAATCTGCAAAATTTCGCCAGATTTCCTGGATATCTTCCATCAGATAGCCGCGGTACAGCAAAAATCGCTGGATTTTAACTTTTTCAGTAAAAGCGGAAGGTAACGGTTCGCCGTATTTACGCTGCGCCTGCTCTTTCGCCAGCGCCGCCCAGTCGATTTCACACTCGCGCATCGCGCTTTCGATGTCGCTGCGGCCAATGCCCTTTTGATTCAACTCCTGGCGGATACGTGCCGGCCCATAGCCCTTGCGGCTCCGGCTGGCAATAAACTGGCGAACAAAACGCTGGTCATCAAGATAGCGGTTTTCCAGGCACCAGCCGACAACCTGTTCGAGCTCTTCCGGCGTAATGTCCAGCTTTTCAGGGCCGTTTTTACTCATTACCGGCGCCGCCAGCTTACGCCGCAGCTCCTGTTCGCTATGATCGCGCATCGCCAGAATACGAATTGCGCGATCCAACAGACGCGCATAGCCGGAGCGGCGTGGTGAAGTCTCAGTCACAGGCACCTCGATAATCTAAGAAAAGCAAAAGGGCCGCATCAGCAGCCCTTTGTCACTCTTTTAGACGATATCAGAAATCTTGTTCGGTTTCTTCTGCGTCGTTGCCGTCAACCGCGAAGTCCGGCGTGGAGTCCTGGTTGTTGAGCAGCAGTTCGCGAACTTTCTTCTCAATTTCTTTCGCCGCCGCCGGGTTATCTTTCAGCCAGGAGATTGCGTTCGCTTTACCCTGACCGATTTTGTCGCCGTTGTAGCTATACCAGGCGCCCGCTTTTTCAATCAGCTTCTCTTTCACGCCGAGGTCAACCAGCTCGCCGAAGAAGTTGATGCCTTCACCGTAGAGGATCTGGAATTCAGCCTGTTTGAACGGCGCGGCGATTTTGTTTTTCACCACTTTCACGCGGGTTTCGCTGCCGACAACGTTGTCGCCCTCTTTCACCGCGCCGATGCGGCGAATGTCCAGACGCACGGAAGCGTAGAACTTCAGCGCGTTACCACCGGTGGTGGTTTCCGGGTTACCGAACATCACGCCGATTTTCATACGGATCTGGTTGATGAAGATCAGCAGCGTGTTGGACTGCTTCAGGTTACCAGCCAGTTTACGCATCGCCTGGCTCATCATACGCGCCGCGAGGCCCATGTGAGAGTCGCCGATTTCGCCTTCGATTTCCGCCTTCGGCGTCAGCGCCGCCACGGAGTCGACGACGATAACGTCTACCGCGCCGGAACGCGCCAGCGCGTCACAGATTTCCAGCGCCTGCTCGCCGGTATCCGGCTGGGAGCACAGCAGGTTGTCGATATCAACGCCCAGCTTGCGGGCATATACCGGATCCAGCGCGTGTTCGGCATCGATGAACGCACAGGTTTTGCCTTCACGCTGCGCTGCGGCGATAACTTGCAGCGTCAGGGTAGTTTTACCCGATGATTCCGGCCCGTAGATCTCAACGATACGGCCCATTGGCAGACCGCCTGCGCCGAGCGCGATATCCAGAGAAAGCGAACCGGTGGAGATGGTTTCCACGTCCATGGAACGGTCTTCACCCAGGCGCATGATGGAGCCTTTACCGAATTGCTTTTCGATCTGGCCCAGTGCTGCCGCCAACGCTTTCTGTTTGTTTTCGTCGATCGCCATTGTTACTCCTGTCATGCGAGGTGAAGCGCGTTCGCTTCGCCGTTAATATTTGTTCAGTTGAGGCAATTATACTGTATGGTCATACAGTATCAAGTATTTTGTAGAAATTGTTGCCAGAGCAGATTTAACGCATAGGCCGTCGCCTGACAACGCACCGCTTCGCGGTCTCCGGCAAAGCATTCGCGGCGGGTCACGCCCTGCCCGTTCGCACAGGCGACACCGAACCACACGGTGCCGACGGGCTTCTCCGCGCTGCCGCCGTCCGGGCCGGCGATACCGCTGACCGATACCGCATAGGTGGCGCGCGCCGCGCGTAGCGCGCCAATTGCCATCTCGACAACCACCGGTTCGCTCACCGCGCCGTTATCCAGTAACGTCACTTCGCTCACGCCAATCATCTGCGATTTGGCTTCGTTGCTATAGGTCACGAAACCGCGCTCAAACCACGCTGAGCTACCGGCAATATCGGTCAGCGCTTTGGCTATCCAGCCGCCGGTGCAGGACTCCGCGGTGGTCACCGTCGCGCCCTGCGCTTTCAGCGCCAGCCCAACCTGTTCGCTTAGCTGCATTAATTCTGAATCGGTCATTTTCGCCCCGCTTAAGCCAGATAAAGAGGCCATCAAAGATAGCACTTTCGGCAGAGATATGGGGACGAGCTGGTGATTTTACGAGGGGGGATCCAAAAATGGGCCGTCCCGCTGCAACCAGGACGACCAGACAACCCGTTACTTCATACTATTGACGATGAGCTCGACGTTATGGCGCAGCATTTTAACGTAGCTATCGGCCACGCCGCCCGGCTTAGACAGCGCTTCCGGATAGAGTTCGCCGCCCGGTTGCGCCCCCGTCGCGCCAGCGATTTGCTGCACCAGACGCGGGTCCAGCTGGTTCTCCATAAACCAGGTATGCACGCCATCGGCTTTGATTTGCTTAATCAACGCCGCCACCTGCGCCGCGCTAGCTTCGCTCTCGGATGAGAGTCCCTGCGGCGCAAGGAACGTCACGTTGTAAGCGCGGCCAAAATAGCCGAAAGCATCATGGCTGGTCAGCACTTTACGCTTCACCTGCGGGATGGCGCTAAACTGCGCCTTCGCCCAGCCGTCAATTGCCGTCAGCTGCTCGATATAACGCTTACCGCGGCTCTGGAGCGCCGCTTTATCCTGCGGGTCGGCTTTCACCAGGCCATCAAGGATATTCTGCGCGTACAACGCGCCATTAGCGGCGCTATTCCAGGCGTGCGGATCGGTCACCGTTTTACCGTCTTCATCAAGGGTATGCGTCTTAACCCCTTTTGACGCCACCACTAATTCGCCCTTAAAACCGGACGCTTTCACCAGCCGATCCAGCCACCCTTCCAGACCAAGCCCGTTGACCACCACCACGTCGGCTTTGCTGAGCAGCGCGCTATCCTTCGGTGAAGGTTCAAAGGTGTGCGGATCGCCATCCGGCCCTACCAGCGTATCGACATGAACATGCTCGCCGCCGACCTGCTGCACCATATCGCCCAGCACCGAAAAGCTGCTTACCACGTTCAGCGTTTTTGCTATCGCCCCCTGCGCCATCAGCCCCACGGCTAACGCCATCACCACTGCACTTCGTTTCATCATTTCCTTACCCCATTAATTTGCGCCAGCCAACAACCAGCCGGCTGCGCGTGCCAAAAAACACTGAAATAAAAAACAGTACGCTGGCGGTCAGCACGATGGCGGGCCCGGCGGGTAAATTCACTGCCCACGAAAGGCTCAATCCCATCCAGGCGCAAAACGCGCCGATCGCCGCCGCCAGCAACAAAATGCCCGGCAGCGTTCGTGCCCAGCAGCGCGCCGCTACCGCGGGCAACATCATCAGCCCTACCGCCATTAACGTGCCGAGCACCTGAAACCCCGCCACCAGGTTCAGTACCAATAGCGCGAGAAACAGGCCGTGCAGCAGCGCCGGTAGCCGCCGCGCGTTGACCTGTAGCCAGGCGCTATCGAACGCCTCGCTAACCAGCCCGCGATAAAACAGCGCAATGCACAGTAGCGTCAGGCTCGCCACGCCGGTGACAAAGAACGCCGCGTCGCTATCCACCGCCAGAATCGAACCGAACAGCAGGTGCAGCAGATCGACGCTGGAGCCGCGCAGCGAGACCAGCGTGACGCCAAGGGCCAGCGAGCCGAGGTAAAACCCGGCAAAACTGGCGTCCTCTTTCAGCGGCGTTCGCCGGCTGACCCACCCCGCCACCAGCGCCACCGCGATCCCGGCGATAAATCCGCCAACGCTCATCGCCAGCAGCGACATGCCGTTAAGGAGATAACCCGCCGCCACTCCCGGCAGAATGGCGTGCGACAGCGCATCGCCCATCAGGCTCATCCGTCGCAGCAGCAATAGCACGCCTAACATGGTGGTGCTCAGCGACAGCGCGAAGCACACCACCAGCGCCCGGCGCATAAAGCCAAATTCAATAAAAGGTTGAAAAAAGGTATGCCAGATCATGCCTGCCTCGCGGTGTTGAAGGCGGGAAGCACGCTTGACGTCTCGCCCCAGCGCGCGTGCTGGGGTTCAAGCAGCAGCGTCTCGGGAAAGAAATCGGCCACGCACTGGTTATCGTGCAGCACCGCCAGTATCGTTTGCCCCTGGCGGTGCATATCGACGATAAGCGCCATCAACTCGCGGCTGGTGGCCTCATCGACGCCGGTAAACGGCTCGTCCAACATCACCAGCGGCGCCTGTTGCACCATCACCCTGGCAAAGAGCATGCGCTGGAACTGGCCGCCCGAGAGCTCTTCAATTGGCGTATTAGCCAGCGCGCTGATCCCCACCCGCTCGAGCGCCGCGGCGATGCGCCGACGCTCGTCGCCGCCCAAGCCGCGCAGCAGCGAGACCCGCGGCCAGGCCCCCTGACTCACGACATCGCGCACCAGCAGCGGAAACTGTGATTCCAGGGCATGGCGCTGCGCCAGCCAGCCAACCACGGGCCGCCCTTTGCGCCAGTTCAGCCGGCCGCTAACCGGCGGAATAAATCCAGCCAGCGTTTTCAGCAGCGTCGATTTACCGCAGCCATTAAGCCCGACAATCGCCGTCAGGCTTCCCGCCGCAATCACGCCGCTCATCGCCGGAGTGATTGCCATGCCTTCATACCCGGCAACCATATGATCCAACTCAATCATGGCAGCGCCACCGCCCACCATGTGGCCAGCCATAGCGCCGCCAGCAGTCCGCAGGCGATTGCCACGCGCGCCGCGCCGGATGCCATAAAAACCGATGTGAACATATTCCCGCCCCAATAAAATGTTATAACATAACAATATGGGATTCAGAAAAGAATGTAAATCTGCGTCAGCAAGAGGAAATGTAACAAAGGTCAACAAAAGGCATGCAGAAGGGAAAAAACGGATGGATAAGCGCGGCGTCCCGGGGCTACCAACCGGATACCAGACCGTAGCCCGGATAAGGCGCTACGCGCCGCCATCCGGGGAACTCGAAATCTGTCGGCTGGATGAAAGGATCAATACCCGCCGCGGGCCTGCGAAACCGCCAGCCCCAGCTGCCAGACAGCCATCGCGTAGTGGGTGCTGTGGTTATATCGGGTGATAGTGTAGAAGTTCGGCAGACCATACCAGTACTGGTACCCGGTGCCGATATCCAGCCGCAGCAGACTGGCCTGCTGATGGTTGCCAAGCGGCTGCGTTGGGGTTAATCCCGCCGCCGACAGCTGTGAAACGCTGTATTTGGTTTTAAAGCCGTTATCCAGACCCGGCGCCTGGCCCAGCGCCTGCACCGCGACGGTATCGCCGCTCACCCAACCGTGCTGTTTAAAGTAGTTCGCCACGCTACCGATGGCATCAACCGGATCCCACAGGTTGATATGACCGTCGCCGTTGAAGTCCACCGCGTATTGCTTATACGACGACGGCATAAACTGGCCGTAGCCCATCGCGCCGGCAAAGGAGCCTTTCAGATCCAGCGGGTCATCGCTTTCGCTGCGCGCCATCAGCAGGAAGGTTTCCAGCTCAGAGGAGAAGTATTCAGCGCGGCGCGGATAGTTAAACGACAGCGTCGCCAGCGCATCGAGGATGCGGGTTTTGCCCATCACCCGGCCCCAACGGGTTTCCACGCCGATAATGCCGACGATGATTTCCGGCGGTACGCCGTAGACCTGATACGCGCGGTTCAGCGCGTCCTGATACTGGTTCCAGAACACCACGCCGTTCTGCACGTTATCCGGCGTAATAAACTGTTTCTTATAGCGTAACCAGGCGCCGTTTGGCCCGGTCGGCGGCAGCCCGCTCGGCGCCTGGCGATCCATCAGTCGCAGCACGTAGTCCAGGCGCTTAGCCTGCGACAGGATCTCCTGGAGCTGCTGTCTATCGAAGCCGTGCTTCGCCACCATCTTATCGATGAACTGCGCCGCCGCTGGGTTATTGGCGAAATCGCCGCCCATCTGCATCACGTTATGCTGCGGTTCCAGCAAAAAGCCGCCGGTGCCGCTCGCCATCTCCGCTTCCGCGGGGGTCTTAGGTTTGCTGCTACAGGCAGCCAGAAGTGCACATAAAGGGAGTAAAGCCAGATAGCGACGCTTCAACATGGGAATTCCATTTAACAAAATCGGCAAAGGGTAATTATGGTAAAGCATGCGCCCGCCAACAAGGAAGCGGCAATACATTTGCAGACAAAATAGTTCTTTTTTTGCACGTTCTCCGCATTCGATCCGCACGTTAATTTTTTCACTCATCGCGCACAAACTTTCAAAATAAAATATTTATCTTTCATTTTGCGATCAATTTAACACTTTTAAACCTTTCAAAGTGATTAAAATCAGCCTCCAGTTAGCAAGAAAAATAACACGCTGAAGGAGAGAACAATGATTGAAATCGTTACCCACGGCGCTGAGTGGTTCATCGGCCTGTTTCAGAAAGGCGGCGAGGTGTTTACCGGTATGGTGACCGGGATCCTGCCGCTGCTGATAAGCCTGCTGGTGATCATGAACGCGCTGATCAACTTTATCGGCCAACAGCGGATCGAAAAGCTGGCGCAGCGCTGCGCCGGCAACCCGCTTACCCGTTACCTGCTGTTGCCCTGCATCGGTACCTTTGTCTTCTGCAACCCCATGACCTTAAGCCTTGGCCGCTTTATGCCGGAGAAATACAAACCGAGCTACTACGCGGCGGCCTCCTATAGCTGTCATTCGATGAACGGGCTGTTTCCGCACATCAACCCCGGCGAGCTGTTTGTCTATCTCGGTATCGCCAACGGCCTCACCACGCTGGGCCTGCCGCTTGGCCCGCTGGCGGTGAGCTACCTGCTGGTTGGCCTGGTAACCAACTTCTTCCGCGGCTGGGTCACCGACCTGACCACCTCTATTTTCGAAAGAAAAATGGCGATTCAACTTGACCAGAAAGTGCATCTGTCAGGAGCGACATCATGACCCGTATTCATATTGAAAAAGGAACCGGCGGTTGGGGCGGCCCGCTTGAACTCGACGTTGTTGAGGGCAAAAAGATTGTCTATATCACCGCAGGCACCCGCCCGGCGATCGTCGATACGCTCGCCAGCCTGACCGGCTGGCAGGCGGTTGATGGATTTAAAGAAGGTGAACCGGCGGAAAGCGAAATTGGCATCGCTATTATTGACTGCGGCGGCACCCTGCGCTGCGGCCTCTACCCGAAGCGCCGTATTCCGACCATCAACATCCACGCCACCGGTAAATCCGGGCCGCTGGCGCAGTATATCGTCGAAGATATTTACGTCTCCGGAGTAAAAGAAGAGAACATCAAACTGCTGGAAGATAGCGGCGAGACGGCAGTGCAACCACTCCCCGCCGCGGGCCGCGATTACGATGCTAGCAAGAAGATTACCGAACAGAGCGACGGCCTGCTGGCTAAGGTCGGGATGGGGATGGGTTCGGTGGTCGCGGTGCTGTTCCAGGCCGGGCGCGACACCATTGATACGGTGCTGAAAACCATTCTGCCGTTTATGGCCTTCGTCTCGGCGCTGATCGGCATCATCATGGCCTCCGGCATCGGCGACTGGATTGCCCACGGCCTGGCGCCGCTCGCCAGCCATCCGCTGGGGCTGGTGACGCTGGCGCTGATCTGCTCCTTTCCGTTGTTATCGCCGTTTCTCGGCCCCGGCGCGGTGATAGCCCAGGTGATCGGCGTGCTGATTGGCGTCCAGATCGGCCTTGGCAACATTCCACCGCATCTCGCCCTGCCCGCGCTGTTTGCCATTAATGCCCAGGCCGCCTGCGATTTTATCCCGGTAGGCCTGTCGCTGGCCGAAGCCCGTCAGGATACCGTACGCGTCGGCGTGCCGTCGGTGCTGGTCAGCCGCTTCCTCACCGGCGCGCCAACCGTGCTGATCGCGTGGTTCGTTTCCGGATTTATTTACCAATAAGAGGTTCCTGAAGATGACCGTCATTTACCACACCACTATTACCCGTATCGGCGCCAGCGCGGCGACAGCGCTGGAAGAACAGATGCTCATTACCTTCCGCGAGGGCGCCCCGGCGGATATCGAAGAGTATTGCTTTATTCACAGCCACGGCGAGCTGTGCGGCGAGCTGCGCCCGGGCGCAGAGCTACAGCTCGGCGACAGGCGTTATCCGGTGACCGCCGTCGGCGAGGTCGCCGAGCAAAACCTGCGCGAGCTGGGCCACATCACCCTGCGCTTTGACGGCCATCGTCAGGCGGAGTTTCCCGGAACCGTTCACGTCGCGGGCCCGGTACCGGACGCCATCGCGACCGGCTGTGTACTGAAATTTGTTGCTTAGAAGGAGAGAAAGATGAATCAGGTTGCTGTTGTCATTGGTGGCGGACAAACCTTAGGAGAGTTTCTGTGCCGCGGTCTGGCCGCCGAGGGCTACCGCGTGGCGGTGGTCGATATCCAAAGTGAAAAAGCCAGCCGCGTCGCCCAGGAGATCAACGCTGAATATGGCGAAGGTACGGCATACGGCTTCGGCGCCGACGCCACCAGCGAAGCCAGCGTCACGGCGCTGGCTCACGGCGTGGATGTGATTTTCACGCGCGTCGATCTCCTGGTCTACAGCGCCGGTATCGCTAAGGCCGCCTTTATTAGCGACTTCGCGCTGGGCGATTTTGACCGCTCGCTGCAGGTCAACCTGGTGGGCTATTTCCTCTGCGCCCGCGAGTTCTCACGGCTGATGATCCGCGATGGCATTAAAGGTCGCATCATTCAGATCAACTCGAAATCCGGCAAAGTCGGCAGTAAGCATAACTCAGGCTATAGCGCGGCGAAGTTCGGCGGCGTCGGGCTGACCCAGTCGCTGGCGCTGGATCTGGCGGAATACGGCATTACCGTGCATTCGCTGATGCTCGGCAATCTGTTGAAATCACCGATGTTCCAGTCGCTGCTGCCGCAGTACGCCACCAAGCTCGGCATTGATGAGAGCGAAGTCGAGCAGTACTACATCGATAAGGTGCCGTTGAAACGCGGCTGCGATTACCAGGATGTGCTGAACGTGTTGATGTTCTACGCCAGCCCGCAGGCATCGTACTGCACCGGGCAGTCGATTAACGTCACCGGCGGCCAGGTGATGTTTTAAAAGGTTCCCGGATGGCGCTGCGCTTATCCGGGCAACAAAACTGTAGGTCGGGTAAGGCGTTAGCCGCCACCCGACAAAAAACGGTACCCGGGTTGTACCCGGCATCACACCTTCAGGAGACATTATGGTTACCGCACTCATTACCGTCGCCGCTATTGCCTGGCTTTGCCAACTGGCGTTCGGCGGCTGGCAGATCCGCCGCTTCAATCACGCCTTTGATAGCCTTTGCCAGCAGGGCCGCGTCGGCGTCGGCCGCTCCTCCGGGCGCTTTAAACCGCGCGCGATTGTCGCTATCGCCGTCGATGAAAACGATCGTATTTGCGATACGCTGTTGATGAAGGGACTCACCGTCTTCGCCAGTCCGCAAAAAATCCCCACGCTTAGCGGTAAACATCTCGAGGAATTGCAGCCTGATGTGATCTTTCCCAATGATCCGCTCTGTCAGAATGCACTATCATTAGCGCTTAATCCGAAACATGCATAATTTCGTTGTGAAAGTTAATATCTTGCGAAATTATCACTTCGAAACTTAAACGCAGGATACAACGCCTATGAAACCACGTCAGCGCCAGGCAGCCATTCTCGAGTACCTGCAATCGCAGGGCAAATGCTCGGTCGAAGAGCTGGCGCAACACTTCGACACCACCGGCACCACAATCCGCAAGGATCTGGTGATTCTGGAGAATGCCGGGACCGTCATCCGCACCTACGGCGGCGTAGTGTTAAATAAAGACGAGGCCGACCCGCCTATCGACCACAAGACGCTGATCAACACCCACAAGAAAGCGCAGATTGCCGAGGCCGCCGTGCGATACATCCACGATGGCGATTCACTTATCCTCGACGCCGGCAGCACCGTGCTGCAGATGGTGCCGTTGCTGAGCCGCTTCAATAACATCACGGTGATGACCAACAGCCTGCATATCGTCAACGCGCTTTCCGAGCTCGATAACGAGCAGACCATCCTGATGCCGGGCGGCACCTTCCGTAAAAAATCGGCCTCTTTTCACGGCCAACTGGCGGAAAACGCCTTCGAACAATTCAGCTTCGACAAGCTGTTTATGGGCACCGACGGCATTGATCTGGTCGCGGGCGTCACCACCTTTAACGAGGTCTATACCGTAAGTAAGGCGATGTGCAACGCCGCCCGCGAAGTGATCCTGATGGCCGACTCATCCAAGTTTGGCCGTAAAAGTCCCAACATTGTCTGCGGTCTTGAACGCGTGGATAAATTGATTACCGATGCCGATATTGACCCTGAATTCCAGCGGGCGCTGGAAGCCAAAGGTATTGAAGTCATTATTACTGGAGAACATCATGAGTAACTTTTTGTTAGAGGCCGGACGCCAGACCCTGATGCTTGAGCTGCAGGAGGCGAGCCGCCTGCCGGAACGCCTGGGCGACGACTTCATCCGCGCGGCGGAAACCATCATCCACTGCGAGGGCAAACTGATTGTCTCCGGTATCGGTAAATCCGGCCACATCGGTAAAAAGCTGGCGGCAACCTTCGCCAGCACCGGCACCCCGGCCTTTTTCGTCCATCCGGCGGAAGCTCTGCATGGCGATCTCGGCATGCTCGATAGCCGCGACGTGATGCTGTTTATCTCCTACTCCGGTAGCGCGAAAGAGCTGGATCTCATCGTGCCGCGGCTGGAAGAGAAATCCATTCCGCTGCTGGCGATGACCGGCAAATCCACCTCGCCGCTGGCGCTGGCGGCGAAAGCGGTGCTGGATATCGCCGTGGAGCGCGAAGCCTGCCCGATGCATCTGGCGCCGACCTCCAGCACCGTCAACACGCTGATGCTGGGCGACGCGCTGGCGATGGCGGTGATGCAGGCGCGCGGTTTCAATGAAGAAGATTTCGCCCGTTCCCACCCGGCGGGCGCCCTCGGCGCGCGTCTGCTGAACAAAGTGCATCACCTGATGCGCCGCGACGAAGAAGTGCCGCGGGTCAATGCCGAGGCCAACGTCATGGACGCCATGCTTGAACTAAGCCGAACCGGGCTCGGCCTGGTGGCGGTATGTGATGAAACCAACCGCGTGCAGGGCGTTTTCACCGACGGCGACCTGCGCCGCTGGCTGGTTGCTGGCGGTACGCTCAACGATAGCGTCACTCGGGCGATGACCCGCAACGGCGTAACGCTGCAGGCGGAAAGCCGCGCGGTGGAAGCCAAAGAGCGGCTGATGAAACACAAAATCAGCGCCGCGCCGGTCGTGGATGAAAACGGCCAACTGGTCGGCGCCATCAACCTGCAGAACTTTTACCAGGCAGGGATCCTTTAAGCCCCAGACGTTTCGCCAGCCGATGCAGGTTGGCGACGTCCAGTTCCAGCGCACGGGCGGTCGCCGCCCAGTTGCGCTGGTTCGCCTCCAGCGCGCGGCTAATCGCTTCTCGCTGAAAAGAGTCAGTCGCCTCGCGCAAATTGACGTTTTCCGTCGCCGGCGCCGCTGCCGCCGTCTCATTCGGCAACATCGGCGCCGTCACAGCAAACTGGAAATGCTGCGGCTCCAGTACCACTTCATCACCGGCCTGGGTGGCCCGCGCCAGCACCACCGCCCGGTGAATAGCATGCTCCAGTTCGCGCACGTTGCCCGGCCAGGACCACTGCTGCAGCCTGTTTCGCGCCGCCTCAGCCAAAATGACCCGCGCCAGCCCCATCCGCAGGCGGCACTGCTCACAGAAATAGCCCGCCAGCAGCACCACATCGTTTTCCCGTTCGCGTAGCGCCGGAACCGACAGCGGGAAGACGCTCAGCCGATGGTACAGATCGGCGCGAAAGCGCCCTTCCACCACCTCCTGGCGCAGATCGCGGTTCGTCGCCGCCAGCACCCGCACATCGACCCGCAGGCTGCGGTCATCGCCGACGCGCTGAATATCGCCATACTGCAACACGCGCAGCAGCTTCGCCTGCAACGCCAGCGACAGTTCGCCGATTTCATCAAGGAACAGGGTGCCGTTATCAGCCATCTCAAATTTACCGCTGCGGTTGCTGATAGCCCCGGTAAATGCCCCTTTCACATGGCCGAACAGCTCGCTCTCCGCCACGCTTTCCGGCAGCGCCGCGCAGTTGAGATAGACCAGCGGATTGGCGGCTCGCGGCGATCCCTGGTGCACCGCCTTCGCCACCAGCTCTTTACCGGTGCCGGTTTCGCCGCTTATCAGCACGTTTAAATCCGAGGCGGCGACGATATCGATCTCTTTTTTCAGCTGCAGCATGGGCGCCGACAGGCCGATAATCTCCTGACGCTCAGGCTGCGCGTCATTCACCGGTTGCACCGGCAACACATTTTGCGCCTCAAGGCGGGCGATGAGCAGCGCGTTATTCAAGGCGCCAGCCACCAGCGCGGCAATCAGCCGCAGCTCTTCATCGCTGAAACTATCGAAACGATCGGCATCCATACCATCAAGGGTCAGCGCGCCAATCAGCGTCTGCCCGGCGAACAGCGGCAGGCCAACGCAGGCGTGAACCTTCAGGCTCTCATGACCGGGGATCAGCCCGTCATAGGGGTCGGGTAAATCGCTATCCGCCGGGAAGCGCACCACATCCCCGGCACGCGCAATCGCCTCAAGCCGCGGGTGTCCTTCCAGGGCAAAGCGCCGACCAAGCACATCCTGCGCCAGGCCATCGATCGCCAGCGGCACAAACTGATGCGCCTCATAGCGCAGCAGCGCCGAGGCATCACAGCCGAGGATCTGCCGCAGGGTAGTAATCAGGCGCGAAAAACGGTCGGCATGACCGATATCGCTTTGTAAATCAATGGCGATTCTCGCCAACTCGTCGACGGAAAAACTCATTGCCGCTCCATTGTCATTTTGACAATACACATTGTCATAACGACTATTTTAATCATTGTCATTTTGACAGCAACTAAAATCAGAAAAAATTAAAAATAGCTAATTATCAATGAATTAAAAAGTTGGCACGCAACTTGATATAAGCCAATCAACTGAGTTTAAACACACTGTATTGATTGAGGTTGCTATGTCTATTGCGGTTAAAAATAACATTCTTTGGGTTGGCCAACGCGATTGGGAAGTGCGTGATTTCCACGGCACCGAATATAAAACGCTGCGCGGCAGCAGCTACAACAGCTATCTCATTCGCGAGGAGAAAAACGTGCTGATCGATACCGTCGATCATAAATTCAGCCGCGAGTTCGTGCAAAACCTGCGCAGCGAAATCGATCTGGCTGACCTCGACTATATCGTCATTAACCACGCCGAAGAGGACCATGCCGGTGCGCTGACCGAACTGATGATGCAGATCCCGGATACGCCGATTTACTGCACCGCCAACGCCATCGACTCGATCAACGGCCACCATCATCATCCTGAGTGGAACTTCCACGTGGTGAAAACCGGCGATACTCTCGATATCGGTAATGGTAAACAGCTGATCTTCGTGGAAACGCCGATGCTGCACTGGCCTGACAGCATGATGACCTACCTGACCGGCGACGCGGTGCTGTTCAGCAACGACGCCTTCGGCCAGCACTACTGCGACGAACACCTGTTCAACGATGAAGTGGACCAGATTGAACTGTACGAACAGTGCCAGCGCTACTACGCCAACATCCTGACGCCCTTCAGCCGCCTGGTGACGCCGAAAATTACCGAAATCCTCGGCTTCAACCTGCCGGTGGATATGATTGCCACCTCCCACGGCGTGGTCTGGCGCGATAACCCGACGCAAATCGTCGAGAAATATCTCGAGTGGGCGGCGGATTACCAGGAAGATCGCATCACCCTCTTCTACGACACCATGTCCAATAACACCCGCATGATGGCGGACGCCATCGCTCAGGGGATCACTGAAGTCGACCCACGGGTAGCGGTAAAAATCTTCAACGTCGCCCGCAGCGACAAAAACGACATTCTCACCAATGTTTTCCGCTCGAAAGGCGTGCTGGTGGGCACCTCCACCATGAACAACGTGATGATGCCGAAAATCGCCGGGCTGGTGGAAGAGATGACCGGGCTGCGTTTTCGCAATAAACGCGCCAGCGCCTTTGGCTCACACGGCTGGAGCGGCGGCGCGGTAGACCGCCTGTCCACCCGCCTGCAGGATGCCGGCTTTGAGATGTCGCTGAGCCTGAAAGCTAAATGGCGCCCGGATATCGACGCGCTGGAATTGTGCCGCCAACACGGTCGTGACATCGCCCGCCAGTGGGCCCTCTCTCCGCTGCCGGTTGCTGAAGCCGCGACAACGCCGGAACCACAGGATTGCGTCTGCGCCGCCGCCGCGGCCGCCGATCTCGGTCCCATGATGCAGTGCAGCGTGTGCCAGTGGGTCTATGACCCGGCGAAAGGCGAACCTAACCAGGATGTACAGCCGGGTACGCCGTGGAGTGAAGTGCCGGACAATTTCCTCTGCCCTGAGTGTTCTCTTGGCAAAGATGTCTTTGACGTACTGGCGACGGAGGCAAAATGAGTGATGGCATTGTCATCATCGGCTCGGGCTTCGCGGCCCGCCAGCTGGTGAAAAATATCCGTAAGCAAGATACGCAAATCCCGCTGACGTTAATCGCCGCCGATAGCATGGATGAGTACAACAAACCGGACCTCAGCCATGTCATCAGCCGCGGGCAGAAGGCCGACGATCTGACCCTGCAAAGCGCCGGCGAGTTCGCCGAGCAGTACAATCTGCGTCTGTTTCCCCATACCTGGGTAAGCGATATCGACGCCGAAAACCGGTTAGTGAAGAGCCAGGATAACCAGTGGCGCTACGACAAACTGGTGCTGGCCACCGGCGCGACGCCGTTTATCCCGCCGGTGCCGGGACGCGAGCTGATGCTGACGCTGAACAGCCAGCGCGAATATGGCGCGGCGCAGAGCCAGCTGCACGACGCGAAGCGCGTGCTGATCGTCGGCGGCGGCCTGATTGGCTGTGAACTGGCGATGGATTTCTGCCGTGCCGGTAAAGCGGTAACGGTAGTCGACAATTCAGCCAGCGTGCTGGCGGCGCTGATGCCGCCGGAGGCCAGCAGCCGCCTGCAGCATCGGCTTACCGAGATGGGCGTACATCTGATGCTCAAGGCGCAGCTTGAGGGGTTAGAGCAAACCGCCGACGGCATTCGCGTCAGTCTCGATCGCCAGCGCGCGATAACCGTCGATGCGGTGGTGGCCGCCGCCGGCCTGCGCCCGGAAACGTCGCTGGCGCGCCATGCCGGATTGCAGATTAACCGCGGCGTGGTGGTCAATAATCAACTGCAAACCAGCGACCCGGCGATTTATGCGCTCGGCGACTGTGCGGAAATCAACGGTACGGTACTGCCGTTCCTGCAGCCGATTTTACTCAGCGCCATGTGCCTGAGTAAAAACCTGCTGGCGCAAACGGGCGAGCTCACCTTGCCGCCAATGCTGGTGAAAGTGAAAACGCCGGATCTGCCGCTGCATCTGGCCGGCGACACCCGCCGCGACGATCTGACGTGGAATATCGTGGCCGCCAAAGAGGGGCTGGTGGCGAAAGGCGTGGATGCCGAAAACCAGCTGCGGGCCTTTGTGGTGAGTGAAGACAAAATGAAGGAAGCCTTTGCGCTGCTCAAGCAACTGGTGAGGTGATGGTTTTCCCGGCTTGCGGCGTAAACGCCTTAGCCGGGCTACGGTATTGTCCTGGTAGCCCGGCTAAGCGCAGCGCAAGCCGGGAAAATATCCCGGCTAGCGCGCCAGATTATCGTAGCCGCGCCAGCGATAATTAAGCACCGACAGCGCCCAACAACCGACGAACAGCCCCACCACCACAAACCCGGCATCGCCGAGGTTATCGTTTAACGCCCCTACCCAGCGCCACACCCCGCCGCTTAGGGCGAACTTATCCATTAACAGCCCCAGCGCTTCCAGGCCGCCGATAAACAGCGCCACCACCACCGAGGTGCCGGTGATGGTCATATTGTAATAGAGCTTGCGCTGCGGCTTGCTGAACGCCCAGCCGTAGGCGCCGACCATCAACACATTATCAAGCGTATCCACCAGCGCCATGCCGCTGGCGAACAGCGCCGGGAAGACCATTATCGA
Source organism: Klebsiella sp. CN_Kp097 (assembly GCF_040064495.1). Classification (NCBI taxonomy): domain Bacteria; kingdom Pseudomonadati; phylum Pseudomonadota; class Gammaproteobacteria; order Enterobacterales; family Enterobacteriaceae; genus Klebsiella; species Klebsiella sp. CN_Kp097. The sequence continues at coordinate 105,304 of NZ_JBEAIL010000033.1, read as the reverse complement.
CCAAATCGAAATGCCGCTCGACGCGCCGGCGGCGGAAATACCCAGCACGCCGATTTCGGTGGCGGTATCAAAACCGAGACCGAACAAAAAGCCCACCAGATACATCTGCCAGCTGCGGCTTATCAGCCGGAAGGTCTTGCCAAACAGCCAGCTCATCATGCCGCCGCCGCTGACGATTTCGTCGCTGACCTTTTCACCGCGCTTCCATGCCTGGAAGCTGCGCCATACGCTGCGCAAAATCACCAGATTGACCAGCGCCATTGCCAGCAGAAACAGCGCCGATACCGCAGTGCCAATCACGCTGCCGGTTTCGTGTAGCCAGCTCATCTGCTGGCTGAAGGCGGTGGCCGTCGCGGCGATCGCCGCCGACGCCAGCACCACGATCGACGAATGCCCGAGCGAGAACCACGCCCCGACGCCAAACGGCCGCCGCCCCTGCTGCATCATTTTGCGGGTGACGTTATCAATCGCCGCAATATGGTCGGCGTCGACCGCATGGCGCAGGCCGTAACCCCAGGCCAGCAGACTGGCGGCCATCAATGCCCCGCTGTCGCCAAACGCCTGAAACGCCCATAGCCAGGCCAGGGCGTTCGCGGCGATAAGTCCCAGTACCAGCGCCGCCGCACGCGGCTGTTGGCGTAAAATCATCGTTATCATCTTAAATCCTTTGAGACTGCCAGCGGGCAGCGGCCACCACCGCCTGACCGTAGGCGATCGCGCCATCGCCAGCAGGAAGCTGCTGCGGCAAAAGCAAAGTAAAGTCAGAGAGGTAATCGCTGAGGCGGGCGGCGAGCAGCTGATTATGCAACACGCCGCCGCTACAAACGATCGTCGCGATCCCGCGGGAAGCGGCGCGGTCGCGCGCCAGCGCTGCCAGCCCGCAGGCCAGCGCATCATGAAAGGCCCAGGCTTTCTGCGCGGGCGTCGCCTGCCAGCGCAACCACTGTTGCCAGAAGGTGGCTAAATCCAGTTCGCCGCCACGACAGGGCAGCGTGACCGGATGGCTGACGCCCGGACAGCTGGCTGCCAGCGCCTCCAGCCGACAGGCAGCCTCGCCTTCGTAGCTCAGGGTTTCCGGCGCGCAATCCAGCGCGCAGGCGACGGCATCAAACAGCCGTCCGCAGGAAGAGGCGCGCGGCGAATTAATGCCGCGTTCGATGGCCTGCGCCAACAGCGGCCAGTTTCGCTGCCCCAGCGCGGCGGTTTGCGGGTATGACTGCCAGTCGGGAATAAATGCCAGGCACTGGGCCAACAAATTTCGCCACGGCTGGCGCGCCGCCAGATCGCCGCCCGGCAGCGCGACGGCCGGGAGGCCGCCAAGATGTTCGCATTCGCGGTAGTTCACCCGCAGGCATTCGCCGCCCCACAGCGCGCCGTTTTCCCCCATCCCGATGCCATCAAGGGTCAGGGCAATCACATCGCCGCCGTCGAGCGGCCAGCGGTGTTCCGCCAGGCAAGCCGCCGCGTGGGCATGGTGATGCAGTACCGGCTCGACCGGTAACGACATTGACGCCGCCCACCGCGTTGAGCGATAGCCGGGATGGGCGTCAACCGCCACCCGCTGCGGCGCAAACGCATAAATGCTCTGCATTAACCGCAGCGCACTGCGCCACTGTTGCTCGACGCCCTCCTCGCCGAGATCGCCAAAATGCTGGCTCAGCACCGCCTCGTCGCCGCGCGCCAGACAGAAGGTATTTTTCATATCCGCCCCCAGCGCCAGCAGCGGCGGAATATTATCCAGGCCCGGCGGCAGCGGCAGCGCATCCGGCACGTAGCCACGGGCGCGGCGCAGCATCTCACCGCTTGAGCGCACCAGCGAATCGTCCATACGCTGCACGATATCGCGATTATGTAGCAAAAAACCGTCGGCGATATCGGCTAAGTCGGTGAGCGCTTCGTGATTACTCAAAGCCGGAGGGCGGCCGCTGAGGTTGCCGGAGGTCATCACTATCGGGCGCGCCAGCGCCTGCAGAAGTAAATGCTGCAGCGGATTAGACGGCAGCATCACCCCGACTTCCGCAAGCCCTGGCGCAATCTCGTCACACAGGCCGGGAACCTGCGCTTTAGCCAGCAATACAATCGGCGCGGCGGGCGAGCGCAGCAGCGTTGCCGCCGCGGCGGGTAACCCCGTTGCCGTCGGCAGCATTACCGCCAGCGGTTTTGCCGGGCGCCGTTTACGCGCGCGCAGCGCTGCCACCGCCACGCTATTGCCGGCATCGCAGGTCAGATGAAAACCGCCAATCCCTTTTATCGCCACAATATCGCCTGCCGCCAGCCGCGCGATGGCCGCCTGCAGCGCCGCTTCAGCGAATAGCGTTAGCGTTCCCGCCCGCCACTCCAGCTGTGGGCCGCAATCGGCACAAGCCACCGGCTGGGCGTGAAAACGGCGATCGGCAGGCTGCCGATACTCGGCAGCGCAACGCGGACACAGCGGGAACGGCGCCATCGCGGTAAAGGGACGATCGTATGGCATGGCGCGAATGATGGTGAAACGCGGCCCGCAGTGGGTACAGTTGATAAAGGGGTAGCGGTAGCGGCGTTCTTGCGGATCGTTCATCTCCGCCAGGCACGCCGGGCAGGTTGCGGCATCGGGAACAATCTGCGTGCGCATACTGCCGCCGCCGCTGTGGCGAATGGTGAAATCCTGAGGAAGCCTGGGCCAGTGAAACGGGGTGCAGTCGGTGCTGTCAATACGCGCCAGCGGCGGGCAGTGACGAGCCAACGCGGCAGAAAAGCCACCATCGTCGCCGATCAGCCTGACCAGCACGCCGTCGCCGTCGTTACAGACATCGCCGCCGCGCGCCATTTGCCGCGCCAGTTGCCAGACGAAGGGGCGGAAACCCACCCCCTGCACTTTGCCGCGAATGCGGATTTGCACCCCGTTCATGCGGCGTATTACCAGGCCAGCGCCGTACGGCGACGTTTTTCGAGGTTCATCTGCTCAAGCTTGTTGCGGTCGACGCAAACCAGCGCGTGGGTCGGGCAGGCTTCAATGCAGGCCGGACCGCTATCGCGCTGGTGGCACAGGTCGCACTTGTTGGCTTCGGCTTTTTCCGCCATGACGTTCAACCCGGCGCCGCTGTGGCGAACGACCGGGCGCACCACCACTTCCATCGCCCCATACGGGCAGGCCACGACGCAGGTTTTACAGCCGATGCAGCGCTCCTGCATCACGTGGACAAAACCTTTATCACGGCTGATGGCGCCGTTCGGGCAGACGTTGGCGCATGGCGCGTCTTCACATTGACGACAGGCCGTCGCCGTCGACACATTGACGCCTTTGATCACGTGAATACGCGGCAAGAACGACTGCGGTGTCAGCGCGGCGCAATCCTGATTTTCCTGATGAGAGACCACGCAGGCCACTTCACAGGTGCGGCAGCCGATGCATTTGCTCGCATCGGCGATAATGAAACGGTTCATCCATTTCTCCAGCGGAAAGAAGTTAACGCGCCGGATTATGCATAATACGTTCCAACTTTTATTTTATTGAAATATAAGAGAATTAAATTAAACTCCGCTGTCATCGTCACAACTGACGATGACAGATGACGACATCAGGCATGCGGGCCGCGCGCCAACGACTCGCGTTCAATCAGCTCGCCGGGGAAAGTTTGCTGATATTTAAATTCGCCGCCGTCGAGCATAAAGATCAGCCTGTTGATGCTCTCTTTCATCATTTCGGTGACCGGAATTTTAACGCTGGAGAGCGAAGGGATCACATACGGCGCCAGCGCGATGTCATCGAAACCGATCACCGATACCTGCTGCGGCACCGCGATCCCCTGCTGGTGCAGTTGCTTAATCGCGCCGATCGCCATGTCGTCATTACTGGCGACCAGCGCGCTGAAACTGACGCCGCGTTGGCAGAGCGCTTCGACAGCGGCAGCTCCGGTTTGTGGCGTCCAGCGCCCTTCAACGATCAGTTCTTGCCGCACGGGAAGCCCCAGTCCTGCCAGCGCGTCTTTATAACCAGAGAGACGCTCAACCCCGGTAGGCGAATCCAGCGAACCGGTGATAAACGCAATGTCGCGATGACCGCTGGTAATTAACTTTTCAACCGCCATCCGCGCCGAGGCTTTGTGATCGGACCATACGCAGTGGCTGGCGTGGCGGCGCAGGCGACGGTTCAGCACCACGATCGGCTGCTCATGATTGTCGATTATCTCATCCATCTCATCGACGCTAAGAAAGCGCGGATAGATGATGATCGCATCACAGCGCATATCGAGCAGATACTGAATCGCCTCGCGCTCCTCTTGCGCGCTGTGTTTGCCGTCGGCCAGGATCAACTGCCGCCCCTGATCTTCCGTCAGCCTCGCCACGTGAAACAGCAGCTCGCTGAAATAAACGCCGTGATAAAGGGTGTTGGTTACCACCAGTCCGATAGTCTGGCTTTTTTTGGTCGCCAGATTACGCGCCAGCAGATTCGGCCGATAACCGCTTTCGGCAATTGCCTGAAACACCCGGTCTTTGGTTTCCTGGCTGACATAGCCGTTGCCCGACAGCACCCGCGACACGGTCGCCTTTGATACTCCCGCGCGCTTCGCAACCTCCAGCATCGTTGCCATGGGGTTCTTCCTGTAACTTAAGTTGCCTGCAGTGTACTGCACGTCTCGCTGTTTTTCAGCAGCCGACATCACCGGGATGCTTTCCAGCCGCTGCCTACAAAGCGATCAAAATCACAAATTTGCAAAGTGATTTTTTTAATTCTTGTATGACTCAATGAAACTCATCATGATTTTGTGGAACCGGTTTCCTATGCATATACCGCGCATAGCCGCCGTCAGGCGCTGGCGTGTAATCAGTACCCTATTGATAAAACAGGATAAAATCCGATGTCTAAAAATTATGCAGCCCTGGCGAACCAGATCCTGACGGCGCTCGGCGGCGCAGATAATGTCGTTGCCGTGACCCACTGCATGACCCGCCTGCGCTTCGTGGTGAAAGATAACCAACGCGTGGACGCCCCGGCGCTGAAAGCGCTGCAAGGGGTACTTGGCGTCGTGCGTAGCGATAACCAGTGTCAGGTGATCATCGGCAATACCGTCTCGCAGGCGTATCGCGAGGTGCTGAATCTGCTGCCCGGCGAGTTGCGCCCGGCGGAGCCGCAAGGGAAACCGCCGCTGACCTTAAAACGCGTCGGCGCCGGGATCCTTGATGCGCTGATCGGCACCATGTCGCCGCTGATCCCGGCGATTATCGGCGGATCGATGGTCAAACTGCTGGCGATGATCCTGGAGATGAGCGGCGCGTTGCCAAAAGGCTCTCCGACGCTGACCATTCTGACGCTTATCGGCGACGGCGCGTTCTTCTTCCTGCCGCTGATGGTTGCCGCTTCCGCGGCGGTTAAATTCAAAACCAATATGTCGCTGGCTATCGCTATCGCCGGGGTGCTGGTGCATCCGGGATTCATCGAATTAATGGCTAAAGCCGCGCAGGGAGAACACGTTGAGTTCGCCTTCATTCCGGTTACCGCGGTGAAATACACCTACACGGTGATCCCGGCGCTGGTGATGACCTGGTGTCTCTCTTATATCGAACGCTGGGTCGATCGCATCACCCCGGCGGTGACGAAAAACTTCCTTAAACCGATGCTGATCGTGCTGATTGCCGCGCCGCTGGCGATCCTGCTGATTGGCCCGCTCGGTATCTGGATCGGCAGCGCGATCTCCGCGCTGGTGTACACGATCCATAGCTATCTCGGCTGGCTGTCGGTAGCGATCATGGGCGGACTCTGGCCGCTGCTGGTGATGACCGGGATGCACCGCGTCTTTACGCCAACCATCATTCAAACCATCGCCGAAACCGGCAAAGAGGGGATGGTGATGCCATCGGAAATCGGCGCCAACCTGTCGCTGGGCGGATCGTCGCTGGCGGTGGCGTGGAAAACCAAAAACCCGGAGCTACGCCAGACCGCATTAGCGGCGGCGGCATCGGCGATTCTGGCCGGGATTTCCGAACCGGCGCTGTACGGCGTGGCGGTACGTCTGAAACGCCCGCTGGTCGCCAGCTTAATCAGCGGCTTTATTTGCGGCGCGATGGCGGGAATCGCCGGGCTGGCCAGCCATTCGATGGCGGCACCGGGGCTGTTCACCAGCGTCCAGTTCTTCGATCCGGCCAATCCGATGACTATCGTTTGGGTCTTTGGCGTGATGGCGCTGTCGGTGGTGCTCTCCTTTGTGCTGACGCTGCTGCTCGGTTTTGAAGATATCCCGGTAGAAAATGCCGCCGCCGACGCCAGACAGCGCCAGGGCGCGGCCACTCACGCCTGAACACTTTTTTGAACGCGAGGTAACGCATGTCGAGTTTTCCACACGGATTTTTATGGGGCGGTGCTCTGGCCGCCAACCAGTCTGAAGGCGCTTATCTTGAGGGCGGCAAAGGGCTGACGACCGTTGATACTATTCCGCACGGCGCCCATCGCCTGGCGGTGAAGCTGGGACAGGAGAAGCGCTTTACGCTTCGCGAAGATGAATTCTACCCAAGCCACGTGGCGATCGATTTTTACCATCGCTATAAAGAGGATATCGCCCTGATGGCGGAGATGGGGTTTAGCGTCTTCCGCACCTCTATCGCCTGGAGCCGACTGTTCCCGCGCGGCGATGAACAACAGCCAAACCCGGAAGGTATCGCCTTCTATCGTGCGATGTTTGAAGAGTGCAGAAAGTATGGGATCGAACCGCTGGTCACCCTGTGCCACTTTGATGTACCGATGCATCTGGTGACGGAATATGGCTCCTGGCGTAACCGGAAGATGGTCGATTTTTTCAGCCACTATGCGCACACCTGTTTTGAAGCGTTTGACGGACTGGTGAAATACTGGCTCACCTTCAATGAAATCAACATTATGCTGCATAGTCCCTACTCCGGCGCCGGTCTGGTATTTGAGGAGGGAGAAAATCAGGAACAGGTGAAATACCAGGCCGCGCATCACGAGCTGGTGGCCAGCGCGCTGGCGACAAAAATTGCCCATCAGGTTAACCCGCAAAACCAGGTCGGCTGCATGCTGGCGGGCGGTAATTTCTACCCCTATTCCTGTAAGCCGGAAGATGTCTGGATGGCGCTGGAAAAAGATCGTGAAAACCTGTTCTTTATCGATGTGCAGGCACGCGGCGCGTATCCGGTGTGGGCCGCGCGGGTATTCCGCGAGAAAGGCGTCACTATTGCCAAACAGCCGGGCGACGACGAAATCCTCAAAAACACCGTTGATTTTGTCTCCTTTAGCTATTACGCCTCGCGCTGCGCGTCAGCGGAGATGAACGCCAGCAACACCAACGCCGCCAATATCGTCAAGTCGCTGAAGAATCCGTACATTGCGGCCAGCGAATGGGGCTGGGGCATCGATCCGCTCGGCCTGCGCATCACCATAAACATGATGTATGACCGCTATCAGAAACCGCTATTCCTCGTGGAAAACGGGCTCGGCGCGCGCGATGAGATCGACGCCAACGGCGAAATCAACGACGACTACCGCATTAGCTATCTGCGCGAGCATATCAAGGCGATGCGCGACGCCATCGATGACGGCATTCCGGTCATCGGCTATACCAGCTGGGGCTGTATCGATTTGGTCTCCGCCTCCACCGGCGAGATGAGCAAGCGCTACGGTTTCGTGTATGTCGATCGCGACGATGCCGGTAACGGCACGCTTGCGCGCAAGCGTAAGAAATCGTTCTGGTGGTATAAGAAGGTCATCGCCAGCAACGGGGCGGATCTGGAATAGCCGGTATTGCCGGGTGGCGGCTTACGCCCTTACCCGGCCTACGGTCCGTACGGCCTGCCGTTATTTTATTCACCACGCTGGCTGAAACTGCCGGTGTTGGTGGCCTCAAAATCGCTGAGACGTTCCCGGCAGGCTGGGGCAGCCCGCATGGATGCGGGCTGAGGGCCGTGATTTGCATGGACGCAGCCTCGGCCCGACCCGAAGCCTGCCGGGATAAGTCGAAGGCACCACGAAGTGGCGATTTTGGCGGCCAAAGCCCGGGGGTACAGGGGGCGGCGGCGACTGGCCGCCCCCTGTGCGCTCCCTGCGCCATGAGAGCCATAACGCAGAAAAAATATCGGGAGCGCAATGTGCTCTGAATTAACACAAAACACGTGTTTTTCCCGGACCCAAACGGTTGCAAAACGATAACAATATCAACGGTCCGTACCATTTATAGCCCGGCGAAGCATTAGCACAAGCCGGGGAACGCCTGCTCCTCGGCCGCTTCCAGCGCGGCAAAACCGCCCTGCTCCTGCCAGCCATCAAGCCGCGCGTATACCGTCGCGACGGCGTCTTTCACAGGCTGAGTCATCGGGTAATAGAAACCGACTATATCGGGCTGAATGCCCACAAAAATCACCTCGCCAACATCCTCTTTTAACTGATCGATAAGATAGTTAAGCGGCATATTGTGAGTGGTCATCATAAACATGTCGGCGATATCGTCCGGATCGACAATGCGGATTTCGCCGGGGTTGAGCCCCATATCGGTCGCGTCGACGATCAGCAACCGGGTCGGGCGCAGCTCGCGGATGGCGACGATATCGTTTTCCGGCGCGCTACCGCCGTCAATCACCACCCAGCCGCCGATCGGATTGGCCGCGCACATTTCCGCCAGCAGCGGGCCTGCGCCGTCATCGCCCATCATGCTGTTGCCGACACACAGTAAAACGTCAGTCACGTAGTCTCCTCACCATCAGATAGATGGCGCTTTCCTGGTGAATATCGTGCAGCATGCTGAGCAGGGTTTTACTCCACGCCTGCTGCTGCGGGGTCTGCGCGGACTGCGCTTTATCAAAGGCGTTAGCCAGCATCGCCACGTGATTGCTGTCGATAACGATCTCGCCATACTTCGGCACGCCCTCCATTTTGCGCCGCGCGGCGCTGCCCGCTTCCAGCGTACCGATCCACGCCAGATAGTCCTCCCAGGGGCAGCTTAACGCCGCCTCCAGGCAGTCAATGACGCCGAGGTGGTGGCCAATCGCCAGGCTGTAATAGACCACCTGCTGCGCCTGATCCGGCGTCGCGTCGTTCTCATCAATAAATTTACGGCTCAGCTGACTGAACACCACCGTCTCGCTCATCGGATACGCGCCCCCTCGACCACCTGATTCAGGTGCGTGACGATCTCGGTCAGACGCGGATCTTTCTCCGCCTCCAGCCAGCGCAGTACCTGGTTATCGCCCTGCCCCAGTAGACGCATATAGTCGTCGGCGATCTGGCGGCCATAGCGATAGCCGGCCAGACGGCGCGCTTCGCGATCGATACGCACCCGCAGCGGCTGCACCATGTTGGGATGCAGCAATTCGGTTGGCTGGTCGTCAAGCTCGCCCGGCTGGCGAGCATGGATTTTTTGCTCCAGCAGACCAAGCGCCATCGCAAAACCGTACAGCGTGGCGGCAGGCGTCGGCGGACAGCCCGGAATATAGACATCGACCGGCACGATTTTGTCGGTGCCGCCCCATACGCAATACAGATCGTGGAAGATACCGCCGCTGTTGCCGCAGGCGCCGTAAGAGATGCAGATTTTCGGATCCGGCGCCGATTGCCAGGCGCGCAGCGCCGGCGAACGCATCGCGCGGGTCACCGCGCCGGTAAACAGCAGAATATCGGCATGGCGCGGCGACGGCACTACTTTAATCCCGAAGCGTTCGGCATCGAAAAGCGGCGAAAGGGTGGCGAAAATCTCGATTTCGCAGCCGTTACAGCCGCCGCAGTCGACGCGGTAAACGTAGGCGGAACGTTTGATTTTTTTCAGCAGCGAGGCCTTCATGCTGGCGATGGATTCATCCACCGACATCGGCAGCGGAATGCCGTTTTCATCGCGCGGGCCTAATAAATTGCTCATCAGCTGGCCTCCCTCATGTGGCGAGTCAGTTCAATACGATCGGATGGCACCAGGCATTTCTGACGCTTGCATTCCGGGCAGGTCTCAAAACTTTCGCGGTGCAGTTCGGCGCGGGTATCGCCGTTGTGCTTAAGCAGCGCGATAGCGTAGTCGATCTCTTTTTGTACCGCGAAAGGCCGTTCGCAGACCCGACAGTGACAGATGGCAAAGCGCGACTGCTGGAGGAAATCCTCTTTTTTCCACACCGCCAGTTCATACTCCTGCGACAGCTTAATCGCCGCCGTCGGGCAAACTTCTTCACAGCGGCCGCAGAAAATGCAGCGCCCGAGGTTGAACTGCCACGCCAGCTGGTTAGTCGCCAGATCGGTCTCTACCGTCAGGGCGTTAGACGGACAGGCATTCACGCAGGCCGCACAGCCGATGCACTGCTGCGGATTGTGTTCCGGTTTGCCGCGGAAGTTTTTATCCACCGGCATCGGCTCCAGCGGATAGGAGTGGGTCGCGGTGCCGGTCTTGATGACTTTTTTGATAAAGGTAAACATGGCGATTCCTTATTTCAGCGGCGAGTTTTTACGCTCGATGCTGTAGCGCTCCAGCTCTTTGTACGGCACCACTTTGCTTTTCTTCTTACGTACATCGACCACCGTCATACGGTCGGTACAGGAGTAGCAAGGGTCGAGGCTGCCAATAATCAGTGGCGCATCGGAGACGGTGTTGCCGCGCAGCATATAGCGCAGGGTCGGCCAGTTGGCGTAGGTCGCCGCACGGCAGCGCCAGCGGTACAGTTTTTGGTTGTCGCCGGTCATGCTCCAGTGGATATCGTCGCCGCGCGGCGCTTCCGAGAAGCCCAGCGCGAAGCGGTGCGGAATATAGGTGAAGCCATCCACCATCAGCGGGCCGCCGGGCAGATTGTCGAGACCGAAATCAATCATATTCAGCGCGGTATAAACTTCGTTGATACGCACCTTGAGGCGGGAAATCACGTCGCAGCCCTGCTCGCTGTGAACTTCCATCGGCAGCAGACCGTAACCAACGAACGGGTGATCGGCGCGAGTATCGCGGGCGTGGCCGCTGGCGCGGACCATCGGGCCGACGTTACTGAAGTCGCGGGCGATTTCTGGATCCAGACGGCCAATACCGACGGTGCGCTGTTCCATGTTCGGCGTGCTGAGCAACATATCCACCAGCTCCTGCACATCGCGGCGCATCTGCTGCGCCAGCTGGCGGGTCTGGATCATGTCCTCTTTCAGCAGATCGCGGCGAATCCCGCCGATCAGGTTCATACCGTAGGTTTTACGCGCGCCGGTGAGGATCTCCGCCATCTTCATTGAGGTTTCGCGTACGCGGAAGAACTGCATAAAACCGGAGTCAAAACCGGTGAAGTGGCAGGCCAGGCCAAGGTTCAGCAGGTGCGAGTGCAGGCGTTCCACTTCCAGCAGAATGGCGCGGATCATCTGCGCGCGCTCCGGCACCACGATGCCCATCGCGTTTTCCACCGAGGTGGTATAGGCGGTACTGTGGGCGAAGCCGCAGATGCCGCATACCCGGTCCGACAGGAACGTCACTTCGTTGTAGCCCATGCGGGTTTCCGCCAGTTTTTCCATGCCGCGATGGACATAGAACAGGCGGTAATCGGCGTCGATAATGTTCTCGCCGTCGACAAACAGACGGAAGTGTCCAGGCTCATCGGAGGTGACGTGCAGCGGGCCAATCGGCACCACGTTGTTTTTCTTACTACCGAGCTCGTTAATGAACTCGTAGGTCTCCGCGTCGGTGGTCGGCGCCGGGCGCTGGCGGTAGTCCATGCTGTCTTTACGCAGCGGATAGAGTTCATCCGGCCAGTCGTCCGGCAGCACCAGGCGGCGCTCGTCCGGCAAGCCCACCGGCACCAGACCGTACATATCGCGTACTTCGCGTTCACCCCATACCGCCGCCGGCACGCGCGGGGTCACCGACGGATATTCCGGTTTATTAGCGTCGACTTCCACGCGCACGGTGATCCAGCACTTAGTGCCCTGCTCCATCGACAGCACATAGTAAACCGCGTAGTGGCCGTTCAACTTACGTTCGTCGTTGCCGAACAGTACCGACAGCCAGCCCCCCTGCTTGTAGTACAGGAACTCGACCACTTCCGGCAGGTAGTTAACCTTCACGGTGACGGTAAGCTGATCTTTGGTCTGCCAGGCTTCATCCAGCACCACGCCAGGAAAGGCCTGATGCAGCGCCGCAAGATAGTGTTGACCGATTTTTTCTTCAGACATGCTCAAATTCTCTTAATCACGCCACCAGCAAGGAGACGAAAGCTAAAAAGGCGAAACCAAACCCGGCCCAGGTAACGCGGGAGGTGGCACAAAAGCGCAGACGCGCCATGCTGTTTTCGAATAGCGCGATAATCAGCACCCCCGCCACCAGCTTGACGACGGCGACCACCAGCGCCAGCAGCAGGCCTGGCGCGCTAAAACTGGTCATCTGTCCCCACGGGATAAATACGCCGACGAACATCTGCAGCACCACCAGCTGTTTCAGGCTGATGCCCCACTTCAGCACCGCGAAACCGCTGCCGCTGTATTCGGAAAGCGGCCCTTCCTGCAGTTCCTGTTCGGCCTCGGCTAAATCGAACGGCAGCTTGCCCATTTCGATAAAGGTGGCGAAAGCGCAGGCGCACAGCGCCAGGATCAGCGGGATGCTGCGCGCGGCGGGCCAGTGGTAAACGGTATCGGTAATCGCGCTAATATGGGTGGAGCCGGCAACCTGCGCCGCGACCCACAGCCCAAGCAGCAGGATCGGTTCGACCAGCACGCCGAGCATCGCTTCACGACTGCTGCCGATGGCGGTGAACGGACTGCCGGTATCCAGGCCGGAAATGGCGAAGAAGAAGCGGGCGATGGCGAACAGATAGATAAGCGTAATCAGGTCGCCCAGCCCCGGCAGCGGTGAATCTACGGTCACCACCGGCAGCGCGGCGGCGATGGTTAGCATCACGCCAACCATCACAAACGGCGTCAGGCGGAATACCCAGCCGGAAGCGTCCGGGCCCACGCTCTGGCGACCCAGCAGTTTCAGGATATCCCGATACTCCTGCAGTACCCCCGGCCCGCGGCGGTTATGCAGGCGCGCGCGGGCAACGCGGGTCAGGCCGGACAGCAGCGGCGCGACGGCAAACAGTACCAGCGCCTGTATTAATGCAACGAATAGGTTCACTCTCAGGCTCCTCGCGAAATCACAATCACCACCAGTACCGCCAGTTCGATCAGCGCCACGCTGCGCAGCAAGGCGGGCGCGGCGGCGTTCTGCCAGCCGGGCACCAGCCGTACCGGATTCAACCAGTGACGCAGCTTCAGCAGCGGCGCAAAGGCTTCTTTCACCGGCATGGCGAAGCCGTGGGCGGTGACCACCATCGCTTGTTCATGGTCGTAGCCGCAGACCCACGCCGCGCCGCGCGAGCGCGCCGGCAGGCGGTCGCCTTTGAAGAAGATCATCAGCAGGAACGGCAGCAGCGGACAGGCAATCAGCAGAATGGCGATCAGCGGCTGCGACACGACGCTTGTAGCCTGCGCAGGAACCGGAATAACGTGGCCGACCAGCGGCAACAACCATGGCGCCGCCACGCCGCCGATGACACAGCACGCGGCGGCCAGCACCACGCTTAAGGTCATCAGCCAGGGCGCGCAGGTGGCGTTTTCCGCCTCTTTACTGCGCGGCGCGCCGAGGAAGGTGACGCCGTAGACTTTGGCCATACACATCACCGCCAGCGCCCCGGTAATCGCCAGGCCAACCGCCAGCAGCGGCCCCAGCAGACGGCCGATAAACACCTCGCCGGTGCTCAGCTTGAAGAAAGATTGATAGATAACCCATTCACCGGCAAAGCCGTTCAGCGGCGGCAGCGCGGCCATCGCCATCAGCCCCACCAGCATGGCGAGTGAAATCAGCGGCATTTTTTTACCGATGCCGCCCAGCTTCTCGATATCGCGATGACCGGTACGGAACCACACCGCCCCCGCACCAAGGAACAGCGTGGTTTTGAACAGGCTGTGGTTGATCAGATGGTACATGCCGCCGATAAAGCCCAGCACCATCAGCGCATTATTGCCGGTAGCAATACCGGTGACGAACGCGCCGAGGCCAAGCAGAATAATGCCGATGTTTTCCAGGGTGTGGTAAGCCAGCAGGCGCTGGATATTATGTTCCATCAGCGCGTACAGCCCGCCGATAAAGGCGGTAATCATTCCCAACACCAGCAGCAGCACGCCCCACCACAGCGGTGGCACGCTACCGGCCAGCGACACGGTCAGGATGCCGTACAGACCGACCTTCATCACCACTGTAGAAAACAGCGCGGCGGCCGGGGCGCTGGCGCCCGCATGCGCCTGCGGCGCCCAGCCGTGCAGCGGGATCACCCCGGCGAGCAGGGCAAAACCGAGCAGACCCGGCAGCCACAGCGCCATGTTCTGCGGCGCGCCAGCGGCCAACTGACTAATCGCCGCCAGATCGAGAGTGCCGTAGAACGACCACACCAGCCAGCAGGTCCACGCCAGCAGCAGGGTACCGAGACGCCCCAGCGCAAACCACAGTTTGCCGGACTGCGCGCAGCCGGTAAGGAACGCGGCGCACAGCGCCATGATTTCCGCCATCACCACCAGGCTGCCGAAGTTAGTCACCACCACCGCGCAGGTGGCGGCAGCCAGCAGCAGGTTAACCAGCAGGCCGTTGGATTTGACCTGCGGATGACGATGCCAGGAAATGTTAAACAGCGAAATCGGCAGCGCCGACAGGCCGATAGCCAACAGCCACAGAGCGTTAATCCCGCCCACCCGCATCGCCAGATGCAGATACTGCAGCATGCCGCCGTTGATCCGCTCCGGCGCGATCAGCGCCGAGAAGCCGGCGACGATTAACATCGCGCTGGCGACCGCGCCGCCGATCCCGGCAATCGCGCCGCTCAGCGGTTTACGCAAACTAAATAAAAACGCCAGCACCGCGCTGGCGGCATACCAGGCAACCGCCTGATTCACTAATGCAACCACGCTCATTTCACGCCCCCTTGTTGCGCCTGAAACAGCGACAAATCGCCGAGGTCGGTATTAAAGGTCAGTTCGCGCTTACGCTTGCTGGACTTAGCAATGTCGCGAATATCCACCAGCACTAAGGCTTTGGTCGGACAGGTCCGCACGCACGCCGGGCCCTGCTCATCAAAGTGGCAGAGGTCGCATTTCACGGCGATAGCGCGAACGCCAGGCACCCAATCGAGCAGCGAGCTGACGCGGGCCGGAGCCGGCGGCGCGGCGGGCGCCATCGGCGTGTTAGCGTTGGCGGGAATATCCAACGGGCGGCTGCCGGAGAATTCAATCGCGCCGAACGGGCAGGCGATGCCGCACAGTTTGCAGCTCACGCACAGGCTTTCATTCAGCTGTACCGCGCCGTCAACGCGAGTAATGGCGTTGACCGGGCACACCGCGGCGCAAGGCGCGTCTTCACAGTGGTGGCACATCTGCGGCGCAGACTCTTTTTCATTACGCATGACCTGCAGGCGCGGCATACTTTGCAGGCCATACTGGCGGTGCGTCTCGGAACAGGCGGCTTCGCAGGTGCGGCAGCCGATACAGACGCTGGAATCAGCAATTACAAAACGGTTCACCGGGTCATCCTCGGGTGAAAGTCACTTTTGACGAAATCAGGCCGCGCAGGTGTCGGTTTCGACACTTGTCGACACTTCATAATTAATGGACCTGCGCCAGATGGTTTAAATCCACCGGCTGGTCACGCTCCATGGCCTCATACAGGCGGTCATAGACGGTGGCGATGATCGCCAGGTAGTGTTCCAGCACCGCTTCGCGGGAACGGTTACTGATGCGACCGTCAATTACGCCTTCCGCATCCAGAGTCGCCTGGGCGATCAGCCGTTTGTCATCGCCATTTTTGCTTTCTACGTAGTATTCGATGGTGTGGCTGTTAAAGCCTTCCGCCAGCGCGACATATACCTGAAAGTGGCCGAACAGCACGAAGCACAGCTCTTTGTCCGGCGCGCAGCTCATCGCGTGATGCAGACGCGCTTTCGACAGGGTGATGCCCTGAACCAGCGAGTTGCAGTAGGTGTGCCACTGCTCCTGATGCTGGCGGTGACGATCGGCGATGTAGTCCGCCTTTTCACTTAATTCCCAAATTGTCATCCCGGATCCTCCCGTTACATGAGATGCACCGGTTAAGCATTTTCCATGCCAAAATTTATTTATTTGAATTTAAAGGAATTATTAAAAACTCGCGCGCCATCACGACATGTCGATGACAGCCGCACGTCGTCGTCATCGACAGTTCCCCCGCCGTTTATGGTCTCCTGGCATCGTTATTGCATATAGCCGCCATAGTATTAACGGAGGCCAACATGCACGAAATCACGCTAAGCCAGCGGGCGCTGGAAATCATTGAGCAACAGGCGCGGCAAAACGGCGCGCGCCGGGTCACCGGCGTGTGGCTGAAGGTCGGCGCGTTTTCCTGCGTGGAGGCCAGCGCCCTCACCTTCTGTTTTGAACTGGTGTGCCGCGGCACGCTGGCGGAAGGCTGCGCGCTGCACATTGCCGAGCAACAGGCTGAATGCTGGTGTGAACGCTGTCAGCAGTATGTGCATCTTGTCTCTCAGCACGTCCGCCGCTGCCCGCACTGCGATAACGACCAGTTGCAGATCGTGGCGGATGATGGCTTACAGATTCAGCGTTTAGAATTGGAGTAAAAGATTATGTGTACGACATGCGGCTGCGGAGAAGGCAACCTTTATATCGAAGGCGATGAACATAACCCGCACTCGGCGTTTCGCAGCGCCCCCTTCGCCCCCGCCCCGCGCCAGACCATGACCATCACCGGCGTGAAAACCGATAACTTCTCCCCGACCCGCAGCGCGCAAGGCGATCTGCATTACGGCCACGGCGAAGCCGGCACCCACGCGCCGGGCCAGAGCCAGCGGCGGATGCTGGAAGTCGAAATCGACGTGCTGGATAAAAACAACCGCCTGGCGGCGCGCAACCGCGCGCGCTTCGCGGCGAATAACCAACTGGTGCTAAATCTGGTCTCCAGTCCCGGCTCCGGTAAAACCACCCTGCTCACCGAAACCCTGACCCGCCTGAAAGGCATCGTCGACTGCGCGGTCATTGAAGGCGATCAGCAGACGGTCAACGATGCCGCGCGCATCCGCGCCACCGGCACGCCGGCGATTCAGGTCAATACCGGCAAGGGCTGCCATCTCGATGCGCAAATGATTGCCGACGCCTCTGCGCGCCTGCCGGCTGGCGATAACGGCATTCTGTTTATCGAAAACGTCGGTAACCTGGTCTGCCCGGCCAGCTTCGATCTTGGCGAACGCCATAAAGTGGCGGTGCTGTCGGTCACCGAAGGAGAAGATAAACCGCTGAAGTATCCGCATATGTTTGCCGCCGCCAGCCTGATGCTGCTCAACAAAGTCGACCTGCTGCCGTACCTCAACTTTGACGTTGAGAAATGCCTCGCCTGCGCGCGGGAAGTGAATCCGCATATCGAGATTATTTTGCTCTCCGCCACCAGCGGCGAAGGCATGGACCAGTGGCTTAACTGGCTGGAGACGCAGCGATGTGCATAGGCATTCCGGGGCAAATTCGCACGATTGACGGGGTGATGGCGAAGGTGGAAGTGTGCGGCATTCAGCGCGAAGTCGATCTGACCCTGGTCGGCGCCGTCGATGAACAGGGCCAGCCGCGCATCGGCCAGTGGGTGCTGGTCCACGTCGGGTTCGCCATGAGCGTGATTAACGAAGCCGAAGCGCGCGATACCCTCGACGCGCTGCAAAACATGTTCGAGGTTGAACCGGACGTCGGCGCGTTGCTATACGGCGAGGAGCGATAATGCGTTTTGTTGATGAATACCGCGCGCCGGAGCAGGTGCTGCAGCTGGTCGAACATCTGCAGCAGCGCGCCCGGCTGCTGGACTACAGTGAAGCCCGCCCGCTGCGGATGATGGAGGTCTGCGGCGGCCATACCCACGCCATCTTCAAATTCGGCCTCGACCAGCTATTACCGAACAATATTGAATTTATTCACGGCCCCGGCTGCCCGGTGTGCGTTCTGCCGATGGGCCGCATTGATGCGTGTATCGAGATAGCCAGCCGTCCGGGAGTGATTTTCTGCACCTTTGGCGATGCAATGCGCGTGCCGGGAAAAAACGGGTCGCTGCTGCAGGCGAAGAGTCGCGGCGCCGATGTGCGAATCGTTTACTCGCCGATGGACGCCCTGCGGCTGGCGCAGCAGAATCCGCAGCGCGAGGTGGTGTTTTTCGGTCTCGGTTTTGAAACCACCATGCCCGCCACCGCGCTGACGCTGCGTCAGGCCCGCGAGCGCAACGTCGGCAACTTCTACTTTTTCTGTCAGCACATCACCCTACTGCCAACGCTGCGCAGCCTGCTGGACCAGCCGGACAACGGTATCGATGCGTTTCTCGCCCCCGGCCACGTCAGTATGGTGATTGGCACCGACGCCTACGGTTTCATCGCCAGCGACTATCATCGGCCATTAGTCGTTGCTGGATTTGAACCAGTTGATCTACTGCAAGGCGTGATCATGCTGGTTGAGCAGAAAATAGCGCAGCGCAGTCAGGTAGAGAATCAGTACCGTCGCGTGGTGCCGGATGCCGGTAACGCGCTGGCGCAGGCGGCAATCGCCGAGGTCTTTTGCCTGAGCGGCGATAGCGAATGGCGCGGCCTGGGGACGATCAACGATTCCGGTGTTTGCCTGACGCCAGATTATCAACGCTTTGACGCCGAGGCCCATTTCCGCCCGGCGCCGCAGCGGGTTTGCGACGACCCGCGCGCCCGCTGCGGTGAAGTGCTGACCGGGCGTTGTAAACCACACCAGTGTCCGCTGTTTGGCCGCGTCTGCAACCCGCAGAGCGCCTTTGGCGCGCTGATGGTCTCCTCAGAGGGCGCCTGCGCCGCCTGGTATCAATATCGCAGTCAGGAAAATAAAGCATGAAAAGCATTCAGTTAGCTCACGGTAGCGGCGGTCAGGCGATGCAGCAACTCATTGGCGAGCTGTTTATGCAGGCCTTCGCCAACCCCTGGCTGGCCGAACAGGAAGATCAGGCGCGTTTAGATCTCGCCGGGCTTGCCGCCCAGGGCGATCGGCTGGCCTTCTCAACGGACAGCTACGTCATTGACCCACTGTTTTTCCCCGGCGGCGATATCGGCAAGCTGGCGGTCTGCGGCACCGCCAACGACGTGGCGGTCAGCGGCGCCGTGCCACGCTATCTCTCCTGCGGGTTTATCCTCGAAGAGGGGCTGGAGATGGCGACGCTGGAAGCGGTGGTGCGCAGCATGGCAACTACCGCTCAGCAGGCCGGGATTGCCATTGTGACCGGCGATACCAAAGTGGTGCCGCGCGGCGCAGCGGATAAATTATTCATCAATACCGCCGGTATTGGCGCCATCCCCGGCGATATTCACTGGGGAGCGCAGCAGATTAGCGCCGGCGATGTGCTGCTGGTCAGCGGCACGCTCGGCGATCACGGCGCCACCATTCTTAACCTGCGCGAACAGCTGGGGCTGGACGGCGCGTTATCCAGCGACTGCGCAGTGCTAACGCCGCTTATCCAGACCCTGCGAGAGATTCCGGGCATCAAAGCGCTACGCGACGCCACCCGCGGCGGCGTCAACGCGGTGGCGCACGAGTTCGCCGCCGCCAGCGGCTGCGGTATCGAACTGCATGAAGCGAAGCTGCCGGTCAACGATACGGTGCGCGGCGTCTGCGAACTGCTGGGGCTGGACGCCCTGAATTTCGCCAACGAAGGTAAACTGGTGATTGCCGTCGCCAGAGAAGCCGCGCCGCGCGTACTTGAGCATTTACGGTCTCACCCGCTCGGACAGAATGCCGCGATAATTGGCGACGTTGTCGAGCGGGCCGGCGTGCGCTCTGTCGGGTTATATGGCGTTAAACGTACGCTCGATCTTCCCCACGCCGAACCGCTGCCGAGAATTTGCTAACCACTGAACGGGTCCGGAGGGCAGCAGTCGCCATATCGGGGCGACCTTAACGGCGGCAACAATTGTTTTATTAACAGACTATTATTTGATTCATCTCTTTATTCTGCGCCGCGCTGCGGCGCTTTTTGGACTTAAGCAATGTCGTATACACCAATGGGCGATCTCGGGCAGCAGGGTCTGTTTGATATCACCCGTATTTTATTACAGCAGCCCGATCTGGCCGCGCTGAGCGAAACGCTAACCCGTCTGGTGCAGCAATCCGCGCTTGCCGACCGGGCGGCGATTATCTTGTGGAACCACGGCAACCATCGCGCCGCCAGGTACGCCTGCGACGACGCCGGGCAGCCGGCAAGCTACGAAGATGAAACCGTACTGGCGCACGGCCCGGTACGCCGCCTGCTGTCGCGCCCCGACGCGCTACATTGCGACAACGCGACCTTCGCCGAAACCTGGCCGCAGCTGGCCGCCAGCGGCATTTACCCGGAATTCGGCTACTACTGTCTGCTGCCGCTGGCGGCGGAAGGCCGCATTTTCGGCGGTTGTGAATTCATCCGCGACGACAACCGGCCATGGAGCGAAAAAGAGTACCAGCGCCTGCATACTTTCGCGCAGATTGTCGCCGTCGTCACCGAGCAGATCCAAAGCCGGGTCAGCAACAACGTCGATTACGACCTGCTGTGCCACGAGCGCGATAACTTCCGCATCCTGGTGGCCATCACCAACGCCGTCCTGTCGCGCCTCGATATTGACGAGCTGGTCAGCGAGGTGGCGAAAGAGATCCACCGCTATTTCCGCATCGACGCCATCAGCGTGGTGCTGCGCAGCAACCGCCAAGGCAAGCTCAACATCTACTCTACCCACTATCTCGACGCCAGCCATCCGGTCCACGACCAAAGCGAAGTCGATGAAGCCGGCACGCTAACCGAGCGGGTGTTTAAGAGCAAAGAGATGCTGTTACTCAATCTGCACGAACATGACTCGCTGGCGCCGTATGAAAAAATGCTCTTCGAGATGTGGGATAACCAGATCCAGACCCTGTGCCTGTTACCGCTCATGTCCGGCAATACGCTGCTCGGGGTACTTAAGCTGGCGCAGTGCGATGAGCAAGTATTTACCACCACCAACCTTAAACTGCTGCGGCAAATCGCCGAGCGCGTATCGATAGCTATCGATAACGCCCTCGCCTACCGCGAGATCCAGCGTCTGAAAGAACGGCTGGTGGATGAAAACCTGGCGCTCACTGAACAGCTCAACAACGTCGAAAGCGAGTTCGGCGAAATCATCGGTCGCAGCGAAGCGATGCACAGCGTGCTTAAACAGGTGGAGATGGTGGCGCAGAGCGACAGTACGGTGCTGATCCTCGGTGAAACCGGCACCGGTAAGGAACTGATTGCCCGCGCTATTCATAACCTGAGCGGGCGCAACGGCCGACGGATGGTGAAAATGAACTGCGCGGCGATGCCCGCGGGCCTGCTGGAAAGCGATCTGTTCGGCCACGAGCGCGGCGCTTTTACCGGCGCCAGCGCCCAGCGCATCGGCCGTTTCGAACTAGCGGACAAAAGCTCGCTGTTCCTCGATGAGGTCGGCGATATGCCGCTGGAGCTGCAGCCGAAGCTGCTGCGCGTTCTCCAGGAGCAGGAATTCGAACGCCTGGGCAGTAATAAACTGATTCAGACCGATGTACGGCTGATCGCCGCCACCAACCGCGATCTCAAACAGATGGTTATCGATCGTGAATTCCGCAGCGATCTTTACTATCGGCTCAATGTGTTCCCGATCCACCTACCGCCGCTGCGCGAACGGCCGGACGATATTCCGCTGCTGGTGAAAGCGTTCACCTTCAAAATCGCCCGCCGTCTGGGGCGCAACATCGACAGTATTCCGGCGGAGACCCTGCGTACGCTTTCGCGCATGGAGTGGCCGGGCAACGTGCGCGAGCTGGAAAACGTCGTCGAGCGCGCGGTGTTGTTAACCCGCGGCAACGTACTGCAACTGTCGCTGCCGGAAATGCATATTGAACAGGAGACGCTGGCGCCGGGAGTGCTGCCGGAGGAAGGCGAAGATGAATATCAGCTGATCGTCCGGGTACTGAAAGAGAGCAACGGCGTGGTGGCCGGGCCAAAAGGCGCCGCCCAGCGCTTGGGGCTCAAGCGCACGACGCTGCTGTCGCGAATGAAGCGTTTAGGCATTAATAAGGATCGGTTAGTCTAGCCCGGCGATATGTCTCTCATAGCGTGGAGATTCTCCCGGAGGCGGCGCATTGCGCCTTCTCCGGGCTACCAAATCGCGCGGGACCGTAGGTCGGATAAGCGTAGCGCCATCCGACAAAATAACGCGGCGCCCCATCAATTACCGGACCGAATCCGGATTACCCCTCCCTCCCCAATCCCTTCTCAGCCTAATCATTACGCCAACATCTAAATAAGAATTATTTTCATTTATAAATAGCTTGTGCTATATAACATAGCAAAGGCTATAAACGATGATTAATTAATCGCAATACCGTGAGGGATCCTATGACGCATCTGCCGCCGTTCAAGTGCCTGTTGTTCTCCGCCGCATTAGCGCTGCTTGCCATCGCCCCCGCTCAGGCGCAAGAAAAATTTAAAGTCATTACCACCTTCACCGTGATCGCCGATATGGCGCAGAACGTCGCCGGCGACGCCGCCGATGTCAGCTCAATCACCAAGCCGGGCGCGGAAATTCACGAATATCAACCGACGCCGGGCGATATCAAACGCGCGCAGGGGGCGAAGCTTATTCTCGCCAACGGTCTCAACCTCGAACTGTGGTTCGCCCGTTTTTATCAGCACCTGAACGGCGTACCGGAAGTGGTGGTCAGCAACGGTATCCAGCCGATGGGCATCAGCGATGGCCCCTACAACGGCAAACCTAATCCGCACGCCTGGATGTCGGCGGATAATGCGCTGATTTACGTCGATAACATTCGCGATGCGCTGGTGAAATACGATCCCGTCAATGCCGACACCTATCGCCGTAACGCCGAGGCCTACAAAGAGAAGATCCGCCAGACCATGGCGCCGCTGAAGGCCGAACTGGCGAAACTGCCGGCGGACAAACGCTGGCTGGTCACCAGCGAAGGCGCATTCTCCTATCTGGCGCGCGATAACGGCCTGCAGGAGCGTTATCTGTGGCCGATTAACGCCGACCAGCAGGGCACGCCGCAGCAGGTGCGTAAAACCATCGACACCATGAAGAAGGAGCATATCCCGACCATCTTCAGTGAAAGCACCATCTCCGACAAACCGGCGCGACAGGTCGCCCGTGAAGCCGGCGCCCACTATGGCGGCGTACTGTATGTTGACTCGCTAAGCGCCGCCGACGGCCCGGTGCCGACCTATCTTGACCTGCTGCGCGTCACCACCGAAACCATCGTCAAAGGGATCAACGATGGCCTGAGGAAACAGTCATGATTGCGCCGCAAGCGGGACTCATCGTCGACCAGGTCACGGTGACCTATCGCAACGGTCATACCGCCCTGCGCGATGCCTCGTTCAGCGTACCGCGCGGATCGATTGCCGCGCTGGTGGGGGTCAACGGCTCCGGTAAATCCACGTTGTTCAAAGCGCTGATGGGTTTCGTGCGCGTCGGCCACGGCGATATCGCCATTCTCGGCCAGCCGGTCAACCGCGCGCTACGGCAAAATCTTGTTGCCTACGTACCGCAATCGGAAGAGGTGGACTGGTCTTTTCCGGTGCTGGTGGAAGATGTAGTGATGATGGGCCGCTATGGTCATATGGGCTGGCTGCGGCGGGCGAAGCCCCGCGACCGGCAGATTGTCGATGCCGCGCTGGCCCGCGTAGGGATGAGCGAATACCGCAAAAGACAGATTGGCGAGCTCTCCGGCGGGCAGAAAAAGCGCGTGTTCCTCGCCCGCGCCATTGCTCAGGAAGGCAAAGTGATCCTGCTCGATGAGCCTTTTACCGGCGTCGATGTGCAGACCGAGGCGCGGATCATCACCCTGCTGCGAGAACTGCGCGACGAAGGCTGTACCATGCTGGTCTCTACCCATAACCTCGGTTCAGTCAGCGAATTTTGCGATTATACGGTGATGGTGAAAGGCACCGTGCTGGCCAGCGGCCCGACGGAGACCACCTTCACCGCCGAGAACCTGGAGCTGGCCTTCAGCGGCGTGTTGCGTCACGTCACGCTTACCGGCGCGGAAGAGCGCATTATTACCGACGATGAGCGGCCGTTTATCAGCCATCGCGCGGCGGGGGGCCAACGATGAGCTGGCTGCTGGAGCCGTTTGGCTATCAATACATGCTCAACGCGATGTGGGTCTCGGCATTAGTCGGCGGCGTCTGCGCCTTTCTCTCCTGCTACCTGATGCTCAAAGGCTGGTCGCTGATTGGCGACGCTCTCTCCCACTCGATCGTTCCCGGCGTCGCCGGCGCTTATATGCTTGGCCTGCCCTTTGCGCTGGGCGCGTTTCTCTCCGGCGGCCTGGCGGCAGGCAGCATGCTGTTTCTTAACCAGCGTTCGCGGCTTAAAGAGGACGCCATCATCGGGCTGATTTTCTCCTCGTTTTTCGGCATCGGTCTGTTTATGGTGTCGCTGAATCCGACCTCGGTGAACATTCAAACTATTATTCTCGGCAATATTCTCGCCATCGCTCCGGAGGATATTATCCAGCTGGCGGCAATTGGCTTTATTTCGATGGCGATCCTGTTGCTGAAGTGGAAAGACCTGATGGTCACCTTCTTCGATGAGAACCATGCCCGCTCGATTGGCCTTAACACCAGCGGCCTGAAGCTGCTGTTTTTCACCCTGCTGGCCGCCTGCACCGTGGCGGCGCTGCAAACCGTAGGCGCGTTTCTGGTCATCTGTCTGGTCGTGACGCCCGGCGCCACCGCCTGGCTGTTAACCGACCGCTTCCCGCGTCTGCTGGCCATTGCCGTCGCTATCGGCAGCCTGACCAGCTTCTTCGGCGCATGGCTGAGCTACTACCTTGATGGCGCCACCGGCGGCATCATCGTGGTGGCGCAGACGCTGCTGTTCTTAGCTACCTTTGTCTTCGCGCCGAAGCACGGCCTGCTGGCCAACCGCCGCCGCGCCAGGGAGGCCTCATGCTAACGATGCTGCTTGAACCATTACAGTTCCCGTTTATGGTCAACGCGATGCTGGTGGCGACGATCGTCGCCGTCCCCTGTGCGCTGCTGTCGGTATTTCTGGTATTAAAAGGCTGGGCGCTGATGGGCGATGCCATGAGCCACGCGGTGTTTCCCGGCGTGGTGGTGGCCTACATTATCGGCATCCCCTTCGCCATCGGCGCGTTTATTGCCGGCTTATTCTGCGCCGTCGCCACCGGTTTTCTCGACGATAACAGCCGCATCAAGCGCGATACCATCATGGGGATCGTCTTCTCGGGGATGTTCGGCGCCGGGCTGGTGCTGTACGTGGCGATTCAATCCGAGGTCCATCTCGACCATATTCTGTTTGGCGATATGCTGGGAATATCCGCCAGCGATATCGGGCAAACGGCGGTGATTGCGCTGGCGATTGCGCTGATTATCGGGCTAAAGTGGCGCGATTTTTTACTGCACGCCTTTGATCCCAATCAGGCCAAAGCCAGCGGCCTGCGCTGCGGGCTGCTGCATTATGGTCTGCTGTGCATGATCGCGCTGACTATCGTCGCGACGTTAAAGTCGGTGGGGATTATTCTGTCGATTTCGCTGCTGATAGCGCCCGGCGCTATCGCCCTGCTGCTGACGCGGCGCTTTGTCAGCGCATTATTGCTGGCAACGGTAATCGCCGTGGGCTGTTCGCTGGCGGGCGTCTGGCTGTCGTTTTATCTCGATAGCGCCCCGGCGCCAACCATCGTGGTGCTATTTACCGCGCTGTTCGTGCTGGCCTTTGTCGCCAGTACGGTCCGTGACGGTCAGAAACAGAGGGCGTCAGCAACGCTCCCCGGTGGCGGTTAACGCCAGCGCGAGCAGGGAGAATTGTCGGATGGCGCTACGCTTATCCGACCTACAGTCCGTGCGGCCTGCCTTTAATTTATTCACCATGCTGGCTGAAACTGCCGGTGTTGGTGGCCTCAAAATCGCTGAGACGTTCCCGGAAGGCCGGGGCAGCCCGCATGGATGCGGGCTGAGGGCCGTGATTTGCAAGGACGCTGCCTCGGCCCGACCCGAAGCCTGCAGGGATAAGTCGAAGGTACCACGAAGTGGCGATTTTGGCGGCCAGAGCCCGGGAGTACAGAGGGCGGCGGCGACTGGCCGCCCTCTGTGCGCTCCCTGCGCCACGGAAAACATATTGCATAAAAATCAAACGGGAGCGCAATATCCTCTGAAGCGACACTCGATAAACGTTTTTCTCAAGCGAAAAAGTTGCAAACCGATAGCAGTATCTACGATCCTTCAACCGCGATCCCGGTGCCGACGAAGCGCAGCGCAAACCGTGGAAAGGCCGCTATTTTTTCGGCCGGTATTTTTCCGGCAGCTCCGGCACCGGCCGCCTGTCGTCAATCAGGTGACGAATGGTCAGAATTGGATGCCGCCAGAGCATCCGCGGCCCGGCCCAGCGCATGATCCGCTTCATCTCTTCTCGCTTCGCCGGCTGATAGCAGTGTACCGGACACTGTTTACAGGCCGGCTTCTCTTCGCCAAATACGCACTTATCCAGCCGCTTGTCGGCGTAAGCGTTAAGCGCCAGGTAATGTTCGCCGTCGTTGCGCGCATCCGGGCAGCGGCGCTGATAAAGCCTGATCATATTGCCGATAGTCTTCTTTTCGCGATCGATGCGTTTGCCCATGTCACAGCCTCAAGCCAATAAGATGCATTGATTATACACCTTTGTGTCTGTCAGGGCATCTCACTGCTTCAGATGCTGGATTAACTGCAGCGCGGCTCCGGATAACACGCCAAAATGGCTCCAGGCATAGAAATCTCGGACAAACACGCTGCCCTCCGCCTCCAGCGGGCGCAACAATCCAAGCTTCTCTTCCAGTCGATAGACGGGGGCAGGCATTGACGTTAAAAGATCGCTCTCAGCGATAAAGGATTTTATCGCCGCGGATGAAGCGCACTCGATAATAGGAACCGGACAGGGTAACTGATGCGAGCGAAAAATATCTTCAAGGATAAGCATCGGCGTGCTTAATGGCGGCGGCATGATCCACGGATAGTCGAGCATCGCCGCAAGCGACAGACGTTTTTCTTTTTGTAGCGGATGGCCTGGCCTTGAAATGATACAAATACGATCCTGCCAGTTAATTTTTCCACGAACTACGATTTTATCGTCGTGCGGTAAAGGCCCGCAGAGGGCGATATCAATTTCATGCATCAGCAGCAACTTAAACAACTCTGAGTCAATGCGGTCGAATATTTTGATGTGTATCCGGGGATGGCGTTTATGAAAGGCGGCTAATTTATCAATAAAATGGCTGGTTAACAGACTGGATACGCAGCCGATTCTCAAAATCCCCTTGCCCGCCCCGCGGATCAGCGCCATCTCCTCTCTGGCTTTATTCTCCGTGTTCAACATTGTCATGGCATAGGGTAAAAACGCGCTGCCATACTCGCTTAACGCCATTCCATGCTTATGCCGTTCAAATAAGGTGGCATTCAGATCCTCCTCCAGGGTCAGCAATAGTCGGCTGAGCCCGGATTGCGTAATCCCCATTTTCTCCGCAGCCAGGGTTAAATTTCCTTCGCTGGCGACGGTCAGAAAGGCTTGTATCTGTTTCATTTTCATAGCCATGACAATTACTCATTGAACGAATTATTTTTACATTTCCCTGACGCTTCTTTTTGCGTCAAGAATGCAGTAAGCAACGAAAAAAAAGAATAGTGCAACAGCGGCGCATTTCCGTGGGAAACACTCTCAATATTTATAGATCAACACCCTGACCCTAACGATAATTTATAATGAGAATAAATCACTATGACACAGAACAACATTCTATTAATCCTCGGCGCTATTTTACCCGTTATCATTACCGTTCTCATTGGCTATATCAGCGGTAAACGCAAAGACTTCAACTGGCAGCAGGCTGGTGATATTAATAAAATTGTGATGCTGTATGCTTTACCGCTGAGTATTTTCAGTAATATGGTCATGACGCCGCGGCATATCGTGATGAGCATGGGGCCGGTCGCTATCGCCATTATCCTGGCGCTAATTCTGAGTTTCCTTATTCCCTTAGCTATCGCCCGTTATATCTGTAAACGCTCCCTGGCGCTCAGTACCCTACAGGCTCTGGCCATCGGCTCGCCGGCCGTTCCCTTCATTGGCACCTCGGTACTGGCTTTTTTATTCGGCATCGTCAGCGCCTCACTCATTACTGTTTCCAGTATTACGCAAAATGTCTTCCAGCTCCCGCTGGTGATGATTCTGATGTCCGTTGCAACGGGGGATAAAAGCCAGAATATCTCTTTTGCCACGCGGGTCATCAACGCCATCAAGCAGCCGGTGGTATGGTCGCCGGTTGTCGCGCTGATATTAGTATTAATGGATATTCATATTCCAGAAACCGTATCAATGTCGCTAGGTCTGCTGGGTAAGGCCTCCGGCGGACTGGCGCTGTTTGCCGCAGGCATCGTGCTCTATACTCGCAGCATTGTCATCACCTCCGCCACCATTATTACCGTCATCGCCCGTAATATTCTGGTGCCCGGTGCCTGCTACCTCATTTTGTTAAAAATGGGTTTCAGCATGGAGCAAATAAAACAAGTGGTATTAACGATGGCGATTCCTGTGGGCTCGATCGCCATTATTATTGCTATGCAATATAAGTCCGGCGAGCAAGAAATGGCCTCGACCATGGCGCTAAGTATTATTACTTCCATCATTACGATGGGCGCATTTATTTTCCTGACCTTTTAATCACGGCGATAACATCGCGTTAATCCGGAGAGAATATGACTTCTATCACTGTATCGGCCGCTGAATTATTACTGCACCGGCTTCAGGCCCTCGACGTGGCCTATATTTTTATTAATTCGGGTACCGATTATCCCCCGGTTATTGAAGCGTGGGCCAAAATGCGCGCCACGGGACAACAGGTACCGGAGCTGGTGATATGTCCCCACGAGAACGCCGCTATTGGCATGGCCCATGGCTATTATCTCGGGAGCGGGAAAGTGCAGGCCGTCATGGTTCACACTAACGTAGGCCTGGCCAATGCCGCCTGCGGCGTCATCAATCTGGCCAACAGCAATATTCCGGTACTGATTTTTGGCGGACGCACGCCGATTAGCGAGCATTCACACTTTGGTTGTCGCAACACGCCGATTGGCTACGGCCAGGAGATGCGCGATCAGGCGGCGCTCATTCGCGAGTCGGTGAAATGGGACTTTGAATTACGCATTGCCGATCAGATCGGCGAGCATGTTGACAGAGCATGGGCGATAGCCCGTTCATTGCCAAAGGGGCCGGTGTATTTGAGCCTGCCGCGCGAGCCGCTATGCGAAACGTTCACGATCGATGAACAAGCGCTCTATGCCTCCCCCACCCAGCAGCCGGTACGCTACGCGCCAACGCGGGCGGATATTGCCAGCGCCGCCGATGCGATAGCCAATGCCAGACAGCCGGTCATCTTCGCCCAGCGTGGCGCGAGAACGGCTGGAGGCTTTGCGCGGCTCAATACCCTGGTTAAGGAGTGGGCTATTCCGGTGGTGGAATACTGGGGTACTGAAGTCACCCTTAGCAGCGACAATCCTATGCTGACCGGCAGCGATCCCGAAGGCTGGCTTTCTGCCGCCGACGTCATCATCGTTATCGACTCACAGGCCCCGTGGATCATCGAAGAAAGCCGCTGCAACGACAGCTGTAAGGTGATCCAGATCGGCCCCGATCCGCTTTTTTCCCGCTACCCCGTCCGCGGTTATCGCGCCGATATTAACCTGGCCGGAGAAACCGACGAGGTATTCGAACTTTTACAAGAGGCGCTCCAGCCGCATGTGGCGGCGAAGCAACGGCAGGTGGCTGAACGAGAAAAGCATGTGCTTAACCTGATACAACACGCGAAGAACCAACGTGAAGCCCTCCTCCACGCCAACCAAAAAGGGGCGATTGGCAAACCCTGGATGAGTTACTGTCTGGGTCAGCTTGCCAATCAACATCAGGGGAAGATCGTCTCTGAACTGACAACAATGCCGCAGTTTGCCGGCCTGACTCAGGCGGACAGTTATTATCAGGAAGCGCTGGCGGGCGGTCTGGGTGAAGCGTTGCCCATCGCCTTAGGGCTGCAGCTCGCCCGGCGGGGTGAGCTTATCATCGCCGCCGTTGGCGACGGCTCCTATCTCTTTGCCAATCCGGCGGTGTGTCATCACATCGCGGAAGTGATGAAGCTTCCCGTGCTGGTGGTGGTCGGCAACAATGGCGGCTGGGGAGCGGTGGCGGGCGGCACCCGGGCGCTCTATCCCGACGGCTATGCTGCTAAAATGGACGCGATCCCGGCCACCGCGTTCTCGTCGTCGCCAGATTTCGCCGCGCTCGCCGCCTCCAGCCGCGCGGCTGCGCTGACGGTTTCGCTGGCGGAAGATCTCCCCGGGGTACTGGAAGAGGCGGTCGCTATTATTCGCACTCGCCGACAAAGCGTACTGGTCAACGTTGAACTAGGACGTTAATCGCAGCCAGCCGTTTTAGATCTGCTTCCCGGCATTATCCACGTGCCCCAGCGCTTTTTCCGGGAAGCAGACGTCCCTCACCCGCCGTTTCAGTTCAGCCGCATCCGGAAAACCGCCGTCCTGCTTACGCTCCCAGATTTGTACCCCGTCAACGGTTACCACAAAAATGCCGCCGGTACCGGGCACCAGCGTGACCGAAGCGATATCGGTACTAAAGGTATGCAGCAGCTCCTGGGCCATCCAGCTGGCGCGCAGCATCCAGTTGCATTGGGAACAGTAGTGAATGGTAATCATCGCTTTATGGCTCATGTTGGCTTGCTCCCGTCCGCACGAATGTAAACAAAATGCAGAATATACCCGTCATACTTCAAGTTGCATGTGCGTTGGCTTCCTCGCTCACCCCAGTCACTTACTTGAGTAAGCTCCTGGGGATTCTCTGCGTCGCCGCCTGCCTGCAACTCGAATTATTTAGGGTATAGGTAAATATTTTGTTGCAAACGATAATACCTATCATTACCATTCGCAATTACTAAATCAGGAATACCACTGTCCGCCAGGGAAAACACGGACCAACCTGCACTCTGGAAGTAACGCGTGAGCCGATACTAATAATTATCAAGGCGTGGCTACAAATGTACAAATCGACTCAATCAGCAGCATGGTGTAAGAAAAGCCTGCTGGCGACTTCTCTGCTCGCAGCAATCGCGCAGAATGCCGCTATCGCGGCCGTGACCCAGGATAACACGACGGATAGCGCGGAACAGATGGTGGTGACCGCCCCGGCCCCACAGCTGAAAGCCGGCAGCGAGCATTCGGTGAGCGCGCAGGAACTGCAGGACAAAGGCGCCAACGACTTCGGCTCAATCATGCGTTATGAACCCCTCATCAGCGCCACCGGCTCCAGCGGCGGTTCCGGCAACGGTAAAAGCGGTTTCGATCGCGGCGGCTATACCGGCTACAACATCCGCGGCCTCGAAAGCAACCGTGTCGGCATCGATGTTGACGGCATTGCCCAGCCAAACGCCACCGGCCGCGGCTACGTTGGCCGTTCCGGCCTCAACACCTTTGGCATTGGCCGCGATTATATCGACCCCTATATGTACGGCAGCGTGGATATTCAGTCGGGCGCCACCTCAACCGAGACCGCTAACAGCTCAATCGGCGGCAACGTCTCCTTCCGCCCGAAATCGGCGGATGACTATCTGCGCCCGGGCAAAACCAGCGCCTTTGGCTACCAGAGCGGCTACGACTCTTCCGACCGCAGCTGGCATAACGGCGTCACCGTCGCCGGCGGCGATGAAACGCTGCGCGGCATTTTCGTCTACAGCCGCCGTGATGGCCAGGAAACCGAGAACAACAGCGGTAGCGTCGACGCTTACCCGGCAAACTGGCACTCTGACGCGTTTATGGCCTCCGGTATCTGGCAGCCGAATGATGAACATAAGTTCACCAGCACCTTCGACTACTATCACAAGACCAACCACAGCCACTTCGATTCGTGGGACTCCAGCGGTAACAGCGTGATCGGCACCGCCAACCAAACCAACCAGACGCGGCGCTGGGGGCTGAGCCTGAAAGACGACTGGACGCCGATGAACGATTACATCGACAGCGTCTCGACCAAGGTTTACTACCAGCATACCGAGGCTCACGACTGGACCTGGATGCCGGATAGCGTCACCCGCAAAATGCAGACGGTCAATTCCGACTACGATACCGATACCTGGGGCCTGCAGACCGCGCTCGCGAAAAGCATCGGCCGCCACGACCTGAGCGCCGGTTTTAACGCCAGCACGACCAAAACCCAGCGGCCATTTAGCCAGTCGCCGATCCCCAGCGTCTACAGCGAAATTATGCAGCCGGAAGCGGACAGCCGTAGCTACACCCTCGGCGGTTACGTGCAGGATCAGATCAACTTCGATCTCGATAGCCACAACTTCGCGATTATTCCCGGCGTACGCGTGACGCATCAGTCCACTAAACCGGAAGATCTGTCCGATCTTAGCGCCAACAGCAGCGTGCTCACCGAATCGTCGGTGGCGAATCTGTATGGTAAAAACAGCGACACCCAGGTGCTGCCGTCACTGACGTTCCAGTACGACATTACGCCGCGGCTGATGACCTATCTGCAGTACCAGCGCGGCGCGCAGTTCCCGAATGCCAGCCAGCTGTATGGTTCGTGGAACCTGGGCTCCAGCTATGCCGGCAGCCAGCAGTACGCGCTAATCGGTAACAACGATCTGAAAACCGAGACCAGCGACAATATTGAATGGGGTATCAAGGGCGAAGTCACCGAAGGCATCACCGTGCGTACCGCGCTGTTCTACAACAGCTATAAGAACTTTATCGCCTATACGCGTTATTCGCGCGCCAACAATCCGGGTAAATTCACTAACGTCCCGTCGAATATTTACACCATTTATCAAGCGGAAAACCGCGATAAGGCCTATATCTACGGCGGCGAGATCAGCACTAAATTTAACTTCGGCACCTGGTTTGAGCAGGTGGATGGCCTGAGCGCCACCCTCGCCTGGGGCTATAGCGAAGGGAAATCGAAATCCAGCTACTACGGCGATAAATACGTCGACCTCGACAGCGTCGCGCCGATGAAAGCGATCGTCGGCGTGGCGTGGGACGATCCAGCTAAGCGCTACGGTACGGCGCTGACCGCCACCTTTGTTAAGGGCAAACAGGCCACCGCCACCAGCCGCGAGAGCTACAACAACACCGGCTCCGCCATCGCCGATTCCAGCACCGAATATATGCGCGTGCCGGGCTACGGCATGCTGGACTGGACCGCTTACTGGCAGGTGGCGAAGAACGTTCGCCTCAACGGCGGGGTTTACAACATTACCGACCGTAAATACTGGGACTACCTGAGCAGCCGCAACATCGAGACCAGTACCAATCAGGATGCCAACGATAAAGCGCTGGCTGTGATGCCCGGAAGGACCTGGCAACTGGGCGTGAATATCGATTTCTGATCGCCCGAATAATAACAAACCTGCCCCCCGGCCCGCGGGCCGGGGAAATTCATCGTAGAGAAGGATGTGAATTATGCAAAACGCACACGACGATCTGTGGCAGCGCTACCAGGCCACCAAAGCCCGCTCCACCGCCAAATATGCCCGCGACATCGCCGCAGAGATGGGAATTAGCGAAGCCGAATTAACCGCCGCGCGCGTCGGTCACGATGCCGTGCGTCTGCACGACGACGTACGGGCGATTATCGCCGCCCTGGAGAGCGTCGGCGAAACCAAATGCATCTGCCGCAACGAATACGCGGTGCACGAGCAGGTCGGCGAATTTACCCATCAGCACCTGAGCGGCCACGCCGGGCTGGTGCTCAACCCGCGGGCGCTCGACCTGCGTCTGTTCCTCAGCCAGTGGTCGAGCGTGTTCCACCTCAACGATAACGGCCGCCAGAGCATTCAGTTCTTCGACCCGCACGGCGATGCGCTGCTAAAGGTTTACGCCACCGGGAAAACCGATATGGCGGCATGGCAAACGCTGGTAGCCAAATTCAGCGAGACGGCGCCCGGCGCGCTGACGATTCGCCCGGCCGACCGCGTAAAGTACGCCGACTCCGCCGACGCCGCGGCGCTGGAAAAGGAGTGGCGCGCGATGACCGATGTGCACCAGTTCTTCGGTCTGCTGCGTAAACACAATCTTTCCCGTCAGCAGGCCTTCCGCCTGGTGAGCGACGATCTAGCCTGCCGCATCGACAATAATGCGCTGCCGGGACTGCTGGAAACGGTGCGCCAGGACGGCAATGAAATCATGATCTTCGTCGGCAACCGCGGCTGCGTGCAGATCTTCACCGGCGCGCTGGAAAAGCTGGCGCCGATGCGCGGCTGGATCAACATCTTCAACAGCGCCTTTACCCTGCATCTGCGTGAAGACAGCGTGGATGAAATCTGGGTCACCCGTAAACCGACCTCCGATGGCCACGTCACCAGCGTCGAACTGTTTGCCAAAGACGGTACGCAAATCGCCCAGCTGTACGGCCAGCGCAGCGAAGGCCACCCGGAGCAACAACAGTGGCGCGCGCAGGTGGCGCGTCTGTGCGCGGAAGGGCAGCCGGCATGAAACGTTGGTTAATACTGCTTGCCGCACTGCCGCTGTTCGCCAGCGCGGCCGCCGAACGAGTAATTTCCCTCGGCGGCGACGTTACCGAAATTGTCTACGCGCTGAACGCCGGGCAGCAGCTGGTGGCGAAAGACAGCACCAGCACCTGGCCTGCCGCCGCGCATAAGCTGCCGGATGTCGGCTATCTACGGCAGTTAAACGCCGAGGGGATCCTCTCCTTACGCCCGCAGCTGGTGCTGGCCAGCGCGCAGGCGCAGCCGTCGCTGGTGCTGCAGAAAGTGCAGGACAGCAAGGTGACGGTCGTCAACGTGCCGGGCGGCGATAACCTTGCCGCCATCGATAACAAAATCGCCGTTATTGCCAAAGCATTAGGTAAAACTCCGGCAGGCGACGTGCTGCGCCAGCAGGTCAAGCAGCGGATAGCCGCCATTCCCTCACGGCCTATCGCCAAACGGGTGCTGTTTATCCTCAGCCACGGCGGGATGAATACCATGGTGGCCGGACAGCACACCGCCGCCGATGGCGCGATCCGCGCCGCCGGGCTGCAAAACGCAATGCAGGGCTTTGACCATTATCGCGCGATGTCGCAGGAAGGCGTGGCCGCAAGCCAGGCGGATCTGGTGGTGATTTCCGCCGATGGTCTCAAGGGGATGGGCGGCGAAAGCGGGTTATGGAAATTGCCCGGTCTGGCGCAAACACCCGCTGGCCGCCATAAACAACTACTGGCGATCGACGATATGGCCCTGCTTGGCTTCGGCCCGCGTACGCCGCAGGCGATCCTCGAACTGCGGAAAAAAGCGGAGCAGTTGCCCTGATGCGCCCTGCCCTCGTTCGCCATTTGCTGTTGATGACGCTGCTGCTGGTCGCCTTGACCCTTTACGCCACCACCCTCGGCGCAATGCGATTGCCATTGGTCAACCTGCTGCCCTCCGGCGATGAAATCCTGCGCCATATCTGGCTGACGATCCGTCTGCCGCGGGTGCTGCTGGCGCTGCTGGTCGGCGCCGCGCTGGCCCTGTCCGGCTGCGTGATGCAGGGGCTGTTTCGCAACCCGCTCGCCGACCCGGGGCTGCTGGGCATCAGCAGCGGCGCGGCGCTGGCGGTGGCCTGCTGGCTGGTGTTGCCGCTCAGCGTGCCGGCGCTGTTAGCTCTGTATATGCCGATGCTGGCGGCGTTTATCGGCAGCCTGGCGGTGATGGCAATGATTTTTATCCTCAGCCGCGCAGGTGACGGTTCGCTGTCGCGGCTGCTGCTGGTGGGGATCGCCATCAACGCCTTATGCGGCGCGCTGGTCGGCGTGCTGGCCTGGCTAAGCAACGATGCTCAGCTACGCCAGCTGTCGCTGTGGGGAATGGGTAGCCTGGGTCAGGCCGAATGGCCGACGCTGCTGGTGGCGGCCAGCTTGATTATTCCGGCGTCAATAGCGGTGTGGCGGATGGCAACACGCCTTAATCTGCTGCAACTCGGCGATGAAGAGGCACACTATCTCGGCGTTAACGTGCGGGCGATACAGCGGCTGCTGTTGTTATGCAGCGCGGTGCTGGTTGCCGCGGCGGTGGCGATAAGCGGCGTCATCGGCTTTATCGGCCTGGTGGTGCCGCATCTGATGCGAATGTGGCTGGGGGCGGACCACCGCGGACTTATCCCCGGATCGCTGCTGGCGGGCGCGATTCTGCTGCTGATTGCCGATACCCTGGCGCGCACCGTCGCCGCGCCGGCGGAGATGCCAGTGGGGCTGCTAACCAGCCTGTTGGGCGCGCCGTGGTTCCTGTGGCTGATATTTCGTCGGGAGAAACCAATCCATGGATAAAGACTATCGGGCGCAAAGTCTGTCGCTGCGGCTCGGCCAACGACAGGTGATTGACCAGGTTTCGCTGACGCTTCGCGGCGGCGAGATGACCGCGCTGATCGGCCCGAACGGCGCGGGCAAATCCACCCTGCTGCGGCTGCTAACCGGCTTCCTTACCCCGGATAGCGGCGAACGCATGATGGACGGCAAAGCGCTGGAGCGTTGGTCGCCGCAGGCGCTATCGCGCCGCCGGGCGGTGATGTTGCAGCGCACTCAACTCCATGCCGACTGGACGGTGGAAACGGTTATCGCCATGGGGCGCTCGCCGTGGGAAGGGACCGCCAGTCCGCAGACCCTGCACGATATTATGGCGGAAACCGGCTGCGATCATTTGCGCGGCAGGCGCTATCCGTCGCTTTCCGGCGGCGAGCAGCAGCGGGTACAGCTGGCCCGCTGTCTCGCGCAGCTGTGGCAAAACGGCGCGCCGCAGGGATGGCTGTTTCTGGATGAACCCACCTCGGCGCTGGATCTCTATTACCAGCAGCATCTGTTACGCCTGCTCAAGCGGCTGACCGCTTCCGGCCAGCTACATGTCTGCGTGGTGCTGCACGATCTCAACCTCGCCGCCCTGTGGGCCGACCAGATTCTGCTGCTGCACCAGGGACAGGTGGTGGCGCAGGGCACGCCGCATCAGGTTATCCAGCAGGAAATCATTAGCCGCTGGTACGGCGCGGACGTGCGCCTCGGCCAGCATCCGGAAAAAGCGATTCCACAGGTTTATCTGGCGCCCTGAACGTCACGCGCGGCCAGCTTAGCGATGGCCGCGCGTTCGCGAAGTGGAATCAGGATCGCTGCATCTACTTCGTCACTTTCCCTCAAATGCCTATCTCCGTTATCATGTCTTCCTCATGCGATAACGACGACAATAATAAAATCGCACTCTATTAAAAATCAGGGACCTGGATAACACCCTATGAGCACAATCGACAATTTAGACGCCCATACCCCAATGATGCAGCAGTATCTGAAGCTGAAGGCTCAGCATCCGGAGATCCTGCTGTTTTACCGGATGGGCGACTTTTACGAGCTGTTTTATGACGACGCCAAACGCGCCTCGCAGCTGCTCGATATCTCGCTGACCAAACGCGGCGCTTCCGCGGGCGAACCGATTCCCATGGCCGGCATTCCCCACCACGCGGTGGAAAACTATCTCGCAAAGTTGGTAAACCATGGCGAGTCGGTCGCGATTTGCGAACAGATTGGCGATCCGGCCACCACCAAAGGGCCGGTTGAACGCAAAGTGGTACGCATCGTCACGCCGGGCACCATCAGCGATGAAGCGCTGCTGCAGGAGCGCCAGGACAACCTGCTGGCCGCCATCTGGCAGGACAGCAAGGGCTTCGGCTACGCGACGCTGGATATCAGCTCCGGGCGCTTTCGCCTGAGCGAACCGGCCGACCGCGAGACCATGGCGGCGGAACTACAACGTACCAATCCGGCGGAACTGCTATATGCGGAAGATTTTGCCGAATCGTCACTGATTGAAGGCCGCCGCGGCCTGCGCCGTCGCCCGCTATGGGAGTTCGAAATCGATACCGCGCGCCAGCAGCTCAACCTGCAGTTCGGCACCCGCGATCTGGTGGGCTTCGGCGTCGAAAACGCCCCGCGCGGGCTGTGCGCCGCCGGTTGCCTGTTGCAATACGTCAAAGATACCCAGCGCACCTCGCTGCCGCATATCCGCTCCATCACTATGGAACGCCAGCAGGACAGCATCATTATGGATGCCGCCACCCGTCGCAATCTGGAGATCACCCAGAATCTCGCCGGCGGCGTTGATAACACCCTTGCCTCGGTACTCGACTGCACGGTCACGCCGATGGGCAGCCGCATGCTCAAACGCTGGCTGCATATGCCGGTACGCGATACCGCGGTGCTGGTTGAACGCCAACAAACGATTGGCGCCTTACAGGAACGCTATACCGAGCTGCAGCCGGTGCTGCGTCAGGTCGGCGATCTCGAACGTATTCTGGCGCGTCTGGCGCTGCGTACCGCCCGCCCGCGCGATTTAGCCCGCATGCGCCATGCCTTCCAGCAGCTGCCGCTGCTGCGCGAGCTGCTGGCCGACGTTGACTGTCAGCCGGTGCAACAGCTGCGCGAGAAAATGGGCGAGTTCGCCGAACTACGTGAACTGCTGGAACGCGCGATCATCGATGCGCCGCCGGTGCTGGTACGTGACGGCGGCGTTATTGCTCCGGGTTATAATGAAGAGCTGGATGAGTGGCGGGCGCTGGCCGATGGCGCGACCGATTATCTCGACAAACTGGAAATCCGCGAACGCGAGCGGCTGGGCCTTGATACCCTGAAGGTCGGCTACAATGCCGTTCACGGTTACTACATCCAGATCAGCCGCGGCCAGAGCCAGCACGCGCCGATCCACTACGTGCGCCGCCAGACGCTGAAAAACGCCGAGCGCTACATTATTCCGGAACTGAAGGAATACGAAGATAAGGTCCTGACTTCAAAAGGCAAGGCGCTGGCGCTGGAAAAACAGCTCTATGACGACCTGTTCGAAAAGCTGCTGCCGCATCTGGCCGACTTACAAACCAGCGCCAGCGCGCTGGCCGAGCTGGACGTACTGGTGAACCTCGCGGAACGCGCGGAGACCCTGAACTACTGCTGCCCGACCTTTATCGATAAACCCGGTATTCGCATTACCGAAGGCCGCCACCCGGTGGTGGAGCAGGTGCTGAAAGAGCCGTTTATCGCCAACCCGCTGCAGCTGGCGCCGCAGCGCCGCATGCTGATCATCACCGGCCCGAACATGGGCGGTAAAAGCACCTATATGCGCCAGACCGCGCTGATTGCGCTGCTGGCCTATATCGGCAGCTACGTGCCGGCGCAGAAGGTAGAAATTGGCCCGATCGACCGCATCTTTACCCGCGTCGGCGCGGCGGATGACCTGGCGAGCGGCCGTTCCACCTTCATGGTGGAGATGACCGAAACCGCCAATATTCTGCACAACGCCACCGAACACAGCCTGGTGCTGATGGACGAGATTGGTCGCGGCACGTCTACCTACGACGGTCTGTCGCTGGCGTGGGCCTGCGCCGAGAATCTGGCGAATAAGATCAAAGCGTTGACCTTGTTCGCGACCCACTACTTCGAGCTCACCCAGTTGCCGGAAAAAATGGAAGGCGTGGCCAACGTGCACCTCGATGCGCTGGAGCACGGCGATACCATCGCCTTTATGCACAGCGTGCAGGACGGCGCGGCCAGCAAAAGCTATGGCCTCGCGGTCGCCGCGCTGGCGGGGGTGCCGAAAGAGGTGATCAAGCGCGCGCGGCAGAAACTGCGCGAGCTGGAGAGCATTTCGCCAAATGCCGCCGCCACGCAGGTTGATGGTACGCAGATGTCGCTGCTCTCCGCGCCGGAAGAGACCTCACCGGCGCTGGAAGCGCTGGAGAATCTTGACCCGGATTCGCTGAGCCCGCGTCAGGCGCTGGAGTGGATCTACCGCCTGAAAAGCCTGGCGTAATTAAGCGTTAAATAACAAAAAGCCTGGCGTCATCGTCAGGCTTTTTGTTTTTAGCATCAGTTATATTGCAGGGTGATCGTCCCGGTGGCATTGGCGGTACCGGGGGTCACCGCCGAACCGGTTTTGTAGTAATCCGCCCGGAAGCGGATCGCTTCACTTGCCCCTGCCCCTCCCCTATTCGCATCATCGCTATAAGTCGTTGCGG
Source organism: Klebsiella sp. CN_Kp097 (assembly GCF_040064495.1). NCBI lineage: Bacteria > Pseudomonadati > Pseudomonadota > Gammaproteobacteria > Enterobacterales > Enterobacteriaceae > Klebsiella > Klebsiella sp. CN_Kp097. The sequence goes on along the minus strand of NZ_JBEAIL010000033.1, from coordinate 65,261 downwards.
AGCCAATATCGGAAATGGCATTGCCATCGGCATCCTGTCCGCTATTTGCCGCCGCCGCCGCGTCACGATCGGAGCTAAAGACGCCAAACGTCTGGCCAATAGGTAGAGAAATAAAAGATTGTCGATTCGGATTATAGGTTAGGATTTTCACGCCAACGCCGGTCGCTACGCCGTCAGAGCCGGCGTCGGTCAGTGCGAAGACCGAACCGTTGTCATTGTCTCCCGACGCCACCGCGCCACTAAATTTCAGCGTTACGTTAGTTCCCGGTTCGCATGAAAGCCCCACGCTCTGTTCAGGTCCTTCTACCGTTTGCTGGTTATCAAACGAAGAGACATCGACACTCCCCATATCAAAAAGCAAAGAAGAGACTGAAGCCGTACAGCCCATCGCATGTACTTCAACCGTGGTGGTCGACAGCGTCAGCGTGGAGGCGATGTCGCCATCGCTGCTATCAATACTCTGTGTTTCGCGATAATCGACCCGCGCCAGCGGGCTCGGTACGTTAAACGTGCCGCTGGTTATCGGCCCGCCGGTGGCGATAATCTGCACCCGATAAGCGGAGTTATTGAGGGTGTGGTCGGAGCCTGCCCCGGCATCGTGTTCCTGCCAGCTGTTATCGATCGCCCGTTCGTCATCAAACGGGCCCGCCTGATTAATGGTATAGACGCGAATACCGAGCCCGGTGGCGGTTGAACCATTGGTCAACGGATAGACATTATCCTGCAGCGGGCTGGCGGTGGTTAACGCGCCGGCGTAGTGAAAGCCGACGTAATAGGTCCCCGCACAGTTCTTGATGGTTGTCGTGCCGCCGGACATATATCCGGAGTCATACAGGATCTCGCCCGGCGCATAATTTTTACTGGAGACCAGTAGCTGCTGCGGCATCGCAACATAAGATTGCGACGGGGTGTCGTCGGTACGATGACAAACCGCCTGGGCCGCCAGCGGAAATAGCCCCAGCAATAACAGGGTGGCATATAAAAATTTTAACACGTTGTTTGCCTTAAATCGGGGTTAGTTATAGGTCACGTTCAACGTGACCGCGGAGCTGAATTTACCCGCCGTTGGGGCGCCATGAGGGGTGTACATGCGGGCAATAAATTTCAATGCGCCCGCGCCATTTTCAATGGGTACCGGATAACTCACCCCATTGGCCAGCGCCACGTGGATAGCTGGATAATCGAACAACTGCAATCCAACATCGGTAGCGCCATCGGCATCAGGCGTCACCTGATTGGCATAAATGACCGAGCCATAGGTCGGGTCTTCGGAATAGGGCGTGCCGGTGAAGGTGACGGTGGCCTGGCTGATTTCAGCAGTACAGCTGTCAAAACTGATGGTGACTGGAACATTACCGGTGTTACCGCCGGCAACAGAAAAGTCTCCTTTATAGTATTTCCCCAGATCTACGGTTTCAGGATTGGTGACATTACAGGTTCCTGCGGCAATCCTGCCGTGAAAGGTAATATCACGTGTCTCCCGGAGATTATTATCCCCAGCCAGAGCTGACATTGCGCTAACCAGCATCCCCGCGAAAAACAGAACAGCATATAAAAATTTTGACATGTCTCCTGCCTTTTATCAGGTAACTAGTTATAAACAACGTTCAGGGTGACGACGCTCTGGAACTCCCCGGTACCGGGGTTGTGGCCTGGGGTTGCCATTCTTGCGATAAAAATGATTTCACCGGCATGGCTGTCTGACTCGAGAGTGACGTCATGACTCTGCCCGTTAGACATTTGCCAGTGATCCGCATCGGTTAATAATTCCAGTGCAACATCGGTTGCGCCGCCCCCCTCTGCCGTAATCCCGTTGGCAAAATAGAATGGCTGGGTTCCATCTACGGCACCGGTAAACGCTACCGTCGCTTTAGTCAGCGAGGGAGAACAGTTAGTGAAAGAGACAGTGAACGGGACATTGTCCGTGCTATCGCCTTCATTAATAAAATCCGTTGGCAGATAGGTTCCCAGTTCAACGGTCGCGGGATAACTAACATTACAGCTGCCTGCCACAATATTCCCCGTGACGCTGAAGTTAATGACATCCTGTGTGTTGTACGCCAGCGCAGACGGCAGCCCGGCAACGAAAAGCAGGCTCGTCGCCGCCATGCGTCGGACGGTAGCAAAATGAAAGCGTGACATCAGTGAGCCCCTTGGACGGGATGGCATATCCCGTTGATAAACAGAATATCGGCCTGCGACTTCGCACCCGCCAGTGAGTAGTCAACGGCACACTGTTTGTTCGCCCCGTCGCCCCACCTGACCATCAGTTGCCCTTTATCGGCGAGACCAACCAGGTATACTTCGCCACTGTCGCCGACGATGCTGCTGCGGGTGTCGTCCGAATCATCGCTGGTTTGCGTAACTACCGCGCCGAACGGCACCGGCTTACCGTTGAAGATCAACGTCATCATCGCCTTCCGGCCAATCCAGGTGTTGTACTTCACGCGGACCACCGCGCCTTTGGTCGGCACCACGGTTTTGGCGACGTTATCAATGGCCGCGGTGGCATCGCTGGCCTCCACGGTATTGAGGGAAATCTGGTTACTGTGGTACGGACGCACGTACGGCACAATCGCATTACCAAAGTAGTCGGTATGGACGTTAGTCTGGCCATTGATCGGCACCCCGGAGACGCCCGGCGTTTCCACCAGCGCTACGCTGTCATTCAACTGACGGGCCAGGGTAATACCGCCGCTGTGAACCACCATTCCGCCGCGTAGGCTATAGTTCAGACGACGGCTGTAGTCGTCGTAGCTGTAGCCTGCGGACACATCGGCATACGAGCTCTGGTAGCCGACGGTAACGTTGCCGTTGGTCGCTTCTGCATCGGCGTTATAGCCTTCCGACACCTGCCAGTTGAGCTGGTTTTGCTGCATTGCGGTGCCGGAAATACCGATGTTATGCGTGGTATCGCCGTGTTTGCTGCTGTTCATCGAGTAGTTAGCCGAAATCGACTGCGCCGCTTCACTATTGCTGAAGGCGCTGAACGGTACGCTAAAGTTAAGCGAGAAGACGTTATCGTCATCGTATTCATCGGAATCGTTGCCATAACCGCCATCAACGTTTTTCGTGTGCGCATAGTTTAGCGAGTACGATACCGGCCCCAGCGTGCTGCTGAAGCCGAGGTTCAGCGAGTCGGCGTGCTGGCTATTCCAGTAGGAGGCGTCATACATGGTCAGGGACAACGTCCCGAAAGGCAGCGTCTGTGAGATAGTCACGTCGAAACGATTACGTTCGCGACCGTTATCGATGGCGCTGTTGCCCGGGTCCCAGTCATTGAGGAAATCCTGGAACGACAGATAACCGCGGGTTGAGAATTTGTAGCCAGCCACCGCAATATCGGTGTTGGTCTGCTGCAGCGTCTTGCTGTAGCGCACGCGGTACGACTGGCCGCTATGGTGTTCCATCTGCCGTGTATTGTCCGGCTGCGGGACATCCGCCCACGACTGTGAAATATCAAAAGAGAGCGCCCCGGCGCTGCCGAGGTTAAAACCGGTACCGGCAATCAGGTTGGAGTATTTGTCTTCCGCCTGAATATAGCCGCCGTACAAGGTCACACCTTTGCCGACGCCCCAGGCCGCCGATCCCTGGACAAAGTTAAAGTCTTCCGCCCGCGAATCCGATCCGTCCTGGCGGGTTTTACCCGCCACCAGGCCATACTGCACCTGTCCTTCACGCTGTAGCACCGGCAATGTGGCGTAAGGGACGATGAAGCTACTTTGCGAACCATCAGACTCCTTGATCACCACTTTCAGGTCGCCGGAGCTACCGGTCGGGTACATATCGCTGAATTCGAATGGCCCCGGCGGCACCGTGGCCTTATAGATGCTGTGTCCGTTCTGGTACACCGTGACCTCGGCGTTGCTGCGGGCGATACCGCGGATCACCGGCGCGAAGCCCTGCATGCTGTCCGGCTTCATATCATTATCGGAATACATCTGTACCCCGGTAAAACCCACGCTATCAAACACGCCGCCGCGGGTGGTGCCCTGCCCGAGAACCAGTTGGCTTTTCAGGGATTTAATATCGCGGGAAGCGTAGGTGTACACCGAATCCCACTCACTTTCGGATTCAGAGTGGCTGTAGGTGGAATAGTTACGCAAACGCCACGCTCCCAGGTTCAGTCCCGGCTGTAGGCTGACGAACTGGTTGCTACTGTCCACGCCATTACGGTGGTGCAAATCCTGCTGACCAGAGACGCTGTAGTTAAGCAAACCGGCGGCAATACCTTCATCCCATCGCTCTGGCGAAACGTAGCCACGGGCGGTGTTGAGCAGGGCAACCTGCGGGATAGTGAGATCAAAGCGCTGATTCGCCAGATCCATTTTCTGTTCCAGACCCGGAATAGCCTGCAGGCTGGCGCACTCGCTGGTTTTGTCCTGTTCGCTAAAGTAGTTATCGACCCGCACATTCCAGGCTTTCAGCTCAGACACGCTCAGGCACGCCCCCACAACCTGTCCGGCAGTGGTGTTCTTGTCGTCCGACAGCTTGCGAAAGGAAATGGTTTTAGTATCCACCAGGCTACCGTTGATATAAATATCGACGTTATAGTCACCAGGCGGTACCTCATCTTTGGCAAACAGACTGAGATCCATCATTGGCGTCTCTGTACTATCCGTTTCCAAAAGACGAGGGTTAAAATGTTCCTGAGCAATGGCGCTGAAAGAACTGAAGGCAATACTGAGCCCCAGCCCTAAAGAAAGGACATAGGTATGCTTAACTTTTTCCATTATTACCCTGTATCCGTACGGGATACGTACCGTGCCGATTAATATGAAGAGACTTTGTCCTGACCTTTCACGCCGTAATCATTAATCAGCGACCAGGTCACTTTGCCGTGGGAGGGGATCTTCCTTTCGGAAATATTCAGCGTGGAGAACGGCGCGACAAAATATTGGCCGCTGAGCGCATGATTATTAATTTCTATGCTGGAGAAGTTCATATAAAACGGCGTCGGATTATTGACCTGCACACCGCCGGCAGCCGGCTTCCATACCACTTTATTTGCACTGCTTTCCGGCGACTGGCCTTTGAGCGCAACCGGGCGATAGATCAGCTTAATTTTCGAATTGATGGCAATCTGCATGGTATTTTTGCCAGCAGAACTATCATCCGTAGCGGGAATACCTTTTACGTTTAGCCACAATAATGATTCGCGATCTTCCGGAACCGGCATCCCTGAACGAACAATCCGGATTGACGCTTTTTTCCCGGCTTCGAGGCGAAACAGCGGCGGCGTAATAATCATAGTTTCTTTTTTCAGCGCGCTACCTTCGGCGGGACTGACCCAGGATTGCACCAGATTGGTAACTTTGTCCGAGTTTTCCACGGATAACGAGGCGGCCTGATGGGAGCCGTCAAAAATCACCCGCGTTCCGCCGGTAACGATACTGGCAGACGCATTCAGACTGGCAACGGCGGCCACACAAAAAACAAAAGCTGCGATGGGTTTCATTATGCAATGCACTCACAGAAATATAAGGAGGGTTTCCCCTCCTTCAGGATTAGTTATAACGGACGTTATAGGTCACAACGGACTGAACCGTACCAGCAACAGCCTGATCAACAGCAATCATCGATGCGGTGTAGGTCTCGGTAGCAGAACCAGAGTCCAGGGTAATAGGATCGTTGTCTGCATTGTTCTTCACGATGGTGCCATTAGAACCGCCTTGCTTCAGTTGAACGGCAACGTTTTGTGCAGCAGTGACGCCAACCCCAGAGGCAGTATTCGCGAAGTACGAGTCATCACCAGCCACCGGGTCAACCGGCGCAGAGAAGACAATATTGACATTGGACGCAGTCGGGCACTGGTCCAGATTAAAAACGAACTGTTTCGGCGCGCCGAGGTCACCTTTTGCTACCAAATCAGTTGCTGCCACGCTGCCCAGTTCAACGGTTGCATCCGGAGTACCGCCATCAACAGTGATGTTGCAACCCGTCTCCAGCACTTCACCGTTAAAGGTAATGGTGTTAGATGCCATCGCTGCCGCGCTCATGCCAAAAGTCAGAACCAGAGCTGCGCCGATTTTAGTAAGTTTCATTCTTTAATATCCCAATAAAAATAATAAACATCGCAATTATTAATTGTTGTCAAAATGACAACCGAAAAGCATTATCAACAAACGCCCATTAAATAATGCACGTTCAGTGATAATGTTTATTAACTCGTTTAGAAAAAATGGACGTCAATATGTATTTTAAAATACCCCATCGAGTCCATATTTAGACTACAAGATATTTACAGACTGATTCAAATTGGATGCATTTAATTAAAAACTTATGGAGGGTTGACTGTTTAAAAAACACCCAGAGAGAAGCAGAAATGAGTAATGATAGCTGACAAGATGTGAATTATAATCCTTAATGATTAAGTCACTAGTTATAATCTAATTGAAAATAGTTGTCACGCCCTTTAATTCTAAATAAAAAGGCCCGGAATATCCGGGCCAGTGATTTAACGCTTATCTTCCGCCAACAGCGGTGGAATATGCGGCACCTGTGGCGCTTCATCAATATCTTTCTGCGTCATGCGGAACGCTTCCGGATAATGTTCGCGGCTGGTACGACGCAGCGGTTCGGTATTACGCCAGGTATAGAGGCAGTGCTGACACTGGTAAACGATCCACACCCCTTTTACCGGCGACGTCGCCATCACTTCAATCTGTTCATCAGCACAACGTGGACAAATCATCTTCTTCTCCTTATTTACGGTTGGCCAACATGGCGGTCAGTTTTTCAGCCCAGGCTTTGGTTTCCGGTAAATCCTGAACCGGCTGGCTGTAGTGACCGCGAAGGTCAGGCGCAACCGGGGTGGTGGCGTCGATAATCAGTTTGTCGGTGATCCCCGCCGGACTGGAACCAGGGTCAAGCTCCAGCACCGACATGTTCGGCAACTGCACCAGGTCGCCCGCCGGGTTGACCTTCGAGGAGAGCGCCCACATCACCTGCGGCAGGTTGAACGGATCGACATCTTCATCGACCATAATCACCATTTTCACGTAACCGAGGCCGTGCGGGGTAGTCATCGCCCGTAATCCCACCGCGCGGGCAAAACCGCCGTAGCGTTTTTTGGTGGAGATAATCGCCAGCAGGCCATGGGTGTACATGGCGTTGACCGCCTGCACCTCCGGGAACTCCGCCTTCAGCTGCTGGTACAGCGGCACGCAGGTCGCCGGGCCCATCAGATAGTCGATTTCGGTCCACGGCATACCGAGATATAACGATTCAAAAATCGGTTTTGTGCGATAAGAGACTTTATCGATACGTACCACCGTCATATTGCGGCCGCCTGAGTAGTGGCCGGTGAACTCGCCGAACGGCCCTTCGATTTCACGCTTGCGCCCTTCAATCACCCCTTCAAGGATAACCTCTGAGCCCCAGGGAACATCAAAGCCGGTCAGCGGCGCGGTGGCGATGGGATACGGGCTTTCGCGCAGCGCGCCCGCCATCTCATATTCTGACTGATCATATTTCAGCGGCGTGGCGCCCATCAGGGTAATAATCGGATCGTTACCCAGGGTGATGGCAATGGGCAGATCCTCACCGCGCTCTTCCGCTTTATGCAGATGCAGCGCGATATCGTGCATCGGTACCGGCTGCAGGCCCAGCTTGCGCTTGCCTTTCACTTCCATCCGGTAAATACCGACGTTCTGCTTGCCGAAGTTGTCCGGGTCAAGCGGATCGCGCGAAACCACACAGGCTTTGTCGAGATAGAAACCACCGTCGCCATCGTTCAGGCGGAACAGCGGCAGAATATCGAACAGGTTGATATCGTCGCCATCAACGGTGTTTTCCGCCCACGCCGGATTGGCGCGACGCTCCGGCGTTACCGGGAATTTATCCCAGCGGCGAATAAATTCATCAATCTGCTTTTTCACCGGCGTGTTTGGCGGCAGCCCCAGCGAAATCGCGTGGTTTTGCCAGGAACCGATGGTGTTCATGGCGACACGGGCGTTGGTAAAGCCGCGAATGTTATCGAACCATAGCGCCGGCGCGCCGTCGCCGATGCGCCCAGTGGCGTTAGCGGCAGCGGCGAGATCCGGCTCGGCATTCACCTCTTCGCTAATTTTTAGCAGTTGCCCCTGCTCATCCAGCGCCTGCAAAAAGCTGCGTAAATCATCAAAAGCCATGACTAATTCTCCTGTGATAAATTCTCGACCGCGCGTAAGCCTTTCCAGCGACGCGCTTTGTGGTATTCGAGACCAAACTGATCCAGCACCCGGGTTACAATATGGTTGGTGATATCCTCTACCGTTTCCGGGTGGTTGTAATAGGCAGGCATGGGCGGCACCATCGCTACGCCCATGCGCGACAGCGCCAGCATGTTCTCCAGATGAATGGTGCTCAGCGGCATTTCACGTGGCACCAGAACCAGCTTGCGCCCCTCTTTCAGCACCACGTCCGCCGCGCGGCCGACTAACCCTTCCGCATAGCCAGCGCGGATACCCGCCAGCGTTTTCATGCTGCAGGGGATAACAATCATGCCGTCGGTACGAAACGATCCTGATGAGATGGTCGCGGCCTGATCCGCAGGGCTATGGCAGAAGTCCGCCAGCGCGGCGACTTCACGAGCGCTATAGGGCGTTTCCAGCTCAATGGTGGTTTTTGCCCATTTCGACATCACCAGGTGCGTTTCCACATCCGGCATTTCGTTCAGCGCTTGCAACAGCGCGACGCCTAACGGCGCGCCGGTCGCCCCGGTCATCCCAATAATCAGTTTCATTCGCTACCTCATACATTGTTCGTATACGAACATTTGTATTAAAACTACGCTCATTCTTGCGAGATCTCAATATCGTTCGCACACGATCGCATCAATAATCAAAAAAATGAGATGTGAAAAGAAGCCGAAAATACGGCTATCATAAAGGTGATATTTTTGTGACGGAGTGTCCATGGAGTTACGTAACGAGGCGTTCCACCTTCTACGCCAGCTTTTTCAACAGCATACCGCGCGCTGGCAGCATGAATTACCGGAACTGACCAAGCCGCAATACGCGGTGATGCGCTCGGTAGCCGAACATCCTGGTATCGAGCAGGTGACGCTTATCGAAGCGGCCGTCAGCACAAAAGCGACGCTGGCGGAGATGCTTAGCCGGATGGAAAAACGCGGGCTGGTACGCCGCGAACACGATCCGAGCGATAAACGTCGCCGCTTTGTCTATCTGACGGATGAGGGGCAGGCGCTGCTGGCAAATTCCATGCCGCAGGGCAATCGGGTCGATGAAGAGTTTTTGAGCCGCCTTAACGAAGAGGAGCGCGCGCAGTTTTCCCGGCTGGTGCTGAAAATGATGGAAAATAAAAACGCGGATTAAGCGGTTCGTTCGCGCAGAAAATCGATAAATGCCCGGACCTTGGTTGGCACATGCTGCGCGTCCGGGTAGACGGCGTATACCCCCTGCGATGGAAAAATATACTCTGGCACTACCCGCACCAGCTCCTGCCGCGCGATAGCTTCGGCCACCAGCCACTCCGGGAGCAGCGCCACCCCGCTTCCCGCCAGCGCGAAGCCCATTAACGCTTGTGCGCTATCGGCTGAGATCCGCGGTGGTTGCGTAATTTCAAAAGCGATCGATTGCCCTTCGACGGTCAGGAGCTGCCAGCGTAGCGGCGTCGCCAGGCGCTCGTTAACTATCCACTCCGCCTGTGCCAGGTCGGCAAGCGTGCGCAGCGGATGTTTATCCAGCCAAATCGGCGAGGCCACGGGCACGATGGCGAAACGCGAAATCCGGGCCGCATGATAGCGTGAATCGGCCAGGGTCCCGAGGCGTATCGCGACATCAAAACGTTCAGAGATCAAATCCGCGTGATAAGACGATGAGACGTGACGCACCCGCAGCGCCGGATGTCGACGAGCAAATTCCGCCAGTGCCGGGATAATCACCTGGGCGCCATATTCCGGGGTGGTGGTGATCCGCAGTTCACCACTTAACCCGGCGTGGCTGGCGCGCACCTCATCCTGTAAATTCTCCGCGGCTTTCAACAGCCCGACGCCGCGCTGGTAAAACACCGCCCCGGCTTCGGTGAGCGTTAACCGGCGCGTCGAACGCAGCAGCAACGTCACCCCCAGTTCACTCTCTAGCTGGCGAACGTTAAAACTGACCACCGCTTTGGTCTGCCCAAGCGCCGCCGCCGCGGCAGTAAAGCTTCCGGCATCAACAACGGCGACAAACATGGTAACGCGCTGCAGGTTTAGCATTTGAATAGGGCTTATTGTCAAAAATTTTTAGACAGTATATCCCTGAAAAGCGCATTTATCCGCCCCTGAGACGCGGTTTACAGTAATCCCCTGCATTGCCTGCAGCTTAATCCGGAGAAAACATGAACCCATGGATCCAAGAAGTTATCGACGCCCACGTGATCATTGAACAATGGCTGGGCCGGAAGGAAGGTAGCGCACAAGCGCTGATGAGCCGTTTTGCACAAGAGTTTACAATGGTTCCTATCAGCGGCGCTAAGATGGATTACCCGACGGTAAGCGGCTTTTTCCATAGCGCTGGCGGCAGCCGCCCGGGATTAAGTATCGTGGTTGATAATGCGCAGGTGTTGAGCGAATGGCATGACGGCGGCGCGGTGCTCTACCGCGAAAGCCAGACCCTGCCGGAACAAGGCGAAGTCGTGCGCTGGTCCACGGCGATATTTCAACGCATTGAGGGAAAAATCCTCTGGCGTCACCTGCAGGAAACCCGTATCGGTTAATGCAAAGGAAAAGGCCCAATCGCTGGATTGGGCCTTTTTGAGAGAAAACGATTTATTCGCGGAATAGCGCTTCGATGTTTAGCCCCTGTCCCTGCAGGATCTCCCGCAGGCGGCGCAGGCCTTCCACCTGAATCTGACGAACGCGTTCGCGGGTCAGGCCGATTTCACGACCCACATCTTCAAGCGTTGCGGATTCATAACCCAGCAGCCCGAAACGACGAGCCAGTACTTCGCGCTGTTTGGCGTTCAGTTCGAACAGCCATTTGACGATGCTCTGTTTCATATCATCGTCCTGCGTGGTGTCTTCCGGGCCGTTGTCTTTTTCATCGGCCAGAATATCCAGCAGCGCTTTTTCTGAGTCACCGCCCAGCGGGGTATCCACTGAGGTAATGCGCTCGTTCAGACGCAGCATACGGCTAACGTCATCAACCGGTTTATCCAGCTGTTCGGCTATCTCTTCGGCGCTTGGCTCGTGGTCCAGCTTATGCGACAACTCGCGCGCGGTACGCAGATAAACGTTCAGCTCTTTCACAATATGGATGGGTAAACGAATGGTACGGGTTTGGTTCATAATCGCCCGTTCAATCGTTTGACGGATCCACCAGGTGGCGTAGGTTGAAAAACGGAACCCACGCTCCGGGTCAAACTTCTCAACTGCGCGGATCAGGCCGAGGTTACCTTCTTCAATCAGATCCAGCAGCGCCAGACCACGATTGCTGTAACGACGAGCAATCTTCACCACCAGACGCAGGTTACTTTCAATCATGCGACGGCGTGAAGCAACATCTCCACGTAGTGCGCGACGGGCGAAATAGACTTCTTCTTCGGCCGTCAGCAGCGGGGAATAACCAATCTCACCAAGATACAGCTGTGTCGCATCGAGAACGCGCTGGGTGGCGCCTTGCGACAGCAGCTCTTCCTCAGCCAGATCGCTATCACTGGGTTCCTCTTCTACTAAGGCTTTCTCGTCGAAAACCTCCATTCCGTTCTCATCAAATTCCGCGTCTTCATTTAAATCATGAACTTTCAGCGTATTCTGACTCATAAAGGTGGCTCCTACCCGTGATCCCTGAGCAAAGCACCTTCCGCGACCCATCACTAAACGACGCCGGAGTTATCCTCTTTATGCCTCCACTGAAGGAGGCATATCGCGACCGCCCTGGCGCCTTTCATGGTGTTACGCTTATCCGTACTTTGCCAAATTATCGCTGCGGTAAGTACTGCAGCGGGTTGACGGATTTCCCCTTGTAACGAATTTCAAAATGTAATCTTGTTGAGCTGGTTCCGGTGCTACCCATGGTAGCGATTTTCTGCCCCGCTTTGACTTCCTGTTGCTCCCGAACCAGCATGGTATCGTTATGAGCGTAGGCACTCAGGTAATCATCGTTGTGTTTGATGATAATAAGATTACCGTAACCGCGCAGTGCGTTACCGGCATAGACGACGCGCCCATCGGCGGTCGCGACAATAGCCTGTCCTTTACTGCCTGCAATGTCGATACCTTTATTGCCGCCTTCCGCGCCGCTAAAGTTCTCGATAACCTTGCCATCAGTCGGCCAGCGCCATGATGAGATCGGCGAACTGGTAGACGTACTGCTTGCAGTCGGTTGGGTTGTGCTAACGGTTGATGGCGCCGTAACCGGAGCGACCGCTGTCGTGGTCGTTGCTGGTTTATTATTCGGCAACATCTTAGTAGCACTCTGTTCACCTGAAGATTCAGAATACGTAATAGTCGGTTGTGACGCAACCACTGCGGTGGATTTTTGTGCAGAAGTTGTGGTGGCCGTCGCACCGCCGCTTGCTTGCGCGCTAGCCTGAGATACCGGGTTTTCGCCGGTGATCGGCTGGCCTGCGGAGTTGCCGACCTGCAGCACCTGGCCCACGTTCAGCGCGTACGGCGCCGGGACGTTGTTGCGTTCCGCAAGGTCGCGGAAATCGTTGCCGGTGACCCATGCGATATAGAACAGGGTATCGCCGCGCTTAACGGTATAGGTGCTGCCGCCGGTGTAGCTGCCTTTCGGAATATCGCCATATTTACGGTTGTAAACGATCTTACCGTTCACCGTCTGCACCGGTTGCTGAGCCATCGGCTGAACCTGGGTCGGCTGAGTCTGAATTGGCTGGGTCTGCATCGGCTGAATCGGCTGAGCCGGCGGAACTTGCTGCGCGCCGGAGGATGGCGGTGTAATCAGCATCCCGGAATTGGTGCTGGAGGACGCAGCGCCGCTTGCCGAATTCACCGGCGCAGGCGGATTATTGGTATTTGTACACCCGGCCAGCCAGAGTGAAACCAGTGACAACGCCGCAATACGGCTTACGGTAAATTTTGGGCTTCCCGCGCTCATTTATCCCCCAGGAATATGTTAACTGCCAATATCTTGCTTACCGGGCAGCGCCCGGCCAGGACACTGAAAAATGTGTCCACCCTACGCCTAAACTTAGGCAAAAAAAACCTGGAATAATCCGGGTTCAGGCCAGTTCCCCTCTGACGAGCGGAACAAAGCGAACGGCTTCGACGGTATCGATGAAAAATTCGCCGCCGCGGCGACGGATCCGCTTCAGGTACTGATGTTCTTCACCGACAGGCAAAACCAGCACGCCGCCTTCATCAAGCTGCGCCATCAGCGCGGCCGGAATTTCCGGCGGCGCGGCGGTGACGATAATCGCGTCAAAAGGCGCGCGAGCCTGCCAACCCTGCCATCCATCGCCATGACGGGTTGAAACATTATGTAAATCAAGTTGTTTAAGACGCCGACGCGCCTGCCACTGCAGGCTCTTAATCCGCTCAACCGAGCAGACGTGGTGCACAAGGTGCGCCAGGATCGCCGTCTGATAGCCGGAGCCGGTGCCGATTTCCAGCACCCTTGAGTCCGGCGTCAGTTCCAGAAGCTCCGTCATCCGCGCCACCATATAAGGCTGCGAGATGGTTTGCCCCTGGCCAATCGGCAGCGCGGTGTTTTCCCACGCCTTATGTTCAAAGGCTTCATCAACGAATTTTTCGCGCGGAACCTGCGCGATTGCCTCGAGGACCCGCTCATCGACGATGCCCTGAGTGCGTAGCTGATTCAACAAACTTTCAACACGTTTACTTACCATTGCGTATCAACCCCGACGCGTTCTAACCAATCGGTTACCACCTCATGTGCCTGATGAGCGGTTAAATCGACATGCAATGGCGTTACGGAAACATAGCCTTCATCCACCGCCGCAAAATCGGTCCCCGGCCCGGCATCGCGCTTATCTCCCGGCGGGCCGATCCAGTACAGCGTATTGCCGCGCGGATCTTTTTGCGGGATGACCTGGTCGGCCGGATGCCGGTTACCGCAGCGGGTGACGCGAATGCCTTTGATTTGCTCGAGGGGAAGATCCGGCACGTTGATGTTGAGGATCCGCCCGGTACGCAGCGGCTCGCGGCTTAACGCGCGCAGAATGGTGCACGTCACTGCCGCCGCGGTATCGTAATGTTGATAGCCGTTCAGCGAAACGGCAAGGGCGGGAAAACCAAGATGGCGGCCTTCCATCGCGGCCGCGACGGTACCGGAATAGATAACATCATCGCCAAGATTGGGGCCCGCGTTGATTCCAGAGACCACAATATCCGGGCGCGGGCGCATCAGCGCGTTAACGCCGAGATAGACGCAGTCGGTCGGCGTGCCCATCTGGACGGCGATATCGCCATTTTCAAAGGTGAACGTGCGCAGAGAAGATTCCAGCGTGAGCGAATTTGAGGCGCCGCTGCGATTACGATCGGGTGCAACGACCTGGACCTCAGCAAATTCGCGTAAGGCCTTCGCCAGGGTTTGGATCCCCGGCGCGTGGATACCGTCATCGTTACTCAGCAATATTCGCATAGTCACCCGTTGTATTGATAAGTTCCCTTACCACGCTGGTGGCAAAACTTCCCGCTGGCAGCCAGAAGCGCAGTTCAACAGTGACATCATCCCACCAGTTCCAGCACAATTGCTGCGGATACAGCAGCATCGCCCGGCGCGCGGCTTCAACTTTCTCGCGCGCCAGCAGCGCCTGTAGCGACGTTTCTTCGGCTATCGCGGCTTGCTCGGCGGCCAGCGCGTCGCGTTGGCTGCCCCAGTCGCCGCTGCCCGGCAGCGCAGCGGTAATCATCAGTTCGCGGTTATCGACCCGCGTCTGCAATTCCGCCAACTCTTCGGTGGTTGCCACAAACCAGCTTCCGCGCCCCGCTAATTGTAGCGCATCGCCATCAACAACCTGATTAAATTCCGTTTTTTTTAATCTAATTGCAACTTGCTGATTAAACAACGCGCTGCGAGCCGCCGACAACCAAAAACTGCGTTTATTGCGATCGCGCACCGGTTCGCCGCTCTCGGCCCAGCGCAAAGCGCCCTGCAGGTTACTGCCGCCGATACCAAAGCGTTGCGAGCCGAAATAGTTCGGCACGCCGCAGTCGGCAATCGCCTGCAAGCGCTTTTCGACATCGTCGCGTTCGCTGATTTCCCGCAGGATCAGCGTGAACTGGTTGCCCTTCAGCGCGCCTAAACGCAGCTTACGCTTATGGCGGGCATACTCCAGCACCTGGCAGCCTTCGAGCTGAAACTTGCTCAGATCCGGCATCTCTTTGCCCGGCACGCGGGCGCACAGCCACTGTTCGGTGACCGCGTGCTTATCCTTTTGCCCGGCAAAGCTCACTTCGCGCGCATGGATTTTAAGGAATTTCGCCAGCGCATCGGCAACAAAACGGGTGTTGCAGCCATTTTTCAGAATCCGCACCAGCACATGTTCGCCTTCGCCATCAGGGGCGAAACCGAGGTCTTCGACCACCAGAAAGTCTTCCGGATTGGCCTTCAGCCGCCCCTGGCCCAGCGGCTTGCCGTGCAGGTATGTTAAGTCATCAAAGGCGATCATTGCGCAGCCTTACGCAGCAGCGCCACCGCTTCACAGGCGATGCCTTCGCCACGGCCGGTGAAGCCAAGCTTCTCGGTGGTGGTCGCTTTCACATTGACGTCGTCCATATGGCAGCCGAGATCTTCGGCGATAAACACGCGCATCTGCGGGATATGCGGCAGCATTTTTGGCGCCTGGGCGATGATGGTGACGTCAACGTTGCCAAGGATATATCCCTTAGCCTGAATCCGCCGCCACGCTTCACGCAGCAGCTCGCGGCTATCCGCGCCTTTAAAGGCCGGATCGGTATCCGGGAACAGTTTACCGATGTCGCCGAGCGCCGCAGCGCCCAATAGCGCGTCGGTCAACGCGTGTAGCGCGACGTCGCCATCGGAATGGGCGAGCAGCCCTTTCTCATAAGGAATACGTACCCCGCCAATAATAATTGGCCCTTCACCGCCAAAAGCGTGTACGTCAAAACCGTGTCCAATTCGCATTAAGCCTTCTCCTGGTGTCGGGAACGGGTAAGGTAAAATTCGGCCAGCGCCAGATCTTCCGGGCGCGTTACTTTAATATTATCAGCTCGTCCGGCGACCAATTCGGGATGGAAGCCGCAGTACTCCAGCGCCGACGCTTCATCGGTGATGGTCGCGCCTTCATCCAGCGCGCGCGTCAGGCAGTCAAATAGCAGTTCACGCGGGAAAAATTGCGGCGTCAGCGCATGCCATAAATCATTGCGTTCAACGGTATGGGCGATCGCGGTTTTGCCCGGTTCGGCACGCTTCATGGTATCGCGCACCGGCGCCGCCAGTATGCCGCCGACGCGGCTGGTTGCGCTCAGCGCCAGCAGCCGCGAGAGATCGTCCTGATGCAGGCACGGTCGCGCGGCATCATGAACCAGCACCCATTGCGCATCCGCTAACGCTTTTAGCCCCGCGAGTACCGAATCTGCGCGCTCGGCGCCGCCGTCAACGACGGTGACCTGCGGATGATGGGCTAAGGGAAGTTGACTAAAGCGGAGGTCGCCGGGGCTGACGGCGATCACCACCCGCTGAACGCGTTCGTTCGCCAGCAGCGCGGCGACCGAATGTTCGAGAATCGTTTTGTTACCGATTGAGAGATATTGTTTCGGGCACTCCGTTTGCATACGGCGGCCAAAACCGGCTGCCGGCACCACGGCGCAAACGCCCGGAAAAGTGGCTGCCATATTGTCATCCTGGGCTTGTTTATCGATTATTCTGCGCAGAACCCTGATTGCGTTTTGAGGCATCCGGCACCAGACGATAGAATGTTTCGCCCGGGCGGGTCATGCTGAGTTCATTGCGTGCGCGTTCTTCGATCGCTTCCTGACCGCCGTTGAGATCGTCAATTTCGGCGAAAAGCTGATCGTTGCGCGCTTTTAATTTGGCGTTAGTGGCCTGCTGAGCGGAGACATCGTCATTAACCCGGCTATAGTCGTGCAAACCATTTTTGCCAAACCACAGCGAGTACTGTAGCCAGACCAGCAAAGCTAATAATAGCAGCGTTAATTTACCCATCCTGCCCCCTGAAAAACGGCATCATCATCCCATAACTCGCCGGAGTACTCTACCCTGGCGCGCGGACGATGCCGCGTAACGCGGGGACTGTACCACATTTTTGCGATGGATACCCAGGCTTGATTCATCCCAAAAAGGCTATCCCAACAACCAGAGGAACAGCAGACCAAACATCAGCCCGACGGTTAAAATCGTCGCGCAAACGCTGTAAATCAGCTTGCCGTCCAGTAATGAATGTAGCGCAATACCGACCACCACGGCGACCGGCATAATGGCAAGGAAGAAAGGCCAGGTGTAGAGGAAGAAAAAGAGCGTATTACCGCCATACAAGAGGAAGGGAATACCCAGCGCCAGCAGCCACGAAATAAAGCCCACGGCGGCGCCCGACAAAGACCAGGTGGTCTCGTCGCTGGCCGCCGGAGGCGGTTCTGAACGAATAATACTGAGGTTCTGGGTATTGCGCATATCGAATCCTGTTGACCGGCCGACCGGCACCCCTCGATGCCGTTGCCTTTTCAGGATCTGATAATATCGCTCTGTCGAAGCAGGTCTAATAGTTGGTGCACCAAATTTGTTACCAATTGTTCACCATCCAGATGAATTTCAGCATTCTCCGGGGATTCATAGACCGAATCAATACCGGTAAAATTGCGCAACTCCCCTGCCCGCGCCTTCTTGTACAATCCTTTTGGATCCCGCGTCTCACAGATGGCTAACGGGGTATCGACAAAGACCTCGATAAAGCGTCCCTCTCCCAAACGCTCACGCACCATCTGCCGTTCTGCACGATGCGGAGATATAAATGCCGTCAATACAACCAGCCCGGCATCGACCATCAGCTTAGCCACTTCACCGACGCGGCGAATGTTCTCTTTGCGATCGTCGTCACTGAATCCCAGATCGCTGCACAGCCCGTGACGCACATTATCGCCGTCAAGCAAATAGGTGCTTACGCCAAGCTCGTGCAACGCCTCTTCCAGCGCCCCGGCGACGGTGGATTTACCCGACCCCGAGAGGCCGGTAAACCACAGCACCACGCCGCGATGGCCATGGTGCTGCTCGCGCTGCTCTCGGGTCACCGGATGCGCATGCCAGACGACGTTTTCGTCATGCCGGGCCATTACTTGCCTCCCAGCAGATCGCGCGCGTCCCAGTGCGGGAAGTGTTTCCGAATCAGCTGATTCAGTTCCAGTTCAAACGCGCTGTACTGCGACGTCGGGGCCTGCGCCTGCAGGTGCGGTTCGTTGACCATTCCCGCGCCAACCGTCACGTTGCTCAGGCGATCGATAAAGATAAGCCCGCCGGTCACCGGGTTGTCCTGATACGAATCGAGCACCAGCGGCTCGTCAAAGGTCAGCTCCACCAGCCCAATGCCGTTCAGCGGCAGGGTTTCGACTTCCCGCTGGGTCAGATTATTGATGTCCACCTGATAGCGGATAGCGTCAACGCGTGCGCGGGTTTTCTTGCCAGCCACTTTAATGTCATAGCTCTGGCCCGGCGACAGCGCCTGTTCCGCCATCCACACGACGTCGATGCTGGCGCTTTGTACCGCAGGCAGCGAGGCTTCAGCGTCAACCAGCAAATCGCCGCGGCTGATGTCGATTTCATCTTTCAGGACGATAGTGATCGCTTCCCCCGCCCCGGCCTGAGGCAGGTCGCCGTCAAAGGTGACAATACGCGCCACGTTCGACTCCACGCCCGACGGCAATACCTTCAGGCGCTGGCCAACGGTGACCGTACCGGAAGCGACGGTGCCGGAGAAACCGCGGAAATCCAGGTTCGGACGGTTCACGTACTGCACCGGGAAGCGCAGCGGCTGGCTTTCAACCTCGCGCTGGATGTCAACGGTTTCCAGCACTTCCAGCAGCGTCGGGCCGCTGTACCACGGCATTTTATCGCTCTGGGTGGCGACGTTATCCCCTTCCAGCGCCGAGAGCGGCACGAAACGGATATCAAGCTTGCCCGGCAGCTGTTCGGCGAAGGTCAGATAATCTTCACGAATTTCATTGAAGCGCGCTTCGCTGAACTCGACGAGATCCATTTTGTTCACCGCGACCACCAGGTGCTTAATCCCCAATAGCGTAGAGATAAAGCTGTGGCGGCGAGTCTGGTCGAGCACGCCTTTGCGGGCGTCAATCAGCAGGATCGCCAGATCGCAGGTGGACGCGCCGGTCGCCATATTACGGGTGTACTGCTCATGGCCCGGCGTGTCGGCAATGATAAATTTGCGTTTCTCAGTCGAGAAGTAGCGATAGGCGACATCAATGGTGATGCCCTGCTCGCGCTCGGCCTGCAGGCCATCCACCAGCAGCGCCAGATCCAGTTTCTCGCCCTGAGTACCGTGACGCTTGCTGTCATTGTGCAGGGAAGAGAGCTGATCTTCATAAATCTGGCGCGTATCGTGCAGCAGGCGGCCAATCAAGGTACTTTTGCCGTCATCGACGCTGCCGCAGGTCAGAAAACGCAGCAGGCTTTTGTGCTGTTGCGCGTGCAGATAAGCTTCTACGCCACCTTCTTTAGCAATTTGTTGTGCAATCGTAGTGTTCATGGCGGCTCCTTAGAAATACCCCTGACGTTTTTTCAGCTCCATGGAGCCTGCCTGGTCGCGGTCAATGACGCGCCCCTGACGTTCGCTGGTGGTGGATACCAGCATCTCTTCAATAATTTCCGGCAGCGTTTGCGCGTTGGACTCTACCGCGCCGGTCAGCGGCCAACAGCCGAGGGTACGGAAGCGCACCATCTGCTTTTTGATCATCTCGCCCGGCTGCAGATCGATACGGTCGTCATCAATCATCATCAGCATACCGTCACGCTCCAGTACCGGGCGCTCTGCCGCCAGGTACAGCGGAACAATTTCAATATTTTCCAGGTAGATGTACTGCCAGATATCCAGCTCGGTCCAGTTAGAGAGCGGGAAGACGCGAATGCTTTCGCCTTTGTTAATCTGACCGTTGTAGTTGTGCCACAGCTCCGGACGCTGATTTTTCGGGTCCCAGCGGTGGAAACGATCGCGGAAGGAGTAAATTCGCTCTTTGGCGCGGGATTTCTCTTCATCGCGACGCGCGCCGCCGAATGCGGCATCAAAGCCGTATTTGTTCAACGCCTGCTTCAGGCCTTCGGTTTTCATGATATCGGTGTGCTTGGCGCTGCCGTGAACGAACGGGTTGATGCCCATCTCCACCCCTTCCGGGTTTTTATGCACCAGCAGCTCGCAGCCATAAGCTTTGGCGGTACGGTCACGGAATTCATACATCTCACGGAATTTCCAGCCGGTATCGACGTGCAGCAGCGGGAACGGCAGGGTCCCCGGATAAAACGCTTTGCGCGCCAGATGCAGCATTACGCTGGAATCTTTACCGATGGAGTACATCATCACCGGGTTAGAGAATTCGGCGGCCACCTCACGAATGATATGGATGCTTTCCGCCTCCAGTTGCCGCAGGTGAGTGAGTCGTTTTTGGTCCATAACCGTTCCTTAAGCCAGATTTACCACAGAAGAGTTAAACCCTTCCGCTGTCGTTGTGTGTTGAAACCAGGCGAGCTGCTGATGCAGCTGTACCACTTCGCCCACCACCAGTAGCGCGGGCATTGGGGCATCTTTCGCCAGATGTTCGAGCTGTTGTAACGTGCCTGTCAGCGTCTGCTGATCCTCGCGAGTGCCGCGGGAAATCACCGCCACTGGAGTATTCGCGTCGCGGCCATGGGCGATCAGCTGAGCGCTGATGTCCGCCGCTTTCATGGTGCCCATGTAAATCGCCAGCGTTTGTTGGCTCTTCGCCAGCAGCGCCCAATCAAACGGCGCGCTGTCAGATTTATAGTGACCGGTGACGAAAACTGCGCTTTGCGCATAATCGCGATGGGTCAGCGGAATGCCGGCATAGGCCGTCGCGCCCGCCGCGGCGGTAACGCCTGGCACCACCTGGAACGGGATCCCGGCGGCGGCGGCGGCCTGCAGTTCTTCCCCGCCGCGCCCGAAGATAAACGGATCGCCGCCCTTCAGGCGCACTACCGTTTTCCCCGCTTTGGCGGCCTCCACCAGCATTTGATTCGTTTCGTGCTGCGGTACGGAGTGCTCGCCCGCGCGCTTGCCAACGCAGATCATTTCGGCATCGCGGCGCACCAGTTCCCGCACGCTCTCGGTCACCAGATGGTCATAAAACACCACGTCCGCCTGTTGAATCGCCTGCAGGCCGCGTAGCGTCAGCAAGCCGGCATCCCCCGGCCCGGCGCCTACCAGAATAATTTCGCCCACGCTGCGTTCCGGCCTGTCGAGTTCATCCTGCAGCGCCCGTTCCGCCGCCGCGTGGTTACCGGCCACCATCAGGCTGGCAAAACGCCCGGTGAAAACGCGCTCCCAGAAGCGACGACGCGCTTCGGTGGTGGTCAGCCGGGTTTTCAGATGATGGCGCCAGTAGCTCGCCGTTTCGGCCAGCCGCCCCAGATTGGTTGGCAGTAGCGCTTCGATTTTTTCACGCAGAATGCGCGACAGCACCGGCGCCTTGCCGCTGGAGGAGATCGCCACCAGCAGCGGCGACCTGTCGACAATAGAAGGAAAGACGAATGAGCACAGTTGCTGGTCATCCACCACATTTACCAGGCGGTAACGCGCGTTAGCCGCGGCAAACACCCGCTGGTTAAGTTCACGATCGTCGGTGGCGGCAATCACCAGAAATACATCGTCCACCTGCTGCTCATCAAAGGCGGTTGCCCGCCAGCTGATTTGCTGACGTTCAACCTGTTCAGCGAGCTCCGGCGACAGGACGGCGGCGACCACCTGTACCTTCGCCTGCGCCCGCAGCAAGAATTTAATCTTACGGACGGCAATTTCACCGCCGCCGATAACCAGCACGGGTCTCTCTTTCAACTCGGCAAACAGGGGCAAGTAATCCACGGCGCAACAACTCTCTTACATTCAGCAATAGAGGGACTATAGGGGGCGGCCTTGAGCAAATGAAATTACGAAATGGAATGAGTTGTGACGCAAAAGAATAACGAGCTGGAAATCTAAATATCAAAAAGTGCTTAACACGCTCATTTTCCGCTATTTAAGAGCAAATGAAATTGTTTAAGCGCCGTCACAGTTTCATACTAACGCGGTCGAAATGTTTCGCTTGTGTAAGGACCCATTATGTTTTCCGCGATGTGCCGCCGTCTGCTGCCGCTGGCGCTTGGCACAGGTTTTGTCTTCTCCGCCGCTCCGGCATTCAGCGCCCTGGGCGACACCGCCAATACCCAGGCCCGCCATATTGCTACCGTCTTCCCCGGAAGAATGACCGGTACGCCGGCCGAGATGCTATCAGCCGATTATCTTCGTCAACAGTTTGCCCAGATGGGTTATCAGAGCGACGTGCGTAGCTTTAATACCCGCTACATCTATACCGACAGCAATCAACGTAAGAACTGGCACAACGCCACCGGCAGCACGGTTATCGCCGCGCATGAAGGCCAGTCTCGCCAGCAAATCATTATTATGGCGCACCTCGATACCTACGCGCCGCAGAGCGATAAAGACGTTGAGAACAACCTTGGCGGCCTGACGCTGCAGGGGATCGACGATAACGCAATGGGGCTCGGCGTGCTGCTGGAGCTGGCGGAACATTTAAAGAACGTCCCCACCCGTTACGGCATTCGCTTTATCGCCACCAGCGGCGAGGAAGAAGGCCGCCTGGGCGCGCAAAACATACTTAAACGCATGAGCGAGGCGGAAAAGAAAAATACGCTACTGGTGATTAATCTCGATAACCTGGTGGTCGGCGATAAGCTCTATTTCAATAGCGGGCGCAGCACGCCGGCATCGGTACGCAAGCTGACCCGCGATCGCGCGCTGGCTATCGCCCGTAGTCACGGTATCGCCGCGTTCACCAATCCAGGGCTGAATCCGGAGTTCCCGAAAGGCACCGGTTGCTGTAACGATGCCAGCGTTTTTGATAGCGCCGGGATCCCGGTACTCTCTGTGGAAGCGACTAACTGGTCATTGGGTAAAAAGGATGGCTATCAGCAGCGCAGTAAAACCCGTAGCTTCCCGCAGGGTACCAGCTGGCATGATGTACAACTGGATAACCAACAGTATATCGACAAAGCGCTGCCGGGAAGGATCGAGCACCGCGGGCGCGATGTTGTCAAAGTGATGCTGCCGCTGGTGAAAGAGCTGGCGAAAGTTGAGAAGAAAAAGTGATTTTCGCAAAGCGAACCCGCGGTATAGCCCGCGTGTCCGCTTTGGAATAACACTCTCCGGCATAGCGCATCGCTTAGCCTTCGTGCAATCCGCACTCCCGCTTGAGGCCAAAGAATCGGGTTTCTTCTTCCGCCATACCGGGTTCCCATTTACGGGTGGTGTGAGTGTCACCGACGGACAAATACCCCTGCTCCCATAGCGGGTGGTATTTCAGGCCGTGCTTTTGCAGATACTGATAAACCGTCCGGTTATCCCAGTCGATAATCGGCAGCAGCTTAAAGACGCCGCGCTGGATAGCCAGCACCGGTAAATGCGCCCGGCTGCCGGACTGCTCGCGGCGCAGGCCAGCAAACCAGGTGCGGGTGTTGAGCTCCTTCAGCGCCCGGTTCATCGGCTCAACTTTGTTGATTTCATTGTACTTCTCAATGCCTTCAACGCCCTGCTCCCACAGTTTGCCGTAACGCGCTTCCTGCCAGGCGGCGCTTTCCGTCGCCCGGTAGACTTTAAGGTTCAGGTTGAGCTTCTCGGTCAATTCATCAATAAACTGATAGGTTTCCGGGAACAGATAGCCGGTATCGGTCAGGATCACCGGAATGTCCGGGCGCAGCTGGTTCACCAGATGCAGGCTGACTGCCGCCTGAATACCAAAGCTTGAAGAGAGCGCATAGTCGCCGGGCAGGTTTTCCAGCGCCCACGCCACGCGTTCTTCGGCGCTGAGTTTTTCCAGCTGAGTGTTAACTTCCGCCAGCGCCATGACGCGTTCTACTTTAGGCAGATCGTTCAGCGCGTTTAGATCGAGTTTGGACATAGATTCCTCACTGTGTGCCTTGCCTGATGGCGCTTCGCTTATCAGGCCTACGCGAACGGTAGGCCTGATAAAGCATTCATGCCGCTATCCGGCAATTCAGGTTATTCCCAGAAATCTCGCGCCGGGTCGAGCACCGGGCGAATGATGCCCGCACGCACCGTAAAGTCGCCGAAGCCTTCACCCGCTTCGCGCTCTTTCGCCCAGCGCCCTACCAGCTCGTCGAGCGAAGCAAGGATCTCCGGCTCGGTGATATTTTCACGATACATTCGTGGAATGCGCGTCCCGCTGCGGTTGCCGCCAATATGCAGGTTATAGCGGCCAGGGGCTTTACCCACCAGGCCAACTTCCGCCAGCATCGCGCGGCCGCAGCCGTTCGGGCAACCCGTGACGCGGGTTACGATATGCTCATCGCCAACGCCGTGCTTGCTCATCACCTCTTCGACCTTGTCGATAAACGACGGCAGGAAACGCTCGGCTTCGGCCATCGCTAACGGACAGGTCGGGAACGACACGCAGGCCATTGAGTTCTCACGCTGCGCCGTGACGGCATTCATCAGGCCATGATCGCGGGCCAGTTTCTCGATCCGCGCTTTCTGATCTTCCGGTACGCTGGCGATGATCAGGTTCTGGTTGGCGGTGATACGGAATTCACCTTTGTGAATCTTCGCGATCTCCAGCAGGCCAGTTTTCAGCGGGCGGCCCGGATAATCCAGAATACGGCCGTTCTCAATAAACAGCGTCAGGTGCCAGTTATTATCGATACCCTTAACCCAGCCGATGCGGTCGCCGCGGCCGGTAAACTCGTACGGACGAATCGGTTCGAATTTGATCCCGGCACGACGCTCAACTTCCGCCTTGAAGGTCTCCACGCCGACGCGCTCAAGGGTATATTTGGTTTTCGCGTTTTTACGATCGGTACGATTACCCCAGTCGCGCTGGGTGGTCACGACCGCTTCCGCCACTGCCAGGGTATGCTCCAGCGGCAGATAGCCAAACTCGCTGGCGGTACGCGCATAGGTTTTCTTATTACCGTGCTCGATAGACAACCCGCCGCCCACCAGCAGGTTAAAGCCGACAAGCTTGCCGTTTTCCGCAATCGCCACGAAGTTCATATCATTGGCATGCAGATCGATATCGTTCTGCGGCGGGATCACCACCGTCGTTTTGAATTTACGCGGCAGATAGGTCTGGCCGAGGATCGGTTCCTCGTCGGTGGTGGCGACCTTTTCCTGATCCAACCAGATCTCAGCATAGGCGCGGGTACGCGGCAGCAGATGTTCAGAGATCTTCTTCGCCCACTCGTAGGCTTCGGCATGCAGCTGCGACTCAAACGGGTTCGAGGTGCACAGCACATTGCGGTTCATGTCGTTGGCGGTCGCCAGCGCGTCCAGCCCAACGGAGTGCAGCATCTGATGCACCGGCTTCACGTTCTTCTTCAGAATACCGTGGAACTGGAAAGTCTGACGGTTGGTCAGACGAATACTGCCGTAGATGGTGTTATCCGCGGCGAATTTATCGATCGCCTGCCACTGTTTGGTGGTGATAACGCCGCCCGGCAGACGGCAACGCAGCAGCATCGCGTGGCGCGGCTCCAGTTTCTGCGCCGCGCGTTCTGCGCGAATATCGCGGTCGTCCTGCTGGTACATACCGTGGAAGCGGATGAGCAGGAAGTTGTCGCCTTTAAAACCGCCGGTCAGGCCGTCATTTAAATCTTCCGCGATGGTGCCGCGCAGGTAGTTGCTCTCGATCTTCATACGCTCGGCGTCGGAGAGTTTACCTTCGACCACCAGCGGGCCAGGATGTTTTTCGCTCATTAGTAGACATCTCGCTGATAACGGCGCTCAACGCGCAGCTCACTTAAAAATTCGTCCGCCGCTTCGGCGTCCATCGCGCCGTATTCGGCAATCACTTCCAGTAACGCCTGCTCGACGTCTTTCGCCATACGATTGGCATCGCCGCAGACATAAATATGGGCGCCGTCGTTAATCCAACGCCACACTTCAGCCCCCTGCTCGCGCAGTTTGTCCTGTACATAGACTTTTTGTTGTTGATCGCGGGACCAGGCCAGGTCGATTCGGCTCAACACGCCCTCTTTGACGTAGCTCTGCCATTCCACCTGATAGAGGAAATCTTCCGTGAAATGCGGATTGCCGAAGAACAACCAGTTCTTCCCTTGCGCCCCTTCCGCCGCGCGCTGCTGCATAAAGGCGCGGAACGGCGCAATCCCGGTTCCAGGGCCAATCATGATAACCGGGGTTTGCGGGTTGGCAGGCAGACGGAAGTTGTCATTGTGTTCGATAAAGATTCGCACTTCGCCATCTTCCTCCACGCGGTCGGCGAGGAAGCTGGACGCGCCGCCGGCGCGAGCGCGGCCTTCGATGTCATAACGCACGACGCCAACGGTAACGTGGACTTCGTTTTCCGCTTCCGCCTGTGAGGACGCAATAGAGTAGAGGCGCGGCGTTAGCGGGCGCAGCAGACCGATTAGGGCTTCGGCATCCAGCTGTGCCGGCGAGAAGCGCACCATATCGACGATAGGCGTCGTCGCAGCGTAGTGCTGCAACTGCGCTTTATCGCCAACCAGCGGCAGCAGCGTTTCACTGCGGGTCAGGGTGGCATAGTTCTCAACAATATTGGCGGTATTGACCGTCAGCTCGAAATGCCACTCCAGCGCTTGCGCCAGCGGCAGCGTTTTGCCTTCGATCGTGACCGGTTCATCACCCTTGAGCCACAGCAGCTCCACCAGCTCTTTGACCAGCGCAGGATCGTTCTGATACCACACGCCTAGCGCATCTCCCGGCTGATAACGCAGGCCGGAATCACCCAGATCGATCTCAATATGACGGACATCTTTTTCCGAGTCGCGACCGGTTATTTTTTGATTCACAGCAAGCGTCGCCGTCAGCGGCGCTTCTTTAGTATATGGACTGGTATGAATTTCATTCACGGCGCAGCTGGTCGCAAGCTGGGCAGGCGCAGCCGTCGGCGCGCGCGCTTTCAGCACATCCACTACGCGAGCGCGCCATTCCGCCGCCGCGGCTTGATATTCAACGTCGGCATCAACGCGATCGAGCAGGCGTTCGCCGCCCAGTTCGGCCAGTTTGCTATCGAAATCTTTGCCGGACTGGCAGAAAAACTCATAGGAGGTATCGCCGAGGCCAAACACCGCGAAGGCGGTGCCATCGAGCTTCGGCGCTTTCTTTGAAAACAGGAATTTATGCAATGCGACGGCTTCTTCCGGCGGCTCACCTTCACCCTGGGTCGACGTCACCACGACCAGCAGTTTTTCACCGGCGATTTGTTTGAATTTATAGTCGCCGGCGTTCACCAGTTTCACGTTCAGCTGCGCGGCCTGCAAATCGTCGCGCAGCGCTTCGGCAACCCGACGCGCGTTGCCGGTCTGCGAAGCGGAAATCAGGGTGATGGCCGGCGCTTCTACCGCCTGAGCGGGCGCGCTTACCACGGCGCCGGGCTGCTGATTCAGCATGCCCCAGAAATAGCCGGACACCCAAGCCAGTTGGGTTGGCGTAAAGTCAGTCGTGGCCGCCTGTAGGCGCGCCAGTTGCTCCGGGTTTAGCGGCAGCAGATTGGAAGGTGGGGCCTGTGTCGTCATGCGTCGTTATGTTCCAGTAAGCAAAGCTGTTATTCACGCCCTGTCAGCGCGACAAAAACAGAAGAGATTGTAAGGTTAACGGCGGGCATACTAACAATTAAAGAAGGGATGGAAATAACAAATAACCAAATGGACTAACCTGTTTTAGTTATAGTTATTAACAACAAAAGCGATTAGTTAACCTATTGAAAAAAAATAAATTAAATCATCAAAACACCACAAAAACGGCGATTTTGCGTTCAGGGCCGTTTTAGTTAATGCTAAAAAATGTACTTTCCGGTACCCTACGGCGGTTTTTTTCGTCCTGTTGAGAGTTAATGATGTCCACCACGCTGTTTAAAGATTTCACCTTCGAAGCCGCCCACCACCTGCCGCACGTACCGAAAGGCCACAAATGCGGTCGCCTGCATGGTCACTCTTTTATGGTGCGTCTGGAGATTACCGGTGAAGTCGATCCCCATACCGGGTGGATCATGGATTTCGCCGAGCTGAAAGCCGCGTTTAAACCGACCTACGATCGTTTAGACCACTATTACCTGAACGATATCCCAGGACTGGAGAACCCAACCAGCGAAGTGCTGGCCAAATGGATTTGGGATCAAATGAAACCGCTGGTTCCTCTGCTGAGCGCGGTAATGGTAAAAGAGACCTGCACCGCAGGCTGCGTCTATCGCGGCGAGTAATTCCCTGCCTATCCGCCATCGGGCTGCTGCCAAGGCGGTTTTCTGTTTCATCCCACGCCGTTGGAATCAACGCACCAGATAGCCGCCATCCACCGCCAGAATATGGCCGTTAACGTAATCCGAGGCCCGGCTGGCGAGGAACACAATGGCGCCCATTAAATCCTGCGCTTCTCCCCAACGGCCTGCGGGTATATGCGCCAGCACGCGTCGGTTCTCTTTTGGGATACTACGGGTGATAGCGGTCATGGCGGTTTCGTAATAGCCAGGCGCGATGCCGTTAACCTGAATATTATGCGGGCCCAGCTCATCGCAGTAGGCTTTGGTTAAGCCAGCCAGCGCATGCTTGGTGGCGGCATAGGCCGGCGACCAGCTGCCGCCGAGATAAGAAAACACCGAACAGATATTAATAATCTTACCGCTTCGCCGCGGAACCATAATTTTCGCGGCTTCGTGGCTAAGCTCGAACGCTGCGGTCAGGTTAGTCTCGATCATCGGATCCCAGTCTGTTCGCCCAAAGCGCAGCACCTTATTCAACTGACAAATACCGGCATTGTTCACCAGAATATCAACGGTACCGAAACGTTCGCAGCAGGCGGCGATAATCCGCTGCGGCATACCGCCATCGGTGATATCCGCCAGCATGAATTCCAGCTCAACGCCCTGCTGTTCGATAAGTTTGCGGGTTTGCGTGTGTTCTTCGCGCAGAGCGGGAACAAACAGATTCGCGCCGGCGGTCGCCAGAGCAACGGCAAAAGCCTGCCCCAGGCCGCTATTACCACCGGTAACGATAGCGGTTTTCCCCTTGAGCGAGAAGAAGTCCATAGAGAAGGCAGTGGATGGATCAATTGGCTGCATGGTTAACTCGTTCCTTAAGTCAACGTATCAGCCGCCCGCTTCAGGCGGCTGAATTAATGCGCCAATGATAGCACTGCTGTCATGAAGGCGTATCTCAACCCCGGCGCTGAAATCGAGTGCAAAGATGAATTCATATATGAAGAAGAGAGCTGCCGGGCGGTTAGCAACCTACCCGGCAATGAAAGAGGTGATCAGGCGATGTTCAGGTATTTATGCGTCTGCATGGATAAGCGCCAGTTTCGGGCGATACAGGTCTCAATGCACAACCGCGTGGCATCTTCTTTTTGGCTAATCGGCTGCAAGGCAATAATACGCGGCTTTTCGTCGGCCAGCGTTTCCAGCAGTTCATCCAGCGCTTCGATATCGCGCACGCGGCCAACCGGATGCTTGATTTCATCGGCGCGCTGCAGCGCCTGCGAAAGCACATCATAGCCGCCGCGCATGTTCACTTTCGGCGAGACCGTGACCCAGGTGTTGTGGCTGCAGCGCACTTCATGGGTGCCGCTGGTTTCAATCTGGCAGCTGAAACCATGTTGCTCAAGCAGATCGGTCAACGGCGTGAGATCGTGAATACAGGGCTCGCCGCCGGTAATCACGACGTGACGGGCGGTCCATCCCTGACGGCCAATGATCGCCAGCAGATCGTCGCTGGTCGCCGGGCCCCACTTATCGCTCTCTTTGGTTTTAGCGAGGATACTAAATAGAGACACTTCCCGATCGGCCAGCTTATCCCAGGTATGTTTGGTATCGCACCAGGCGCAACCAACCGGGCATCCCTGCAAACGAATAAAAATGGCAGGCACGCCGGTAAAGTAACCCTCGCCTTGCAAGGTCTGGAACATCTCGTTAATCGGGTACTGCATAGTCATCTCTGTTCAGGTGGTAAAAAGGTATTATCGCAGATTCAGGCGCTCAGGTCTTGTCCTCAGCTGCGATTACCAGACCCCATCGTCAGCTTTTCGTAAGCCATCTTTTTATATTAGCTAGCAAACTATAAAATAAGCACAAAATGTATTTACGATATTTTGAGTATTATTTTAGCATGCGCCGCACTTGGTCATTGAATTGGATTATTTATTACTTTCTTCAGATGTATCTGCGCGCGGATAAAGATGTAACAAAGAATGTCTTTGATGATCGTAATGACATTATCCATCGCTGTCCAAAGCAACAAAAAGAAATTATTAATCAACGATGTACAAACCGATACATGAAACAATGAATCTTTTATCTTCGCCCAGGGTCAAATTCAATTCACTTGATTTCCATAGCTTAAAATAAGCTTAAGAAAGCGCTTGTTGCCGCCTGTTTTTATTTAATCTCCGTTTAATTTTCTGCGCCTAGAATCCAGTCGACCAACCATGAGAGACTGCATTCATGAATACATTATTAATTACAGGCGTTACCGGATTTCTGGGTGGAGCGGTATTAGAGAATATCCTCAATAATGAAAATGGGATTAATCTACTGCTCCTGGTGCGAGCCAATAACGATGAAGCGGCTCTGGCCCGGGTGAAGGAAAACCTGCGTAAATTCAATATTGCAGAGGAGAAGCTGGCCGCATTAACCCCCCGGCAGATCCTGCTCGGCGATTTGTCATCACCGGAGACGTTCCTGAGCGACCCGCGCCTGGAGCAGGTCACTCACGTGATCAACAGCGCTGCCGTCGCCTCATTTGGTAATAATCCACTCATCTGGAAAGTGAACGTCGAAGGAACGTTCAAATTTGCCCAACGGATGTCCCGCGTAGCTGGACTACAACGTTTTCTCCACGTCGGCACCGCGATGTCTTGTACCCCGGAGCCAGATTCACTGGTCGCAGAAAGCGCTGAATTCCGCGAGCACGCCGAGCATCTGGTGGAGTATACCCATTCCAAATCGACGATTGAGCGCCTGATGCAGGTGCAATGTCCGACGTTACCGTTAGCCATCGCCCGCCCTTCTATCGTCGTTGGTCATACTCATCACGGTTGCCAGCCCTCAAGCAGCATTTTTTGGGTGTTCAGCATGGGGCTGATGCTGCAAAAATTCCTCTGCTCCCTGGAAGACCGTGTTGACGTGATCCCGGTCGACTACTGCGCCGATGCGCTGCTGATGTTATTGCAGCGCCCGTTGGCGCGTGGTGAAGTCGTGCATATCTCCGCCGGAGAAGAAAACAGCGTGAAATTTGCGGAAATCGATCGCGCGATGGCCTCAGCGCTGGAGCAGGCTCCGGTAGGCGACCGATACGCGCAGGTCAGCTACGAGACGCTGGTTAAAATGCGCCGTGAGTTGAAGGATATTTTTGGCCCGTGCAACGAGCGCCTGATGCTCAAAGCGATGCGCCTGTATGGCGCCTTCGCGACGCTTAACGTCCGCTTCAGCAATGATAAGCTGCTCAGCCTGGGCATGCCTAAACCGCCGCGCTTCACCGATTATATCGACCGCTGCGTACAAACCACCCGCGGGCTCTCTATCCCGCAGCAGATGGCCGTCGATTTCAAGTAAGTGCAATTAGCAGGTAAAAAAAATGCCAGTCCGCAGACTGGCATTTTTATTTCACAAAAAGTCAGGATTAAGCCTGGCCTTTGATCTCTTTACGACCGTTGTACGGCGCTTTTTCACCCAGCGCTTCTTCGATACGAATCAGCTGGTTGTATTTAGCAACGCGGTCAGAACGGCTCATAGAACCAGTTTTGATCTGGCCTGCAGCGGTACCAACAGCCAGGTCAGCGATGGTAGCGTCTTCAGTTTCGCCAGAACGGTGAGAGATGACAGCGGTGTAGCCAGCGTCTTTCGCCATCTTGATTGCAGCCAGAGTTTCGGTCAGAGAACCGATCTGGTTGAATTTGATCAGGATGGAGTTAGCGATGCCTTTTTCGATGCCTTCTTTCAGGATCTTGGTGTTGGTTACGAACAGATCGTCACCAACCAGCTGGATTTTGTCGCCCAGTACTTTGGTCTGGTATGCGAAACCGTCCCAGTCAGACTCGTCCAGACCATCTTCGATGGAGACGATCGGGTACTGTTTGGTCAGCTCTTCCAGGAAGTGGGTGAACTCTTCAGAAGTGAACGCTTTGTTGCCTTCGCCAGCCAGAACGTATTTACCGTCTTTGTAGAATTCAGAAGCTGCGCAGTCCATCGCCAGAGTGATGTCTTTGCCCAGTTCGTAGCCTGCTGCTTTAACCGCTTCAGCGATAACAGCCAGCGCTTCGGCGTTGGAACCCAGGTTCGGCGCGTAGCCGCCTTCGTCACCAACTGCAGTGTTCATACCTTTGGATTTCAGAACTTTCGCCAGGTGATGGAACACTTCAGAACCCATGCGTACGGCTTCTTTCAGAGTCGGCGCGCCAACCGGCTGAATCATGAATTCCTGGATGTCGACGTTGTTGTCAGCGTGCTCACCACCGTTGATGATGTTCATCATCGGAACCGGCATAGAGTATTTGCCCGGAGTGCCGTTCAGTTCAGCAATGTGTTCGAACAGCGGCTGGCCTTTAGAAGCAGCTGCTGCTTTGGCGTTCGCGAGGGATACCGCCAGGATTGCGTTCGCACCGAAGTTGGATTTGTTTTCAGTACCGTCCAGGTCGATCATGATCTTATCGATGCCAGCTTGATCTTTAGCATCTTTACCCAGGACTGCCTGAGCGATCGGGCCGTTTACCGCAGCAACAGCTTTGGTTACGCCTTTACCCAGGAAACGGGATTTGTCGCCATCGCGCAGTTCCAGCGCTTCGCGGGAACCAGTAGAAGCACCTGACGGAGCAGCTGCCATACCGACGAAACCACCTTCCAGGTGTACTTCGGCTTCAACAGTCGGGTTACCACGGGAGTCGATGATTTCACGACCGATGACTTTAACGATTTTGGACATTAGGTTTTCCTCAGTACAAGTTAAACTAAAACTCCAGACAAACAATGCACCCAATTGGGTGCATTGCCGTTCTAACTCTTTTTACTTCGCCTGACGCTTCTGGTACTCGCTCGCGGCTTTCACAAAGCCTGCAAACAGCGGGTGGCCGTCACGCGGCGTCGAAGTAAACTCCGGGTGGAACTGGCAGGCCACAAACCACGGATGGTTCGGCACTTCGATGATCTCGACCAACTGATCATCCCCGGAACGGCCCGCAACGCGCAGGCCGGCAGCTTCAATCGGTTTCAACAACATGTTGTTGACTTCGTAGCGGTGACGATGGCGCTCGGTGATAGTCGGCTCGCCGTACAGCTGACGGACCAGAGAATCATCACCCAGCTGGCACTGCTGCGCGCCAAGGCGCATGGTGCCGCCGAGGTCGCTCTTCTCGGAACGAACTTCAACGTTGCCTTCTTCGTCACGCCATTCGGTAATCAGCGCCACCACCGGGTACTTACAGTCTGGCACAAATTCCGTAGAGTTGGCGT
Organism: Klebsiella sp. CN_Kp097; assembly: GCF_040064495.1. Taxonomy (NCBI): domain Bacteria; kingdom Pseudomonadati; phylum Pseudomonadota; class Gammaproteobacteria; order Enterobacterales; family Enterobacteriaceae; genus Klebsiella; species Klebsiella sp. CN_Kp097. The sequence continues at coordinate 31,648 of NZ_JBEAIL010000033.1, read as the reverse complement.
TTTCCATGCCCGCTACGTTGCGCGCGAACTCAATCAGCGCAACCTGCATACCCAGGCAGATACCCAGATATGGAATATTGTTCTCACGCGCATAGCGCGCGGTGGCGATCTTGCCTTCAACGCCGCGGTAGCCGAAGCCGCCCGGGATGAGGATCGCGTCTAAATCTTTGAGGATTTCGACGCCGCGCGTTTCAACATCCTGCGAATCGATAAGCTTGATGTTGACGGTCACGCGGTTTTTCAGACCACCGTGTTTCAGCGCTTCAATCACCGATTTGTAGGCATCCGGCAGTTCAATGTACTTACCGACCATACCAATGGTGACTTCGCCTGCCGGGTTAGCTTCTTCATAGATTACCTGTTCCCATTCGGCCAGGTTTGCTTCCGGACAAGTTAAGCTGAATCGTTTACAAATATAATCGTCCAGCCCCTGAGATTTCAACAGGCCTGGAATTTTATAAATGGAATCGACGTCTTTCAGAGAAATCACAGCCTTTTCCGGGACGTTACAGAACAATGCAATTTTTGCACGTTCGTTGGCCGGAACCGCGCGATCGGAGCGGCAAATCAGGATATCTGGCTGGATACCGATGGAGAGCAGCTCTTTAACAGAGTGCTGAGTCGGTTTAGTTTTGACTTCACCCGCCGCCGCCATGTATGGCACCAGGGTCAAGTGCATGAACAGGGTATGCTCACGGCCGATTTCTACCGCCATCTGGCGAATAGCTTCGAGGAACGGCAGGGATTCGATATCGCCTACGGTACCGCCGATTTCAACCAGCACCACGTCATGGCCTTCGCCGCCAGCCAGTACGCGCTCTTTGATGGCGTTGGTGATGTGCGGGATAACCTGTACGGTTGCGCCCAGGTAGTCGCCACGGCGCTCTTTACGCAGAACGTCGGAGTAGATTCGACCGGTAGTGAAGTTGTTGCGGCGAGTCATCTTGGTGCGGATGAAGCGCTCGTAGTGGCCCAGGTCCAGATCGGTTTCAGCGCCGTCTTCAGTAACGAACACTTCCCCGTGCTGGATTGGGCTCATGGTGCCCGGATCGACGTTGATGTACGGATCCAGTTTCATGATAGTTACATTGAGCCCACGGGCTTCAAGAATGGCTGCCAGGGAAGCTGCGGCAATGCCTTTACCCAGAGAGGATACGACCCCGCCGGTCACAAAAATATAGTTCGTTGTCATGCTGAACCTGAGAAGTTAGGGTAAAACGATGGAATAACCAGGACGGGAAAGTAGTATACCCGAACATGCGTGACGCCACAAACTTTCATTCTCCCCTCCTCTTCTTTCTACCAGCCGCACCTGCGTTGCGACTCGAACAACTCGAAGAGGCAGGCTACATGGTGTTTCAACAACATAACGGAATGAGAAAATAGCCGCTTTTGGCGAAATGTTTTTGACGTAAATCAAGCGCTTGTTATTTATAAAATCACACAAATAGCGCTTGATCACGAAAACTCGTTAGAGATCAGTTTCCTGGCGTTTTACTTCCTGCCACACTTCTTCCATGGTTTCGAGGTCAACGCCGGTCATTTCCAGACCTCTGGCGGCGACAATCCGCTCAACTTCGCGGAAGCGGCGCTCAAATTTGAGGTTCGCTTTCTGCAATGCGACCTCAGCTTTAACCCCTAAATGACGGGACAAATTCACCGTGGCGAACAGCAAATCGCCCACTTCTTCCTCAAGTTTAGCGTCATCAACCACCGCCTGCTGCGCTTCATGCATGACTTCATCTATCTCTTCATGCACTTTATCGAGCACCGGGCCAAGCGAGGTCCAGTCAAAGCCCACCGCCGAGCAGCGACGCTGAATTTTATGCGCGCGCATCAGCGCCGGCAGGCTATGCGGAATATCATCCAGCGCCGAGTGTTGCGCCTTTTCCGCTCGTTCCGCGCTCTTAATCTGCTCCCAGCGCGCCAGCACTTCCGCACTGTTCCCGGCCGAAGCATCGCCAAAGATATGCGGATGACGACGTTCCAGTTTGTCGCTGATGGCGGCGCAGATATCGTTGAAATCAAAACGCCCTTCTTCCTGCGCCATCTGCGCATAGAACACCACCTGGAACAGCAGATCGCCAAGCTCGCCGCGCAGATCGTCAAAATCTTCGCGCGCAATGGCGTCCAGCACTTCATAGGTCTCTTCAAGGGTGTAAGGGGCGATAGTGGCAAAGGTCTGTTCTTTATCCCACGGGCAGCCGTTTTCCGGGTCGCGTAGGCGACGCATAATACCGAGCAGGCGGTCAATTTGAGTCATGTAACAATCCTGGAAATTTAAAAATAGTAGGCCCGCAAAGGCATTTATGCCTTATCCGGCCTACAGACGAATTAACCGCCGTGCAGACGACGCGCGTCGATCACATCCGGCACCTGGTTCAGCTTGCCGAGCACCCGGCCCAACACCTGCAGGTTGTAGATTTCAATGGTCATATCGATGGTCGCCAGCTGCTGTTTCGTATCGCTGCGGCTGGCCACCCCCAGCACGTTCACCTTCTCGTTGGCAAGAATAGTGGTAATGTCGCGCAGCAGGCCGCTGCGGTCGTTGGCGACCACGCGCACCACCAGCGAATATCCCGCCGAATAGCTCTCACCCCATACCGCATCAACGATGCGTTCCGGCGCGTGAGACTGCAGCTCAGCCAGCTGATCGCAGTCGGCGCGGTGTACTGAAATCCCGCGCCCCTGGGTGATAAAGCCGACGATTTCGTCGCCGGGGATCGGCTGGCAGCAGCGGGCAATGTGATGCATCAGATTGCCGACGCCCTCAACCACCACCCGGCCATTATCTTTGCTGCGGTTCTGCGGGGTGTAGGTTTTTTGCTGCAGTTGCTTCAGCGCGGCGGCATCCTGCTCGGCGGCGCTCGGTTTGTTGAACTGCGCCTGCAGGAAGTTGACCATCTGGTTAAGGCGAATATCGCCGCCGCCGATAGCCGCCAGCAGTTCATCCAGTTCATTAAAGTTGTAGCGCGGCAGCAGATGTTTCTCGGCATCCTTCAGGCTGATGCCCAGATGCTCGAGCTCATCGTCGAGGATCTGCCGCCCGGCGAGAATGTTTTTATCGCGATCCTGTTTACGGAACCAGGCGTGAATTTTGGAGCGTCCACGGCTGGTGGTCACGTAGCCAAGGTTCGGGTTCAGCCAGTCGCGGCTTGGGTTCGGCTGCTTCTGGGTGATTATCTCAATCTGATCGCCCATCTGCAGCTGATAGGTGAACGGCACAATGCGCCCGCCAATTTTGGCGCCGATGCAGCGGTGCCCGACATCGCTATGGATATGGTAGGCAAAGTCGAGCGGAGTTGAGCCCGCCGGCAGATCAACCACGTCGCCCTTCGGCGTAAACACGTAGACCCGGTCGTCGAAGACCTGGCTGCGCACTTCGTCGAGCATTTCGCCGGAATCGGCCATCTCTTCCTGCCAGGCGATCAGCTTACGCAGCCAGGCGATACGGTCTTCATGGCCGCGACCGCCGCTCGCCCCGGCGCTGGCCCCCTCTTTATACTTCCAGTGCGCCGCCACGCCGAGCTCGGCGTCTTCATGCATCTGTTTGGTGCGAATTTGGATCTCAACCGTTTTCCCGCCCGGCCCAAGCACCACGGTGTGAATAGACTGGTAGCCGTTCGGTTTCGGGTTGGCGACGTAATCATCAAATTCGTCAGGCAGATGACGATAGTGGGTATGCACGATCCCCAGCGCCGCGTAGCAATCCTGCAAACGTTCAGCGACGATACGTACCGCGCGCACATCAAACAGCTCATCAAAAGCGAGATGCTTCTTCTGCATTTTGCGCCAGATGCTATAGATATGCTTCGGACGCCCGTATACCTCAGCCTTCACGCCTTCATTTTTCATTTCTGAACGCAGGTGGCCGACGAACTCATCGATGTAATGTTCGCGGTCGATACGGCGTTCGTGCAGCAACTTAGCAATACGCTTATATTCGGCTGGATGCAGGTAACGGAAGCAGTAGTCTTCCAGTTCCCACTTCAGTTGACCGATGCCTAAGCGGTTCGCCAGCGGCGCATAGATATTGGTACACTCTTTTGCTGCCAGTACGCGCTCATCTTCGGGTTCATCTTTTACCTCGCGCAGGTGAGCGATACGTTCCGCAAGCTTGATAACCACGCAGCGGAAATCATCGACCATCGCCAGCAGCATGCGGCGAATATTGTCGACCTGTTCTGAGGAGACGGTGTCGGTGTGCGTGGCTTTAAGCTGGCGAATCGCCGCCATATCACGCACGCCGTGAATCAGGGTAACGACGGATTTGCCGACGCTCTCTTGCAGGACCTCTTCGCTGACGACGTTGCCGTCCGCCAGCGGAAACAGTAAAGCGGCCCGCAAGGTATCGATATCCATATTGAGCATGGAGAGAATTTCTACCATCTCCACGCCGCGCCAAAGCAGGAGATCCGCCTGCGGGTGTCCCTGCGTTGTTACGCGACAATAATCCCAGGTCTCGGCTAAGCGCTCACACGACTGCTGGCTGGAAATCCCCAGACTCGCGATCCATTTCTTCGGGTCAAACTCACCAGCTTTATTAAGATGTGCACTTCTTACCGCAACCATTGTCCTCTCCTTAAGGGACTCAGCCTACCGAAGTCAGCAAGCCGTATTTTATACCCGTCATACTTCATCCTTCAGTCCACACCGCCATCAGGCATCTTCACTGTCGCCTCGATGCGGGCTGAACAATTTTATGTAAGCTCGCGCTCAAACAATACTATCGATTCCAGGTGCCCGGTGTGCGGGAACATGTCCAGCATCGCCAGACGTTGAATGCGATATCCCGCCTGAAGCAACGCTTCGCTATCGCGCGCCAGCGTCGCCGGGTTACATGAAACATAGACCATCCGCCGCGGTGCCAGCTTGATAATATGCGCCATCACGCCCGGCGCCCCGGCTCTTGCCGGGTCGAGTAGAATTTTATCAAAGCCATGCTTCGCCCAGGCCTGCCGGGTAACATCTTCTTCCAGGTTTTCATGAAAGAAAGTCACGTTCTGCAATTCATTGAGGGCGGCATTTTCCCGTCCCTTTGCCACCAGCGCGGGTACGCCTTCGACGCCCACCACGCTCGCCGCCACTTTGGCCAGCGGCAGGGTGAAATTGCCCATACCGCAAAACAGATCCAGAACGCGGTCCTGCGGCTGAATATCTAACCAGGCCAGCGCCGTACGCACCATTTTCTGGTTTACGCCATCGTTGACCTGGATAAAATCGCGCGGACTGAACACTAAGCGTAGTCCGTCTGACGTGTACCATGGTTCATCGCCGCGAATATGTTCAAGTATCTCGCTTTGCGGCGCGAGGTACAGGGATAGACCGTGAGTTTGCGAAAAACGTTCCAGTTTTTCTTTATCCGCCGCCGTCAGCGCGGCGGTATGGCGTAAAACCATCAGCGGGCCATTATCCGCCTGCACCAGTTCAACGTGGCCAAGTTGACGTTGTGATTGCAGGCTGGTTAAACACTCGCGCACCGCGGGTAACAACGCCTCAAGTTGGGGCACCAAAACGGGGCACTGCACCACATCGATGATTTCGCTGGAGTTGGCCTTGCGAAAACCCATCTGCAGTTGTTGGGTCTTTGGCTGATAATTCAAGCTCAAACGCGCCCGACGCCGGTAGCCCCAGGGTTCAGCGGCTATAATGTCGTCAACGTCACGTTTCATCAGGCGGGAGAGCGCGGCGCGCTTGCTTTGCTGCTGTAGTTCAATGCTCGCATGTTGCTGCTGACATCCGCCGCAGACGCCGAAATGCGGGCAGCGCGGCGCGACGCGCTGTGGGCTGTCGTTGAGGCGGCGTTTAACCTGAGCGCGGGCATACTGTTTTTTATCCTCTACCAGCACGACTTCCGCCTGCTCTTGCGGCAACAGGCCGGGGATAAACAGCGCCTTACCCTGATGACGGGCTACGCCCTGGCCAAAGGGATCAAGGTCATTTACCGTCACGGTTATGATCTGGCGCGTCGTCACACGCCGTTTTGCAGAGTAGAATTGCGCCATCGTAGAGGATTATCTCAAAAATATACTGACTCTATACATGAAATCATTCGGGCTACCAATGCAGAAGCCGTCTGAAGGTTGATATGTATATTCTCCCATAATGGAACCGCATGACCAACTACAGCCTACGTGCTCGCATGATGATTCTTATTCTGGCGCCGACCGTTTTGATTGGTCTGCTGCTCAGTATTTTCTTCGTTGCCCACCGCTATAACGACCTGCAGCGGCAGTTGGAAGATGCCGGCGCCAGTATTATCGAACCGCTGGCGGTATCCAGTGAGTACGGCATGAATTTGCAAAATCGCGAGGCGATCGGCCAACTTATCAGCGTGCTTCACCGCCGCCATTCCGATATCGTGCGGGCTATTTCTATTTATGATGCTAAAAACCGGCTGTTCGTTACCTCTAACTTCCAGCTCGATCCGCGGGAAATACAGCTCCCGCGCGGCGTGCCCTTCCCTCGCCGACTGAGCGTCACCCGCCACGGCGACATCATGGTGCTGCGCACGCCTATTGTGTCAGAAAGCTATCTGCCCGATGAGTCGCCGGAAAGCGATGCTAAAATGCCGGACAATATGCTCGGCTATGTGGCGCTGGAGCTCGACCTTAAATCTGTGCGCCTGCAGCAGTACAAAGAGATATTTATCTCAAGCGTCATGATGCTGTTTTGTATCGGCATTGCGCTGATTTTCGGCTGGCGCCTGATGCGCGACGTGACCGGACCGATTCGTAATATGGTCAACACCGTTGACCGCATCCGCCGCGGCCAGTTGGATAGCCGCGTTGAAGGTTTTATGCTCGGCGAGTTGGATATGCTGAAAAACGGCATTAACTCGATGGCGATGTCGCTGGCGGCCTACCACGAGGAGATGCAGCACAATGTCGATCAGGCGACCTCGGATCTGCGCGAAACGCTGGAGCAGATGGAGATTCAGAACGTCGAGCTGGATCTGGCGAAAAAGCGCGCCCAGGAGGCCGCGCGCATCAAGTCCGAGTTCCTTGCCAATATGTCGCACGAGCTACGAACTCCGCTTAACGGCGTGATTGGCTTTACCCGCCTGACCTTGAAAACCGATCTCAACGCTACCCAGCGCGACCACCTGACCACCATCGAACGTTCGGCGAATAATCTGCTGGCCATCATCAATGACGTGCTGGATTTCTCCAAGCTCGAAGCGGGCAAGCTGATTCTGGAAAGCATTCCTTTCCTGCTGCGTAATACCCTGGATGAAGTGGTGACCTTGCTGGCACATTCGGCGCACGATAAAGGTCTTGAGCTCACCCTCAACATTAAAAGCGATGTCCCGGATAATGTGATTGGCGATCCGCTGCGCCTGCAGCAGGTGATCACCAATCTGGTGGGTAACGCGATTAAATTCACCGAACACGGCAACATTGATGTGCTGGTTGAACAGCGGGCGATGAGCAATTCGCGAGTACAAATCGAAGTACAGATTCATGATACCGGCATCGGCATTCCGGAGCGCGATCAGTCGCGGTTGTTCCAGGCCTTCCGTCAGGCCGATGCCAGTATCTCACGCCGCCACGGCGGCACCGGCCTGGGGCTGGTTATCACTCAGCGGCTGGTCAAAGAGATGGGCGGCGATATCTCATTCCATAGTCAGCCGAACCGCGGTTCCACTTTCTGGTTCCATATCAGCCTTGACCTGAATCCGAACGCCATTACCGACGGTTTCGATACCCATTGCCTGGCGGGCAAGAAGCTGGCCTACATTGAAGCCAATACCACCGCTGCGCAAAGCACGATGGAACTGCTGGCAACCACACCGCTGGAAGTGGTCTACAGCCCGACGCTGTCAGCGCTGCCGGATGCGCACTACGATATTTTACTGGCCGGTATTCCGGTGTCGATGCGCGATCTCAGCAACCAGCGGGAAAAACTGGTCCGCGCTTGCTCACTTTCCGATACCCTGGTGCTGGGGCTGCCTTGCCACGCGCAGGTTAGCGCCGAAGAGCTGAAAAGAAACGGTGTTACCGCCTGCCTGCTTAAACCATTGACCTCCACGCGGCTTTTCCCGGTGCTGATGGCCTCTTGCCGCGCGCAGCCGCCGGTGCCACAGCCCTATATCGATAGCGATAAACTGGCGATGACGGTAATGGCGGTAGATGATAACCCGGCCAACCTCAAGCTTATTGGCGCGCTGCTGGACGATCTGGTGCAGCATGTCATTCTGTGCGATAGCGGCCAGGATGCCGTAGAGCAGGCCAAACAGTCGCAGTTGGATCTCATTCTGATGGATATTCAAATGCCGGATATGGACGGCATTCGCGCCTGTGAATTGATCCGCCATCTCCCGCATCAGCAGCAGACCCCGGTGATCGCGGTGACCGCCCACGCCCTTGAGGGGCAGCGCGAGAAACTGCTGGCCGCCGGGATGAACGATTATCTGGCGAAGCCAATTGAAGAAGATAAGCTTAGCACCCTGCTGTTGCGCTATCAGCCCGGCATGCACGTCGCCGCGCCGCAATTAGCCGAACCGGTGGAGCCGGTTATCGATCATAACGTCACGCTCAACTGGCAGCTGGCGCTGCGTCAGGCTGCCATGAAACCAGACCTCGCGCGGGAGATGCTGCAAATGCTGCTCGCCTTTATGCCGGAGGTGCGCAATAAAGTTGAAGAACAGCTGGTTGGCGAAACGCCGGAAGGGTTGCTGGATTTAATTCATAAACTGCACGGCAGCTGCAGCTATAGCGGCGTACCGCGGCTGAAAAAACTGTGCCATACCCTTGAAAGCCAGTTGCGCGCAGGTACCGCGCCGGAAGAGCTGGAGCCGGAACTGCTGGAACTGTTAGACGAGATGGATAACGTCGCCCGCGAAGCGTGCAAGATGGGAGTGTAAACCCCGGATAGCGGCGCTGCGCGTCTTATCCGGGCTACCTATGGCACTGGGCCCACCCATTGCACTGGATCTGTAGGCCCGCGCAAGCACAGCGCCGCCGGGCAATATCCGCGGTTAAGGCGCCGCTTTTGCGCCGGATGGCGGCTGCGCCTTATCCGGCCTACGGTCCGTGCGGCCTGTCGTTAATTTATTCACCACACTGACTGAAACTGCCGGTGTTGGTGGCCTCAAAATCGCTGAGACGTTCCCGGCAGGCCGGGATAAGTCGAAGGTACTCGAAGTGGCGATTTTGGCGGCCGGAGCCCTCTGTACGCTCCCTGCGCCACGGAAAACATATTGCAGAAAAAATTAACCGGGAGCGCAATATACTCTGAAGCGAAACGGGATAAACGCCTTTCTCAAGCTATAAAGTTGCAAACCGATAACAGTTGGTAGCCCCGGTAAGCGTAAGCGCCACCGGGGAGAGGGTCCGGATCGCGGCGCTACGCACCTTATCCGGGCTACCAATACCACTGCGCCGGCCGGGTTACCGCTTGCCGCCCATCTCTAATACCGCCGCCACGTTACGTGCCGTCATCCGCACGTTGGCGGCGGCGTTCGCCAGCGCCTCTTCCAGGGTACAGACGGAATAGAGCACGCTAAAGACGGCATCGAGGCCATGCTGATGCACGACGCCAACATCGGCGGTCAGGCTGCCGGCAATCCCAATCACCGGCACGTTGAAGCGTTTCGCAACCTTCGCCACCCCCACCGGTACCTTGCCGTGAATGGTCTGGCTGTCGATACGCCCTTCACCGGTAATCACCAAATCGGCATCAGCCACTAGCTCTGCCAACCCCAGCGCATCGGTCACAATCTCAATTCCCGGACGTAGGTTGGCGCCGCAAAACGCATACAACGCCGCCCCCATACCACCCGCCGCCCCTCCCCCTTCCAGGTTCAGCACGTCAATATCTAAATCGCGGTCGATAATCTGCGCAAAGTGTTGCAGGCCGCGGTCAAGACGCTCAATCATCGCCGCCGTCGCCCCTTTTTGCGGGCCAAACACCGCGCTTGCGCCCTGCGGGCCGGTTAACGGATTGGTAACGTCGCAGGCGACATCAATCCGGCAATCCGCCAATCTTGGATCCAGTTCGCTAAGATCGATCCGCGCCAGCGTCTCCAGCGCGCCGCCGCCCGGCGCAATTTGCTGTTGGCCGGCGCTCAGCAGTTTCGCTCCCAACGCCTGTGCCATACCGGCGCCGCCGTCATTGGTCGCGCTGCCGCCGATGCCAATAATAATCTGCGAAACCCCTGCATCCAACGCGTGACGAATCAGCTCGCCGGTTCCCCAGGAGGTGGTCAGTAGCGGATTACGTCGCGTGGGCGGCACGCTTTCCAGTCCGCTGGCTGCCGCCATTTCGATATAGGCGCAGCGCATATCGCCGGAGAGGCCGTAAAAGGCGTTGACCGGTTCGCCAAGCGGCCCGGTAACACTGACTTGTACGATATGCCCTTGGGTCGCGGCCACCATCGCCTCAACGGTACCCTCGCCGCCGTCGGCAACCGGGACTTTAACGTACTCCGCATGGGGATAAATTTCGCGGAACCCCGTTTCTATCGCGGTGGCGACGTCCAGCGCACTCAGGCTCTCTTTGTAAGAATCCGGCGCGATCACTATCTTCATAAGTGTCCTTAATATGAATAACCCCGGCGACCGGCAGTTGCCGACCCTTACAGGGTCGGCGTTATCTTAGCGAACCATGCAAGGACGTTTGTTATCAAAGGTCCAGTTCGGGATTAAATATTGCATCGCCATGGCGTCATCACGCGCGCCCAGGCCATGTTTCTTATATAGCTCATTAGCCTGCATCACGCGGTCCATATCCAGCTCAACGCCCAGACCCGGCGTCGCCGGCACCTGCACCATACCGCCTTTGATTTCAAACGGCTGTTTGGTCAGACGCTGGTTGCCCTCCTGCCAGATCCAGTGGGTATCGATAGCGGTAATTTTACCCGGCGCCGCCGCGGCAACATGGGTAAACATCGCCAGCGACACGTCGAAGTGATTATTAGAGTGCGAACCCCAGGTCAGGCCGAATTCATGACACATCTGCGCCACGCGTACCGACCCTTGCATGGTCCAGAAGTGCGGGTCCGCCAGCGGAATATCCACCGATTGTAGCGACAGCGTATGGCCCATCTGCCGCCAGTCGGTGGCGATCATGTTGGTCGCGGTCGGCAGCCCGGTCGCCCGACGGAATTCAGCCATCACTTCGCGGCCGGAGAAACCTTGTTCAGCGCCGCAAGGATCTTCCGCATAGGCCAGCACGCCTTTCAGCTGTTTACCTATCTGGATGGCTTCATCCAGCAGCCAGGCGCCGTTCGGGTCGAGGGTCACGCGCGCATCAGGGAAACGCTTCGCCAGCGCGCTAATCGCTTCGGCTTCTTCAAAACCGGCCAACACCCCGCCCTTCAGTTTAAAGTCATTGAAGCCATATTTTTCGTAAGCGGCTTCCGCCAGACGAACCACAGCCTCCGGCGTCATCGCCTCTTCATGACGAATACGATACCAGTCGCACTGTTCATCCGGCTGGCTTTGATAAGCCAGCGGCGTCGCGTGGCGGTTACCGACAAAGAACAGGTAGCCCAGCATTTCGACTTCGCTCCGCTGCTGACCGTCGCCAAGCAGAGAAGCAACGTTCACGCCCAGATGCTGGCCCAGCAGATCCAGCAGCGCCGCTTCAATCCCGGTCACCACGTGAATGGTAGTGCGCAGATCGAAGGTTTGCAGGCCGCGGCCGCCGGCATCGCGGTCGGCAAACTGGTTACGCACGGCGCTCAGCACATTTTTGTACTCGCCCAGCGTTTTACCCACCACCAACGGCGCGGCGTCTTCCAGGGTCTGGCGGATCTTTTCGCCGCCGGGGATTTCGCCAACGCCCGTGTGCCCGGAGTTATCTTTGATGATAACGATATTACGGGTGAAGTACGGCGCGTGCGCGCCGCTCAGGTTCATCAGCATGCTGTCATGCCCGGCGACCGGGATAACCTGCATAGCGGTCACAATTGGCGTTGAAGATGATGTAGTCATAGCGTAATCCTTTTTAATTAATGACGGCCGAAAACGGGGCGTTTACGGTCGAATGTCCAACCGGGAATCAGATACTGCATCGGGCCCGCATCGTTACGCGCGCCGCCTGGCAGCGCCTTATAGGCCTCATGAGCTTTATGCACCTGTTCCCAGTCCAGCTCCACGCCGAGTCCCGGCGCGTCTGGCACGGCGATTTTGCCGTTGATAATCTGCAGCGGATTTTGCGTCAGGCGCGCATCGCCCTCCTGCCAAATCCAATGGGTATCTATAGCGGTCGGATTGCCCGGCGCCGCGGCGCCGACGTGGGTAAACATCGCCAGAGAAATATCAAAGTGGTTGTTCGAATGACAGCCCCAGGTCAGCCCCCAGTCATCGCACAACTGCGCCACCCGAACCGCGCCGGAGAGCGTCCAGAAGTGCGGGTCCGCCAGCGGAATATCGACGGCGTTGAGCATGACCGCATGCCCCATTTCGCGCCAGTTGGTGGCTATCATGTTAGTCGCCACCGGCACCCCGGTGGCGCGGCGGAACTCGGCCATCACTTCCCGACCGGAAAAGCCCTGTTCAGCGCCGCACGGATCTTCGGCATAGGTCAGGACATCCTGCAGCCCTTTGCACAGCGTAATCGCTTCATCCAGCAGCCAGGCGCCGTTCGGGTCAACGGTAATGCGGGCGTCAGGGAAGCGTTTTTTCAGCGCGCGGGCGGTGTCGATTTCCTGCTCGCCAGGTAATACGCCGCCTTTTAGCTTAAAGTCTTTAAAACCGTAGCGATCCTGCGCCGCCTCCGCCAGTCGCACTACCGCGTCGCTATTCAGCGCCTGCTGGTGACGAAGACGGTACCATTCGTGGTCGCCCGGCGTCCGCGCAAGATAGTCCAAATCGGTTTTTTCGCGGTCGCCGATATAGAACAGGTAGCCCAGCACGGTCACCGCATCACGCTGTTTGCCCGGCCCCAATAGTTCGCACACCGGGACATTCAACACCTTGCCAAGCAGGTCGAGCAGCGCGGCTTCCAGCGCCGCTACCGCATTGACTTTCAATTCGAAGGTCCATGCCCCTTTGCCGAAGGTGTCGAAATCCGCCGCCTGATTGCCTTTATGTACCTGCTGCACCACGCGGTTGAGGCGAGCGACTTCCTGCCCAACCACCTGGGGTATGGCATCGACCAACGTCTGGTAGATGACTTCGCCGCCGGGCGCTTCGCCGACGCCGGTATGGCCGGCGTTGTCGGTTAACACCACAATATTGCGGGTAAACCAGGCATTATGCGCGCCGCCGATGTTCATCAGCATGCTGTCGTGCCCGGCGACCGGAATCACCTTCATTTCGGTAACGATTGGGCTGGATTGGGTATTCATGATTAACGCCCCGCAATCGGTTTAAGTTCGATACGTTTGATATCGCCAACCAGCACCAGGTAGCTGAATACCGCCACCAGAGCGTGGATACCGACGTAAATCAGCGCGCCGTTGAAAGAGCCGGTGGTGCCGACGATATAGCCGATAGCGATAGGGGTGACGATGCCGGAAATATTGCCGAACATGTTGAACAGACCGCCGGACAGGCCGCTGATCTCTTTCGGCGCGGTGTCCGCCATTACCGCCCAGCCCAGCGCGCCAATGCCTTTGCCGAAGAAGGCCATCGCCATAAAGCCGATGATCATCCATTCCGCGTTGACGTAGTTACACATCAGCATGGTCATGGACAACAGCATACCCAGTACGATCGGCGTTTTACGCGCGATATTCAGCGAGCCGGTACGGCGCATCAACCAGTCGGAAATAATCCCGCCCAACACGCCGCCGACAAAGCCACACACCGCCGGAATCGAGGCGACAAAGCCCGCTTTGAGGATCGACATGCCGCGCGCCTGCACCAGATAAACCGGGAACCAAGTGATAAAGAAGTAGGTTAACGCGTTGATGCAGTACTGGCCGATATAGATCCCGACCATCATTCGCGAGCCGATCAACTGCTTGATTTGGCCCATTTTTACGCTAAAGGGCACCTTCTGCGCACTGCTCTTCTGATCCATGTTGATCAACGCGCCGCCTTCGGCGATGTAGTCCAGCTCTTTCTGGTTAACGCCTGGGTGGTTATTGGGATCGTGGATCACTTTCAGCCACACGAAGCTGATGACAATACCCAATCCGCCCATAAAGAAGAATACGTGCGACCAACCCACTTCATGGGTCAACCAACCCATAATCGGCGCGAAAATAACGGTGGCAAAATACTGCGCGGAGTTAAAAATCGATACCGCCGTCCCTCTCTCCTGCGCCGGGAACCAGGCGGCCACAATGCGGCTATTACCCGGGAACGAGGGCGATTCGGCAAGGCCGACGAGGAAGCGCAGGGTAAACAGCGCGATGATAATGCCAAAGCCGCTAAAGATATCCACGAAGCCCTGCAGCAGGGTAAACACGGACCAGATAAAGATGGACCAGAAATAGACGCGTTTAGAACCAAAGCGGTCAAGCAGCCAGCCGCCTGGGATCTGTCCGATCACATAGGCCCATGAAAACGCGGAAAAAACGTAACCCATGCCAACAGGATCGAGGCCGATATCCTTGGCCATTTCAGAACCGGCGATCGACAGCGTCGCGCGGTCGCCATAGTTAAAGGATGTGACGATAAACAGCATCACCACTATCCAATAGCGAGCATTGGTGCGCTTTTCAGCGGCGCTCGCAGCCTGACTTAATGAACTCATTGTTGTACTCCTGAATCATAGCGTTTAGCTACGTTCATTCTGAACAGCACAACCTGTAGGGTAATCAGAATGACGTGTTAGTGTTTTTTTCGTTATATCTGGCGTACTGCTTTTGTCACTGGCAGGAAAAGTATAAAAAGAGGCGTCGGCGGGCTCACCGTGCATATACACAGCTTTAGCGGGTGATACTGCGTTAGTTTATGGCGTATGCCTAAGGTTGTGGGGAGTAGTTCACGGAAATGGAAAACCGCCGCCCGCTGATGGGTCGATGGACGACATTACCTTCAGAGTGTGAATCGGCTCTCTTGACGCCGGGGAAACGCAAAGAAAAAAGCCATATCGATAAAGTGGTTATCAGGCAGATGCCCGAAGCCGGGCGCGATGGAGAGCGGTAAGATAACCCTGACCGTTTATCCGGCCACTGGCAGCTTAAGCGCGCCCTCTACGTAGGGAGAGGGCGTTCTTAATAGGATTAGTCGAGCAGTTTAGCCCACGCTTCTACCCAAGGGTTGGAAACGCTTTCTGGCTCCGGGTTTTCGCTGGCGTCAATGGTGAGCATCTCGCCAATACGACGTGCGCCCTGCTCCTGCAGCAATGCATCAAAGGTTTTACCGCCGCCGCAGAAGTTGGCGTAGGTACTATCGCCAAGCGCGATAATGCCGTAGCGCAGATGCGGTTGATACATATCTTTAATGCCTTCATACAGCGGAACGATGCTGTCCGGCAGATCGCCCTGCCCGGTGGTCGAGGTCACGACCAGCACGTATTTGCCGGTATAGGATTCCCAGTCTTTTACTTCCGGGTCCTCAAAGACCGTCGCTTTATGCCCCAGCCCGCCCAGAATGGCTTCCGCCTCTTCGGCGACCAACAGCGAGTTTCCGTACATCGTGCCGACAAAAATTCCGACTTCTGCCATAGTGATTATCTCCCTGGATTATCCGCGATACTCTCATCCTGACCGCTGTCGTCGGCAAACTCAACCCTTTCATTTAACGGGAGAAGCCCGCGCCAGCCAAACTGCGACAGCGCGCGCATCCAGACATCATCCAGACCCGCGCGAATCGTCAGCGGCTCGCCGGTAAACGGATGCGTTAATGACAGCTGACTGGCATGCAGCATCAGGCGATTACAGCCGAAATGTTCAGCGGCGCTGCGGTTTTGCCGTAGATCGCCATGTTTGCTGTCACCGAGGATCGGATGGCGCAGATGGGCCAAATGGCGACGCAGCTGATGCTTACGCCCGGTTTTCGGCTCCAGCTCCACCAGCCCGTAGCGGGTGGTCGGGTAACGGCCGGTGGCGACCGGCATTTCTACCGTCGCCAGCCCGCGATAGTGGGTCACCGCCGGCTGCGGGCCTTTATCCTCACAAGCGAACTTATCGGCGATTTTGTCCAGCTCTTCCACCAGCGGGTAATCCAGTACATCCTCTTCAGTCAGCCAGCCGCGAACGATCGCATGATAGCGTTTTTGCATCTGGTGTTGTTCAAACTGCTGCGCCAGCAGCCTGCCGGCTTCGCTCGATAATCCCATCAGCAGCACGCCGGAAGTCGGCCGGTCCAGGCGATGAGCGGTGAAGACGTGCTGGCCAATTTGATCGCGCACGGTCTGCATCACCACCACTTTCTCATCGCGATCCAGCCAACTGCGATGCACCAGCCAGCCAGATGGTTTGTTCACCGCCACCAGCCACTGGTCCTGATAAATAATCTCCAGCATCAGGCGTTTTCGTCCGCGAATAATGCATCCAGCAGCAGTAGCTCAGCCACGATAGCTTCGCGCGCCGGATGGGCTTTATCCAGCGCCATCTCGTAATAGGGCGCGACGGCAAAGTTCTGCGGCAGCGGCATACCGCTGGCAATCAGTTGATGCATACGTGGGATCAGCACCCACTGTAGCCATTCCAGCGGCTCGAGCGTGTCCAGGCAAAACGGCTGCTCGCTGGCGAAAGCGCGGCTATCCGGGGCCTGTTCCTGCCAGTGGTTTGTTTCGCGCAGCAGCGCTTCAATGGCGTGCAGGCGATCGCGCACGCTAGCGTGAAGGGTCATGGGGAAACCTCGATGAATTGTAAACCGGGCGCAGGATAGCAAATCCGCGAGAGAAATAAAAAAAGGGAGCACTGTATAAACAGTGCTCCCGGTTCGTTTTGCAGCATTCCAGCTACATTGGTGCTCCCTGCTCGTCCTTGAAAACTTTTCCTGAGGTCTCCTGACCAAGTTCATCCATAAACTAGCGCATCCTGCTTTCACACCACCCCGATGTGAAATAACTTATCCCTAAGTGTGTCCAGATCTTCCTGATCCACCGTTCATCCTGAGCGGCTCTCGTTCTCCATCCTGGAGGTGTCCTTTACGCTTTCCTGCGTTATCCTTGCTTCATCCTGAAGCCTGTCCTTGCAACGCCATCCTGGCGGGTCCTGTAGAAGAGCCATCATCCTGATGTTCTCTTCATCCGCGACTTCCTGTCGACGCACATAGGATCACTGATTCCGCCTCTTCTTACAAGACTTACTACGACAATCTCTTAAGATTAGTGGCCAAACCAAAAGCGCACACAATCATCAAATCATTAAATAACAATGGGTTATATGTAATCACTACGTAAAAAATTGCTGAAAATGATGACGATCTCTTACAGGTCTTGTAAGAGATCTCTCACAAACAACTTGGGGAAATGGATTACAGAAGGGGCTCAAGCTGATTCAGGAAACTCGCAAGCGAGTGGGAAAGGGTCTCTCTTTTTCGAGTACCGAGCGTCTCTTTAATCACTTCGCCGCTCAGGTTACAGACCGAAATAACCTCCAGTTCGCTATCCAGCGTGGCGATAAACAGCGTCGGCGATAGCTTCAGACGTTTTTGTACCACCAGGTGACCAATGAGGTTTTCCTGTACTCGCTGGAAATCATCCGGGCTCCATGCCTGCAGCAGAGTGAGGTTCTGTTCCGCGAAGCGGGCGTGCATATCGCCAGCGAACTGAGTGGTATAATAACTATGAATCGGCTGTTGTACCACAATCTCCAGCGCCCGTTCAACCCCATCGAGATGGTGTTCTAACGTAAACGGCTGCGGCTGCCAGAAAACGGCATCGTCTTCGCTAGCGCTAATACAGGGAGATGGGATGCCATAAAGGTCTTCGCTACGCGGCAGGCTGGCATAACGCTGCTGCCACGCATCGCAGTAACGTTGGGTAAATGATTGCAGCGCTTCTATGGTCTGATGATCCACCGGTTTCTCTCTTCACGTTAGACAGGATACACTTGGCATATAGTGTACCCGCTTTACTATGGTGAAACATGTCTTCTTACGATAATCATCAGGCGCTGGCCGGCCTGACGCTCGGTAAATCAACGGATTACCGCGATACCTATGACGCTTCGTTGCTGCAGGGCGTGCCCCGCAGCCTGAACCGCGATCCGCTCGGCCTGCATGCCGATAATCTGCCGTTCCACGGCACCGATATCTGGACGCTGTACGAGCTGTCGTGGCTGAACGCCAAAGGCCTGCCGCAGGTCGCCGTCGGCTACGTGGAACTGAGCGATACCACCATCAATCTGGTGGAATCGAAAAGCTTCAAACTGTACCTGAACAGCTTCAACCAGACCCGCTTCGCCGACTGGCAGGAAGTTCAGGCCACGCTAACCCGCGATCTCAGCGCCTGCGCCCAGGGCGAGGTCAAGGTTTCGCTGTACCGACTCGATGAGCTGGAAGGGCAACCGGTCGCCCATCTGCATGGCACCTGCATCGACGATCAGGATATCGAGATTGATAACTATCAGTTCAGCGCCGACTACCTGCAGGACGCGGCCAGCGGCAAAGTCGTCGAAGAGACGCTGGTCAGCCATCTGTTGAAATCGAATTGTCTGATCACCCACCAGCCGGACTGGGGCTCGGTACAGATTCAGTATCGCGGGCCGAAAATCGATCGCGAAAAACTGCTGCGCTATCTGGTGTCGTTCCGCCACCACAATGAATTCCACGAACAGTGCGTCGAACGCATCTTTAATGATGTGCTGCGTTTCTGCCGCCCGGAATCGCTTTCCGTGTACGCTCGCTACACCCGCCGCGGCGGCCTGGATATCAATCCGTGGCGCAGCAACGGTGAATTCGTGCCGGCAACCGGCCGTCTGGCGCGGCAATAAGCGAAATTTTTCACACTTTGCGTGCGTTAACGCGTACGCAAGGTTGTGGAAATACTACGGCCAGGGCTATTGTAATCACAGGAAGACGATAATCGTCCTGTAAGGAGTTCACTTGATTACACACGTTAGCCCGCTTGGTTCAATGGATATGCTGTCACAGCTGGAAGTGGATATGCTTAAACGCACCGCCAGTAGTGACCTGTATCAACTCTTTCGCAACTGCTCGCTTGCTGTGCTCAACTCGGGGAGCCTGACCGATAACAGCAAGGAGCTACTGTCTCGTTTTGAAAACTTCGATATTAACGTGCTGCGCCGCGAACGCGGCGTGAAGCTGGAACTGATCAACCCGCCGGAAGACGCTTTCGTCGATGGCCGTATTATCCGTTCCCTGCAGGCCAACCTGTTTGCCGTGCTGCGCGATATCCTGTTCGTCTACGGGCAGATCCACAACACCGTCCGCTTCCCGAATCTCGATCTCGAAAGCTCAATTCATATCACCAACCTGGTGTTCTCGATTCTGCGCAACGCCCGCGCGCTGCACGTCGGCGAAGCGCCGAATATGATTGTCTGCTGGGGCGGCCACTCTATTAATGAAAATGAATACCTGTACGCGCGCCGCGTCGGTACCCAGCTTGGCCTGCGCGAACTGAACATCTGCACCGGCTGCGGGCCAGGCGCCATGGAAGCGCCAATGAAAGGCGCCGCCGTCGGCCACGCCCAGCAGCGCTATAAAGACAGCCGCTTTATCGGCATGACCGAACCCTCCATTATCGCCGCTGAGCCGCCAAATCCGCTGGTCAACGAACTGATCATCATGCCGGACATCGAAAAGCGTCTCGAAGCGTTCGTGCGCATCGCCCACGGTATTATCATCTTCCCCGGCGGCGTGGGTACTGCGGAAGAGCTGCTTTATCTGCTGGGCATCCTGATGCATCCGGATAACAAGGCGCAGGTGCTGCCGCTTATCCTCACCGGGCCGAAAGAGAGCGCCGACTACTTCCGCGTGCTGGACGAGTTCATCGTTCATACCCTCGGCGAATCGGCTCGCCGCCACTATCGCATTATTATTGACGATGCCGCGGAAGTGGCGCGCCAGATGAAAAAAGCGATGCCATTGGTCAAAGAGAGCCGCCGCGAAACCGACGACGCCTACAGCTTCAACTGGTCGATTCGTATTTCGCCGGACCTGCAGATGCCGTTCGATCCGACGCACGACAATATGGCCAATCTCAAACTTTATCCGGACCAACCGGTGGAAGTGCTGGCCGCCGACCTGCGTCGCGCCTTCTCCGGGATTGTCGCCGGCAACGTGAAAGAAGTCGGTATTCAGGCCATCGAGAAATATGGCCCTTACAAGCTGCATGGCGATCCGGAAATGATGCGCCGCATGGACGATCTGCTGCAGGGCTTCGTTGCCCAGCACCGCATGAAGCTTCCGGGCGGCAGCGCCTACATTCCGTGCTACGAAATCTGCTCCTGATAACGTAATACCTCTCCCGGGCGGCGGTCGATACCTTGCCCGGGCATTCCCCCTCTGTTTCCAGTTAATTAATTTTTCTAATAAATGATTCGTAGAGTTTCCATATAGCCAAACGTTTGCGTTTCCAAAAAGAGCAATAAAATTCACCATAAAAATAACATTAAGGCGAAAAAACGTCGTTTACATCACTTTTTTGCAGCAAAAACCTCGTTATTTGGTAACAGAGCTTTTATCTCATGTGCTGCAAATGATAGCCTTCGCGCCACATTTATCTGGCTGATCACCATAAACAGACTGTTGGGCTAAAAACGTTCATATTTAAAGTGGATTATTGCATTTGGGATCCCGATCACTGATGCATTTCCGATATAAATGTATCTTGCCGCCCAATTGTTACGGAGAAAATTTCTAAAAAACCGTAAAGCAACGAATTTCATATTATTTAATCGTTTTTATTTACTAGATTTTGTTGATTCCTCCAGGAGATACAGATGGAAACCACACAAACCAGCACTATCGTTTCGGGTGAATCCCGCAGCGGATGGCGCAAAACGGATACCATGTGGATGCTGGGCCTGTACGGCACGGCGATCGGCGCGGGCGTTTTGTTCCTGCCAATCAACGCCGGCGTCGGCGGTATGATCCCACTAATTATCATGGCGATTCTGGCCTTCCCGATGACCTTCTTCGCACACCGCGGTATGACCCGCTTCGTGCTGTCCGGTAAAAATCCGGGCGAAGACATTACCGAAGTCGTTGAAGAACACTTTGGCGTAGGCGCAGGTAAACTGATTACGCTGCTCTACTTCTTCGCAATCTACCCGATCCTGCTGGTTTATAGCGTGGCGATCACCAACACCGTCGAAAGCTTCATGGCGCACCAGCTGCACATGACGCCGCCGCCGCGCGCCATTCTGTCCCTGATTCTGATTGTCGGCATGATGACCATCGTGCGTTTCGGCGAGCAGATGATCGTTAAGGCAATGAGTGTCCTGGTATTCCCGTTCGTTATCGCGCTGATGGTTCTGGCGCTGTACCTGATCCCGCAATGGAACGGCGCGGCGCTGGAAACCCTGTCGCTGAGCAGCGCGTCAACAACCGGTAACGGTCTGCTGATGACCCTGTGGCTGGCGATCCCGGTAATGGTCTTCTCCTTTAACCACTCGCCGATCATCTCCTCCTTCGCGGTAGCGAAGCGTGAAGAGTACGGCGAAGGCGCAGAGAAGAAATGCTCCAGCATCCTGGCGCGCGCTCACATCATGATGGTGCTGACCGTTATGTTCTTCGTCTTCAGCTGCGTACTGAGCCTGTCTCCGGCGGACCTGGCGGCGGCGAAAGAGCAGAACATCTCGATTCTGTCTTACCTGGCGAACCACTTTAACGCACCGGTTATCGCCTGGATGGCGCCGATCATCGCGATGATCGCTATCACCAAATCCTTCCTCGGCCACTATCTGGGCGCTCGTGAAGGTTTCAACGGCATGGTGATTAAGTCTCTGCGCGGCAAAGGCAAGACCATCGAAATCAACAAACTGAACAAGCTGACCGCGCTGTTTATGCTGGTCACCACCTGGATTGTGGCCACACTGAACCCGAGCATCCTCGGCATGATTGAGACCCTGGGCGGTCCGATTATCGCGATGATTCTGTTCCTGATGCCGATGTACGCTATCCAGAAAGTTCCGGCCATGCGCAAATACAGCGGCCACATCAGCAACGTCTTCGTTGTGATTATGGGCCTGATTGCCATCTCCGCGATTTTCTACTCTCTGTTCAGCTAATTCTCTTAAGACCTCCCCTCGCGCCGCTTAACGGCGGCGCGCTTTCCGACAGTACTGGAATACATCATGATCAGCGTATTCGATATTTTCAAAATCGGCATTGGCCCATCCAGCTCCCATACCGTTGGACCGATGAAAGCGGGCAAACAATTTACTGACGACCTGATTGCGCGCGGCCTGCTGGCCGACGTCAGCAAAGTCGTCGTCGACGTTTACGGCTCCCTGTCTCTGACCGGTAAAGGCCACCATACCGATATCGCCATTATCATGGGACTGGCCGGCAATCTGCCGGATACCGTCGACATCGACGCGATCCCGGGCTTTATTCAGGACGTTAACACCCACGGCCGCCTGCTGCTGGCGAACGGTCAGCACGAAGTCGAGTTCCCTGTCGACCAGTGCATGAATTTCCATGCCGACAACCTTTCTCTGCATGAGAACGGCATGCGCATTACCGCGCTGGGCGGCGACAAGGTGCTCTACAGCCAGACCTACTACTCCATCGGCGGCGGCTTTATCGTCGATGAAGAGCACTTCGGCCTGACCACCGAGGCGCCGGTTGCTGTGCCTTATCCGTACAAAAACGCCGCCGACCTGCAGAAACACTGCAATGAAACCGGCCTGTCGCTCTCCGGTCTGATGATGCAAAACGAGCTGGCGCTGCACAGCAAAGAAGAGCTGGAACAGCACTTCGCCGCGGTGTGGGAAGTGATGAGCGCCGGTATCGAGCGCGGCATTACCACTGAAGGCGTGCTGCCGGGCAAACTGCGCGTTCCGCGCCGCGCCGCCGCGCTGCGCCGCATGCTGGTAAGCCAGGACAATACCAACAGCGACCCGATGGCGGTAGTGGACTGGATCAACATGTTCGCGCTGGCGGTGAACGAAGAGAACGCCGCCGGCGGCCGCGTGGTGACCGCGCCAACTAACGGCGCGTGCGGTATCGTTCCTGCGGTACTGGCCTACTACGACAAGTTTATCCGCAAGGTGAACGCTAACTCTCTGGCCCGCTATATGCTGGTCGCCAGCGCCATTGGTTCGCTGTATAAGATGAACGCCTCTATCTCCGGCGCCGAAGTCGGTTGCCAGGGCGAAGTCGGCGTGGCCTGCTCGATGGCCGCGGCCGGTCTGGCGGAGCTGCTGGGCGCTAGCCCGGCCCAGGTGTGCATCGCCGCGGAAATCGGTATGGAACATAACCTCGGCCTGACCTGCGACCCGGTTGCCGGCCAGGTGCAGGTACCGTGCATCGAGCGTAACGCCATCGCGGCGGTCAAAGCGGTTAACGCCGCGCGCATGGCCCTGCGCCGTACCAGCGAACCGCGCGTGTGCCTCGATAAGGTTATCGAGACCATGTATGAAACGGGCAAAGATATGAACGCCAAGTACCGCGAAACCTCTCGCGGCGGCCTGGCGATGAAAATCGTCGCCTGCGATTAACGCCTCTGGCCCGGCACGCTTCGGCATGTCGGGCCAACTCTCCTCCAGCCCTGGCTCATTCTGCGAGCCTGCTTCCCGAACTTCGCGCTACCAATAGCCTCGTATTGCCACCGATGTTACCCTTATAGCCTGAGAACAAAGGGAGATATCTTGTGGCTGTTCATCTGTTAATTGTCGACGCGCTCAATCTGATCCGCCGTATTCATGCGGTGCAGGGTTCCCCCTGCGCGGATACCTGCCTGCACGCCCTCGAACAGCTTATCGTCCACAGCCAGCCGACGCACGCCGTGGCGGTGTTCGACGATGAAGACCGCACCCACGGCTGGCGCCACCAGCGGCTGCCGGACTATAAAGCCGGGCGCGCGCCGATGCCGGAAACGCTGGAAGCGGAAATGCCGGCGCTGCGGGCGGCTTTCGAACAGCGCGGTATCCGCTGCTGGGCGCTGCCCGGCAGCGAAGCGGACGACCTGGCGGCCACGCTCGCCGTTAAAGTTGCCCAGGCCGGACATCAGGCGACTATTGTTTCGACCGATAAAGGCTACTGTCAGCTGCTGTCGCCGACCATTCGCATCCGCGACTATTTCCAGAAACGCTGGCTGGATGCGCCGTTTATCGCCAATGAATTCGGCGTGACGCCGGAACAGCTCCCGGACTACTGGGGCCTGGCGGGAATTAGCAGCTCGAAAGTCCCGGGCGTTGCCGGGATTGGGCCGAAAAGCGCGGCGCAGCTGTTAACGGATTATCAGGATTTAGAAGGCATCTACGCGCGGCTTGCCGAAGTGCCGGAGAAGTGGCGTAAGAAGCTTGAAGAGCATAAAGAGATGGCGTTTACCTGCCGGGAAATCGCCCGCCTGCAAACGGATTTACAGCTCGATGGCAACCTACAGCAGCTGCGTTTGCCATCCGCGTGATCCCCGGCCGCGCTAATACGTGGCCGGGTCTGCTGAGCGCTGATTAGCGCTCGTCGCGGCGGCCGCCGACCGCCGCCCACAGGCGACGCACGTGTACGGTCACTTCTTCACGGTCGTGATACAGCTGACGGGCCTGAATCTGCGCGTTAATTCCGTGCTCATCAAGCTGCGCCTGGATATAGGCCAGGTTTTGCGACACCTCTTCATAGCGCTTTTTCATCGGCAGCTTGAGGTTAAAAATGGTCTCGCGGCACCAGCCATTCACCAGCCACTGGGCCATTAACGCCGCCACTTTCGCCGGTTTCTCAACCATGTCGCACACCATCCACGAGATGTTATTGCGGTTCGGACGATAGCGGAAGCCATCTTCACGCAGCCAGGTCACCTGTCCGGTATCCATCAGGCTCTGCGCCATCGGGCCGTTATCGACCGAAGAGACCCACATGTTGCGCTTCACCAGTTGATAGGTCCAGCCGCCCGGGCAGGCGCCGAGATCCACCGCGTACATGCCATTCGCCAGACGCTCGTCCCACTCATCCGCCGGAATGAAGACGTGAAATGCCTCTTCCAGCTTCAGCGTCGAACGGCTCGGCGCATCGGAAGGGAACTTCAGGCGCGGGATCCCCATATAAAACGGCGAGTTGTTATTGCTAAAGGAATAGCCGGTATAGCAACAGCCGGGTGCGATAAAGAACACGTGCACCACCGGACGCTTCGGCGTTTCATAGTTGGTCAGCACGCCGGCTTCACGCAGCGCCGCGCGCAGCGGCACCGTGAACTTGCGGCAGAACTTCATCAGCTCTTTGCTTTCGTTGGTATCCGCGACCTCAACGCGCAGATCGCCGCCCTTTTCCACCACGCCCTGCAGCATACCGACGATCGGCGTGATGCGGTCTTCCGGCGGCAGGTCGCGCAGCAGTTCGCCAACAACGAACATCTGACGCGCGAAAATCAGCGAGCTAAACGGTAGATCGCGCACCAGCTTCTCGCCATCGCCCTGCTGATAGCACTCAAAAATCACATATCCGGAGTCGTCTTTGACCCGGGCAAAACCAAATACCTCAAGGCGGGCTGCCTTATCGGTAATTTCTGCTGCGCACTCTTTCTCAAACCCGGGGCGACAATAGAGGACAACCTTATTCATGAACAACGCCCTTACGTTTCAGACGAATTGCACCAATTAACATTAATACCCAACCGGCAAGGAAGCAGACGCCGCCTACCGGGGTAACGAACGCCCACAGGCGTAAATGCGACAGCGCCAGGCAATATAAGCTGCCGCTGAACAACACGGTTCCCAGCGCCAAAAACACGCTGCTCCAGTAAAACCAGATACTTATCCGCCGCTGCATGGCGACAGACAGGCCTAAAATCGCCAGCGTATGAAACGCCTGATACTCAAGGCCAGTGTGGATCCAGGCCATTTCGGCCGCACCCAGCGATTTACTTAATACGTGTGCGCCAAAGGCGCCCAGAGCCACAAAAATAAAGCCGCTGATGGCGGCAAAAATCAGCATAAAACGGCTGGTCATGTTGATACCCTACAAAGTCAGTTAACGCCTGGTCATCAGGCCGTTATTGTTCGTAACGAAAGCGGAATTTTTCTTGTTCGCTCGCCGCCTTCGCTAAAATCCACTGGCGGAAAGCGGCTATTTTACCCAGTTCAGCCTGACTGTCATGACAAACAAGGTAAAACGCGTTCTTACTGACCAGAACATCATTAAACGGGCAGACCAAACGGCCTGCTTCAATTTCGGACTGGGCCATAACGTTATTGGCCAGTGCGACGCCTTGTCCATGGATTGCCGCCTGCAGCACCATCGCGCTGTGGCTGAATATCGGTCCCTGTTGCACATTGATATGATTTAGACCCAGTTGCCGGGTATAAGTTTGCCAGTCGCGGCGAGAGGCATCATGTAACAGCGTATGTTGCGCCAGATCGGCAGGCGTTTTCAACGCTTTGTCACCGGTTAACAACAACGGCGAACAAACCGGTAGTAAATATTCGGCGTACAGTTTTTCAACACGCAGCCCCGGCCAGTTGCCGCGGCCATAGAAAATCGCTACGTCGACGTCGTCGGCCAGTTTGTCTTCCTGACGGTCCACCGCCTGGATCCGCACGTCGATCCCCGGATAAGCTGAGTTAAAGCTTGAGAGTCGCGGCACCAGCCACTGAATGGCGAAACTGGGCAATAAACTAACAGTTAGCGCCCCTTTCGCGCTGCGCGCCTGCAGTTTACGCGTCGCTTCGGTGAGCTGCGAAAAAATCTCTTTAATATCCTGAAAATAGCTTTGCCCCTCTTCCGTTAACAGCAGCGAGCGATTGCGTCGACGAAACAGCTTCAGGCCCAGAAAGTCCTCTAGTGACTTGATTTGGTGACTTACTGCGGCCTGCGTCACAAAAAGCTCATCGGCTGCGCGAGTGAAGCTCAGATGACGTGCGGCTGCATCAAAAACACGTAATGCATTCAGAGGTGGTAATCGCTTCGACATGGTTATTCTGACTGAGATGTTAACGAGTTTTAACAAATAGGAAACAACAGTTAACCTATTAGTTTTTTTTATCTGAGCCATTATAAATTGTCCGTTGAGGTTCTACCAGCAAATACCTATAGTGGCGGCACTTCCTGAGCCGGAACGAAAAGCTTTTTTTGGAATGCGTGTTCCAACAAGCTTTTGGCTTACGGTTGTGATGTTGTGTTGTTGTGTTTGCAATTGGTCTGGGTTTGCAGACCATGGTAGCAAGGCTACCTTTTCACTTCCTGTACATTTACCCTGTCTGTCCATAGTGATTTAATGTAGCACCGCAATGCGCGGTGCTTTTTTTTGCCGAAAAATCACCGTTCTCCCCGCCTCCTCGCTATCACCAGCCTTGCCCTAATGGGGAATTTGCGCGACGATCGTGATATCGATATGAGGAATTCCATGAACGCATTCAATCCCGCCCACTTCCGCGCCCAGTTTCCAGCCCTGGCGGATGCCGGCGTCTACCTGGATAGCGCGGCGACGGCGCTAAAACCGCTGGCCGTGATCGATGCCAGCGACCAGTTTTATCGTCTGAGCGCCGGCAACGTCCACCGCAGCCAGTTTGCCGCCGCCCAGCGTCTTACCGAGCGCTACGAGGCGGCGCGCGAACGCGTCGCCAGTTGGCTTAACGCCTCTTCCGGCAAAGATATCGTCTGGACCCGCGGCACCACCGAAGCCATCAATATGGTCGCGCAGAGTTACGTGCGCCCGCGCCTGCATCCTGGCGATGAAATAATCGTCAGCGAAGCCGAACACCACGCCAACCTGGTGCCGTGGCTGATGGTTGCCGAACAAACCGGCGCGCGGGTGGTCAAGCTTCCGCTGGGCGCCGATCGTCTGCCGGATGTCGCGCAACTGCCTTCGCTTATCTCTCCGCGCAGCCGGGTGCTGGCGATTGGCCAGATGTCTAACGTCACCGGCGGCTGCCCCGATCTGCGACTTGCTATTGATTTCGCCCATCAGGCGGGAATGATAGTGATAGTTGATGGCGCGCAGGGCGCGGTGCACTTTCCGGCCGACGTGCAGGCGCTGGATATCGATTTTTATGCCTTCTCCGCCCACAAGCTGTATGGCCCAACGGGTATTGGCGCGCTGTATGGCAAAAGCGAGTTGCTGGCGGAGATGTCGCCATGGCTCGGCGGCGGCAAAATGATTACTGAAGTCTCATTCGATGGCTTTAAAACCCAGCCCGCCCCCTGGCGGCTTGAAGCCGGGACGCCCAACGTCGCCGGCGTTATCGGCCTCAGCGCCGCGCTGGAATGGCTGCAGGAAATCGATCTTACACAGGCGGAAAGCTGGAGCCGTAGCCTGGCGACGCTTGCGGAAGATGAGCTGGCAAAGCGGCCCGGTTTTCGTTCGTTCCGCTGTCAGGATTCGAGCCTGCTGGCCTTTGATTTCGAGGGCGTACACCATAGCGATATGGTTACGTTGCTGGCGGAGTCCGGCATTGCGCTACGCGCCGGGCAGCATTGCGCGCAACCGCTGCTGGCGGTATTAGGCGTCAGCGGTACGCTGCGCGCCTCATTCGCGCCGTACAATACGCAAGATGATGTTTATGCGCTGGTGCACGCTATCGACCGCGCGTTGGAAATACTGGTGGATTAATGATGACCTCCCAACCTTTAAGCGCCGCGCTCAGCGAAGCGACGCTGCGCCAAATCTTCGCCCCGCTAACTCAGTGGGAAGATAAGTACCGCCAGTTGATTTTAGTAGGTAAGAAACTGCCGCCATTAACGGATGACCAGCGGGCGCAGGCGAAAGAGATCGCCGGCTGCGAAAACCGTGTCTGGCTGGGGTATCAGGTTGATGCTGAGGGCAAGATGCACTTCTTTGGCGATAGCGAAGGGCGTATCGTGCGCGGCCTGCTGGCGGTGCTGTTAGCCGCCTGCGAAGGAAAAAGCGCCGCTGAGATTTTAGCTAATGATCCGTTGGCGTTATTCGATGAGCTGGGTTTGCGCGGGCAGCTTAGCGCTTCGCGCAGCCAGGGGCTGCAGGCGCTAAGCGACGCGGTGCTCGCCGCCGCCCGCGAGAACTAATTCAAACGCCGTCTCCCCGGCTTGCGCTACGCTGAGCCGGGCTACTCCCACTACAACCGCATCAATGCTGACTGAAACTGCCGGTGTTGGGGGCCTCAAAATCGCTGAGACGTTCCCGGCAGGCCGGGGCAGCCCGCATGGATGCGGGCTGAGGGCCGTGTTTTGCACGGACGCTGCCTCGGCCCGACCCGAAGCCTGCAGGGATAAGTCGAAGGTACCACGAAGTGGCGATTTTGGCGGCCAGAGCCCGGGAGTACAGAGGGCGGCGGCGACTGGCCGCCCTCTGTGCGCTCCCTGCGCCATGAGTGCCATAACGCAGAAGAAATATCGGGAGCGCAATGTGCTTTGAATTAACACAAAGCACATGTTTATCCCCAACCAAAACCGTTGCAAACTAATAATAGTATCTACGGTTCCAGGCCAATAAAGGAAACGCCTGCCGGACTATTCCCCCTGACGCTGCGCTTTTGCCAACATCTTCTTCAACGCATGGGATACGGCGACAAAACCAAAGGTCGCCGTCACCATGGTCGCCGCGCCAAAACCGGAGGCGCAATCCATCCGCTTCGGCCCTTCCGCCGTGCTTTTCATTGCACATACGCTGCCATCCGCCTGCGGGTAGACCAATGCTTCGGTCGAGAAGACGCAATCAATGCCCAGCTTTCCTTTACTATTCTTCACTACGCCAAACTGGCTTTTCAGCCGTTCGCGCAGTTTCGCCGCCAGCGGATCCTGAATAGTTTTCGCCAAATCGGCCACCTGGATCTGCGTCGGATCGATTTGCCCGCCGGCTCCGCCGGTCGTCACCAACGGTACTTTATAACGGCGGCACCAGGCGATCAGCGCCGCTTTTGGCCTGACGCTATCGATCGCGTCGATGACATAGCTAAAGCCCGCTCCCAGGTATTCCGCTACGTTCTCGGGCGTGATGAAATCATCGATAACCGTGACCCGACACTCCGGGTTAATCAGACGTATACGCTCGGCCATCACTTCCGCTTTCGCCAGCCCAACGTTGCCGCCAAGGGCGTGGATTTGGCGATTGGTATTGGTGACGCAAACATCATCCATATCAATCAGCGTAATCGCGCCAATCCCGGTACGCGCCAGCGCTTCCGCCGCCCATGAGCCGACGCCGCCGATCCCGACTACGCAAACATGCGCCTCGGCAAAACACTGCAGCGCCTTTTCGCCATATAAACGCGCCGTGCCGCCAAACCGCTGGCGCCAGGCATCGCTGATTACTACAGACATAAAACCTCAGAATAAAGTAGAGACCCCGGATCCGGCGCGTTGCGCGGATCCGGGTTAGACACGTTCGGACGTTTAAACGTTAACCGCTAAAGACGCTACCGGCGCCTGGCGCGTTTTTCAGTACCCACACGCGGCCATAGTGGTTATACCAACCGGCGCGATGACCCGCATCCGGGCCGATGCCCTGGTAGATATCGAAGTGCTGGCCTTTAATCGCCCCGCCGACATCCAGCGCCACCATCAGGCGTAGCTCGTACTGACCGTTAAACTTACCGTTATTATCCAGCAGAGGCACCTCGGCCAGCAAGGTGGTTCCCGGCGGAATAATCGAACGGTCAGAGGCGACCGACGCGCGGCCAATCAATGGTACCGCGCTCGCCCCTTTCACCGGCGCGTAGGACTGCGGTTTAAAGAAGACGAAAGATGGGTTCTGCTCCAGCAGCTCGCGGACTTCCGCTTCGCTATGCTTTTCGCCCCATTCACGGATCGCCTGCATCGACATATCTTCCCGCTTCACTTCGCCGCGGTCGATAAGCACTTTACCGATACTACGGTAAGGCCAGCCGTTTTTCCCGGCGTAGCTGAAGAAGTTAAGCGGCGAACCGTCGCCAAAGTCGATATAGCCGCTGCCCTGCACGTCCATGATGAAGTTATCCATCAGCGAGTTGCTGTAGGCCAGCACGTAGTTATCGCTGAGCGCTCCGGCATAGATGCTGGCGCGGGAAGGGAGCTTGCCGTTTTTCGGCGGCATACGGTAAATAGGATACTGGAACTCGCCCTGGCGAGTGTGGCGGGCCTGTACGACCGGGGTGTAGTAGCCGGTAAACTGCACGTTGCCGTAGTTATCAGCCCCCTGCATCTGCCAGGCATCAATACCAAACTGGCGTAACGTGCGGGTATCGCCGCCGGAACGCAGCCACTCCTGAATCGCGTTATAGACGCTGCTCTGGCTATTATAGAGACGCGGAGAGGCGCTACGAATCTGACCAACCTGCTGGGAGAAGTCGCCGGCGTTAATCGGCGCGCCTACCGCATCAGGTTGGTTTACCAATGAAAACGGCTGGGTAAACTTGCCATCACTATATTGCTGACCGCGATCGGTCGGTTTCGAGGTACAGGCGGCGAGCATCGCCAGCATTGCCCCCGTCGCTACATATTTTGCCCAACGTCCTTTCATGGTATCTCTTCTTTATTGCTGCTAAGCCTTAGTGCGTGATGAAGATAACAAACCCATGCGGCTAATGAAATGCACGAAAGCGCCCCGCAGCCCAAATTGTGTAAAAATTCGCCCATTACTGTATTTTTAGCCGCCGTTTTTTACAAAATTGACGATTTCTACGAAAAAAGGTTGCATCAGAACGCTAGCGGAGTATAGTGCGCTTCCACGGACGCGGGGTGGAGCAGCCTGGTAGCTCGTCGGGCTCATAACCCGAAGGTCG
>NZ_JBEAIL010000032.1:0-133154 GCF_040064495.1 Klebsiella sp. CN_Kp097 | reverse complement strand
AGGACGTTAAGAATCCATGTCACTTTGAGTGCCCACACAGATTGTCTGATAAATTTTTAAAGAGCAGTGCAACGCGGCTTTCGCTCACCGTTGCGAGGTCCCGTATAATACGTTTTCCTCATTCAGAGTCAAGCGCTTATTTCACTTTTCTCTGTCGGTTTTCAGCGTCACATTTCGCTGCTGAAACCCTGCTGACCCGGCGGCTTGTTTGCCGTTGTTCCGTGTCAGTGGAGGCGCATTATAGGGAGTAATTCTGAAGTGACAAGCATAAATTCAAAAAAACAATTCAAGCGCTCACTTTTCAACCAAATTAACGTTTGAACTTTAATTCTTGCCTGGTTTTTAAACAAAAACGAGCCCAAAGGGCCCGTTTTTGTCGTTTTGTGACTTACTGCACTGCTACGATGCGGTCGTCTTTTACCACCAGCTCGACGGTTTTCCCCGGAACCAGCTCGCCAGACAGGATTTGCTGCGCTAACGGGTTCTCTATCTGTTGCTGGATGGCACGTTTCAATGGACGCGCGCCGTATACCGGGTCGTAGCCATTTTCGCTCAGCAGCTTCAACGCCTCATCGGACATATGCACTTCATAGCCGCGCTCTTCCAGACGTTTATACAAACGCTGCAGTTGGATCTGCGCAATAGAAGCAATATGTTTTTCACCCAACGGATGGAAGACCACCACTTCATCGATACGGTTGATAAACTCCGGACGGAAGCGCTGGCTAACCACGCCAAGCACCAGATCCTTCATATGACCGTAGTCCAGCTCGCCGAAACGTTCCTGGATCAGATCGGAACCGAGGTTTGAGGTCATGATGACAACCGTATTACGGAAGTCGACCGTTCTCCCCTGCCCGTCGGTCAGGCGACCATCGTCAAGCACCTGCAGCAGAATGTTAAATACATCCGGATGCGCTTTTTCCACTTCATCCAACAGGATGACGGAATAAGGACGACGACGGACCGCTTCGGTCAGATAGCCGCCCTCTTCATAACCCACGTATCCCGGAGGCGCACCGACCAGACGCGAGACGGAGTGTTTCTCCATAAATTCGGACATATCGATACGCACCATCGCGTCGTCGCTGTCGAACATGAAGTTAGCCAGCGTTTTGCAAAGCTCGGTTTTACCCACCCCGGTCGGGCCGAGGAACAGGAACGAACCAATAGGCCGGTTCGGGTCAGACAGCCCGGCGCGGCTACGGCGAATGGCGTTGGATACCGCTTCAACCGCTTCATCCTGGCCAATAACGCGGTGATGCAGATCCTGTTCCATACGCAACAGTTTTTCGCGCTCGCTTTCCATCATGCGCGCCACCGGAATACCGGTCCAGCGCGCCAGCACTTCGGCAATCTCGGCATCGGTTACTTTGTTACGTAACAGGCGCATCGTTTTGCCTTCAGACTGGGTGGCTGCCGCCAGCTGTTTTTCCAGCTCCGGAATTTTACCGTATTGCAGTTCGGACATCCGCGCGAGGTCGCCAAGACGTCGTGCTTGTTCGATAGCAATTTTGGCTTGTTCCAGCTCAGCTTTAATAGTCTGCGTACCGGAGAGCGATGCTTTTTCCGCTTTCCACTCTTCTTCCAGCACCGAATACTGGCTTTCTTTGTCCGCCAGCTCTTCATTAAGCATATCGAGACGCTTCAGGCTCGCTTCATCCGCCTCTTTCTTCAGCGCCTGCTGTTCCAACTTCAACTGGATGATACGGCGATCGAGACGGTCCAGCTCTTCCGGCTTCGAGTCGATCTGCATACGGATGCTGGATGCTGCTTCATCGATAAGGTCGATGGCTTTATCCGGCAACTGACGGTCGGCAATATAGCGATGCGACAGGGTCGCCGCTGCCACGATGGCCGGGTCAGTGATCTGCACGTGGTGGTGCAGTTCATAACGTTCTTTCAGACCGCGCAGTATGGCGATGGTATCTTCTACCGTCGGCTCGGCAACGAACACTTTCTGGAAACGACGTTCCAGCGCGGCGTCTTTTTCAATGTACTGGCGGTATTCGTCAAGGGTGGTGGCGCCGACGCAGTGCAGTTCACCGCGCGCCAGGGCCGGTTTCAGCATGTTGCCGGCATCCATCGCGCCGTCGGCTTTACCCGCGCCGACCATGGTGTGCAGCTCATCGATAAACAGGATAACGTTGCCTTCCTGTTTCGCCAGATCGTTCAGCACGCCTTTCAGACGCTCTTCGAATTCACCGCGATATTTCGCCCCGGCCACCAGCGCGCCCATATCCAGCGCCAATACCCGACGGCCTTTCAGCCCTTCTGGTACTTCGCCGTTGACGATACGCTGCGCCAGTCCTTCGACGATTGCCGTTTTACCCACCCCGGGTTCACCAATCAGCACCGGGTTGTTTTTAGTACGGCGCTGAAGTACCTGGATGGTACGACGGATCTCTTCATCACGGCCGATCACCGGGTCCAGTTTGCCTTGTTCGGCACGCTCGGTCAGATCGACGGTAAATTTTTTCAATGCCTGACGTTGGTCTTCGGCACCCTGATCGTTCACGCTTTCACCTCCGCGCATTTGTTCAATCGCCTGAGTCACATTGGCGGTTGTTGCTCCGGCAGATTTCAGCAGGTCGGTCAGCGTACCGCGTGATTCAAGCGCCGCCAGAACGAACAGTTCTGACGAAATAAAGTTATCCTTTCTCTTTTGCGCCAGCTTGTCGCACAGATTGAGAATACGCACCAGATCCTGAGACGGCTGGACGTCGCCGCCGGTACCTTCTACCTGCGGTAAACGGCTCAGCGCCTGTTCGATTTGGCTGCGTAACGCCACGGCGTTAACACCCGCCGAGGTTAGTAAAGGATGCACCGATCCCCCTTCCTGATTCAGCAAGGCGCTCATTAGATGAAGTGGTTCGATGAATTGGTTGTCGTGCCCGAGTGCTAGCGACTGGGCATCGGCAAGAGCAAGCTGGAATTTATTAGTAAGACGATCCAGACGCATAACTCCTCCCATAAACAGGTCAAATTTGCTACTGGAGATTAAATGAGGTCATCCCTCAATTATTCAAGGTTAAAGACCTGAACTATGTGAAAAATAAGTTTGCCTTCTGGATCGTCTTGATTCTCTAGGTTATATCAGCCAAATGAAACTTGCCATACGACCTGTGGTCTTGTCGCGACGATAAGAGAAAAAATCATCTTTTTCACTTAGAGTGCAACGATCGCCGCCGAAAATCTGCTCCACGCCGACGTTAGCCAGGCGCTGACGAGCCAATTGATAAATATTAGCAAAATATTTTTCACCGGCAGAACGGAAGGCGCTCTCCGCCTGGGCATCTTTGGCGATGAAAGCCTCTCGCACTTCCGCACCGACTTCAAACGCCTCAGGGCCAATTGCCGGACCAAGCCAGGCCAGAATATTTTCCGGTTTATCATTAAAGCAGGCGACCGTTTCTTCCAGTACGCCTTCACAT
This sequence comes from Klebsiella sp. CN_Kp097, assembly GCF_040064495.1. NCBI lineage: Bacteria > Pseudomonadati > Pseudomonadota > Gammaproteobacteria > Enterobacterales > Enterobacteriaceae > Klebsiella > Klebsiella sp. CN_Kp097. The sequence continues at coordinate 129,720 of NZ_JBEAIL010000032.1, read as the reverse complement.
AAGCCGCGCCATCCGGCGTGCGCTGCCGCCACCTCGGTTCCGGCGCGGTTACAGAACAGCACCGGCAGGCAGTCCGCGGTCATCACCGCACAAACGGTACCCGGCGTATTACAGTATGACGCATCGGCGCGTTTTGACACGTACGGCCCGCCATCCAATTTTAGTACCGTCGTGCCATGCACCTGCTCCAGCCACACCGGATAAGAGGGTAATCCGCCAGCGGCAAACATCCGCCGGCGGTTTTCTTCGACATGCAGGAGATCGTCGCCGCAATGGGCGCCAAGGTTCAACGAGTCATACGGAGGCAGGCTCACGCCGCCCACACGGGTAGAACTACAGGCCGCCACGCCTTTCGGCATAGGCCACTGCGGAACAATCAGCTTTGTCATAACCAGTCAATATCGTCCTTATGGGCTTCAAAATCGGCGCGCATGGCGTCGATCAGTTCCACCATATCCTGCGGGATCGGCGCGTGCCATTCCATCTCAATACCGGTAATTGGGTGATACAGACGCAGCATGGTCGCGTGTAATGCCTGGCGATCGAATTTGCGCAGCGCGCTGATGAACTCGTCCGATGCCCCTTTCGGCGGACGCGGGCGGCCGCCATAAACCTGATCGCCCACCAGCGGATGGGTAATATGCGCCATATGGACGCGGATTTGGTGGGTACGGCCGGTTTCCAGGCGCAGGCGCAAACGGGTGTGGATACGGAAATGTTCCATAATGCGGTAATGGGTCACCGCCGGTTTCCCCATCGGGTGAACCGCCATATGCGTGCGCTTGGTCGGGTGACGGCTGATTGGTTCTTCAACCGTACCGCCAGCGGTCATGTGGCCGATAGCCACCGCCTCATACTCGCGGGTAATTTCGCGCAGCTGCAGTGACTCGACCAGACGCGTTTGCGCCGGAATAGTCTTCGCCACGACCATCAGGCCGGTGGTATCTTTATCCAGACGGTGAACAATACCCGCGCGAGGGACATCGGCAATGGGCGGATAGTAATGCAGCAGCGCATTCAGCACAGTACCGTCAGGGTTGCCCGCACCAGGGTGCACAACCAAATCACGTGGTTTGTTGATGACCAGGATGTCGTCATCTTCATAGACGATATTGAGCGGAATATCCTGCGGTTCAAAACGCACGTCTTCCTCGATCTCAACATCGATAGAGACGGCTTCGCCGCCAAAAACTTTTTCTTTCGGCTTGTCGATGACGTTGCCGTTTACCAGCACGCGCTGGTCAAGGATCCATTCTTTTATCCGCGAACGTGAATAATCCGGGAACAATTCGGCCAAAGCCTGATCTAAGCGTTGACCGAGTTGGTTCTCGGACACCGTTGCGGTGAGTTGTACTCGTTGTGCCATATACAGCTTCTTCGTTTAACGTTGGGTTTTACGGCTTTGCCGTTTAATATAGTGTGCTATTGTAGCTGGTCTTAATCGGGAGCAGGAACAGAGATTCTCCCGCATAAACATTTTGAGGAAGTCAAAACGTCATGACGCGCATGAAATACCTGGTGGCAGCAGCCACACTGAGCCTGGCTTTGGTGGGTTGCTCTGGCTCAAAGGAGGAGGTGCCTGATAATCCGCCGAATGAAATTTACGCGACCGCCCAGCAAAAGTTGCAGGACGGTAACTGGAAACAGGCAATAACGCAACTGGAAGCGTTGGATAATCGCTATCCATTTGGTCCTTACTCCCAACAGGTACAGTTGGACCTGATTTATGCGTATTACAAAAATGCCGATTTGCCGCTGGCCCAGGCCGCAATCGATCGTTTCGCTCGTCTGAATCCTACGCATCCAAACATTGACTATGTCATCTATATGCGCGGCCTGACTAACATGGCCCTTGATGACAGCGCTCTACAGGGCTTCTTCGGCGTCGATCGTTCCGACCGCGACCCGCAGCACGCTCGCGACGCATTCAATGATTTCTCGAAGCTGGTTCGCGGTTATCCGAACAGCCAGTACGCTACAGACGCCTACAAACGTCTGGTGTTCCTGAAAGACCGTCTGGCGAAGTATGAGCTGTCGGTGGTGGATTATTACACCGACCGCGGCGCCTGGGTTGCCGTCGTGAACCGCGTTGACGGTATGCTGCGTAACTACCCGGATACGCAGGCCACTCGCGATGCGCTGCCGAAGATGGAAAACGCCTATCGTCAGATGCAAATGAACGCGCAGGCTGACAAAGTCGCCAAAATCATCGCCGCCAACGGCAAAAACACCTGAGGGTGATAACAGAAAGCAAAACGGCAGCCCCTGGGCTGCCGTTTTTTTATTCAATGAACACCAGCGCTGAAGCGGTTTAGCGCCGAGTTAACTCATCAAATATGGCCCCCTTTCTTCATTTCGACAAGTAAAATCTCATCCGTTCCTGTCCTGTCTCACAAAATGAATTCGTTGACAAAAAGTGACATTTAAATGTGATTTAGATCACACATTTTGACATTAGGCGAGGTATGCTGGGTTCACCAAGACGGGAAAGACAAGAGGTAAAATTTATGACAATGAACATTACCAGTAAACAAATGGAAATTACTCCGGCAATCCGCCAGCATGTCGCAGACCGTCTCGCCAAACTGGATAAGTGGCAAACTCATTTAATCAACCCGCACATCATTCTCTCTAAGGAGCCGCAGGGTTTTATTGCTGACGCAACCATCAATACGCCGAACGGCCATCTGGTTGCCAGCGCGCGTCATGAAGACATGTACGCCGCCATTAACGAATTGATCAACAAGCTGGAACGGCAGCTGAATAAAGTGCAACACAAAGGGGAAGCCCGCCGCGCCGCCACATCGGTGAAAGAGGCAGGCTTTGTGGAAGAAGAAGAGTAATCCTTAACTTAAGTTGTGTCATGCCACGCGCCTTCGGGCGCGTTTTTCGTTTTTTAATTGACAGGATGAAAACAGTACAGGTACTGTAATCCACACTAACCTAAGGAATTCATCGTGAAACGACTCCCGTTCTTCTTCGCATTCTTTTTTACCTTCCCCTGACTGGGAGGCGGTTCGTCGTATAAGAAAGAATGCGAAGACGAATAACAAGGCCTCCCACGCGGGAGGCCTTTTTTATTGATAACAAGAAAGGCAACACAATTATGACCGAGGAAAACCCATTACTGGCCCTGCGCGACAAAATAAGCGCCCTGGATGAAAAACTGCTCGCGCTGCTGGCCGAACGCCGCGGCCTAGCGGTAGAAGTCGGGAAAGCGAAGCTGGAATCGCACCGTCCAGTACGCGATATCGACCGCGAACGCGACCTGCTGGAGCGTTTAATGACGCTTGGCAAAAAGCATCATCTGGACGCCCACTACATTACCCGCCTGTTCCAGCTGATTATTGAAGACTCCGTTCTTACCCAGCAGGCGCTACTGCAGCAGCATCTTAATAAGATTAACCCCCGCTCCGCGCGTATCGCCTTCCTTGGGCCTAAAGGCTCGTATTCACATCTTGCCGCGCGCCAGTACGCCGCGCGTCATTTTGAGCAATTTATCGAAAGCGGCTGCGCGAAATTCGCCGATATCTTTGAGCAGGTCGAAACCGGTCAGGCCGATTACGCCGTCGTGCCGATTGAAAACACCAGCTCCGGCGGGATCAACGATGTGTACGATCTGCTGCAGCATACCAGTCTGTCGATCGTCGGCGAACTGACGCTACCAATCGATCACTGTGTGCTCGTTTCATCCTCAACGGACGCTGATAAGATCGAGACCGTTTATAGCCATCCGCAGCCGTTCCAGCAATGCAGCCAGTATTTAAGCCGCTATCCGCACTGGAAAATCGAGTACACCGAGAGCACCTCAGCGGCGATGGAAAAAGTCGCGCAGGCAAAATCCCCCACCGTTGCCGCGCTGGGTAGCGAGGCCGGCGGCGCGCTGTACGGGCTGCAGGTGCTGGAGCACTGCCAGGCTAACCAGACGCAAAACATCACTCGTTTCCTGGTGCTGGCGCGTAAAGCGGTGAACGTATCCGATCAGGTGCCGGCGAAAACGACGTTGTTAATCGCCACCGGCCAACAGGCTGGCGCGCTGGTTGAAGCGCTACTGGTGCTGCGTAACCACAACCTGATCATGAGCAAGCTGGAATCGCGCCCCATCCACGGTAACCCGTGGGAAGAGATGTTTTATCTGGATATTCAGGCCAACCTGGAATCCCTTCCCTTACGTAAGGCTTTAAAAGAGCTGGCCGAAATTACCCGTTCGATGAAAGTACTGGGCTGTTACCCGAGCGAAAACGTCGTGCCGGTCGACCCGGCTTAACGTTCAATAAATTGCCGTTTCTTCATCCCTGCCACCGCAACCGGCAGGGTGAAGATGGCGCCGGAAAGCGGATATTGCGCCACTTCGTCGGCGTCCATATTTTCCCGGGTGGTAGTGATATAGAGCGTTTTCATGTCCGCGCCGCCGAAACACACCATCGTGGGGCAACGCACCGGCACGCGATACTCTTCCAGTTGTTCTCCGTTCGGCGAAAAGCGGGCAATCCGCCAGCCGTCAAACATCGCGCTCCAGTAACAGCCTTCTTCATCAACCGCCGCACCGTCAGGGATCCCCTCTCCCGGATGGAAACGACGAAACACTTCCCGTATGCCCGGCTCGCCCTGCTCATCCAGCGGCGTGCGGTAAATCACCGCGTTCGGCGTATCGGAGGTATACATCCAGCGCTTATCGTCGCTAAACGCCAGACCATTAGCACCATGAATATCGCACTGCACCACCTTTGGCGTCAGGTCGTTATCAATACGCACCAGCAGCGCGCCATTGTAATCCCCCGGCCCCCAGAAGGTCCCTGCGTAAAAACGGCCATCCCGATCGGTACCGCCGTCGTTAAAACGCGCGAGATCCGGGTTACTTGGGTTATCACAGATTTTGCGTTGCAGCAGACCACGGGCATCACAAAGCCAGATACCGCTACGTAAGGCGACGATAAAACCTCCCTTCTCGCGCAGAGCAAAGCAGCCCACTTCTTCGGGAAATTGCAGGACCTGGTGTTCTTTATTGCGTGTATCGTAGCGGTGAATTTCGCACTCCAGAATATCCGCCCAGTACAGTGCCTGCTCGGCATGGCTCCAGGTTGGGCATTCCGGCAGGTGCCCGACGTAATCAAACAGCGGTTGCGGTTGAGCCATCTTTTCATCCCTATAAAAAAAGCCAGCGGGTTACCCCTCTGGCTTTATTGTATACACGTTTAGCGGACTTACTGTCGATTATCATTCGCCTGACGCAACAGCGTACGGCTTTCGCTCTGGAAGCGCTGGGCGTAATCGCCAAACCAGTGTTCGACTTTACGGAAGCTGTCGATAAACGCCTGCTTATCGCCCTGCTCCAGCAGACCAATCGCTTCGCCGAACCGCTGGTAGTAGCGCTTAATTAACGCCAGATTATTTTCTGACGACATAATGATGTCGGCATACAGCTGCGGATCCTGGGCAAACAGACGCCCCACCATCGCCAGCTCCAGTCGATAAATCGGCGAAGAGAGCGCCAATAGTTGCTCAAGACGAACGTTCTCTTCAGCCAGATGCAGGCCATAGGCGAAAGTGGCAAAGTGACGCAACGCCTGAATAAACGCCATGTTCTGATCGTGCTCAACGGCGCTGATGCGGTGCAGCCGCGCGCCCCAGACCTGAATCTGTTCAAGGAACCACTGGTACGCTTCCGGCTGACGCCCGTCGCAGTAAACCACCACCTGTTTCGCCAGGCTGCCGCTATCCGGACCAAACATCGGGTGCAATCCCAATACCGGGCCATTATGCGCCGCCAGCATCGCCTGCAGCGGCTCGGCTTTGATGGAAGCCAGATCGACCAGAATGCAATCCGCTGGCAGCGGCGGCAGACGCGAAATCGTCTCTGCTGTGGTATGGATCGGAACGCTGACGATAACCATCCCGGCATCGGCGACAATCTCTGTCGCCCGCGGCCAGTCTTCTTTTTCCAGCACCCGCACCTGATAGCCTGACAGCGTCAGCATCTTCTCAAACAGACGCCCCATCTGCCCACCGCCGCCAACAATAACCACCGGGCGCAGGTTCGGATGCAGCGTTTTGAAGCCTTTGTCGTTTTCACTTGAATACGATTCGCGCATCACCCGACGCAGGACATCCTCGATAAGATCCGGCGGCACACCGAGCGCCGCCGCCTCTTCCCGGCGGGAAGCCAGCATCGCGGCTTCGCGTTCCGGTACGTAAATCGGCAGGCCATATTTACTCTTAACCTCGCCAACTTCCGCCACCAGCTCCAGGCGCTTTGCCAGCAAATCAAGCAGCGCCTTATCAACTTCATCAATTTGATCGCGTAATGCGGTCAGTTCAGCAACCATACAATCCTCTTAACCCAGACGTGCCGCCAGATGAGCGCGCAGATCGCTATCGAGCTCGCGCAGCAGTGCATCGGTAGTTTCCCAGCTGATGCAGGCGTCGGTGACGGATACGCCGTACTTCATATCACAACGGGGCTGCTCAGAAGACTGATTGCCTTCGTGGATATTGCTCTCAATCATCAGGCCAATGATGGAACGGTTGCCATCTTTGATCTGCGCGACGACGGATTCCGCAACCGCCGGCTGACGACGGTAGTCTTTATTGGAATTACCATGACTGCAATCTATCATCAGCGACGGTTTCAGTCCCGCCTGCGCCATCTCTTTTTCGCACTTCTCAACGTCTTCCGGGCCGTAGTTTGGCGCTTTACCGCCGCGCAGAATGACGTGACCATCCGGATTCCCCTGGGTCTGCAGCAGGCAAACCTGGCCGGCCTGGTTGATGCCGACGAAGCGGTGCGGCATCGCGGCGGCGCGCATGGCGTTGATCGCCGTCGCCAGGCTGCCATCGGTACCGTTTTTAAAACCAACCGGCATCGACAGACCGGATGCCATTTCACGGTGAGTCTGCGATTCAGTGGTACGCGCGCCGATGGCGGACCAGCTGAACAGATCGCCAAGGTACTGTGGGCTATTTGGATCGAGCGCTTCTGTCGCCAGCGGCAGGCCCATATTGACTAAATCAACCAGCAGGCGACGCGCTATCTTGAGACCGCCTTCCACATCAAACGAGCCATCCATGTGCGGATCGTTAATCAGCCCTTTCCAGCCAACAGTGGTACGTGGCTTTTCAAAATAGACGCGCATCACCAGGTAGAGGCTATCGCTGACCTCTGCGGCAAGGGCTTTAAATCGACGAGCATATTCGATAGCAGCTTCCGGATCGTGGATTGAGCAAGGACCACAGACCACCAACAGACGCGGATCGCGGCCGGCAATAATGTTGGAAATAGTCTGACGGGAGTGCGCGATCTGCGCTTCCTGCTCCACGGTTAACGGGAATTCGGCTTTCAGTTGATCCGGGGTAATCAGAACTTGTTCATCGGTAATATGTACGTTATTCAGCGCGTCTTTTTGCATGATGGCGATCCTGTATAGCTCGTTTGCGATAGTCGTTGCCTCAGCGGGCATGACGTAACCATACCATATAAAGTAAAGATATCAATCCATATTACGTAAACATTACTTTACAACAGCAAAATAATTGGCATCGAATTGCCAGAAAAGTGTTCATATAAATGTACACATGGCGAAGACTCTTTTTTGCCGCCGCGTTTTACTCATTCCTTTACTAAAATTCCTGGTAAGGATTATCTCAAAGCGGCCGGGGCAGCTAATGACGCTTTTTGCCAATAATGCTATTCTCCGCTCAGGCAACTGCGAACTGCGTTTCCCGTGCAATAACGATTTGACGGACCCGTTAATGAAAGAGTTTTACCGTCTATTTTTGCTTTTCTTTTTGCTCATCGCGGGAGTTCCCGCTTTTGCCGCTGAGACATCTGAGAACGTTCGCGCCATAGTTTCGGGGATTGTGACTTATACGCGCTGGCCAAATTTATCCGGCCCGCCGAAGTTATGCGTTTTTTCCACCTCCCGATATATCCGCAGTTTGGCTCAGGAAGCGCCGGAAAATTTACCTTATCAACCGGTGATAGTTCGAAATTCACAGGAAGCCCTAAAGGCCAGCTGCGACGGTTTGTATTTCGGCAGTGAAACCCCGGATCAGCAGTCTGCATTAACAAAAAAATATGGCTCCCGTCCTCTATTACTCATAGCGGAACAAAATACCGATTGCTCTTTTGGCAGCGCTTTTTGCTTGCTCATAAATGACGATAGGGTGAGGTTTTCCGTTAATCTGGATGTCCTGACGCATAGCGGTGTACGGGTCAATCCGGACGTACTGATGCTTGCCCGGAAGAAATCACATGAATAAGGATTTTTCTCAGGCCCCGCGCCCCACTTTCAAAAACGCGTTACGCCGAATCAGCATGATAAGCGTAGTGATTTCGATGACGCTGGTCTGGCTTTTGCTCAGCGCCGCCTCCGTCATCACGTTAAAACAGTACGCGCAAAAAAATCTTGAGCTCACCGCGGCAACCATGGGCCGCAGCCTCGAAGCGGCACTGGTTTTTGGCGATGCCACCGCCGCAGAAGATACGCTGGCGACGCTTGGCAGACAGGGGCAATTTTCCGAAGCCACGCTTCTGGACAGCCATCAGCGTCATTTCGCCGACTGGCGTAATGACGCCTTAGTTAAAAACGAAAAATTCAGTGGTTATATTAGTAAATGGCTGTTTCCTGAACCGACTGTCCAGCCAATCTGGCATCAGGGGAAAATAATCGGTGAGCTTCGTCTGAAGGCGCTCGATCGGTTAATCAGTCATTTTCTCGGTACTTCGCTGATCGTTTTGACCGGCAGTATTCTGCTGGCGTCCGTTATCGCCCTGATGCTTACCCATTCTCTGCATCGCGGTATTGTCGCCGCGCTGCAAAGTATTACCGAAGTGGTACATGATATCCGCGAAAACCGCCATTTCTCGCGCCGTGTACCGGAAGAACGTATTGAGGAATTCCATCTCTTTGCCCAGGACTTCAATAGCCTGCTGGGAGAAATGGAGGACTGGCAGCGTCAACTGCAGGCGAAAAATGCGCAACTGCTGCGCAGCTCGTTGCATGATCCACTAACGGGATTGGCGAATCGCGCGGCGTTTCGCAACGTCATCGGTAAGCTAATGGACGATGACGCGGCACGTCATAGTTCGGCGCTGCTGTTTCTTGACGGCGATAATTTCAAACTCATTAACGATAACTGGGGACACGCTGCCGGCGATAAAGTCCTTATTGAGGTCGCCAGCCGCCTGATGGCATTCGTTGGCGACCAACATCAGGCATGGCGTCTGGGCGGCGATGAATTCGCCATTTTACTGCACGATGTGCATACCGAAACCGAAGTCCAGGCGCTTTGCGCAACGCTGTCCGAACAGTTTCTTCAGCCATTCAACCTCCACAATGGCCACACGGCAACGCTCTCTTTGAGTATTGGCTATGCTTTGACCTGGGAACACACCTCGGTGGAGGAGCTGCAGGAACTGGCCGATCAGAATATGTATCGGATGAAAAACCAGCGTTTTCATCACACACAAAAATAAGAAGGAATGACTATGCTCAGGCAATTTATTGCGCCCACTCTTCTGGCTGCTTTTCTCCTCACTGGGTGCCAGGCGCCAGGTAAGTTCTCGAAAGAACAGGTCGCAGCAATGAAGTCTTACGGCTTTACCGAAGCCGCCGGTGATTGGTCCTTAGGTTTGTCTGACAGCATTCTGTTTGACAAAAACGACTATCGCCTGCGTCCCGACAGCCAGCAGCAAATCCACAGTATGGCCGCACGGTTAGCTGAAACCGGTATTACCCATAGCCGTCTTGAAGGTCATACCGATAACTACGGCGAAGACAGCTACAACGAAGCGCTGTCATTAAAGCGCGCCAACAGCGTGGCGGATGCCTGGGCTGAAGGCGCGAAAATTCCGCGCAGTAATTTAACCACCCGCGGGTTAGGTAAAAAGTACCCCATCGCCAGCAACAATACCGCGGCAGGCCGTGCTGAAAACCGCCGTGTTACCGTGGTGATCAGCACGCCTTAAGCGCGTTAGTCTACCGACTTAACCAGCCTCATCGCTGAAGCCGCGCGCCAGCGCAGGTAATCAACCACGAGGCACGCCGCGAGGCTGACGCCCATCAGCGGCACCGCCAGCCCGAGCAGGAGCGCTATTAACAGCGCAAGCGCCCGGGCAGCGACACTTAGTCCCAGCCACGCTTGCACCAACGTTTGTGCAGGATTAAATGCACTCTGCGCCGGACGGCGGATCCACCACAGGCGATAGCCGACGACGATCATGACGCACAGGGCCAACCCGAATACCACCAACAGCAACTGGTTCGCCAACCCGAACAGTATTCCCATATGAAAATCGACGCCCCAACGGGTCAGCTTAGCCATCAGCGGGAAATCGCTAAAGCGGGTACGATCCACGACTTGTAACGTCTCGCCATCGATGGCCACAGCATCGACCCGCGTCGGCCAGCTACGGTCAATTTCATTCACCGTCCACGCCATCCCCGCGCTTTTTGGCGGCCGGATCTCCAGCTTGCTGGCCGTTAGACCTGCGGCCTGCGCCACCTGCAATACGCTATCGAACCGATCCGCAGTCACTTTCACCTGTGGCTCATCCATTGCCATATGCGCCATGTGGTGCCCGGCGTGCGGATCGGGCGGCATCGCCTTCCCGCCATGAAGTTGCGTATTGACCTGCGGCGTTAGCCAGCCAAACGCGGCGCGCATCTTATCGACGTTACCGCCCGCCCACTGCGACCAGGTTAAGCCGGTGGCGGAAAACAGTAACATGCCGACCAGTAACATCCAGCCCAGCGTCACGTGCAGACGTCGGGTATTTTGCAGCCTATTGTGTATCCGCCGCTTCGGACGGGTCATCGCCCATAGCGCAATACCGCCCAACGCCGCAACCCACATCCAGGAGGCCGCCAGTTCGCTGTACAGTCTGCCGCCGTCGCCCAACAGCAAGGATTTATGCGCGTAATCAATCCACTGGCGCAGCGGTAAAATACCGCTGGTACCGTAAACCGTCAGATCGCCTTTGACTCGTAGTGTCACCGGGTCAACAAAAATAGCCCGGTTTTCTGATTCCCCCAGCCGCGGGTCGGCAAACATCACCCGCGTCGTTTCGCCGGCGGTAATACCCGGGCGCACGGCCTGCAGGCGGAGGTTGTTTTGCGTAGCCTCTTTGGCGACGGCAATTTGCGCGCTAAGCGGCTGTCTTTCGCCGTTGAGCGAACCCTGTAAGGCCTCATGGTACAGCCAGTTTTCCAGTTGCGGCGTAGCGACATACAGCGTGCCGGTCAAGGCCGCGACAAAGATAAATGGTCCAATAAACAGACCAATATAGAAATGGAGGCGCCGCAGCAGGTTTAACCATGCCGCGCGCGAGGTGCAGGTTGTCATACTCTTCCTTTTTTAAAGCAAAAGAGGTCGTTGCGCAGTACGCAGATTCATTTTTATTAAAGGGAAAAAGCAGACAGCCGCGGCGGCGCGCGGGTTTCAGGATAGAGCCAGGGGAAGTAGTGCCAGTGTTTTAATACCGGGCGAGAAGCCGGCAGCCGAATGCGCCGCAGGATCATGGCGAAGAACAGCGCCAGCGCGAACAGCAGCCCCGGTACGTGCGCTAATAGCACGCAATAGCCGCAAGCTTCGGCGTGATCGACCGGCATGCTATGCGCCGGCTGCGACGCTCTGTCAGCGCCGTGCATCATTACCATCTCATGTCCGGACATCCCATCATGAGACGCGCCCATCGGCATAGCATGATGCATGCCCGGCATTGCGCTCATGGGATCTTTCTGCAGCGAAACGGAGATCAGCGGCGCCACCACGATCAGCAGGATCGCAAACAGCGCCAGCCAGGCGGCCCGCCGTTGCAATGCTGATTGTGAGAAAATAGTGCCGTTCACCGCCCCTCCGAAATCCGGGCGATATTGTAATTGATTTACATCAAAATAGTTAAAATTTAGATAAAAAAAGGGCCAGCCATCTGGCCAGCCCTTTCTATCAGGATGTCGCGAAAGCGAATCTTAGTTAAGACGCTCTTTGATACGAGCAGACTTACCGGTACGCTCACGCAGGTAGTACAGTTTAGCTTTACGTACAGCACCACGACGTTTAACAGCAATGCTGTCAACTACCGGAGAGTGAGTCTGGAAGACACGCTCAACGCCTTCGCCGTTGGAAATTTTACGAACAGTGAATGCAGAGTGCAGACCGCGGTTACGAATAGCGATAACCACGCCCTCGAATGCCTGCAGACGTTTTTTGGAACCTTCAACAACCCATACTTTCACTTCCACGGTATCACCCGGACGGAAGGAAGGTACGTCCTGCTTCATCTGTTCTTGTTCAAGTTGCTTAATAATGTTGCTCATAATTTAATCTCTTATCCTGGGTAAACTGATATTGGGGGCTCACGCCTGCCCATCATGTTTATGCTGCTGTTGCGCGTGTTCGCTTTTGAACTGCGCCAGCAACTTTGCTTGCTCTTCAGTCAGAGCCAGGTTTTCCAGAAGTTCAGGTCTTCTAAGCCAGGTGCGGCCCAGCGACTGCTTCAGACGCCAGCGACGTATCTCAGCATGGTTCCCCGACAGCAATACTGGCGGTACTTCCATCTCTTCTAACACTTCAGGACGGGTATAGTGCGGGCAATCCAGCAACCCATCAGCAAAGGAATCTTCCGTTGCTGATGCTTCATGTCCCAGTACTCCCGGAATGAACCGGGAAACGGAGTCAATCAGCGTCATTGCCGGTAACTCACCACCGCTGAGAACGTAATCGCCGATTGACCATTCTTCGTCAATTTCGGTTTGGATTACGCGCTCGTCTATCCCTTCGTAGCGACCGCACACCAGAATCAGTTTCTGATTCGTTGCCAGTTCGCTGACGCCCGCTTGATCAAGCTTGCGTCCCTGAGGTGACAGATAAATCACCTTTGCGCCTTCACCTGCCGCGGCTTTTGCTGCATGAATGGCATCCCGTAAGGGTTGAACCATCATTAGCATCCCCGGTCCGCCGCCGTAAGGACGATCGTCCACGGTACGGTGCCGGTCATGAGCGAAGTCGCGAGGACTCCAGCTTTCGATGCTCAGCAGGCCATTTTTTACTGCCCGGCCAGTTACCCCGTAATCGGTAATTGCGCGGAACATTTCAGGAAACAGGCTAATTATGCCAATCCACATAGCGCCGTCTTTTACCGTTTATCCGGAGAATTTAAAAACCAGGATCCCAATCTACTTCGATAGTACGAGTAGCGAGATCGACTTTCTTGATAACCTGCCCATCGAGGAACGGAACCAACCGCTCCTTGATGCCAAATGCATCTTTCAGGTTTGCCTTGATGACGAGAACGTCATTCGACCCGGTTTCCATCATATCAATGACTTTACCCAGGCTATAGCCTTCGGTGGTAACTACCTGGCAGCCCATCAGGTCTTTCCAGTAATAGTCGCCCTCTTCCAGCGCCGGCAGCTGCGATGAATCAACGATAATTTCGCAATTAGTCAGGAGATTCGCCGCATCACGATCGTCAATGCCTTTCAGCTTGATGATGATGTCCTGATTGTGGTGGCGCCAGCTTTCCAGCTCAACAACCTGCCACTGACCCGCCTTCTGGATTAACCAGGGCTGATAGTCAAAAATGCTTTCAGCGTCTTCGGTGGAGGAAAACACTCTGAGCCAACCACGGATACCGTAGGAAGAACCCATTTTCCCCAATACAATCGGATCAACAGGTGCTTGTGCGGTGTGTTGCTTGCTCATCATGACCACCGTGACAGATTAAGCTGCTTTGTTAGCGGCTTTGATCAGCGCGGCAACGCGATCGGAAACAGTAGCGCCCTGGCCAACCCAGTGAGCGATACGATCCAGATCCAGGCGGGTGCCTTCTTCTTTCTCGGTAGCGATCGGGTTGAAGAAGCCAACGCGCTCGATGAAGCGACCGTTGCGTGCATTACGGCTGTCGGTGACAACAACCTGGTAGAACGGACGCTTTTTAGCGCCGTGACGTGCTAAACGAATAGTTACCATAACATCCTCTTGTGTGAATAAAACAACCGGGCCCCATCGAGGAACGGAGCCCGGTGTCATATTAAAAGCCCGAAAATTTTACTGATTTCTGTGCAAAAATCAATTCAAAACTACATACGCTAAATAATTCGAGTTGCAGGAAGGCGGCAAGTGAGTAAATCCCCGGGAGCGTACACAAGTACGTGACCGGGGTGAACGAACGCAGCCAACGCATCTGCGGCTTGAATTATGACGCGTATTAGCGGCCTGGGAATCCTGGCGGCATCATCCCTTTCATCCCGCGCATCATCTTCATCATGCCGCCTTTCGACTTCATCTTCTTCATCATGCGCTGCATGTCGTCGAACTGCTTCAGCAAGCGGTTCACGTCCTGCACCTGCATCCCGCAACCGGCGGCGATACGGCGTTTACGCGAACCTTTGATGATTTCCGGCTTGGCGCGCTCTTTCATCGTCATCGAGTTGATGATCGCTTCCATACGCACCAGCACTTTGTCGTCCATCTGCGCTTTCACGTTATCGGGAATTTGCCCCATGCCCGGCAGTTTGCCCATCAGGCTGGCCATGCCGCCCATGTTTTTCATCTGGCGCAGTTGCTCAAGGAAGTCGGTCAGATCGAAACCGTCGCCTTTCTTCAGCTTGGATGCCAGCTTCTCGGCCTGCGCGCGGTCAACTTTGCTCTCGATATCTTCGATAAGCGACAGCACGTCGCCCATGCCGAGAATACGGGAAGCGATACGGTCCGGGTGGAACGGCTCCAGCGCTTCGGTTTTCTCGCCGACGCCGAGGAATTTAATCGGCTTGCCGGTGATATGACGAATCGACAGCGCCGCACCGCCGCGGGCGTCGCCGTCTACTTTGGTCAGCACCACGCCGGTCAAAGGCAGCGCTTCGTTAAAGGCCTTCGCGGTATTCGCCGCATCCTGACCGGTCATCGCATCGACGACAAACAGCGTCTCAACCGGATTAATCGCGGCGTGGACCTGTTTGATTTCGTCCATCATCGCTTCATCGACGTGCAGACGACCGGCGGTATCCACCAGCAGCACGTCGTAGAATTTCAGCTTCGCTTCTTTCAGCGCCGCGTTGACGATATCAACCGGCTTCTGGCCAACGTCGGACGGGAAGAAATCCACGCCGACCTGCTCTGCCAGCGTTTCCAGCTGTTTAATCGCCGCCGGGCGGTATACGTCCGCGGAAACGACCAGCACTTTTTTCTTGTGCTTCTCGCGCAGGAATTTGCCCAGCTTACCGACGCTGGTCGTTTTACCCGCACCCTGCAGGCCCGCCATCAGGACGACGGCCGGCGGCTGCGCGGCTAAATCCAGCGTCTGGTTTTCTTCGCCCATCGCCGCAACCAGCTCGTTGCGGACAATCTTGACGAACTCCTGACCTGGCGTCAGGCTTTTATTGACTTCATGTCCTACCGCGCTCTCTTTGACGCGGCTGATGAAATCACGCACCACCGGAAGCGCGACGTCGGCCTCCAGCAGCGCCATGCGCACTTCGCGCAGGGTGTCTTTAATGTTGTCTTCGGTAAGGCGTCCGCGGCCGCTAATGTTGCGCAGCGTACGCGACAAACGATCGGTTAAATTATCAAACATTGTCTCTCGCCTGAGGTGGAAACGGTCGGTCGCCGCAGCGACACAAAAATACGAATTTGGCGCAGTATAACACGACATAAACCTGAATGTGCTGCAACGGTTGGAGCAGACGTCGCGTGACGCTATACTGCTTCTCTTTCTTATTTAGTCAACAGTCGACGCTCCTATGCCTGTGTTTGCTCTACTTGCCCTTGTCGCCTACTCCATCAGCCTTGCGCTGATCATCCCTGGCCTGCTGCAAAAAAACAGCAGCTGGCGGCGGATGGCGATTCTCTCCGCGACGATAGCGCTGATTTGCCACGCCTTCGCGCTGGAGTCACGTATTTTCCCCGGCGGCGAAGGTGGGCAAAATCTCAGCTTACTTAACGTCGGCTCGCTGGTCAGCCTGATGATCTGTACGGTGATGACCATCGTCGCCTCGCGTAATCGCGGCTGGTTATTGCTACCGATCGTATACGCCTTCGCGCTGATCAATCTCGCCTTCGCCACCTTCGTGCCTAACGAGTACATCACCCACCTCGAAACCACCCCGGGGATGTTGGTGCATATCGGCCTGTCGCTCTTTGCCTACGCCACGCTTATCATCGCCGCGCTGTACGCGCTGCAGCTGGCGTGGATTGACTACCAGCTTAAAAATAAAAAGCTGGCTTTCAGCAGCGAAATGCCGCCGCTGATGAGTATTGAGCGTAAAATGTTTCATATCACCCAGGTTGGCGTCGTGCTGCTGACCCTGACGCTGTGCACCGGGTTGTTCTATATGCACAACCTGTTTAATACCGAAAATATTGATAAAGCGGTGCTGTCTATCGTGGCCTGGTTTGTCTATATCGTACTGCTGTGGGGGCACTACCACGAAGGCTGGCGCGGCCGCCGGGTGGTCTGGTTTAACGTCGCCGGAGCCGGGCTGCTGACCCTGGCTTATTTTGGCAGCCGCGTCCTTCAGCAGTTTGTTAGTTAAAGACTAAGGAGTCTCTCCTGGAACACATTTCTACCACCACGCTGATCGTCACGCTGATCATCATGGTGATTATCTCCGCCTATTTCTCCGGTTCCGAAACCGGCATGATGACGCTGAACCGCTATCGGCTGCGCCATATGGCGAAACAAGGCAACCGCCCGGCTAAGCGGGTGGAAAAGCTGCTGCGTAAGCCGGATCGCCTCATTAGCCTGGTGCTCATCGGCAACAACCTCGTCAATATCCTGGCCTCAGCGCTGGGAACCATCGTCGGCATGCGTCTGTACGGCGACGCCGGCGTGGCTATCGCCACCGGCGTGCTCACCTTTGTCGTACTGGTGTTTGCCGAAGTCTTACCTAAAACCATTGCCGCCCTGTACCCGGAAAAGGTCGCCTACCCCAGCAGTTTCCTGTTGGCGCCGCTACAGGTACTGATGATGCCGCTGGTGTGGCTGTTGAACACCATTACCCGCGTACTGATGCGCATGATGGGCATTAAGACCGATCACGTTATTAGCGGCGCATTGAGTAAAGATGAACTGCGAACGATTGTGAATGAATCCCGTTCACAAATCTCACGGCGGAATCAGGACATGCTGCTGTCGGTCCTGGATCTGGAAAAGGTCAGCGTTAATGACATCATGGTGCCGCGCAATGAGATCGTCGGTATCGATATCAACGATGACTGGAAATCTATCGTCCGCCAGCTAACCCACTCGCCGCATGGCCGTATCGTGCTGTATCGTGATTCGCTGGACGATGCCATCAGCATGCTGCGCGTCCGTGAAGCCTATCGTCTGATGACGGAAAAGAAAGAGTTCACAAAAGAGATCATGTTACGAGCGGCAGATGAGATTTACTTTGTGCCGGAAGGTACGCCGCTCAGCACGCAATTGGTGAAATTCCAGCGTAATAAAAAGAAAGTCGGCCTGGTGGTTGATGAATATGGTGATATTCAGGGGCTGGTCACCGTTGAGGATATTCTTGAAGAGATTGTGGGAGACTTCACCACCTCGATGTCGCCGACCCTTGCCGAAGAAGTGACGCCGCTTAATGACGGCTCGGTGATTATTGACGGCGGCGCCAACGTGCGGGAAATCAACAAAGCGTTCAACTGGCACCTGCCGGAAGACGACGCGCGTACCGTTAACGGCATCATTCTGGAAGCGCTGGAGGAGATCCCGGTCCCTGGAACCCGCGTACGTATCGAACAGTATGATATCGATATTCTCGACGTACAGGACAATATGATTAAGCAGGTGAAGGTGATGCCGGTGAAATCATTACGCGAAAGCGTGGCGGAATAGCGCAGCCAGCAAAGAACAACGGCGAACTTCGGTTCGCCGTTTTTTTATTTAGAGCCAATAAAAACGGCCACCCGCAGATAGCCGTTACTGGCGAACTAACGAATTACTTCGCTTTCGCGACGGTTACCATCGCGGCGCGAATAGTACGACCGTTCAGGGTATATCCCTTCTGCATAACACCCAGTACGTTACCGGCAGCCACATCGTCAGACTCGACCATGGCGATAGCCTGATGCACGTTAGGATCCAGCGGTACGTTGGTATCGGCTACCACTTCCACGCCAAACTTACGCACGACGCCCAGCATCGATTTCAGAGTCAGTTCGATCCCTTCAACCATCGGCGCCATATCCGGGTTAGCTTTATCAGCCACTTCCAGCGCGCGATCCAGGCTATCGATAACCGGCAGCAGTTCGTTGACGAACTTCTCCAGGGCGAATTTATGCGCTTTCTCGATATCCTGTTCGGTGCGACGACGCAGGTTGTCTTCTTCCGCTTTTGCGCGCAGCATCACATCACGTTCACGCTTTTGCGCTTCGGCCAGCTGTGCTTCCAGATTCGCAATTTTTTCATCGCGCGGATCCACCTGCTCAGCAGAAACCTCAGGCTCTACCGCCTCTACGTTGTCGTGCTGCTCCGTGATAATTTCTTCCGGGGCTTGCCCCTCAGGCGTTTTCTGTTCTTTACTACTCATGAATTTCTCCGCGTTTTTTTCGCATTCATCTCGCTAACTTCGCTTATTATGGGGATCAGTTTCCGGGATTCAAGGGAAGCAGACAGATTGTCATCATTCATTTAACCCAAGGACATCCAGATCATGAAGAACCATTTCAAGTGTATCGGCATTGTGGGACACCCTCGTCACCCAACCGCCCTGACCACACATGAAATGCTCTGGCGCTGGCTATGCGGCAAAGGCTATGAGGTGCTGGTCGAGCAGCAAATCGCCCATGAACTCCAGCTTAGCAATGTTAAAACCGGCACGCTGGCGGAAATCGGCCAGCAGGCGGATCTGGCGGTGGTGGTCGGCGGCGACGGCAATATGCTCGGCGCGGCGCGTACCCTGGCGCGCTATGACATCAACGTCATCGGCATTAACCGCGGCAATCTTGGTTTTCTTACCGACCTTGACCCGGATAACGCGCTCCAACAGTTGGCCGACGTACTTGAAGGCCACTATATCGCCGAAAAACGTTTTCTGCTGGAAGCCCAGGTGTGCCAGCATGACTGCCAGAAGCGCATCAGCACGGCTATCAATGAGGTGGTGCTGCATCCGGGTAAAGTCGCGCACATGATTGAGTTCGAGGTCTATATCGATGAAGTGTTCGCCTTCTCCCAGCGCTCCGACGGCCTGATCATCTCCACGCCTACCGGTTCGACGGCCTATTCGCTCTCTGCGGGCGGCCCTATTCTCACCCCATCTCTGGACGCCATCACCCTGGTGCCGATGTTCCCGCATACGCTGTCAGCGCGTCCACTGGTGATTAACGGCGATAGCACCATTCGCCTGCGCTTCTCGCAGCGCTGCAACGATCTGGAAATCAGCTGCGACAGCCAGATTGCGCTGCCCATCCAGGACGGCGAAGATGTGCTCATCCGCCGCTGTGATTATCACCTCAATCTGATTCACCCGAAAGACTATAGTTATTTCAATACATTAAGCACCAAGCTTGGCTGGTCGAAAAAATTGTTCTGATTTTACAAGCTGCCTCTTTACTGGATAAAAAACCAGTCTATACTGTACGAAAACACAGTAATGGTTTTTCATACAGGAAGGCAGCTATGTTGGCGCAACTCACCATCAGCAATTTCGCTATCGTTCGTGAACTGGAAATTGATTTTCACAGCGGCATGACCGCCATCACCGGGGAAACCGGCGCCGGGAAATCCATTGCCATCGACGCGCTGGGGCTGTGCCTCGGCGGCCGAGCCGAAGCTGACATGGTGCGCCGTGGCGCCAGCCGTGCCGACCTGTGCGCGCGCTTCGCGCTGAAAGATACCCCTGCCGCCCAGCGCTGGCTGGAAGAGAACCAACTGGAGAGCGGGCGTGAGTGTTTACTTCGCCGCGTGATCAGCGCTGACGGCCGCTCCCGCGGTTTCATCAACGGCACCGCCGTGCCTCTTTCTCAGCTTCGCGAGCTGGGCCAGTTGCTTATCCAGATCCACGGCCAGCATGCCCATCAGTTACTCACCAAAGCCGAACATCAGAAAACCCTGCTTGATGGTTATACCGGTGAGTATGCGCTTACTCAACGCATGGCGGAGCGCTACCGCCAGTGGCACCAGAGCTGCCGGGAGCTGGCGCAGCATCAGCAGCAGAGCCAAGAGCGCGCCGCCCGCGCAGACCTGCTGCAATACCAGCTCAAAGAGCTGAACGAATTTAATCCTCTGCAGGGCGAGTTCGAACAGATTGACGAAGAGTACAAACGTCTGGCCAACAGCGGCCAGCTGCTCAGTACCTGTCAGCATGCGTTAACGGTACTGGCCGACGGTGAAGAGGCCAATTTGCAAAGCCAGCTTTATACCGCTAAACAGCTGGTTAGCGAGCTGGTCGGTATGGATAGCAAACTCTCCGGCGTGCTCGATATGCTGGAAGAAGCCTCTATTCAGCTCAGCGAGGCGACTGATGAGCTGCGCCACTACAATGACCGTCTCGATCTCGACCCTAACCGTCTGTTCGAGCTGGAACAGCGCATTTCCCGGCAGATTGCGCTGGCGCGTAAGCATCAGATTGCGCCGGAAGAGCTGCCGGCGTTCTATCAGGCCATGCTGGATGAGCAGCGTCTGCTGGACGATAGCGCCGGTTCGCTGGAGTCGCTGAGCCAGCTGGTCGTTGAGCATCACCGCCTGGCGCTGGAAACGGCGCAAGAACTGCACGCCCTGCGTCAGCGCAGCGCCGACGAACTCACCCAGTTGATTACTGAAAGTATGCACTCACTTTCTATGCCTCACGGCGTGTTTGCCATTGATGTCGCCTTTGATGAACGCCATCTGACCGCCGAAGGTGCCGACCATATTGAGTTCCGCGTTACCACCAACCCGGGGCAACCGCTGCAGCCGATCGCTAAAGTGGCCTCCGGCGGCGAGTTATCGCGTATCGCACTGGCTATTCAGGTTATTACCGCTCGTAAAATGGAGACCCCGGCGCTGATTTTCGATGAGGTCGATGTCGGCATTAGCGGCCCGACGGCGGCGGTTGTCGGCAAACTGCTCCGCCAGTTGGGAGAATCCACGCAGGTCATGTGCGTGACTCACCTGCCGCAGGTTGCAGGCTGTGGTCACCATCATTTCTTCGTCTGCAAAGAGACCGATGGCGAGATGACCGAGACGCACATGCATGCGCTGGACAAACGCGCCAGACTGCAGGAACTGGCCCGTCTGCTGGGCGGTAGCGAGGTGACCCGCAACACCCTGGCGAACGCGAAAGAGTTGCTTGCGGCGTAAACTTTTTGATTTTCACAGAGTCATAGTGAACAGCAAATTGCCAATAGACCTGCAGTCGAAGGTTCCCAACCGGGCAAAGGTCTATTATTATCGGCATATTACAGACGAGCCACGTATTGCTCGGGCCCAAAAAGGAATCAAATCACTATGCGCTGTAAAACGCTGACTGCTGCCGCAGCGGTTCTCCTTATGTTGACCGCAGGCTGTTCCACTCTGGAACGAGTGGTTTACCGTCCTGATATCAACCAGGGTAACTATCTGGCACCTAATGATGTAGCAAAAATCCGTGTCGGCATGACACAACAGCAGGTTGCTTATGCGCTGGGTACGCCGATGATGTCAGATCCATTTGGTAGCAACACCTGGTTCTACGTTTTCCGCCAGCAGCCGGGCCATGAGAAAGTGACCCAGCAGACACTGACGCTGACCTTCGACAGCAGCGGTGTGTTAACCAACATTGATAACAAACCGGCGCTGACCAAGTAATCTCAGGCCAGTAGAAATGCAAAAAGCGCTCAATGAGCGCTTTTTTTAATTGTGCATTCCCGCTTATTTCTCAGCGTGCTTTTCAGCCCGCTGCCGGCGCAGCTCTTTCGGGTCAGCAATCAGCGGGCGATAAATCTCTACGCGGTCGCCATCATGGACTTCGTCATGCAGCTTGACCGGACGGCTGTAGATGCCGACTTTATTTTTCGCCAGATCGATATCTTCGCGCAGCGCCAGAATACCGCTGGAGATAATCGCCTGCTCGACCGTTGCCCCAGCCTGCAGCTTCACGCGTTGCAGGTACTGTTTTTCCGGCAACGCATAGGCGACTTCAACCACAATATTAGCCGACACGATACACCTCTTTGGCGCGCGTGGTGAACGCCTGCACCATATTGGCGGCCAGCTCTTTAAAGATGCGACCAAAAGCCATTTCAATCAGCTTGTTGGTGAACTCAAAATCGAGATGAAACTCAATTTTGCACGCATCCGGGCTGAGCGGAATAAACTTCCAGCCGCCAATCAGCTTTTTGAACGGGCCATCGACCAGGCTCATCAGGATACTCTGGTTATCGGTCAGCGTATTACGCGTCGTGAAAGTCTTGCTGATGCCGGCCTTGGACACATCAACCGCCGCCGTCATTTGCGTCGGCCCGGCCTCCAGCACTCGGCTACCGGTGCAGCCAGGCAGGAAATCGGGATAGGACTTCACATCATTTACGAGTTGATACATCTGTTCCACGCTGAAAGGCACCAGCGCAGTACGGCTAATCTGAGGCATAGCAGGTTCCACATTTAAACACGGGACAAATAATATCATTTATCTGCTGCTAAAAAAAACGCTGTACCATAACTCGTGCTAAGATAGCCCATTACGCCTCGCAGGAAGGATTGAGGTAACAATGTTTAGAACTAGCGATGACTTCAGGACATTATGACTAAGAAAAAAGCCCACAAACCTGGATCAGCCACCATTGCGCTGAATAAACGCGCCCGTCACGAATACTTTATCGAAGATGAATACGAGGCAGGCCTCGCGCTGCAGGGTTGGGAAGTGAAATCTCTGCGAGCCGGCAAAGCCAACATCGGCGATAGCTATGTCATTCTGAAAGATGGCGAAGCCTATCTCTTCGGCGCCAACTTTACGCCAATGGCGGTCGCCTCCACGCATTACGTTTGCGATCCGACCCGTACCCGCAAGCTGCTGCTCAATCAGCGCGAGCTCGATGCGCTATACGGCCGCATCAACCGCGAAGGTTATACCGTCGTCGCCCTGTCGTTGTACTGGAAGAACGCCTGGTGCAAAGTGAAAATCGGCGTGGCGAAAGGTAAGAAACAGCACGATAAGCGCACCGACGTAAAAGATCGTGAATGGGCGGTCGATAAGGCGCGCATCATGAAAAACGCCGGGCGGTAATCCCCCCTCTCTGCGGGCCAGCTCCCCTGGCCCCACGCTATATTGCTGTTGTCGCTGCTTTTTCACTCGATATGCCGCCAGAATCCTCGCTTCAGGGGCTGGTAACCACCTTCACAAATCTGTTATACTTCAAGTACACATTGGGGCTGATTCTGGATTCGACGGGATTCGCGAAACCCAAGGTGCATGCCGAGGGGCGGTTGGCCTCGTAAAAAGCCGCAAAAAAATAGTCGCAAACGACGAAAACTACGCTTTAGCAGCTTAATAACCTGCTTAGAGCCCTCTCTCCCTAGCCTCCGCTCTTAGGACGGGGATCAAGAGAGGTCAAACCCAAAAGAGATCGCGCGGATGCCCTGCCTGGGGTTGAAGTGCTAAAACTAATCAGGCTAGTTCGTTAGTGGCGTGTCTGTCCGCAGCTGGCGTGCGAATGTAAAGACAAACTAAGCATGTAGTACCGAGGATGTAGGAATTTCGGACGCGGGTTCAACTCCCGCCAGCTCCACCAAAATTCTCCATCGGTGATTACCAGAGTCATCCGATGAAGTCCTAAGAGCCCGCACGGCGCAAGCCCTGCGGGCTTTTTTGTGCCCTCAATTTGTCCCGTGAAGTCCGAAGAGAACTAATTAAATCCGAACCTTTTAGGCCCATTGATAGGCCCAACGAAAAGCTCTATTGTTTTCGTTGGGCCTAAACGCATGGAGACTCCCCATGGCAAGAAAAACCAAGCCGTTAACCGATACGGAAATCAAAGCCGCCAAACCTAAAGATGCCGATTACCAGCTGTATGATGGTGACGGGCTTACTCTGTTAATCAAGTCCAGTGGTAGTAAGCTCTGGCAGTTCCGTTACTATCGACCTCTGACAAAGCAACGAACCAAGCAGAGCTTCGGTGCCTACCCTGCCGTCTCACTTTCTGATGCGCGTAAACTCAGAGCTGAATCTCGAGTTTTATTGGCGAAAGACATTGATCCTCAGGAACATCAGAAAGAACTGGTGAGAAATTCTCAAGAGGCCAAAACCAACACTTTCCGGTTAGTTGCCGAGCGTTGGTGGAATGTGAAGAAAGCCAGCGTAACAGAGGACTATGCCGACGATATATGGCGCTCACTTGAGAGAGATGTTTTCCCAGCAATCGGTGATATCAGTGTCACTGAGATTAAGGCTCATACTTTGGTTAAAGCAGTTCAGCCGGTTCAGGCCAGAGGTGCATTAGAGACAGTCCGCCGCCTTTGTCAGCGTATTAACGAAGTCATGATTTATGCGCAGAATACAGGCCTGATTGATGCGGTTCCCAGCGTAAATATCGGGAAAGCATTCGAGAAACCGCAAAAGAAAAACATGCCAAGCATCCACCCAGATCAACTTCCACAGCTAATGCAAACTATGCGTACAGCAAGTATCAGCCTGTCCACACGATGCCTGTTCATGTGGCAGCTTCTCACCATCACCCGCCCTGCCGAAGCTGCTGAGGCTCGATGGGATGAGATCGATTTTGATGCTAACGAATGGAAAATTCCGGCAGCTCGAATGAAGATGAACCGGGAGCATACAGTTCCATTATCTGATGGAGCTCTCGCTATTCTGGAAATAATGAAGTCATTCAATGGTGGCCGAGAATTTATCTTTCCCAGTCGCATCAAACCTACCAAGCCAATGAACAGCCAAACAGTGAATGCAGCACTCAAGCGTGCTGGCTTAGGGGGCTTACTCGTATCACACGGTTTACGTTCTATCGCTAGTACGGCACTCAATGAGGAAGGATTTCCGCCTGATGTCATTGAAGCAGCACTGGCTCATGTAGACAAAAATGAGGTACGTCGCGCTTATAACCGCAGTGATTACCTTGAGCAACGTCGCCCTATGATGCAATGGTGGGCTGATTTCGTGATGGCAGCGGATCGCGGAAGCGTGATTGCAGATGGGATAAAAGGGATGCGGTTAGTGGGATGATAAGAATGGGTTAAGTCCAGCTCAGATTTTCCCCATAGATAGGTTAAAACTTAATCTTTGAATCAAATACTTACTGGATCTGACTGTCCTTAACTGGACTAACCCTACCTCAGTAGACATATTCTGTCCTCACGACGAAACCGGTTCTTAAGCCTCCGGACTGACGCCTCCGAGGTTGCTTTGAACCGCTCCAAGTTTCCGGGAGAATGTTGAACCTGTAAACTCAGCCACGGGACCGCTCAACCTACTATCGAACATCTGGTATGAACGTTGCCTCCATAGACGATGGAACCTCCGCCAGCCCACGAAGACTGCTCCTATGTGCTTGTTCCGATGACACAGGTACTAAGTCTATGGGGACGATTCCAGCTCATGGCATATCGGTCCGCCCCCTAGTATATCACTCACGTATTTTTCTTGATTAAATATAACTGCTATGATCGGCACAACTATTCTGATGGTATAGAATAAATTGCAATTCGTAATATTAAAACATTAATGGACGAGGAAATAATATGCAAGGTTTAAATTACCTTTCAGAAATTGAAAAATTAAAGCTTTTCAAAAACATTCGAATTGGAATGAGTTCAGAAGAAGAATTTGATGCTTTCCTTACCTCTGTAGGGAATGATGAAAATAAAAATGAAATAAAAAGGCGAATTAACGGTTTGTTTTTAGAGGATGAATTCGCTTTGCTGTGCTTTTTCATGGAAGTATGTACAAGTCTAACCTCTTTAGGTCAATCACCAGTAAATAACACTGGCATTAAGGTGCCAGATTATCTGGCTAGTTTTAACATGCCAAAAGGGAAGGAATTAAAATGTTTTATTGAGGTAAAGACGAGCAATGCTCTAGAAACTAAAAAAATATCAGGCTCTTTCTTAAATAAGTACAGTGAGTTTTGTCATAAATTCCGACACCCTTTATTTATTGCATCACGCATACATCAAAACAATCTTCTTTTCTGGATATTGCAAAGCGAGAGCGAGTTTATAAACTCTGGTCGAAAAGTAGATGTGAGTAACATAACAAATAATAGTGGATGTATTCTTTTGGATGATTGGTTTATTTCCTCAATTAATGTTTTAACAGTGACAATTAATTTTAGCGAGCACCCTTTAGTATCTCAGGCCAGATATGAGGACAAGGGATATTTACATCAAATTACCGTATCGCAGAAGCATGAAGGAAATATTTGCGAGTTTGATCTTAACGAGAAAGAATTCGTTTTAAATGCATTCCTAGATGAGTTTCAGTCTAATGATACTTATCATAAAGAAAAAAATATATTAGTAAGAGAAATACCTGAACACTCTTCTAATTTAATAAGCAGTTTATTACTAAAAATGAATATGCGAGTAATTGATTCAGAAAGTCCAGATGACAGATTGAATGCCAGTAGAATGTTGGCAAAAATAGAATCAGGTTATAGTACTTACATAAACAAAAGTTATCTTAAAAAAATAATAGATAGTTTGAATAAAAAATCAATCGTAAGTGGTGCTGGTATTATTTTTGCCCCAATGGGGCTTGGGAGTAGCCATGATAGAAAAAAGAAATTGGGTGAATTACTCAAAATTTCTAGATGATCTAATTATGTACTTAGATGTCTGATGTCCAAGGTTTCTGTTCTGCGCCTTTATTGGCGCTTTTTTTCTTTAGCGTTGCGTTAAAGGCAGCCTTAACTACGGCGTCATTTCTAGACCAATCTTCAATCAACCGGGGAATTCTTGCAAATAATACAGCTAAGTCTTCCTGTTTTTCTTCAGGGGAACCGGGATAGCCATGCTCTTGAATAAATATGCTTACATCCTCATCAATCAACTCTATAGCCTCTCTCCTGTTTCTCCAGCCATCCGCAGGCTTGTTGCAATACAACAAACGGATAATTTCAGCTTTTAGAGGAGCGTAAAGCGATGCTTTTGCTTTACCCCCATTAGTGGCCTGTTCTTTTTTTTTCGCCTCAGTGTTTTGCCATATTTCATGGTGAACAATTCCATGGCACATGTCGAGAAGTTCTGTCGATTTGAGCAACAACGTGAGACCATCACGCCAATCTGAAGCCACGAGATGTATCCCTAGGCACCAGTATATTGCAGCCAGAAAGATCCACTCATCTATTGATTCCTGGATAGTGTCAACCTCTTCATACAATATATGGTACGACTGATTTTCCAATTCACGACGCTTCGCTGTGTC
This sequence comes from Klebsiella sp. CN_Kp097, assembly GCF_040064495.1. NCBI lineage: Bacteria > Pseudomonadati > Pseudomonadota > Gammaproteobacteria > Enterobacterales > Enterobacteriaceae > Klebsiella > Klebsiella sp. CN_Kp097. Next base: position 102,388 of record NZ_JBEAIL010000032.1, on the reverse strand, counting down.
CAGCATAATATCATTGACTATTTTGTTAATATGAGTATCGCCATCATTTAAACAGGTTATACAGCTTTTCCATCCAACCGCACGTAGAGCGAGCACCAGTCTACTTTTCTTTAAGTTGAATGATTCCTTTATCGCATCGACAAAAAAACAGAGATTAAAATCATCCATAAATCAATAACCTAACTCGTGTAAAAAATGAGGTAACGCAGCCGTATACCTTATACCCGCGTTAATGAATAACCTTCCTCTCATCCAAAGCAAACTAAATTAGAGGAAACAACACTATGCAATCATCTACTGTAAAAATCCTACGCATGCGAGCAGTTACGGTCAAACTCGGCATCGCCCGCTCCACCATTTACGACTGGCTCAATCCGAAATCACCACGCTACGATGCAACTTTTCCGCAGCAGCGGCGCTTAGGGCAACAATCTGTGGGTTGGTTGGAGACAGAACTGGATCAATGGCTGCTTCAACGTGAAATACCACCGACATCTATCTAACCGCATGTTGCCTTGACATTACCGGAGGGAGCGCCTCCGGTATGTCATGGCGGATATCGAGAAAATTCCTAGCTATACTTTTAAAACCATGCGTTATTTAAGCAGCCCTTTTGCTGAACTCATTATGCCAGACAAGAATTTTTGTTATATCTGCATTCAATTCATCTGGAGTTGGTAATTCAACAGGAGCTTCGGGTGATTGGCTATGTTCATAGCATGAGTATTTAGTCATTATCTCCTCTATTAAATCACAGTCAGCAACGCTGATTTTAGCTAGCTGATGAATTTTTCCTTGAGTGTTTACGGCACGTCGGTGTCTTTGTATCACGTCAGCTAAAAATACGCACTCTACTATCCGCTCCGTTAATATTCTTAAATCACTGCATATTGCTTTTGCAAGTGGATAGTATGCTTCCTGGCCCAACTCGTCATAGATTTTGCGAGCTTGAGAAACTCTTTCTCCTTGCAAATTCTTAAGAGCTGATTCAGGCTTTTTACCATATAAAGGTACCTCTCCCGATTCACCTGCTCCCCATGGTTCCTGACGTATATGGATAGTATGAATTTCATCAGCTTTCTCTGACAGCATACCTAACATACTTAAACGATGAGTGAAAATTATAACTTGGCGAGTTTGGCTCAATGCAACTAGCCTCTCAATAGTTTTTTCTTCCCATGTTTGATCTAACGATGATATCGGGTCATCAAAGATAAATGGAGCTATATACGGTTTATCAATTACATCAGCAAGAAATGCTGCAAGAGAAATAATTCGACGCTCACCCTCACTAAGGATCGATTCAACACTTACATTATGTTCAGCTGATTTTAATTGTAACCTATGAAGAGATTTACCTTTTTGTGCCTTTGTTTTGACAAGCTCCACTCTCAAACGAGTAGCCCCAAGAGAAGTCAATTCTTGGTTAAATCTTTTTACATATGCGTCAGTAATTATTGCATCAGCGATTACACTTGCTTTTGTTGATATTGAACGTGAGCTTGCGGATGTAATCCACTTATCATACTGTTTTAAACTATTTAATCTAAGTATCTCTTGTTGAACTTGTTCTATTTGCTGAGATATAAAGTATTTAGCTTCAAGGTTAAGTTTTTCTTTTTCCGCTTGAGCTCTATTGAATTGTTGTGAATCTTTCTCAAATTGAAGCGCCTCTGCCTCAATCTGAATACAGTATTTTTGAAGTATGCCTTCATTTTGAGAGAAATCTACTAATTCCTCTAATTGATGTGATGGTTGTTTATCCAGTAAGCCGAGCCTGATTTTTCCTGCTGACTCCCAGAAACTTTTAGCGAATTGTTTCCAATCCTCACCAAGACCTGCGGCTTCGCATTGAGTTTCTATTTGTTCAGATGTTGGTATAAGAGGCAAACTACTTAACATATTAGAGTACAAAACTTCAGACTGCTTTGCTTCTGCTTCTAACTTTCCTTGAATAAATGTCTCAAATTCACGAAGGCGCAATTGTGCTTCAATAGAAAGCTCTTGGTGACATAAAACACAATGAGCATTCTCTATTACAGGAAAATCTTGTGTAGGATAGGCTGAGGCTTGAGAGTACGCTCTGGCAGCTTCCCACATTGCTCGCCATGTTTCTGAACCGATCCCTTCAAAGATGCCGGCACTTACTGATGCCGCTTCGCTTGCCATTCTTCTTGCTTTTTCTGCCTGTTCGCGTAGTGTATCAATATTATTCAGATTATCTTTTTTATATTTTAAAGTAGCTTGCTGTAATTTCTTAATGAACAACTCAACCTGCAGTTTTGTAGCTCTTAACTGCTTTGCTTTTGCCTCTGGATCTGTCTCTTTTAATCGATTAGTTAGTAACGTAATATTTTTTTCATCATCTTCTAACCACGATAATTTGCTACAAACAGATTCTGTCGTGATATTGGGTTTTAATGAATTGTAAAATACAGCAAGGTCTGTATTAGAATAATTAGCAGGAAGCATAGGAAGAGCGGTAGTAAGCTTTCCTTGCTCTTGTTGAAGCCTGCTTTTTACCGCATCACAAATCTTAGCTAACTCTTCAAACATACCTATGAGTGGAGGAGTATATGTTGCAGGACTTTCCTTACTGAGGTAATACGTAGCCTCATCGCTATCAAAGATATCAATCCCTTTAAGATTATTGATGGCCCCATCGTTTACAAACCATTCTTGGGTACTCTCTTGTGATGAAACCATATACGACACATCACATTTTTGATGCTTTGGAATAGGCTGAAATACATTATGCCTAATAGATTCAGCCCTTGACTTACCCGTTATATTTTTTAAAATCTTTGTGTAACTAGATTTACCAGAACCATTATTGCCATAAATCACAGTCAAGTTACCAGTTCCAAAAATCAATGGCTTTCTGGGAGCTAGATTCTCAATACCTTGAATATTCTCGATCCTGGTAAGTCTCAACTCAATAGGAATGGATGCTGTTGAAATTAGCTCCACAAATTGCCTATGTGATGTTATTGCTTGCCCGTCCGAAGTTTTAATCTGTTCAGTTAATCTTATAAGATCTTCTTCAGCAGCAGCCCCCTTCCTTAGAAGAATTTCAGCAGCTTCTTGCAGCCAGTCCTGCTGTCCATGTAACCACGTTATTACATCTTGCTGCAAATCATCCATATAGTAAGTCCTTATAAAACAGAGTATTACTTAACTTCTTCTAAGTCGCTCTAAATCGAATAGCAAACACTAGCATAAAAAACAATCGGTTAGGTGTGATAGAGCTCAATAATTGTAGTCGCTACAGGAGTCACAAACCACTTAACTGCAAATGTATAAGGCATGCAGTAGAGTAGCTGACATGATCAACAGTACCTCAACGTTCTACTCGCGGCTCATCCCAATGGAACGATATCCATCGTCATAACATTTGGTATGTTCTTTAGCCAAGTACTCCATACGGTCCAGTAATTCGATAACGTGTTGCATATAGTTAGGTGAATTCCTGTTTAAATAATAACATCCATTTAGAGTCATATTCGCTAAAGCCAAATATTGTACCGGATTAAGTCCTAACGCACTGCACCATGCTTGTTGGATTAAAGCAGCCAGACTGTCATCTGCATCATATCTCCCGGCACCATGGTATAAGTCTTTATTCAGCAATAGCAGAACATGGTAATGCTTACGACGGTTACGCTCACCGACTTCACGTACCCATACGTACCGTAACCGGTTAGCCCAGTTACGTTTCCAGCGTTTGTTCTTACGCTGACAATCCACCAGCAACTTAGCCTTCAGAGATTCAATAAAACGAGTAACCTCTCGGTTCGAATCACCATACTGATAACGACGAGGAAAACGTAAATCAACACGTAACGCTACGGTACGAGGAAACTCATTTGTTGCATTACGAATAACATCGTAAAATGCCTGCTGGTAATCAGCACTCAAGGAATTACTTGGCATATAAACACCTGAATAAATAGTTCACTCAATATGTAAAATTGAGAACAGTAAGAGTAAGTAACCATACGATTAACAATCATGGTAATGTTACATGCAGATATGCATATGAACATTATCGGGTGATAGTCATTAACCGTATGATGTCAAATACTTAATATAACTAGCTGACTGCATGGGGTATAGTGTATTAGTATATTAACAACAATTAATCTGGATAAAGAGTAGATGTATTACTAATAAACACCCACCAGTAACAGGTATATATTACCCACAGACACCACTAAATATTCGTAGTGTATATTACTAATAAACATATATTACTATACCGACAATAAATCCATCAGTGGAAATATAACAATAAGCCCCTCCACCTGAGTAAATCTTACGGAAAATGGTAAGTTAGATAATCATTTTACTCTGATATTATTTTTCAACAATTTTGGGTATTTCCACAGGCAAACCTCGCGATTAGTTGCGATCAGTCGCAACTATCGCGGCCAGTAGTGCTTATACGCTGCATTTTTTGTAACCGGATTGTTGCGAAAATAACGGCCTGCATAAACCATTCGTGCCTTGCGTCTTGAGCGAACGATGTCTATCGCGCCTTCCTTTTCAAGTCTCTCAATGACTCTTTCCAGTAACTTGCCTTTACGTAATACATTAGGCCCGGCATTTCGTATTGTATTAAATCTGACATGATCCATCTCTGTTTTATAGTACTCACGACGAAGCCATGATAATAGCAGCACTTCATAGTAACTCTCCTGAGCCCCAAAGACCTTTATTGCCTGTTGCATGTACCATTCACACAGCAACCAGGCATTTTCGACATATTCTTTTTTTATCGCGCATTCACCTTCGGTATAGTAACTCAGCAGCGCGGCCAGACGTATCACGAACGTGCGCAACACGGCCACCTTTGGCGAGAACGTGTAAGGTACGTTGTTCCTGACGGGATAAATTCATACTGGAAAACCTGTTTAATCATCATGTGCAAAACGTGCAAACACATAGCGGTGTCCGCATTCGATTTCGGCGCATTGATAATCAGTCCGGCCTGAAAAGGTCGGGAAGCTGATTATCGGATGATTACATTCTCCAGCATCAAAGCCTCGGGTAGAGTTGCAAGGTATTTACGGAACGAATAATAACACGCAGTTTTAGCAGGGATATGTTTCAGTAGGAAAAGTGTGATGTACTTCGGAAATCGAACACCAGCTCATTTACTGAAAAAAGGCAGGTGACACTGACGAATGCATGTTTTAGTACCCCTTATATTGCCTCACTGGCTTTTCCCCTAGGAGGTTATTCTTCTTTTGTTAAATCCAGAACATAAATATGCTCACCCTCTTCGATGCCAGAAAAATAGAAGCCAGCTCTGATAAGTAATTTTATTGAAAGGGTATTTTCCGGAACCACACCGGCTTTGATGAGTGAGAAACCGTTCTCTTTTATCCAGTCGATCGTGGCGGTAATGGCTTCTAATGCATATCCCTGGCGAGCATAAGCGGGGCTGATGGTATAGCCGAGCCAAAATATATCGCATTGCTGACGTAAATAGATATCACCAATCAAAACCTGTGTCAGCTTGTTGACAATGGCCAATTGAATACCGCGAGCAAGTGTAAGAACTCCCAGCAATGCTGTTTCATAGTCCTCTTTTGTTAGCCCCTTAAACCCCTGATATTTCATCCACTCAGCATCATTGCGATACACAATAAAACTATCAATTTCGTGTGGCTGAAATGGTCGAATGATGCATCTTGACGATATTATCTGCATAAAACTTCCTGTTAAATGATTCATCTGCGCCGGTCTCTGCGACCATAAGAGTTACCGCCTGACGCTACGCCCGACGGCTACTTCTGACTATGTCCGATGCGTTGCCGCTTTCATACACAACTCGAAAAATGTCAGTTTGATGTTAACCCCTCATTGGAATAGAACACAAACGCCAGCTTATTCCCGTCCGGATCGCGTACATAAGCACTGTGAAAACCTGCTCCGTAATGCGGCCTATGTCCCGGCGCGCCTTCATTTGTCCCGCCGAGGCTGAGAGCGAGCGCATGCAATTGCGCTATATGTTCAAATGAGTGGGCATTCAGCGCGACCATCGTGCCATTTCCTGTTCCAGCACGCTGCTGATCAAAAGGCATACCAATGCATAACCCGGTCGTATGGTTATCGCTGAACGTGCCCCAGGATGCCCCCTCTTCATTCCTGCCTGCCTTTGGATGTCCAAGCAATTCCATCAACGGATCGTAGAAACTAATAGCACGCTGTAGATCGTTAGTACCCAGCATCACGTAAGAAAACATAATACCCTCCTCGTCCAGATTATCTTTTACATGTTTGCGCCAGGCCTTGAGATTTGGTGCGCCACTGAAGCTGACGGAAACCTGGCTGATGACAGTGATACCAGCCCGGAGCATTACTGCTGTGGCTGGCTGTTCGTGTGAGGCTCTGGTCAATATCACGTCCTGTGTTATTAGTATCTGTTTATAAACTCAACCAACATTAAACGGATATTATTTAATCATTAGTTATGCATGGTTATTTCGGCTAGGTCACAAGCCGTTACCGGGAATTGTCGACGCTGAATAATTACTCTCAGGTTACTCATAAAATAAAGCTAATCTTTACATAGGGGGCACTGCGTTCTCCCTCGCCATGATAAACAGTATCAATGTTGTTACCGTCTGGATTGAGAACAAAAGCGTTGACCATTTCACGGTTGCAGGCTTGAAATGCGAGATGGTGCCGTCCCACCACTTTACTGATGTGCATGGCTGCATGTCGGAACTGATGTGATTCTTCGAAATGAACAGCCGATATTGGCATTGGAATATCGAGGTTTTTCAAAATAGTGAACGAAATACCAATGAAAAACTGAGCTTCAGGTTTGAATTATCAATCACCCATATCTGGATAGTCCACAAAGGAATGTAAGAGAAAAGAAGGCTAAACTTACTCGTCTACTCAGGTAACAAGAGCGCTTTGTTAGCAGTACGCTCAACGCTGTAAATTCCAGAATGGCATTTTTTACAATGCTTGTTACCGACGTAATCTTCACTACAAAGAACGCAGAACCAGCGAGTAGGCGGGCTGGTCGAGGTATCGATCGCATAAGTGATGTGCCGCAATTTTTTAATACGGGCAGCTTCCTTCTCCATTGGGTCCACCCAGGCGCACTTCATTAGTTTATGGTGAGATATCGAGTGCTGAATATGCTCAAACCAAGGGCCTTCTTTCTCATCCCCTTTATGTAATATTAGCCTGCAGCCACAGCTGGCGCATGTCCAGTGCTCGTTGGTATTGGAGGCTTCAGCGGCTTCCTTAGCAGTGACATACTTGTTGTATATGTTGTTTGCCAGAAAGCATTTCAGTATGCGCATCCCGTCACCTCCGCAGTCTGGTCTGCTGCACTGGAGTGCGCCCGGCTGTAATCACCGGTACGGCAGGTCATGCAGTACCGTTCGCCGTAGTAATCGCTGCCGCACTCCGAACAGTGCCATCCGGCCTTCCGCACTACCGGGAGGACATCCGGTACATAACGGCGCAGCATGCGTATCCGCCTAGCTTCCTTAGGCTCAGGGCGTACATACGGACAATGGTGGCGTCCGTTCTCCGTCAGGTCTTCCCATGTGTGCTCAAACCACGGGCGGTTAGTACCCCATTCAGGATGGAATAACAGAGCGCTGCCGCAGAGGTGGCAGGTGTAGCGGTCATAAGGGTGAAGCTGTGCAGTGGTTGCGCCCGTGAGACGCTGATTGCCGTCAAGGCCGATAAAGGATTTGGCGTATATCGTCATAGTATTGGTCCTTTGCCGTATGACGCGCAGAGCTAAGCCGTCCCGGGGAGGGCAGCAGTGCAGGTCATACGACTGGTGGCGTTAATTCAGATGGGGAATGTGATTGCGTTCGATAGATTACTGACGGGACTGTGCTATGCGTTGCTGTAGCCAGACTTCCACTTCGCTCTGAAGCCAGCGAGAACTTCTGCCCAGCTTAATGGGCTTTGGGAACGCCCCGTCTTTAATCAGTTTGTAGAACCATTTGTCCGTTAAGCCGGTGAGTTGTGTGATAAACGCCATATCGACAAATTTGTCGGTAAGAAGGCTGGCAGGTGTGGTCATCGTTTTTCTCCTTGAGTGAATGGGAGAAGGAGCCTGGTACGGTGAACGCAGACTCCTTCAAACGATGTGGCACCGGCGTAATTTTTAACTGGCTTTTCGCCGCCTGCCTGCTGTCCGTGGCGCAGGAATATTACTCAACTGGCAGATAACCCCCAGGGTTTTCTGTGCCTGCTTGCTGAGGTAGCTCAGGATGTACTGCATACCTCTGCGGCCCCTGGCATCGTCATAAGAGGTCACCCATTCTCCTCTCACGCGATAATGCTCTTTAGGCTCACAACGATGTGTGTGTCCTTCTCCCCACGTCACATACTTCCAGGTGTCCCTGAGTGCTTCAAAGACGGTCCAGACCTGGCGATGCTTCTGACCGTTGAGGTAAAACGCGGCGTGGATGTGGTAACCATGCTGTTCAGTTTGTTCCAGTACCCATGCGTAACCCACCAACCCGTTGATATCCCCGCAGCGTTGAATCAGTAATGTGATATCCGCTACTGTCGAATGAATATCTCCCTCACTATGCGAATCGCTGTACTGAAGGTAAGAGAAGTCCACCCGTAGCATCAACAGCTTGGAATAACGCTCAAATAACTGGTCCTGATGTCGTCGTAGCTTTCGGCTCAGGGCTGTGTGCTGAACGTAACTGAGATTGATATCGGTCGTGTCGTGGTAGCTCATGTCTGATTCTCCATGTGAGTGTAATCGTCATGGGAATGGACATTGGCGTCAGTTTTGAAATGGGTGCAGGAGAGCGGTAAGTATCGCGGTATCCTGATGACTACCGTGCTCGGGCATCGCTCATGGGATTGGAGAGCTACGAAAGTTCTTCTCTATAAAATATCATTTTATTCCTTAATTAAATGATTTCGGCCTCGTGATTCATGCACTTCAAGGCAGGGGCATTTGCTCATCTCATGGCGTTAACCTTGTTGGCACCTTCGCCACTCTTGACCAGATGATTTTTAAAAATCTTACCATTTAAAGGCTCTCCCTCAGGACCTAACTCAGCGGCATAAAGGAGCCGTATTTAAGCCACTTTCCGCTATATTGCTGTAACAAATAGGCCAGAAAGAGACGGAGCAGATGATTTGCAGAGAATTTAGGGCAACAAACCCAGTGATAATGGTATCTACAAGTGAGGTTAATAATTAAAAAACGACGATATACATCATAAAAGACGACGATTTATTGTATTAAAATCGAGCCATTTCATACTAAAAAACAAACATGATAAACGTCAGAATTCGTACAGTTTAAGTGTGAGAATTGTGTGATCAGACGAGTGACAATTTCGATGTTGCAGCGAGTTGGGAGGAGCGAGGGATGGCAGGCCTGAAGGATGACTTTAGAGTGTTTGACTTACGCCGGGAAGATCTGGCCTATGAGAGTCCTAACCAAAGGTGGGGAGAAATCAGCCATCAATATTTCTTTGTTGGGTTCGAGCGCCTTGAGGAGAATGAAAGGCCAGATAAGGATGAAAAATCCAAAGCTAGCTTCAGGATGTTCGATATGCTGGACAAACTTTATCTGAACCAGGCGACCAGCGATGGGCAAGAGTTTAGAAGACCGAAGACGAAGTTTCGTGATTCTCAGCCAATCCACAGCGAACAGTTAGAGAAAAAGTGGAAGGATGCGCTTGTAAAAGCGATATCTGATAAAGAGAAGGCATTATCTTATCTCAGCGAGAACTATCGGAAGGTTGTAAGAAAGCATCCTCAGGTTGAAATGTTGACTCTGTGTTTTTATTTACCTTTTGATAAAGGTGAGAAGATGCTGAACATACGGAGGAAAAAAGATGACTCTCGTTTCAGACTACAACTCGCTGAACTTGAACGACGCTTTACCTTGATGAGGAAAAGGATAATTGCGGATCCGCTTTATAAAGCCGCCTGTGGTTATTCGCGAGTGATACTGATAAATGCTAGATTTGAGCCTTTCTATATGGTGAATTTCTTTTTCAAAAAACATCCAGACAGTCGGATAGACAGCTTAGTCTCATTAGACATTTACAGGAAATGGGTACAATCGGGTAAGAAAGAAAACAAATCTGGTGAGCAGGTTGGATATTATTGCTTTAAGGATGCATCCCGACCACATGTTCCAGAAGACAGTGGGCTATTTATTCGCAGGCCAGACCGAGTAATCGATGTCGGCCAAATTTCAGACCCGATCTTGTTCGTTTTATCAGAAGAAAGAAAATTCGAAAACAACCGCAAAGATTATCTGGCTTTCTTTCGCCTTCAGGCCCAAATCTATAATGTTATTCCAGGTGCACGAACCCTGACATGTTCTGACGATTTTACCTACATCAATGCAGCCGAGAAGAAACGCAGAAAAGCCAAAAAAGAAGACCTGAAGAAGAAATCCAAAACAGCATTACCTGTCACTGAAACTTCAGCTGCACCCGGAAATGATCTCTATGATAAAAAGGGCTCTCCCGAGTTGGCTTACCTGTTCGACGAAATAAATGATGAGCTGCCTTCAAACTTTGAAGAGCATATCTTCGGGATTTTAAAAGAGGATAAGCCGTAACAATCCTTTGTGTCGTAGCTGATCAACGTCAGAAAATGAGCCAGTGGCTATGGTTTCTCAGGCAAATGCGGCACATAGTTGAAAATTCAACCAGCCACCAGGTGTCATTTCAGTCATGTTACTGGATAGTTCAACGTCTGCTATGAGCGAAAAACGGACCTTCAAATCCGAACCGGTTCAATTGATTAACCTTGGCTGTCAGTCAAGCCATCGTTAACATGAATCCGATCGAAAATTCCTTATCGCATTTTTTACAAATACGCAGTGGCAAGAATGATAGATTCTGGCTCATGACAAGTAGAATGGTTCAATTATATAAAGAGGCTTCGCCTTCGGGACGCGTTTTGAACCTGCGATGCATCCACAGGTATTGCTCAGGGGCACGGAGAATTTCACGCTCGATAATCTTGTTTACATAAGCCGCTGCGGCGACCTTGTCCTCCCCTGGATAGCCTGACAGCGGATTGCTGATATACATGTGATAACCTTTTTTATCGCTACGTCGAATCATGCTAAGTGTGAGCAAGTCTGCACCAGCGAGTTTTGACAGAGCATACGTTCCGTTCGTCGTGGCTGCTTTTTTTACCGAGAAAAAAGGTGCAAAAACGCTTCCCTTAGACCCATAATCCTGGTCTGGTGCAAACCACACGGCTTCACCAGCTTTTAGCGCATGAACAAAACCGGATAAATTACGTCGATTAATCATCGCCTTATTTGAACGCATACGCCCTTTTGTCTGTACCCATTCCATTAATGGATTATTGTGTGGACGATACGTTGCCATCATAGGATGGCATAATCCCATTACTCTTCCACACAATTCAAGGGACATAAAATGTATCCCAACAACCATTACCCCTCTGGTCGCACCGGTCAGGTTTTCAAGCCCTTCGACATCAAACCATTTTTTGACTCTCGCATCGCTCCAGAACCAGGCCATTCCTGTTTCCATTAGTCCCAGCCCGAGAGAAACAAAGTTTTTATTGACCATCTGGCTCCGGGCAAACGGTGTCATCTCGGGAAAGCACAGTTCGATATTTCTACTCGCAATCCCTTCCCGGCGTTTCAGAAAGGGTCTGGATATTTTTCCAAGACCAGAGCCCAGAGTATGTAAAACCGGGTAAGGAAGTTGAACGAGAAGCCACAGCAGACCCAAACCAGTCCAGGTAAGCCAGTAGCGGGGATGGAGTAAATTATGAGTAAAAGTCTGTGCCATAAATTTCCTTAATGCTAATGAAGGTTATAACGCAAAAGGAAAACAATGAAGCAATTCGTCTTGAGCGATACATTTTGTTTTAGACAATTTAAAGCCATCTAAATTCAGAAAAAATAACTTTGCAATGACTAGTAAAGAATTTAAAGAGTCAGGAATGAATTGTAAGCCAGTAAAGTTATTCTGTTATAAATCCATGTTTTATCATTGATACTCAAGAAATTGTCTTCTTGATTCATCATCATCAAGGTACTCAAAAGAAAGAAGCCGAATTTTGGTAAATTTATAAAACCACTCACAATCGTTTCGTTGAATAATTTCGCCTGGTTTGAAACATATCCCGGATGCCACCCGTATAATCGCATATTTACCATTACTAAACCTGACACGGTGAATACAGAAAGGTTGACCGGCCTGCCCGTGACAGCTGTTTGACAGGATATGTCCTTCAATAAAAACAGTTTTTTTAGATTTCATTATCATACCCTCGACAACTGCAGTGCAGGAGAAATGTTGTCATTTCCCGACATCACTGACGTTAAGTGGCAGAAGCTGATCAGCCGCCGATACACCAGCATTCTGATGGTCTGAAGAGCAGTCCGCAGGCAGGGCACTCAAGAACCGCATCTTTTCTTAGTTTACCTGCTTTCTGATCGGCTCTGTGTGCGCATGCCGGGCAGGCAACATGAACCGGTCTTTCTTTAAAATACCTGAGCCCATTTGTATAAGACATAAATAATTCTCTGAGGAATACAGTAATTATTATACGCTTTAATATAAAAATAACTGGCATAAGTTATGTTAAGTTGTGTCTGAATCAGTATATCAGATATTGAAAATTGAACGTCTGATTTATGGTACACTACCCTTCCGTGAGAAATTTAAGATGAAATCAGAAGACACCCTTGACTGGTATCCGGCACAACTACCGCCTGTGAAAATTATTCTTGGCGAAGCCGTGCTGGCTGTGGGTAAACAGGGCCGGCCGATTAATACCCGCACCTTGCTGGAATACCTTCAGGTCATGCAGGACAAACAAAAAAGGCGGGATGACAAAATCGCCATGCAGACTGCGATTGATGTTCTCAGGGATAATCAGCGCATTAACGGCAGACGTTAATGCACCTCCGGGCTCAGTGTCAGTTCTGAATGATCTCAACCGTATGGTTTTGTCCATCATCCTTCAGCGGTATTCTGTCATCAGGGAGGAGAACACCATCCAGTGTCACGCAATATTCTGCATCGCCGCGTGAAACACTAATCTGATAATGGCTTTCACCATATTGATATGCCATAGAAAAAGACGACCACTCATCCGGTAACCGGGCATGAACACTAAACTCAGTGCCGGAACGTTTTATCCCCAGTAATTCCTCGGTAAGTAAACGCCAGGCCCAGCCTGCGGAACCGGTATACCAGCTCCACCCTGCACGACCGGTATGAGGAGCGACGCTGTAGACATCAGCACTCATGACATAAGGCTCAGCTTTATAAATCCCGACAGAGTCCGCATTCAGGGTATGATTTATAGGGTTGAGCATTGACCAGAGTTGCCAGGCTCGTCCGGCATTCCCCATTCGGGCAAAGGCCATCACTGCCCAGATGGCGCCATGCGTATACTGCCCTCCGTTTTCCCGCACGCCTGGCAGGTACCCCTGTATGTAGCCCGGATTTGGACCGTGTCCGTCGAAAGGAGGCGTTAACAGTTTGATCAGCCCTCCTTCGTTATCCACAAGGTGCTTATCCAGCGCCTGCATGGCCTTTGCGCACCGTCCCGGGTTCGCGGCGCCGGACAATACAGACCAGCTCTGCGCAATCGCATCAATCCGGCAGTCCTGTGAGGTTTTCGCTCCCAGGGGAGTACCATCGTCAAAATACCCGCGTCGGTACCATTCCCCATCCCAGGCGTGGGCTTCGAGATTACTTTGCAGGCGCAGAGCCTGTGAACGGCACATCGCGGCGACGCTTTCATCCAGCCTGCGCTCCGCCAGCGCTGCAAACCGCTGCAAAATGTCGTACAGGAAGAAGCCCAGCCAGACGCTTTCACCTTTGCCTTCGATACCCACCCGGTTCATCCCGTCATTCCAGTCACCAGCACCCATCAGCGGCAGGCCATGCTCCCCGAAGCGAAGTCCATAGTGAATAGCTTTGACGCAGTGTAACCAGAGTGTCTCTTCGGTGCCGCTGATGACCGGCGTGTCATAGACAGACTCTTCACCAGGCTGAAGCGAGCGTCCCTCCAGATAAGGAATGCGTATTTCCAGTGCATCCATATCCCCCGTCGTTTCAACATAGTAGCAAACAGCAAGCGGCAGCCAAAGATAGTCATCGGAACAGCGGGTACGCACACCGTTGCCGTGTGGCGGGTGCCACCAGTGCTGCACATCCCCCTCGATAAACTGCCGCGATGCGCAGAGTATTATCTGTTCACGCATCCGGTCCGGAGCAGCGTGGCTCAGAGCCAGCGTATCCTGCAGCTGATCGCGAAAACCAAATGCACCGCCAGACTGATAGTAGCCACTCCGGGCCATAAGACGGCAGGCGACCGTCTGATACAACAGCCAGCCATTAACCAGTAAATTTACGGACGTGTCGGGGGTGTTAACTACGATTTTATCGAGAACATTGTGCCAGTGATTATGAATCCGGTTCAGCTCCTGGCGGACCGTATCCTCGTTCATGTAGCGGGCCAGCATCTCCTGAGCACAAACATCATTCTCCTCTGCCCCGAGGATAAAAATAAACGTCCTCTGGTCCCCGTCAATTAATGTAACCGCCGATTGCACCGCTCCGCAGGGATCCAGACCGGCCCCCGTCTTACCAGAAAGCTTTTGCAGTTTCATGGCCGAAGGGGCGTGAAGGGAACCATTACGGCCAATAAACTCCCGGCGGTCCCCTGTCAGAGAACAGTCATTACCGCTGACGGCAAAAAATGCAGTTCGGCCGCCACCATTATCACCATAAAAGTTATTCGCAAGTATCCCGCAGCCGCCGGGCGTTCTGGCCACATGTGTCACAATGTGAGGGGCTGAGCGCGTTCGTGTTTCTCCGAGCGTCCACTCTACATAGCCTGTGACGGAAAGTTGACGTGTCCGTCCCGAAGAGTTACTGAGCGTCAGGAGCACCAGTTTAACCGGATCTTCCTCAGCAACCAGGACCGTCAACTCGCTGTCTATACCACTCTCACGATGGGCAAAAACGCTGTAGCCAAAACCATGGCGGGTCAGGTAATCACCGTGTCCGCGAACAGGTAAAGCCGTCGGCGACCAGCACTCCCCGCTCTCTTCATCGCGCAGGTAAAATGCCTCGCCGCTGCGATCGCTCACCGGATCGTTCTCCCACGGCGTCAACCGGTATTCATGGGCATTCTCATACCAGGTATAGGCCTGCCCTGTCTCTGAGATCACACTGCCAAAACGAGAATTTGCCAGTATGTTCGACCAGGGAGCCGGTGTAAGCGCATTTTCCCGAAGGACGATCTGATACTCCCGCCCATCCTGAGAAAATCCACCGTACCCATTGAAATGGCATAACTGACTGGTATCAGGGCTCCAGTCAGTATGTTGATTACGCTCGCGCACAGCACGCGGAATGAATGCCCTTGCCGGCGATTTCAGGGTATGAATACGCTGGTTAAGCTGCTCATTAATACCCCCTGCGCGGTCATCAAGATAAAGACAGGCCACGCTCATCAAAAGCAACTTATCCTCAGCGGAGAGATGCTCACCGTTGCGGACAAAAAGCCCGCCCTTTTTATCCAGCAGACTGGCTTCAGACCCGGCATAAATTAACTCCATAATCTGATTTTGTAATCCCTGCTGGTAGCCGCCGGGGCTGTTATTTAGGATAACTAAATCAACATCCAGCCCTTTCTGTCTCCAGTAACGGTGTGCCTGAATCAGTGTGGTCACTGAGGTGATACTTTCCTCGCTGGTTATACTCAGCAGCACTATCGGCAGATCCCCTGAAATTGCCCAGCCCCACAGTCCGGACTGGCCACGCCGGTTGCGGCCGATCGCCTGGTCTTCGGCGCGCAGCTCCTGGACAGGGTAAAGCACAGCGCTGGCGAGACTATTGAACAACGTGGCATCATCTTCACTGGCGTTCATCTGGCGCAATACCACCAGACTATGAGACCAGGCCAGTTCAAAGACGCGATCGGCGATAGGGTAATCGCGATATTTCTCCAGCAACGCCAGGCTCTGCTGACGGGTCTCGCTGATGCCATAAATGATATCAATCGTAACCGGCTGCCCCGGCTGCAGAATGATGGCGTTGCGAATTGCCAGTATCGGATCCAGCACCGAGCCCGACGTGTTGCCTAGCATCCCTCCCGTCTCTATTGCCTGTGCATTCGCAGGGTTTCTGCCACGTCCAATAAACCTTGCCCTGTCCGTTTCAAACGACACGTTATGTCGGTTATCGCCGTGCACCACCATCATGTGAAACAGGCAAGGGACCGGTTCATCCGGTGAACGCGGGCGCCGGTGGCAAAGAATAGCGTCACGCTCAGGAGCCAGCTCAGTCTGAATAAACAAATTGCTGAATGCCGGGTGTGCCAGATCGCTGGCATCAGGTGCCAGTACCACTTCAGCATAGGTTGTCAGCTCCAGAGAGCGAGGCTTGCGACCACGATGAATCAGTGTGAGCCGTCGCAATTCAACATCATCCTCCGGAGAGATCACCACCTGAGTTTTGACGCTGAGTCCCCCTAAGCTGCGTCTGAATTCTGCCCCCGCATCGGTGAACAACACTTCCTCGTCTTGTCCGCTGGTGTAGCCTGTCGGTTGCCAGGTATTGCTCCACACATCTCCCGTCTGGGTATCGCGGATGTAGCAGAATGCTCCCCAGTTATCACGGGTGGTATCACTGCGCCAGCGCGTTAGTGCAATATCATTCCAGCGACTGTAACCACCGCCGCCCGCGGTCAACATCAGATGATAATGGCCGTTGGACAGGAGTTGAATATCCGGGGCGGGGGTATCCACGCTATAGAAAATACGGGGTTCATAGCGAACGGGTTTGACCATGCCCTCATGAGATTCAAAATGACGGCGCGGACTGTACAGATCGACCGCATCCGGCACGCGCTCCTGTAACAGCAGACTCGCTGACCGGAATACCGTGCTGGACATAAAGCGTTCAGTCATGGGGGCGTCAAGCAGCACATGAGCCAGCGCCTGAAATGCCATACCCTGATGATGCGCCATCCAGGACTGTACCACCGCATAGAGCTGACCGGTTGCAAGACGTGAGGGGGTATAGTCCAGCGCTTCATAAAAACCGTATTCTCCGCGTGCACCATTTTTTTGCAGCCTGAACAGGTTCTCACAGGCTCTCTGTGGGGAAACCATCAGTGCCAGCAGCGTGGCGTAAGGAGCAACAACCATGTCATCGGCAAGTCCCCTGCGCAGACCGAGCCCCGGTACGCCAAATGCCTGATACTGATAATTATGCTGAACATCAAAAGCATGATACCCAGACTCTGAAACACCCCATGGTACCCCGCGTTCTTTCCCCCAGTGAATCTGGCGCATAACCGCCGACTGACTCATTTCATCGAGCAGGCTTCCGGGCCAGGTGGGCATCACCAGATTCGGCATCAGATATTCAAACATGGATCCGCTCCATGACATCAGGGCAGTTTCATTATCAATCGTGGTAAACAATCGACCCAGCGCGTACCAGCTTTTAAGAGGCAGCTGATTAGTCGCAATGGCAAGAAAACTGGTCAGGCGAATTTCAGACGGCAGGAGATCGTAGTGGCTCTTGTCAGGCATATTGGTGTCACAGTTATAACCGACGCTGAGCAGACTGGTTGCTTCACTGTACAGAAAGGCGAAATCCATCCGGGCATGCTCATCCAGCCGCTGTTCCAGCTCGGTGATAATATTGAGTCGCATTCGGGCCTGCTCCGCCACTGACGCCGGAGGCGTTCCTGTACCGGTTAATGTCGGACGGGCAAGCTCGCTCAGCGTCGGCAGCGTCTGTTCATTCCAGGATGCAGGCAACCAGCCAAGCAACAGAGACCACTCATGGCAAAGCTGAACCAGTTGATGCTCCAGATGTCCAGCCCAGCGCATCTGAAGAGGAGATCCCTGATGGCATGCGCTGGTCAGATGGTTGCACTGGGTGCGCATGCTTTTCAGTTCGCTGAAAAGCGCCTGCGGAGAGAGCGACACCGCGTTCAGGCAATGCTTGCGCAGCAGTCTCAGGCTGTCAGGTGGGTTCTTACCCCACTGTTTTTCCAGAATATCCAGCGTATCGTTCAGTCCTGTCAGTATCTGTTGGCTGCTTAAAACAGGCTGATGACGCATGGCGGACAGGCCTGCACGCAGGGTCAATAAATGCCCGGCCATATTGCCGCTGTCGACGCTGGAGATATAGCGTGGACTTAGGGGGACCAGCGTACGGGTGTCATACCAGTTGTAGAGATGGCCCCGGTAGTGCTCCATTTTATCCATCGTGTCGAGCGTGAGCGACACGCGCCGGAGTACCTCTCCGCCAGGCAGGTAGCCAAAGTCCCATGCCGTCAGGTTAGCCATAAGTGAAAGACCAATATTGGTAGGAGAGGTTCGGTGTGCCACCGTCGGTTGTGGTATTTCCTGATAATTATCAGGCGGAAGCCAGTTCTCTTTTGCTGTGGCAAATGTTTCAAAAAAAGCCCAGATTTCACGGCTTGTCTGGCGTAACAGCTGTTTTTGTTCCTGATTAGGCGAAAAAACCTTACGCACGGGCTGGCGACTCAGCCAGCTCATCAGCAGCGGTGCCACACACCATACCAAACCGATCGGTAACGCAATCCCCAGCAGCTGTGGGGCAAATTGTCCGGTCAGTATTGTCAGCGCCACGCCACCGGCAACGTTCAGCCACATCGCCTGATAAAAACGTGCAACAGTGGGTCTGGCCTGACTGCTGTCCTGGCTGTGGCTGACCCACTGGCTGAGGTGACGCCTGCTTATCCCCAGTCGCCATAGCGTCTCGGCGATCGCTTTCAGCGAATATCCGGCTTCGTGCGGCAGTATCGCAAAATTAAGGCTGATACCTGACAGACGCTTTAGCGCGCCCGCCCCCACCAGTAACAGATGCGACTTCACGCGGCGACGCAGAGGTTTATGCAGAAGGTCGTGGCTAATGCAGAGGAGGGCTGGCAACAGCCATATCAGCAACAGTATACCCAGCCAGTAAACCGGATTGGGTACCCAAAGCAGAGCGAAGAACAGCAATATCAGTAAGGAGGGGGCGACCAGACTGCGACGTAGATTATCGAGTAATTTCCAGTAAGAAAGCGCGGTCAGCGGATTCCTGACCCGGGTACCATCGGCTTTTCTGACGCGTGGTTTTAGCCAGTTAAGCAGTTGCCAGTCACCCCGGATCCAGCGTGAACGTCGTGCAACATCCGACAGATAATTATTAGGGTACTGTTCGTACAGTAACACTTCGCTCAGCAGACCCGAACGTGCATAGCATCCTTCAAGCAGATCGTGGCTGAGTACCAGATTTTCCGGGCAGGTATTGGCAGTGGCCTGCATAAAAATGTCAACATCGTAAATCCCTTTGCCCACAAACGAGCCTTCCCCAAAGAGATCCTGATAGATATCCGAAGACATCATAGTATAGGGGTTATTACCCGGTATGCTGCTGCGCAGGGCGGCGTAACGCCCCTGACCGTTACGTGGTATCTCCTCCGCAAGACCGGGTTGTAAAATACCAAATCCTTTGACCACCCTCTGGCGTACCGGATCATACTCTGGCGTATTCAACGGATGGGCCATCGCCGCGACCAGTTTGTGAGCCGTATCGCGCGGCAACACCGTATCACTGTCCAGGGTAATGACGTATTTAATGTGATCCGGTAAAAGGTGGGCCGGCATGTCTGCAACGCTGACGAATTGCGTTCCCGGATGGCGCAACCAGCTGTTCAGCAACGCCAGTTTTCCCCGCTTGCGTTCGTAGCCCATCCACACTCCTTCCGAGGGGTTCCATTCAGGCTGACGATGTAACAGATAAAAACGTGGTCGGCCGGAGGGGTAGCGCCGATTCAGCGCCTGCGTATCAGCGATAGCCTGTCTGAGCAGCGCGTGACTTTCCGGCGAGGGTTCATTTTCAGAATCTGCAAAATCAGTGAGCAGCGCGAACCTGAGATTTTCGTTTTCATTCCCCAACCAGCAAACTTCAAGACTGGTGAGGAGCTGGCTGAAACTTTCGTGGCTGGTCAACATGCAGGGAATGACTAACATAGTGGCACTGTCAGCGGGAATACCGGCTGAAAAATCCATCCCCGGCAAGGGGCGAGGAACGCGAAAACGGGTGGTTGCGTCACTGAGTAAATCACTCATTAACTGAGTTAAAGCGATAACCAGAGGTAATATCACCGCGATTAACAACCAACCTGCTCCCTGCATGGCAGTTTCGTGCAATATTGCCGCGGTCGCTGCGGTTGTCAACAACGCCAGGCTGCCAAGCCATGACAGCAGGGTTATTCTGTTGAAACTGTGCCGCAAGCGTATGAGTCTTGAGGTGTCTGCCAGAAGATGTATATCCAGTGCCTGTCGACCTTCGCCGGCGAGATAATAACCAATATGATGTTCCGGTGTATTGGGGGCTTTTTCCTCTGAAAGCGCCAGCACCCTGTCAGCAACCTCAGGCTCGCTGAGCCCACTGTCTCTGGCCAGGACCTCAACTACGTGCCGGTAATGATCCCGGGTATTGAAGTGCATCCGGGGATAGATACCGGCAGGATCATTTCTTAATGCCTGTTCGACGACGCTTATCGTTTCGGCGAAATCAGCCCAGTCCGTTTCACCCAGTAATCGCAGACCTGCGATGCTGTTACTGACAGACAGCTGGCTGGCGGCAAGCTGTTGATTGAAGTTATTTATGAGAATGTCAGTGGTGACTCCCTGTTCCCGAAGGCACTGATCAACCCAGGTAAGAGGTAACGACAGCGCGTTGCCGTGCCCCTGCAGACGCCGCACCAGTTCTGCGACAAACGCGCTGGATAACGGAGGACGGGAGCGCGCCAAATCGGCAACCACCATAATTAAATCACCAGGCGCACTCTCTGCACATTCGAAAATCCTGGTTATCCACGTATCTGCCAGGTTTCTGTCCTGTTGCGCTTTTATCACTTCCATACTGATACGACGAAGATTTTCAATCAGCGCCAGGCGCAGCATTCCCGGTAATGCCCAGATTTCACCTAGTGTCAGCGGAGTCACCTGTTGATAGGCAGCGAGATAGCTGGTCAGACTGGTGGCATCCCAGCGGCCATCACCGTGAGCAATGGCCTCTGATGCGATATGATAAATTCTTGGGCAATTCAGCGGCGACATCAGCGACGGGAGACCTTTACCAAAACTTTTCGGCAAGTGCTGGCGGACGGTACGGATTTGTTCCTCAATCAGATAATAATTGTCCAGCAACCACTCCCCGGCGGGCATGATACTGGTCTTTTTACCTGCATTAAGCTCATAGCAGTTTTGGGTGATAACGGCCTCATTGTCGCCAAGCCGTTTCAGAAGATAATAGGGATGTTTATCCGGTGATACTTTATGGGTCCGTGCCAGCTTCTGACCATAGCGTTCCATCTGGGCAGTCGAAAAGAGTTCTGACCGCGGAGTGCTTTCGCTTGCAGGATCGTTCGCCGAAAACGTTAGGTTTTCGGCAGCATTCATCGGAATACGGGAGCGGTTAAACCACGCTCTGGGGTTCATTTTCATAGCATTGCTCTGATGCGACATTAGCGCGCAGGAGCAGTTGCGAAATCAGTTCAGAAACGTTCTCTCAGGATGTGCGTCAGGCATCAGGGATTTAACAGCTGCCGGAATCTAACATAAGTATAGGACATGAGCTCTGTTCTGCGGTTTTGGTCGAGCTAGCGTCGGGAGATAAACAGAGCCTTACATCCGGGGCAAAGCATGGTCTGGTTGAGCCGGATTTTTGACAACGGTTGTGCTGATTTTAAGCCACAAACAGGACAGGCAGCAGTGGCAGTAGACGCACTGCTGAAGAGTTTCATTGCGTAATTGATAACAGACATAACCATTAACCTTTCAATGAATGAGATTCACTGTACCACGTGTGGTTAAGTTTTGATCTGTTAATTTTGTCACGCTGAAAATCAGGAAAGATAAATGTTTGCAGCCACAGGCCCCCTGAGACCGTTGATCCGGCAAAATTCTATGCGGCTTCCAGGGATGAGTAATTCTGATTCGCGAAAGTTAACGGCTGAAATGTGAAGCAGAACGTCTTTTCGGCCATCAGATGGGATGATGAGGCCTTTACCACTAAGAATGTCAAAGCTTTTGACAATTCCTGTCATTTTATGGGACAAGTCAATTCCTTACTGAAAACACGTAAAGACTATACATTGAAAATGGCATTCAGCCATTTTTATTTTTCCTACAGGACCTCTGGACGGCTAAAAGATAATTTGCTTATATCGATTCCATGTGCCTTAATGAATCCCATCAGTTCGATGTACGAATGAAATTTTGAAGTTTTCCGGGCAGTTCTCATTACCAGGCGCTATCGTTGATATCTCCTCTTTTGAGTCCATACGTTTAATCTTATACGTTTGCTATTAATGCTATTAATGCTATTAATGCTATTAATGCTATTAATGCTATTATGTTTAATGGGAGTCAGTATGACCACAAGAATTAAAGGTTTGGTAAAATGGTTTAACGAAGATAAAGGTTTTGGTTTTATTTCACCTCTTGACGGAAGCAAAGATGTCTTCGTCCATTTCTCCGCACTCCATGGTGAGAATTTCAATACCTTATTTGAAGGACAGAAAGTTGAGTTCGCCATGCAGAGTGGTGAAAAAGGGCCTGCTGCTACAAACGTAATACTTTGCGATAAATGAATATCTGTGGGTCTGCGACAACGATGAAGGATTATTCCTGAGTAGTCAGATCCATAACTGAAATCAGATGAAAGTCGTTTATTCTTAATATCTAGTCAGCCTATTTTTCAAAATTATTAGCATGCTAACCGATGTGAAGAAGTGCAGTACTACTGCATAAAAAGTCTAAAAGCACACGCAAACCGCAAGTTAAATAAGAAGTGCGTAATGGCTTTGAACTTAATGGCATCTGCCAGTTAATATCCACGAGAGAACAGGGTAATAGAATATGATTAAAGTCCTTGTTTTCTTTAATGCTGAATCCTGTAAGGTCATGACCGTTCTGGAAGGTATATCCTCTATCAGGCAGGAATATCCAAACGGTGAAGAAACACATCTTCAGATTATGTCTGCAGGTTTTCCTTCCTTAACTGGCGATCATGGTATTGTTTACGTGGCTACTGACAGGGAGTTAACGTCACAGGAGATACTTGATGCGGCTAGGAAATATTTATAGTATTTTTGTCATGCTCTCTGCTCCACGTTTAATTGCATGCTTACCCTATTTATCAGAATCGAACAAAAAATGAGTTAAAAACATTTATGGCCTGCTAACAGCAGGCTTTTTTTTTTACATTACACTTTTTTAGAAACACCTCTATTAAGAGAGAGTAATTCGCTACCCTCTGACAAAATGCAGGTGTCTCCCCCCTGCGTGCCATCTTGCCATTTGTGAAAAACCTTGCTAAGTGGCGGCGCTGTCTCTCCTCATTTTAAATCTCATCAGATGTGACTGAAGCAATAAGTTATGAGGGTATAAAAAGGCTCTCCGGATGACTCCTGGCATCATAGTTTTAAGTACCTTCAAAAATGCATGGACATTTCGTAGGAGTTAGAATTTAGTTCTTGCACATTCTTCTTAGTTTTGTCTTGCGATAAGATATTTATATCAGTAGTCTAAACCTCGTTAATAACAATATGTACCAATCGGATTAAAATGCTCAGTAAGAAAAATCGGGTTGATGAGCAACCGTCGACATTGGTATTTGCTGAAACTTTAAGAGGTCTTTTTATGTCAGATGCTCTCACACAGTTAAATAATATCCGTACCTTACGTTCCCAGACTCGTGAAATGTCATTAGATGTACTGGAAGATGTTCTGGAAAAGTTTAAAATTGTTCTTATAGAACGACGAGAAGAAGAGATATTACGTCTTGCAAATGAAAGTCAGCGCCGCGATAAACTGGAATCACTTCGTCAGATGATGCTTGATGAGGGTATCGACCCATCCGAACTTATGGCTGTTGTTGGCTCTCCGGGTAAGGTTAAAAGGACGCGCTCTCCCCGCCCCGCGAAGTATCGATATACTGACGAAACTGGAGAGTCAAAAACATGGTCAGGTCAGGGGCGAATGCCGAAGCGGATCTCAAATCTGATTGCTGAAGGTGGGGAATTAAAAGATTTTGAAATCAGCTAAAAAGAGCCATCAGGAGCTTTCATCCCGAGTCAATCAGGACAATATATAATGTATGTTCTTCGTGAATCCATACTGCATAAGCTTAACAACGTCCGTTATTGGCACAAAGCAGACCCACATAGCTATTTCACTAGCCTTCATCCAGTGTTCGCTTAAACCGATTGTCAGAGCTGAGATCTAAAATTTAGTCAGTTATATATCATCTTACTGAATACCTTTACCTTTCTCTTAAACAGACCATCTATTCCAGATGGTTTTTTTACATCTAGAGGCCGATATGAAACATCTCTCGGGCTACGCCATTATTCGCCGCCATCTTCGACGTTATCCGCGTGCGCTGCGTCAGCATCTCTTGCAGGAGCTCAACCGGCTGGTCACCTATGAACCCGTGATTGGCATTATGGGCAAAACCGGCGTCGGCAAATCGTCCCTGTGCAACGCATTGTTCCGGAGTGAAGTCTGCGCCATCAATGCGGTCGAAGCCTGTACCCGCCAGCCACAGCGTGTGCGGCTGCGGTTTGGCAGCCATTATCTGACACTCGTGGATTTACCCGGTGTGGGTGAAAGTGTTACTCGCGATGGCGAATACCGCGAGCTGTACCGGGAACTGATGCCACGGCTGGATATGGTGCTTTGGGTGCTTAAGGCCGATGACCGGGCTTATGCGGTGGAAGAACAGTTTTATCAGGATGTTTTTGCGCAGTACTGCGGAACGCTGCCGCCGGTGCTGTGGGTGTTAAACCAGGTGGACAAAACCGAACCGGCTGAGTTGTGGAACTGGTCGTCCGCTCAGCCCTCAGCGTTGCAGGCTGAGCGTATTGCACAGAAGCAGCAGGCTGTGGCTCGTCAGTTAGGGATTGCTGAGCAGGATATTCTGCCGGTCTCGGTGCGGGGGCGTTTTCACCTGTCACGTCTGGTGGAAGCGATGATTACCCGCCTCCCAAAGCAGCTCCGCAGCCCGCTGGTTCCCCACCTGCAGAACGAGTATCGCACCACCAGCGTCATCAGCACCGCAAGCAGCAGCTTTGGTGATGCCGTGGTGGACGTTATCGATAAGGTGATTGACCTGGCTCCGCTGCCACAGTTGGCCCGTTCGGCGCTGCATGCGGTGACCCACACTGTCGCCCGGGCAGGACGCTCTCTCTGGGGATTTTTCTTCGGTTAGTCACTTCGCTTTTGATGAGCGGCCTCGCCGTTTTCGATAAGTTTCTTTGTTTCATTACGATCGATTTTGTCGATCGAGCCGATCGATATTCATCGTTGTACATGATTAATCCGGTAGCCACATAATCCACAGGGCATTATGTGATTTGTTAGTTTTAACCATCAAAATCAATGCGATGTATTGCAGGGATTGTCACGCATTAAGGAAAGTATATGCCGTTAATTCTGTTATGGGGCGGTCTGGCCCTGTTGCTGGGTATCGTGGCTTCCGCTAACGGACGCTCGTTCTGGGGCTGGTTCATTCTCGGTCTGATAATCGACCCGATACTGGCGGGGCTGCTGTACTGGCTTATTGCAAAGGACCGCACATGAAAACATTCCTGCGTCTGTTCGGTAAGTTCACCCGCTGGTACATCACCCTCATTATCTTTATGGCCGGCCTGCTGTTCATTATCACGACCCTGGGCAATATGGCTGGCTTCTGACAGGACACTCCAATGAAAAATAAACTGATTATTTCATTTTTACTGGCTTCAGTGCTGACGCCTTCAGTCTCGCATGCGTTTGGCAACCGTGATCGCTGGGTAAGTGGCTATGTGCAGGGAACGTCTGAATACACCATCCTCGGTAAAGGGCAATCACAACTTTATCTGGCCTGCGATAGTTCCGGCTCACAGCCAGCGACCATTATCTTCACTGACGTTAACGGCCATCAGGTCAGGATGGACAGCGGTCAGACACTTGCCATGAGAATTGATAACGCTGAAGAAGTGAATATCAGCGAAAGCGAGTCTCATGTGGGATCTGACAATGTGATGTGGGCATGGAACAAATTACGCACCGGCAAACGTGTCGTGGTTTCAGGTAGCAGGGTAAAACCTGTCACTTTCACTTTAGCGGGGGCTGCTGCAGTTCTTCCTGCGTTCGGTGACAACGGCTGCGTGCCCGGATTTGCACTGTAGTTCTGCCTCACTCTTACAGGTTAAAGGACATTTAATGAAGAAAATCATCACAGTCGTAGCACTCTGTCTGCTGTCATTTTCTTCGCTGGCCGCTTCTTCACCGGTCAGCGTCAGTGTTAGTCCCGGAAGCTACAGCCACTACTCATCGATTCGGATTACATCAAAAGTCGATTCGGTTGTGATTAAACAACTCATTGTCAACCGGGGAAACTGCCAGGATGCAGAATTCGCCAGCCCGTGGAAACCGGTACGTCTGGGATTTGGCGGTGCTGTATCCCATGAGTTTACCGGCAAGGGACTGATGGTTCCCTGTAATGTACTGGAAGTGGTTGTCCAGACAAGCGAAGGCGCATGGCAGTTTGATTTTGACAGCTGACACCGCGCGCTTTCCACCTTTCTTTTCTATCTGAACGCCCTGCTCAAACGAGCAGGGCGTTTTCTTTTGCCTCTTTTAAAGGAATTACTCATGAGATTAGCCAGCCGCTTTGGCCGTATAAACCAGATACGCCGTGATCGTCCTCTGACCCATGAAGAGCTGATGAGTCATGTTCCCAGTGTATTCGGGAGTGACAAACATGAATCGCGTTCAGACCGTTACACCTACATTCCGACCATCACCATCCTCGAAAGCCTGCAGCGCGAGGGTTTTGAGCCGTTCTTTGCCTGTCAGACAAAGGTTCGGGACCAGAGCAAGCGGGAGCACACCAAACACATGCTTCGCCTGCGTCGCGTCGGGCAGCTAAACGGTCATCAGGTACCGGAAATCATTTTACTCAACAGCCATGACGGCTCATCAAGCTACCAGATGCTGCCGGGGCTGTTTCGTGGTGTCTGTACCAACGGTCTGGTTTGTGGTCAATCATTCGGAGAAGTGCGTGTACCGCATAAAGGTAATGTCGTCGAGAAGGTGATTGAAGGGGCTTACGAAGTGCTCGGGGTCTTTGACCGGGTGGATGAGAAACGTGATGCCATGGCGTCACTGTTACTTCCGCCACCAGCACAGCACGCTCTGGCGAATGCCGCGCTGAAATATCGCTTTGGTGAGAACCACCAGCCGGTCACGGTATCGCAGTTGCTGACCTCACGTCGCCGGGAGGATTGCAGCGATGACCTCTGGACCGTCTATCAGCGCGTGCAGGAGAACCTGATGAAAGGGGGATTGTCAGGACGAACCGCACAGGGGAAAAGCAGTCGCACCCGTGCCGTTACCGGTATTGATAGCGACGTGAAGCTCAATCGTGCCCTGTGGGTAATGGCAGAGAATATGCTCGAGTTTTTCGGGCGTTAAACAACGGTTCCGGCATAAGGGAGATAATTTAATGGATACACAAAATCATCAGTTCGCTGAGCTGACAGCAATTACCGCCTCAGTGGTCCCTGATGAGTTACGCATTGGCTTCTGGCCGAAACATTTTGGCTCCATCCCGCAATGGATAACCCTTGAACCCCGAATCTTTGCCTGGATGGACCGCCTGTGCACTGACTATCACGGCGGTATCTGGAACTTTTCGACGCTCAGCAACGGTGGCGCTTTTATGTCTCCTGAGTCGGAGGGTGATGAAAAGTGGGCATTGTTTAACAGCATGAACGGCAATGGAGCAGAACTCACCAGTGAAGCAGCAGGAATAGTCGCCTGTCTGATGACATACAGTCACCACGCCTGTCGCACCGAGTGTGATGCGATGACTGAGCACTATTATCGCTTACGCGACTTCGCGCTGAACCTGAACCATCCAGAGTGCAACTCCATTATGCATCTCATCGACTGAGGAGAGCCAAGCATGAGTACCGCGTTATCCCCATTGTCATCACAGCCTGAACTCTTTCCGCTGTCGGTTATGGCTCAACATGGTTGCCTACTTCCCGCGACTTCCGGATTGACACCCTATGCCCAACAGACCATTCGCCGGGCTATCAATCTGCTGGATAAATATCTGCGTCAGCCCGGTATATCTTTTACCTCAAGTACTGCTGCCCGTGACTGGCTTCGGTTACAGCTGGCAGGACAAGAACGGGAAGTGTTTATGGTGCTCTATCTCGATAATCAGCATCGTTTACTGGAGAGCGAAACGCTGTTTGCCGGTTCAGTTAACCATGTCCAGGTCCATCCCCGCGAAGTAGTGAAGTCAGCGCTTCGCTTAAATGCTGCAGCTGCCGTGCTGGCGCATAACCATCCATCCGGTGATCCGGAGCCCAGTCAATGTGACCGCAACATTACGGGCAGGCTTAAAGAAGCGTTAGCACTGGTTGATGTGAACACGCTCGATCATCTGGTCATCGGCTCAGAGGGCATTGTGTCGTTCGCGGAGCGAGGCTGGATATGAAAATCATCAGTAAACGCCAGGCAATGACCCTATACCGGCAACATCCTGGCTCCCGGCTGTTTCGCTTCAGTACGGGAAAATATAAATGGTCAGGCAGTATCTGCCATTATGCTGGCCGCGAGGTGGAAGATATACGCGGCGTTCTGGCCGTATTTGCTGAACGTCGTCAGGACCGCAATGGTCCCTATGTCATTCTTCGAAGTGTCACTCTCAATTAATCTTTCCCTTTAATCAGGAACAATTAAATGAACAATCACTCCGAATCCGGTACTAAGCCGGATAATCCCGCCTGCCAGCAGTGGGGACTAAAGCGCACGATCACACCCTGTTTTGGCGCTCGTCTGGTGCAGGAAGGCAACCGGGTGCATTTTCTCGCTGACCGGGCCGGATTCAACGGTGCTTTCAGCGACGGGGATGTATTACACCTGGACCAAGCTTTTCCCCTGATACTCAAGCAACTGGAACTAATGCTCACCAGCGGCGAGCTAAATCCCCGCTATCAGCACTGCGTCACGTTTTACCACAACGGACTCACCTGCGAAGCCGATACACTCGGCTCCTATGGTTATATCTACATTGCTATTTATCCTGACCAGACTGAGCCGCATTAGCTCACCACTTATTCCCTGAACATCACAGAGTAAACATCATGCAAACCTTATCATCACACCCGACACGGGCGACTCAGCCCTGCCTGTCACCCATTGAAATCTGGCAGTGCCTGCTAACTCATCTGTTGTCGCAGCACTATGGCCTGACGCTGAATGACACACCGTTCAGTAATGAAACCACCATCCAAGAGCATATTGACGCCGGGATATCTCTCAGCGATGCGGTGAGTTTTCTGGTAGAAAAATACGGGCTTGTCCGTATCGACCGGAAGGGATTTTCGTGGCAAGAGCAAACCCCATATCTTTCCGTAGTGGATATTTTGCGAGCAAGGCGCTATACCGGCTTGCTAAAAACTAATGTGAAATAAACGCTTAAATACAGAGCAGACTAAAGGAAAGCAAAATGCTAATCTCTTAGACGAAGAGACTCCTGCTGTAACCTCCCCTGCAAAAAACCTGACATTTTCTTTTAGGACCAACAATGGGACCAAAATGAAAATTGAACTGAAAATTATCTGCTAATAAACAACAAGTTACAGCACCAATTCAGACTCCGCCAGCCCACCAAATATGATTGGACGGTGTAAGGACAACACCAACAAAAACAGTAAGTTAGCAGTCTCAGCAGGACACCGACCAGACGGTGAGGAGACAAAAAAGATACGCAAAGGAGCCGCGGCTCTTTAGTGACATAGAAGCCCGCTTACGCGGGCTTTTTTATGGGATATCACATATGGATCAGTTGCAAGAAATCGTCCAGATGCTTAGTTCTGGAGATGAAGGTACGACAAACGCTCTCTTAAAAACCAAAGTCCTTCTTTATTCCATTGGCAAAAAGGAGTTAGCCTCTTGGGTTAATCATGAGCTCAATGGTTACCCTTCAGAAGTTGAACTACCTTCGTATAGAACTGTACCTGCCCGTTTACTTGTAAACGCAAATAATGGAGTGCGGAGTTACAAAGGTATTCAGGTTCCACTAGCGCATCTGAATGATGATGAGTATGAAGACGTTAGTAAGTCTCGAGTTAGAGTATCAATAAGCCAAATCGAACACCTAGTTATAAACGCAAGAGACAAAACTAGTCTAATCCAATCAATACCTCTTGAAATCGCATACTCAAAATATTGCAAATTTCTTGAGAGCGATTATGAGATTACGAGTTGTTATAAAGACATTTCAGTTCATTATTTTACCTCAATATTAACTCAAGTCAGGTCACGGCTTTTAGATTTCGTATTAGAGCTATCAGATCAAGTTGCAGCTATACCAGGAACTACCTCTATGGAAGAAAAGTTGAAGGAAGTTGATTCGTCAAGCCTGTTTAATCAAACAATTTTTGGTGACAACACAGTTATCAATTTAGGAGATAATAGCTCTTTAATCGTCACAAATAATGCAGCAAAGAATGATTTTCCAGCATTAAAAAAACAATTACTTGATAACGGGTTTGAGAAAGAAGATGTTGAAGAATTAGAAGTTGCGATCAAAACCGATGGACCAATTGCCGGCAAAAAAGCTCAGTACGGGTCGGCTGTTGGAACATGGCTTGCTAATGTAATATCAAAAGCTGCTAACACAAGCATAGGTATTAGTGTTGCTGCCGCAACAGAAGTAGCAACCAAAGCTTTAAAACGGTACTACGGTTTTGATTAACCATCATCGGGTTGACCCTGGCCCAAATTCAGTGCAGTGCTAAATCAGAGATCTTCGTCTTTCCGGAGACTTCGGATGAATTCAGCCGGAGTCATGTCATTTAATGATGAATGCGTTCTCTCATGATTATATTCCCTGCGCCAGTTGTTGAGTTTGTCCTGCGCATCTTCCAGCGAGAGGAACCAGTGAATGTTCAGGCATTCATCCCGCAGACTGCCGTTAAATGATTCAATAAACGGGTTATCCGTTGGTTTTCCGGGACGGGAGAAGTCCATTGTGACACCGTGCTCATACGCCCATTTATGCAGACTTTTCGAAATAAACTCGCTGCCGTTATCTGTCTGAATACGTACCGGCAGGCGCTTGCCCAGCACCCGCAACCCTTCCATCACACCGACCACATCCTCACCTTTCAGCGACTTTCCGGCATGGATCGCTAGACACTCCCGACTAAAATTATCGACTACAGTCAGCGCCCGGA
This sequence comes from Klebsiella sp. CN_Kp097, assembly GCF_040064495.1. NCBI lineage: Bacteria > Pseudomonadati > Pseudomonadota > Gammaproteobacteria > Enterobacterales > Enterobacteriaceae > Klebsiella > Klebsiella sp. CN_Kp097. The sequence goes on along the minus strand of NZ_JBEAIL010000032.1, from coordinate 71,059 downwards.
AACGTCGTCCGTTAAACAGGTTATCCGACACGAAATCCATACTCCAGCAATGATCGACACCGGTCAGGACAGGACGTTGCTGACGATGTGCTGCACTGACATGCCTGCGCGGGCATTTTCTCCGCAAATTCAGTCCTTCCAGACAATAGATCCTGTGTGTTTTCTTGTGGTTAACCCGCCAGCCTTCCCGTCGTAACTGAATATGAATACGCGGGCAACCGTATGTACGACCGGATACATAGGTTACAGATCAGACCGGGAACATAGGTAACACTTTCCTAGTCTATCCGGATAATACTCTGCGCTCTCCGGTCATAGTAAGCCAGTGTCATTCCGTTAAAGATGATGGCCTCAATACCATCATCTTTTTCTTCCAGCATGATGTATTCCCCAAGCAGTGACTCGCTCAGGAACACTTCCTTCCCGATATGTATTACCCCCTTTGACATTACCCTGTACAGTCGGGCGCCCTCAGGCCACTCATAGTCAGGGACCTTTCCATTCCAGCGCCTCAGGGAAGGACGCCACACCTGATCGGGGGTGGCGCCGTCCAGCGCTTCATGCGGACGTTCATGGTTGAACTCTTTCCGGTAATGACTGAACCAGACCTGCTGCTCCTCCAGTGTTCTGAAGATATTCCCGTGCTTCAGTGCACTTTTCAGCGAGCGGTGCATTCGTTCATGGCGGCCATTTTCCTCCGGATGCCCCTTCCTGATACGCTCCGGCCTGATGCCCAGTTTGATTAGCCAGACCGACAGACGACTGAGTCCCGCCACGCCGACACCAGCAAAGGGTTGCCCGTTATCCGTCCGCAGCACATCGGGCAGGCCATATTCCAGGAACGCATCGGTGAGGCACTGCCGGGCGAAAGCGGTGTTCTCATGATGGTTACTTCTGCAGCTCAGAAGATAGCGGCTGTGGTTATCCGTCAACGTAAACGGATGGCAGTATTCCCGGCTCAGCAACCTGAACTTACCTTTAAAATCAGCGCTCCAGACCTGATTGATTTCCCGGATGGGGGTCAGCGGCTGTCGGTTACCTGGGGTTCTGTGCTTTCGCTTTCTGTCCGGCACGAGACCTTCGCGTTTGAGAATATCGCCGATAGTGCTGGCTGCCGGAACCGGAAAGTCGACCCGATGATTCAGAAGCCACATACGCAGCTTTTTCGGCCCCCAGTCAGGGTGTTTTTGTCGTAATGCGATCAGATGCGTGATGATATCAGGCGGAACAATACGGGAATGAGAATGTGGCGCGCGTGAGGGATCAAAAAGGGAAGCGGGTTCGGACGGGTCAAATCGTTCGAGCCACTTATACCCGGTTTTACGACTGATGCCGAAGCGATGGCACAGTGCGGAAAAAGAGTCCGTACCAGCGAAGCTGGCACGGATAAAATCACGACGTTGCATCGGTCGGGTCTCAGTCCAGGGCATAGCGAGTCTCCTCTTCTATGCCAGTTATAACTGTTACCCATGTATCCGGTCTAAAGTGTTACCTATGTTTCCGGTTTGTACCCTAGCGGATTCGGGTTTCCGCTATTTCCCTGATACGCAGGGTTATCGCCCGATCATCCCGCCGGCTCTGCCAGTGGTAAACGGTTCTGCTCTGCATCAGCAGTCCGCATCCCCGTCGGACACTGATACGGTAAGCCTCCCGCAGAAAATGCACCGCCTGACGCTTCTGAGCCGGCCTCAGAACTTTTGCTTCAGTACCTCCTGCAGCATCTCCTTGTCCAGACTCAGATCAGCCACCAGTTTCTTCAGCCGCTGATTTTCATCCTCCAGTTGCCGCAGACGCCGCAGTTCTGTTACGCCCAGACCGGCGAATTTCTTCTTCCAGTTGTAAAATGTGGCCTCAGAAATGCCCATCTTTCGGCAGACTTCCCCGACGCGGATGCCGGTTTCGGCCTGTTTCAGCGCAAACGCGATCTGTTCTTCGGTATAACGGGTCGTTTTCATGCCGGTGTGCCTCTCTTTGAGATGGAAGAAAGACCGGAGACTTCAGTTTAGCCTGGCACTGTTTACAGGGAGGAGATCAGTTTTGCCGGGATACTTACACTTTAGCTTCTCTCATAATTGAGCTTTCTCACAGTTATGAGTAAGTGAGTGAACATTTTGCATTTCAATCGCACTTAAAATGATTAGTATGTCTATGTAAGAATTCTGATTTATAGCTATGTTTAGTAAAAATTTTCATAGGATAAAAAATGTCTAACATAGAGGAAACACTGCCGGGAAGTGCGATCAGTTCTTGGGGGGGCTTTGTTTACCAAGGGAAAGTGGCTCTTTATCACTGCCTGAAATTATTAACAGAGAAATTATTTCAACAGAGAGTAATTGATGATTTTGAGTTGCAATTAGATAGCACTGATGACTTTGCTATTTATTGTGATGGCAAAGTGATTTCAACTCATCAAGTGAAAGCAAAGTTATCGCAATATCGTTCTGAATATGTCAAAGCTATTTATAAAGCAGCATGTATAGCTACTGACTGTGATGAAAATACAATCAGATATTTTCATGTAGCTAAAAAACTTGATAATTTTGAAAATTACATAAGCAATGATGGAAAAATAGTTGAGTTTTACAGTTATGGCGATATTAAATACTGTTTACTATCAAAAATAAATGAATTAATTGATGAGCAAATTGAATTATTTTTAGATACCAATAATTTGATTAAAACAAAAAATTTAATTATTGAAAAATCTACTTTACTCTCTGAATTTATCACCAACAAAGTAATTTTGATTCACAACTTAGTTCATAAGGGACAAACTCAAGACTATGCTGCCTATCATAATAGAATATCAAGTAGCATTTTTTTGGCACTACTAACCTCCCCTCCCCTTAATCGTACAGACGAAGTATACCATGCATTATTAACCAAAGAAAAAATAACAAATATTATTGAAACTGAGTTCTACAATGACTTAGACGCTTTTAGCGAGAGGCAAATTGAATCGATATCAAACGTTTTCAGATTTATTTATAGCTTAAATTATAACTCTGCCATACAGATGCATACCTCTTTGCAGCCTCATAGACAAAACAATGTTATAAATGAAGATGATGTCCGGGATTATCTTGATGTAGTATCAGCAATATCTCACATACCAAATCTGATAGGCTTGCCTCATTATTCAAAAAAAATAAACAAATACCTTCCAACAGCTTTGACAATTAGAGATGGAAGAAGACGAAATACTTCATTCCAAGAGGAGTTGAAAAAACATATAAGGGATAATGCCACGCTTGCATCATTGCTTTATGAATATAATAACATAATAGCCTATAAAGTATCCGATGAAACGATAGTATCAGCAACCTCAGAAAAAATTACAACAGTTAACGACACTAAAGATAACAATAACCATATTGTAAGGGAATTTGATTTAAGGGTTATATCTACTGATAAAGCAGAGGCTGAACTAAATGCTAAATGAATTTATAAAACAGGCTATTGAAGACCACCACTTTATAAAAATTGAAAGTACGTCAGATAATATTCATTTTTTTTAAAAAGGAGAAGGATGAATTACGTCGATATATAATAACCTACAGAACAGATAAACTTGAAGATGCGAGTTCTATTAATGAGATAATTATTAATAACACTCCAACTGAACTTTTAGAAGCACCAGCCTTTGCAAAAAACACTGATCTTATAATAGTATTTCAACTCGACAAACTTTCAAATTACAAGCAATATGAAAAAAGTATATTTGATATAGAAGAAAATGCTTATCATTTTAAAAAATATGTTTTGTATTATTCGACTGAAGAGAATCAATTAATTTCCAGGAAGAACTTCAATAATCTTAAAGCAGTTCTCTCAGATCATGAAGAATTCTCCACATATAAAGCAGATCCATCCCGACCTAGCCTGTATAATATGGCAGCTAGAATTTTCATTAAACTACCTTTTTTAGAGATGCCTGATATAGAAAAGGATATTGTCCCAATTGATCTCCAAATCAATACACTGGTAGATTCATTAAATCTATCTGAGCCATATAATAAGATCAGCACAGCAAATAAACAAACAGATATAAATTTAGAAATGCTAATTGAGGAATTAATAAATGAAGAACTGGAAGCTATCAAAGCTGAGAATAAATAACTTCAAGGCTTTTGATAAAGTGGAATTCGATTTTGAGAGTTCTTCTTTGTTGACACTTGAAGGTCCTAATGGATATGGCAAAACGAGCGTATATGATGCTTTAGAATTATTGTTTACAGGAAAAATAAAGAGAATTGAACAACTATGTCAAACAATAATGCCAGGAGGCGTTAGAAATTATAGTGATAACCTTTTCTGGAACAAAACAAAAGGAGAGGAGGATATCGAAATCAGTGTGGAGATGTCGGATGATAACAATGAAAAACTTTACTTTTCACGCAGAGCGGTTGCAGACGATTTAAAAATAATACAGAACAATAAAGCAGATAATTTTAATATATTTAAACTATATAAATTAGAGTTGTTAGACTCCTACGAAAACAGCACCTTAATCACACAAAATGAACTTGATAAAATATTAGGCGAAAAATTCACTGAGAACTACAACTTCCTCAACTATCTTGAACAAGGGCAGAGTTCATTTATTTTCGCTAAAAGTATAAGAGAGCGGAAAAATGCTATCGGGGGTTTAATGAATGTCAGTGAACTAACTGACAATATAAATTTATGTGGTCGAGTTGAAAAGGCATTAACAAGAAAAATCAATGGCCTTAATTTCACTGAAAAGAGAAACTCTCTTACATCACAAATCCAAGCGATAAGTGAGTTTGGAACGAATAAGAATAATCCTGTTCAATATGAAAAAATCTCAACCCATCTTATTACACCATCATGGGATGTTGAGAACCCTTCATTTTTTTCTGACATTGAAACAACAAAAGTAAATGAAACCAAAATTTTATTGATTAAAAATCTAATTACTAACAAAGAACAGCTTCGCGTAATTATCGATAATATCAGAATAGAAAACTTCATAACAAAAAACGAAAAACTTTTAACAGAGGTTATAAAAGTAGGACACCATATTGAATCCTACCCAGAACAGACTCAAAAGAATAAAATTAATAATGGAATCAATTTATCTTTAGGAATTTTGCGTAAAAAAGAAGACTCTATAACTCAGGAAGACATAGACAAAATTAAATCTTATGTAAATTTGGATATCTTAGATTTCAAAAAGCGTTTACAAGTTCGAGATAATTATAGAAACGAAATAGGCAAGAAAAATATTATGCTTGTCGACATTAACCAAGCAAGAAAGAAATTAACCGAAGAACATCAGAAGGCTACATCTCTATCAGAAAAAAATTGTTTACTTTGCGGGCACGACTGGCTCACAAAAGATTTGTTATTAGCCGCGATTGATATTAAAAGTAAATTATTAGAAGGCTCATTAGATAACATAGGTAAATTACTACAAACTGAACTTAATGAAATAAATAAATATAAGGATGCTGAAATACAGCGTTTAGTCGAAACACAAGCACAACTTAAATTTGACAAAAACTTGTTTGACAGTTTACAAAAGGCAGAGAGTATTTTCGAAAAGATAATAAAAATAAATGAAAGGCTTTCACAAATCGAAATATCTTACCCGCAGACTTTTACAAATATACCAGAAGAAATAGAATCAAGAAAACAATCATTAATATCGCTGATACGTAAGCAAAAGAAAAATGAGCTGATCACACTTCCTGGAGGTTGGGAATCAGTCTTGAATGAATCATTCGCCACACCAGATGATGTTTTCAACTTGGACTTAACACAAATCAATCGAAAGGAAAAATACTTCTTATACAAAAAGATTGAAGCAAATAATGTTAGACTTAAAGCTTTAAAAAAAGAGCTTAACGATTTGTTAGATATGGATAAAGCTTTAACAAATGCTAAAAAGAAAATTACCACATTAAAGGAACAACTAACTATATTAAACAGAGATTATTCTAAAAAAACTATCGCTGATATAGAGTTAACGTTCCATATTTATAGCGGTAGACTTATCCAAAACTACCAACGTGGCTTAGGACTATTTATAGATGAAGGGAATGGAGATAGACTGAGGTTCTGCACAGCAGAAAAATCAGAACATGACGCAACCATGTCAATGAGTTCTGGACAACTATCGGCATTAAGTTTGGCCTTTTTCCTATCACTTAATAAAGTGTATGCGAAGTCCCCCCTTGTTCTGATAGATGATCCAGCTCAATCTCTTGACGAGATAAATATTGCATCTTTAAGCGACTTACTACGCTGTGAGTTAAGTAATAGGCAGTTGATACTCTCATCACATGAAGATAATATTTCTTCATATCTCAGGTTTAGATTTATGCGTGCAGGCTTATCGCAAAAACCATTTAACATGCAATCACATACTAACAAATAGAATGATATCAGCTAAGATAATCCCATACTTAGCTGATAATTTGATTATTTTTTACATTCGAAGAAACATGTGAATATGAACAAAAGTTAGTTAGAACGCTGGAAACAAAAGAAAAACATCAGTACTATAGGGGTATATTATTCAGGATCCTGAGCAATTAGATGAAGAAAAATTGAATTTTCTCAGCTGATTTACGTCCAGCACTTGTCAAATAAATTGTCTTTACAGACGTACTCATCAACTGCTACTTCAATTGTCCATTTCCGAAGATGCAAAAAGGTATGAACACTCCTTATCAAAGCTTGGTTTGGGCTTGACTTTCAGAGCTTCTTAAACTAAGATGATATTATGCCGTCTGACTAGTGGGCATTCCCCAGTCATGATAGATGGCCTCTACAGGCAATTAGTAACGTTACAACCCCTCAATATAGATGGTGTCAATAAAACACCGGTAATTGAGGGGTTTTGTAATTATATCCATTAAAAAGTTTACGTATCCTCCCCTTCCCACTTATCAATCCACAATACAATAACGGTCCGCAATTAGTTAATGTAGATTTGATCAGTATCTATTGTTATTGTAGAATTTAAACACATAAAAAAGTACAATAAATCAATAATTAGCAGCTTGAGAATTTTTTATGAAAAAAAGCAAACTGGACGAAATTTTTAATGCTTATTTCAATGGTAAGCTGGATTTTTCGGAAATGCTTACTTTAAACATCACTAATAACATTAATACTATATCCGTAGGAAGTCGTCAGGTAGTCAAATGTAGTAGTAATCTAAAAAGGATTCATTCTTTTCTTAATCTTTTTATTTTTGATCTTCTAGAAATACAAACTGATTGTGTTTTTTCCTATCGAAAAAATGTCAATGTGGTTGATGCTATTCGTCCTCATTCAAATAATAAATTCATTTTAAAAACAGACATCAAGAATTTTTTCCCTTCAATCACCCGCATGTCAATTTATGAGTGTATCAACCGACAGATTGAAGCCCTCCCATTTTCAGATCTATGTGATTATTTAGATAAAATTTGTGATTTAGTTACTTATAATGGTCATTTGCCTATGGGGTTCTCAACTTCGCCCCAAATTAGTAATGCAGTATTTAACCTAATAGATATCGAGATAAAAATCTTTTGCATTAAAAACAATCTAACTTACACCAGATATGCTGACGACATTCTCATTTCTTCAAATAATTACCTAGATAAAGATGAATATATTGATAAATTAACAAAAATACTGTCTTTCGATGCTCACCAATGTTTTACTATTAATACTGAAAAAACCAAGTTAATAAAGAAAGGGAAAAATACAGATATAATGGGTGTGAAAATCCAACCTGATGGAACACTCACCATTAGCAAAAAACTAAAAAATGAAGTAGAAACAAAACTTTATCTTTTTTCTAAAAATCAAGATGATTTTGTTAAATTTTCAAAGCAAGATAAAAACCAATCAAAAGCAAAACTAACTGGACAGTTGAATTACATTAATACTATAGATCCAGATTACATAGTAAAACTTAAATCTAAGTATGGTAATTCCTTAGTGGAACTATTTTTTAGAAAGGCTATCTGACATGCAAATAAAAATTAATGTTCAACATATACAACATGTTAAGAATATGGATGTTCTGTTGGATTTGGAGAAGTATAATATAGCATGTATAGTCAGTAAAAATGGCGTTGGTAAAACTACTCTTTTAAAATCCTTATCGATGCTACATAAGCCTTCAATAATTAAACAAACCAGTCCGACAGGCATATTGAATGAAAAAAGTAAAATTGAAATAGAACTGTATGGTAATACTTACAAGTTTTTCTATTCCCCGGCAATTGATTATTTAGAAATTAAGGGAAATATAAATTTAGAACATACATATAGTTTAGAATTATCAACACCATTTGGTGATAGATTTCAAAAATTCTCGAAGTTGAGTAGTCTCGACTCCCTATTTAGGGCTAATGTCATAACACAGAAATATATTCCTGCGGATGATATGAGTTCATTTTTAAACATCATCTATGACAATAATAAATTTAAAGAACTAAAAACAACAAACATTGAAGGTGTTGATTACTTTTTCTTAATTGCAGCCAATGGCAGATATATTCGTGAAGACCATTTTAGTACTGGTGAATATTTTATAATAAACCTGTTCCGTTTATTAAATTCGGATAAAAATATCATCATTGTTGATGAGATTGATACTTCGCTTGATGCAGCCGCACAAGTAAGGTTAATTAAACACCTGAGAGAACTTTGCCAAGAGAAGAACAAGAAAATTATCTTTACGACTCACTCACTTGCTTTATTAAGGACACTCGATGAAGAACATGAATTATTACTTTTTTTGGAGGATAATGATGGTGTCGTTTCATCAACCCCGTGTTCTTATAATTTTGTAAAAAGTGCAATGTTCGGTTTCACTGGTTATGATCGTTACATTCTTACAGAAGACATTGTATTGGAAAAATATTTGAATAGGTTGCTTTCTAAAATTCAAAGTAAAAATTCTTACAAGATAATATATGTAGGCGGTTGCCAGGGTGTAATCTCTTTAATGGACAGAAATAAACATCAATTATTTCTTTCAGAACCTAAAAACGTCATATCTGTATTAGATGCTGATGTGAAAAATGAAATTCTGGGAAATAAAAGTTCTATTCCAAACATTTATTTCATTCCTTTCGATAGTATAGAAAAAGAACTTTTTAAAAAATATAAAGATCGCACTCGGTACAAACTACCAAAGGTTGGATTTAAAAACTCTGGGGCAAAATATATTTATGAGAAATTATTAGAAAAACTTTCATTTGAAAAAGTAATTGGCATCGTTGAAAAAGGTCATAAAGATGCAATAGATGATTTAAAAAGAATTTTAACTACATTTATGAGATAAAAAATATAATGTGGTATTATATGCTCACTAACAATTTTTTTGATTAGATTAACATGTGTAAGTCATTCTATGCACATAGTATAATCTTGTTTGTTAGTTTTTTGTGAATAAAAACATTGACCGAAAACCTCTTTAATTATACTGTAAGTAAGATTATATTCTTCAATGTGGATACTAAAAATGGTAGGTAAGATGAACAAAATAATGAATCCCATCAAAAAAAATCTGGCCAAAGTGATGCGCATTCACAGTTAACATATAAGATTCTTAATATTAGAACTGACGATAGATGGCTTATTGTTATTGATTCGAATGAAAAAACAATTTTAACAGAAGTATGCATAATTATAGAATTACCTTCTGGAGAAATTATTTCTGGTCCATACAGTAATTTGCCCAGTGCTGAGAGAGATCTTTTAAAAATCGAATTGAATGGAAATCGAAATAATTTATCTGTCAGATTATCATATTTTTCATTAACAATTGGAGTTGTAAAAAGAGCAGGAGTAAAGAGTAGGTTATCATCATGGAGATAGCCATAGAGTCTGCTTAGAATTATGATTACCATTTTATTTTCGAGAGAAAAGCCTTCAACCTTCTCAAAAGAAAACATATTTTCATCAATTTTTTAACTAATAGAACATCTTGATCATTTAAATACTCGCTAAGTAATGGAACCCTGATCATTGATTTATATACAACTCCCTTATAGTTTTCCTCAATAAAAAACAATTCTAATGTGTTTATCCCCACTACGCTTGAAGGAATAAACCCATCATTTTTTCAGCTTCTATCGTTAGACCGTTAGATAGGTAAGTATCCCATCCAGGCAGGTCACGTTTTTTAGATAGCTGACCTTACGAGCAATAGCGTTCGTGATGCCAACTTCTGGCATTCAGCCGACATTTGAACTTTTCCCTGCTTTGGACACCTGAACCTGGCTTTAGCATGGGATTGTAGTAACTAAACTGAGACGGCCAATCCTGGGATTTAGATCGTCGGTACTTTTACTCCGGCCGTGTAAGCGACCGGAGTACAGATTTAACCCCTGTCAGAATACGCTTTCAGCATCGCGAGAACCGCCCAACGAGCCGCATCATCTGCGATATTCTCAGGCAGAGCATCAGCTCGCAGAATGATATAAGCGTCAACAGCCATTCTGATGGCCATGCTGACGGAGTCATGATCGTGCGTTGCCAGCGTGGAAGTCAGCAGGCCATCAGGGTCAATGCCGTGGAATTCAATGCGGCGAACCCCACGTTGCGGAAGATTGGCACGACGGTACAGCATTGGCCCCAGCACCTGCTCGCGGAAGAATGACAGCATACCAATCGCTTCGAAGAGTTCGCCCCTTCCCAACTTAACCACTGCATAATGCAGCCAGATCCAGGCTCGGGACTCAAACCACTCCGGCGTCATGTCAGGCCAGTGAGCACTAAATTTTGCCAGTTGTCGCTGCAGAGCAGTGTTATCACGGGTAAATAACACTGCTGGCTCCTCAACGCGTTGAGTGAGCATTTCCAGAGTGACGAATTTCAGATCGACATGAAGTAGTTCTGGGCCATACAGGCATATTAGCAGGCGAGGCTCTCCGACATGTTCCCCGGTAAAAGCATGGAGCAGATGGCCTAATGTTCCGGCAAGTTCCCTACGCTGCGTCATGATTTCGTCATAGTGGAGAGTGTCTACGACAACGACAAAATCGAGATCGGAGTATTTATCAAACCCGCCATGAACAATCGAGCCGCCAGCGAGAAGGGAGTGAATTCGCGAATCAGACTGAAATTTAAGTTTGAGTTGCTCTGCAAAACTGCTGTGTAAATCGGGTAATGTACTCAGCATACTTTTTCCTGTTCACAAAAAATACAAAGCATTTCAGAATATCGAGTTGTTTATATTCAGGCCAGATATTTTTGCAGGAACAGTAATATCCCTGTAGAGATGGCATCCTTTTCGGCTGATCCCACAATCACCACAGCGGTTATCGGCGGAGGTCGCTACTATGCTTAGATTCAGCTTATGACATCAGCCGATAGTGCGACTGCACCAGACCCGACGGGAAGCTGCGGCTGGATAATAGAGTCAAATCGATATCATGGGGCAGTACTCCGAACAGCGGTTTTCCCGACCCGAGCAGGACAGGAACGGTAGTGATAACGATATCGGCAACCAGGCCTTCGCGCAGGAATGACTGTATTAACTGCCCGCCATCGATATATACCCTGTGCACGTTTTTCTCCTTCAGGTGAGCAAGAGCCTCCCCTGGCGTGAAGCATGAAAACTGCACCTTACCCTTCAGCGCTTCGGGCACGGGAGTATCAGTTAGCTGCCGGGAAAGCACCAGCACGGGTCGGTCATAAGGCCATTCGTCAAAGGTCAGCACCTTCTCATAGCTGCCTCGCCCCATAATGATCCAATCTTTGTCTGCGATAAATGCGGCATAGCCATGATCTTCTGTCGGGTCATCGCGCTTCAACAGCCAGTCGATATCGCCATCCTGTCGGGCGATATACCCATCAAGACTGACCGCGATGAAAACATGTGTGGTGACCATTAAGAGCTCCGTATTCAGGTTGCATATATCTCGTTGAGTTTAGCAATGTTAGCGATATTGATATGCCCCGATAAAGCCACATCACCAGGTTAGCAACGTCCGCTCCAGGCATGAAGCAAAGCTGAGTAAGGAGAAAAGCCGATGTACTTGTTTTCTACTATTTAAGCCAGCCGATCGGCTGGCTTAAAATCTCCCCAAATTAAATCCAAATATCGTTTTCTGCGGTGCGTTCCCCACCTTCATGCCCGGTATTCCTGACACCACAGGGTTCTATCATCATCATTTTTACCGTCGTCTCAGCTGACGTTTTATGCTCAACACCTTTAGGTACAACAAACATTTCTCCTGGCTTGACAAGAACATACCCGTCACGAAAATCAATACGCAAAACCCCCTCAACTACGATAAAGGATTCGTCGGTTTCCGGATGTGAGTGCCAGATAAAGTCGCCCGCTATTTTCACGATTTTGAATTGGTAGTCGTTCATCTGCGCGATGACTTTTGGCTGCCAGTGAGTATCGAAGAGAGAGAACTTCTGTTCCAGATTTACAGGTGAGTACATGATGACATTCCTTAATGGCTAAGAAACGCCGAGGATAAATAATATTGCGGTACCGGTATTGAACGATCGTGCAACTCAGGGACGGCGTTTTTGAATAAATGTTTGCCAACGACCCGGTGAAATGCCATATGCTTTTATAAACTGGCGTGTCATATGACTTTGATCTGAAAACCCTGCCGCCAACGCAGACTCCGCAAGTGACAGGCCTAACTGAATCAGATGTCGACAGTATGCGAGACGGCGCATTGTTACGTAGCGATAAGGACTCGTTCCGAAAAGAGTTCGAAAATCCCGGCTCAGGCTCCAGCGATCTTTACCACAGACGGAGGACAACGTATCCAGCGTGATGTTCTGGCTGAATTCAGATTGTATATATTCGCGAGCGCGCTCGACAGACTGATAGTCCACAAGGCATCGACGAAATCGTTGCCCTGACACAACTGCCAGAGTCTGGGCAAGATCGTAAAGGGCATCCTCCTCTTCAAGCGTATCAATAGAATCTTCTGGCGCTTTTAAAAGCGGCCCGGTAGCGGCAAACAACCGGGGATCAGATGAGATCCCGCTGTGAATAAATGGTAACGGTTTGCCGCCTAAAATTTTCTGAATTAAAGCGGGCTCGATATAAAACATCCGATACTGAAATCCCTCGAGCGTTCCTGCCTCTCCATCATGAATTTCATCCGGGTGTAAGACCATCGTCCCACCAGGTAAACTATGTTGTTTACTGCCACGATAACGGAAACGTTGCACACCAGACAATGTCCTGCCGATCGCATATGTATCGTGCCGATGAGGTTCATAACCATGCCCGCTGAAATACGCCTCCAAGCGCTCTATTTTCCCTGGCGTGTGTGCAAGCTTGACCCAGTCTTTATTCTTTTGTGCATTCGGCATGAATAACATCTGTTTCATAATTGTATGAGAATCCACACCATAAACGTTTAGGGTGCAGTTTTGAAAGAAGTATGATGAAAGTGCGTAAAGGTTCTTCTTCGAAATCTTTCAGGAAGGGGCATCTCAAACCCAGGGTAATCCTTGTAATCTTGGGTTACGGCTTTTTTTCCGGTGGAAAAATGCCTGCCATAGCAACCATAATCAGCAGTTGCATAAAGCAATACAATGATGGAGCCCCAATACTTAACATCCGTTTCTGGTACTCAGCAGACGACTAGCAGGATCACTTAGGACGTTATAAGCAAAGAGCGAACATAGTTTTCATCTCTACTGTTTATAGTGACGCTGACTGGATGCAGGATATCGCAGGAGGGATGCTTCAGGGCGTATTGGACGTCGCACCAGTTCCCCTCCGCAGTTCGGGCACAGGCCACTAAGCCGTTGGGTCACGCAATCAATACAAAATGTGCATTCAAATGAACAGATGAATGCCTCTTTTGATTCAGGGGGCAGATCTTTATCACAGCATTCGCAATTAGGACGGAGTTCAAGCATGGTGGTCTCTTATTGTTAAGGGGCATCATTAGATATACCAAAGGCCAACTACCTGTAGCACCTTCGGCTAAAGATGACGTTATTGTTTCTCGCATGTATCAAATGAGCATGGTCTACAGGTGGGAAAAATCAAGAGAGTGAATTACCCGACAGAGACGCTCACTTCTGGAAACCGTTGCAAAGACGTAATTTCTAGAGCAGTCTATCTTAATCGAGAAAATATCAAATCTTTGCTTGGTGCAGGAAAAAGCAGAGGGCGCCTCACTATCAATTACCCAGCAGGCTAAGAGATTGATACTTTCATTGAGAGTTACAGGGACAGGCAGGATGATGAATTCAAAAGCCGATATGGATATGATTTTTCGCCTGAGTTATGGGAAACGACTACCTACGAATTCCTGAAGACGGTACGCAGACTAGCGCTTACCTAGCCGATTCGTTAAAGCCAAACACCAGGCACAGTTGTCCCGCTTAAATTTGGTAACCATCGTTTATCAGGGGAAACCGTACTATGTTCTCACGTCTTACCCATATATGGGATAAAAACCCGGGCCGTAAGTACCCTGCCATACAGGATATGCTCACTATTTATTTTAGTAACGAGCACGATGATTTTGGCAATTCAATTAATGAGATTATCGGCAGCTATCGTGACTACAGTATCTCATCAATTGAAAATGCTAAATTAGAAATTTCCTCTTTATTAGAAATCGAAGATGAGGAAGTGCTTACCTCCATTATGGAGAAAATTGCGAATGACAGGTTCCATCCCGAACCGTGGGGTGAAACATGGCGTAGCTTCCTGGAGAAAACTCTTTTTTTATTAAAACATTAGTATCAAAAAGATCTTATTCAGTAAGTTCTAATCTGCATTAAGAAGATCGCTTACTGTTAATATTATTTCAGAGTATCGAGTTATTTATATTCAGGCCAGATATTTTTGCCTTGTAAGTCCGGTGCTATTTCTGACTATCGTTTATCCAGATATCTGACATACACTGTAGCATCGGGCCATTGGGTATTGCCGGCCACAGGGGAGAAACTAATATGCAACTAACAGAAGCTCAACTGATGACCCGCGTTCCTGTCTGGCACGCATTATCGGAGCTGTTTACCGGACGCGAACTCCAGGACTACGACTACCGATGGATGGCGCAGAAGTTAAAGGAGTCTGGTTTAAGTCGGGAAGAGATCTTTGTGATTCTGGATGAGGAGGTTGCCCCTGCCCTCCAGTCAAATCTTCTCTACAACCCAACGCCGGTGATGGACGGTTGGTCAGAGGAAGATATTAAACAGCTCGTTACAGAGTATATATATAAGAAGCCGACAATTATCGAGCGCATCATTCCAACCCGCTTACTGCTGAAACAGCGACGTAAACACATTCAGGATGAACTCAACAAGCTTTCCGATGAGCTGGGTAAGTGCTCCTGAAAGAGTTTTAAGCGAGGCAATTGGCATACGTTTAGATATACACCCAAAAGCCAGGCTCATGCAGTACAGGAAATAAGACATTGTGGAATTAGCGATGCCGTGAATATATTCACTTTCACCTGATAAACGGACACTCCCTCAAAGAAGTGTCCGTTTTGTCTTTCAAACGTTAGCTGCGGGTTACGCGCCTACCGGCACATCGTGCGCGGTGTTTTTCAACGCCGGTCCGGTGTACTTCTCGATCTGCAGCTGCGACATCTGGCCACAGTTCCCCTGCGCCAGGCTGGAGGAGCCGACGTCAAAGGTCAGACAGTTGACGTTACCGTTTTTACACAGCGATCCCGGCTGTGACGGATCGGCCGGATCAAACCATGCCCCTTCGCTGATGCGCACCACGCCTTCGCGAACGTTATCGGTAATCACCGCTCCGACAAGGATCTGCCCGCGATCGTTAAAGGCGCGAACCAGATCGCCTTCACTGATGCCGCGCGCGCTCGCATCTTTCGGATGGATCCAGATGGCTTCGCGATCGGCTACCGCATATTTTTTGCGCAGTGGCGTATTATCGAGCTGAGAGTGCAGACGGTTAATCGGGTGACCGGTATTGAGCGACAGCGGATATTTCTCGGCTTCCGGCCCGCGATACCACTCGTGCGGCGGCATCCAGGTTGGAATCGCTTTGCAGTCCTCGTAGCCCATTTTGGCGATGGCGTCAGAGTAGATCTCGATTTTCCCTGATGGCGTCCCCAGCGGGTTGAGCAGCGGGTTCTCGCGGAAATCGGCGAAACGCACCCATTGGGTGTTCTCTTGCGGGATCGGGAAGCGAATGTAGTTATTGGAAGCCCAGAACATATCAAACGGCGGCAGCGCCACGCGAGCGTTGCGCGCCTGGGCTTTCATCTCGTCATACATGCCCTTCAACCACAGCATCTCATCTTTGCCTTCGGTAAAGGCCTCGTGCACCCCAAGGATCTCGGAAATCCCCGCAAAGACATCAAAGTCGTTTTTCGCTTCGTTCTGCGGCGGTACGCACTGGCGCAGCGGGAAGACATAAAGCTGCGAATAGTCGCCGCCCATATCCATGTCGTTGCGCTCGTAGGTGGTGGTCACCGGCAGTACGATGTCGGCGTGTTTCGCCGTCGCCGTCCAGTACGGTTCGTTCACCACCACGGTTTCCGGATGCTGCCAGGCTTTCACCAGGTTGTTGGTATCCTGATGCTGGTGGAAGGTGTTACCGCCCGCCACGTACACCATTTTAATATCCGGATAGGTGACTTTCGTGCCGTTATAGTCGATGGTCTTGCCTGGGTTCGCCAGCGCATCGGCGATGCGCGCCACCGGGAACGGCGTAATATCTTTCGCCGCCGGCGACGTTGGGCTACCGGCGGAGATCCCCGCCAGAATACCGCCGCGCGCGGTTGGGCTACCGCCGGAAGAGTAGTGATAGCTAAAGCCGAAACCGCCGCCGGGCAGGCCAATCTGCCCCAGCATCGCCGCCAGCGTCACCATCATCCAGTGGGCCTGTTCGCCATGATGCTGACGCTGGATGCCCCAGCCGCCCATGATCATGGTGCGATGCTTCGCCATATCTCGCGCCAGCTGCTTGATAGTCTCAGCATCAACGCCGCTGATATCCGCAGCCCAGTTGGCATCTTTGACGACGCCATCTTCTTTACCGTTCAGGTAGGCTTCAAATTTATCGAACCCTACGGTGTAGGTTTTCAGGAAATCAGGGTTATGCAGATTTTCTGCCAGCAGCGTATGGGCTACCCCCGCCATCAGCGCGCAGTCGGTGTAGCTGCGCGGGGCGATCCACTCGGCGCCTAACTCACGCGCGCTGTCGCTGCGCACCGGGTCGATACAGATCATCCGGGTGCCCTTTTTCTTCAGCGCTTCAAAGCCTGTCTGGCCGACGTGGTCCGGCAGGTTCCAGCTGTTTTTCAGCGTGATCATTGGGTTACAACCGATCATCACCACCAGCTCGCTGTTATCAATCACGTTTGGCCACGCGGTCTGCTGTTCGTAAACCTCAACGGAACCGACCACGTGCGGCATAATCACCTGCGCCGCGCCGGTGGAGTAGTCACCGGAATAGCCGACAAAGCCGCCCGCCAGGTTCATCATGCGCTGCAGCAGCGTTCTTGGGTTGTGGAACATCCCGACGCTTTTCCAGCCGTAAGAACCGGCATAAATAGATGATGGGCCATGCTCTTTTTGCAGACGGCTGATTTCACCCGCCACCAGATGCAGGGCTTTATCCCAGCTGACGCGGACCCACTCATCGCGGCCGCGCAGCTCTGGCTTACCGTTTTTCGCCCCGCCTTCTAACCAGCTTTTACGCACCATCGGATATTTAATCCGGTTTTCGGCGTGAACCTGATACGGCGCCATGGTAATCAGTTCGTTGGGATACGGATCGTCTTTGATCGGGCGTACGTCCACCATTTTGCCGTCGCGGACGATGGCTTCAAATGCGCCCCAGTGGGCGCCGGTGAGAATCCCGCTTTCCGCCTGGCGCAATGCGATAAACTGCGGCATCGCCTGGCTAATGGCCTCCGCCAGCGCCGAACGCGGCCACAGCCCCGCCAGCAGCGGCGCCGCCATCAGGGCGCTGGCGCCAGCCAGAAAACGGCGACGCGTCAGGTTCATACCGGGTTCCTGGCTCTGATCCGCCATGTCATAATCGTTATTCTTTTTCATCATGGCTCCTTATTGTTTGTCCTGATTGGCCGCTGCTGGCATGTCGCTCGCATGTTTTTGTACGTACTGGGTCAGGAGACGAACCTGTTCCTGAGTCAGTGAAGTACGGCCGGACATACCTTTAACCACCCCAATCCACTGGTTGGCGTTAAAGCGATTCAACTCGGTCAGGCCATGACAGCCGGTACAGTTGTTAGCCATTAATTCAGAAGCGTAACTCCAGATTTTTTGTTGATCGCCAATCAGATTTTTCGCCGGCAGCCAGACCTGCAGATCGACTTCATGCCAGACCTGTTTGGTCTCTTCATCGGTAACGGAGCCAGAGACTTTTAACGCTTTGCGAGCTTCTTCGCCCAGCAGCGCGCTCATGATGCGTTTGCCGCGCGCGGCGTAGAAGGCTTCGGTGACGCCATCCTGTTGCCAGCCATGAACATCCGCCAGCACCATGTCGCCTTCACGCTTCACCACTTTCACTTCAGTGGAGGCCATCAGGTTACCGTCGTTATGGTCGCCTGCTTTCTCGCTCAGCCAGAACGGCTGGGTCTGAATGGTGTAAAGGGTGGTCGCGGTCGCCGGGGTTTTCGCCGCCGCGTTAGCAAGCTCGCTGGCCCCTGCCGCCGCCAGGCCGCTCATGTTCGGCAGAATATGCGCCACGCCTTTATGGCAGTCGATACAGGTTTCGCCCTCTTTGATCGCGACCGGGTGCTGCTTACGGGCTTCAGGGGTTTGCGCCAGAATATCCATCGCTTTATAGTCGTGGCAGGAACGGCAGGTCGCCGAATCGCTCTTCTTCAACCCATCCCAGACGCTCTGGGCCATCGCCAGTTTATGCGCCTCGTATTTTTCCGGAGTGTCGATTTTGCCGGTCATTTCACCCCAGACATCTTTCAGGGCGCCAATTTTGGTCAGCATATAATCGATCGGCTGATGAGGAACGTGGCAATCGGCGCACTCGGCGCGAATACCTTTATCGTTCTGGAAATGCACGCTGCCCTGATATTCCGCCAGTGGCTGCTGCATGGTATGACATGACACACAAAATTCGGTATCGCTGGTTTTATGCATAATAGTCGCGGTACCAGCCAGCAATACCACGCCAATAATGATCCCAACCAGCAAGGCGATAAATATAATTTTTCGCCTACCAGAGCGTTCCAGTGAAAGTTTACTCATCTTATTATTTAACCCTTTTCCTAAATGAAAGACGCAAAAGTCCCTGCCAGATGGCAATCGTTATATAAATAAATCTATAACGATTGCACTCACCTTCTAATCCAACTAAATTTTTGGAAATTTTCGGAGCCAGGATAATCAGCCGGGGATGATTATCCTGTGATTTCAGAGCGATAACCCATTGCAAATCCAATATGCCTTCGAGCAATACTCACGTTATTTTAATTATTGCAGAATAGCGGCTTGTTCTTTTTTAGCCCGGTCAATACTACGAATGATAATTTCTCGCTGAGCATCATCCGCCGGTAACAGTTGCAGCATCAGCTGCCACGCCGCGATCGCTTTGTCATACTGCTGGTGCTCAAAGGCGTTAAACGCCGCCAGGCTAAGCACCCGCACATCGTTATGGTTATTCTTCAGCAACGTATCGAGCAGTTGCTGGGCTTCACGGCTATCGTTGGGATCCGTAGAGTGAAGTAACGCTTCGGTATATCCCAGTTGCGCATCGACGTTGCCTGGCGCCAGCTGTCGCGCCTTATCAAACGCCTGTAACGCGGCGCCTGGATTATTGAGCACCAGTTGCAGCCTGCCGAGCATCGTCCAGCTCAGCTGGTCGGCCGGGTATTGCTGCAGGCGGGTGCGTAGCCCCAGCGCCAGTCGAAACAGCTCTTCTTCCGATAACGGTTTACCCTGTGGATCCATCACCCGCTGCATCAACTGCGGCGTTTGCTGGACAACTTGCTGCCACTCAACCACGCGGGTCATGTAACTCGTTCGGATAAAAACCCCTACGCATAAAGAGGTTAGTATAATAACCCCAAGAATATACACCCAATAACTACTATTTTTGTGATTCGTTTCGGCAGATTCGGGCAAATCTTCCAATAAATTCAAGCGTAAATCGTCAACCAGCTGCTGTTGCTGCGCCGCGTTCACCGCTGAAAGATCCTCATCAAGCTCCTGCAGGCGCGCCCGATAAATCATATGGTTCATGGTATTGCGGTCAACGCGCTGCCTGCCGCTCCACGGAATAAACAGCAGCGCCGCGGTTCCCAGCAGTAACACCAACATGATGAGCAAAGCGACAATCATTTCAGGGTCCTTTTATTGTCATCAAGCAGCGCCTTTAAGCGTTCCTGTTCCTGCGCGCTCAGCTCGCTGACGCGTTCAGCCCGTGAGCGACGGCTTAAACGGAAAATCACCAGCGCGCCGCCCACAACGAAACAAGCCGGCAGCAGCCAGAGGATAATCGTCGCGGGGGTCACCGGCGGTTCGTAGGTCACGAAGTTGCCGTAGCGCGCCACCATGTAATCGGTGATTTGCTGATTGCTTTGTCCCTGCTCCATCAATTGCCAGACCTTTTTGCGCATGTCGGCGGCAATCATCGAGTTCGAATCGGCAATACTGTTGTTCTGGCATTTCGGGCAGCGCAGCTGTTCGGTCAACTGGCGGAACTGCTGCTCCTGAGCCTCATCTTTAAATGGATAGGTATCAATCGCCGCCAGCGCCTGAAACGAGAACAGCGCCGTCAGTAAAGTGATGAGCAGATATTTCACGCGCCCCCCTGCTGGCTATATTTATTCCACAGCGGCAGAATCTCCTGCTGCCAGACCCGCTCGTTCACATCGCCGGCATGGCGGTAGCGGATAATGCCTTTGCCGTCGATGAGGAAAGTTTCCGGCGCGCCATACACGCCAAGATCCAGCCCCAGCATGCCGTCGCCGTCAAACACCCCCAGCGCATACGGGTTGCCCAATTCGTGCAGCCAGTTCACCGCTTTCTGGCGATCGTCTTTATAGTTGATGCCAACGATGCGAATGCCCTGCGCCGCCAGGGAGCGCAAATACTGATGCTCAGCCCGACAGGTGGGGCACCAGGTGGCCCAGACGTTAATCAGCACCGGTTTACCATTGATAATGTTAGAGGGATCCAGCATGACATCCGGTTTTTCCAGCGACGCCAGGCGGAAATCCGGCAGAGGTTTACCCACCAGCGCAGATTCAAGCACGGTAGGATCGTCGCCGTCGCTATTGCGCATCAGTTGCCACATCAGCGCCGCCGCCAGAATCAGGAAGATAGCCAGCGGTAAATATAAGACTTTGCGGTTCATCACGCGTTCTCCGGCAGTGATTTACGTAAGCGGTAACGTGGGTCCAGGATGCACAGCACGCCGCCAAACGCCATTAACATCCCGCCGAACCAGATCCAGCGAACAAAAGGTTTATAGTACAAGCGCACCGCCCAGCTACCGTCGGCCAGCTCTTCACCCAGCGCAGCGTACAGGTCGCGTACCAGCCCGCCGTCGATGGCGGCTTCGGTCATCTCCATCCGGCTGCTGCTGTAAATGCGTTTCTCCGCCCGCAGCGTACTCACGTGACGGCCATTCTGCGAAACTTCGATCACCCCTTCACCGCCAAAGTAGTTCGGCCCGGTGATATCCCGCACGTCACGGAACACAAAGTGATACTGGTGGATATCGACGCTATCGCCCGGCTTCATTCGCACGTCGCGTTCAATGCTGTAATTCTGACTGAAGGCAATGCCAATGACGGTGACCACCAGCCCCACATGGCCGGCGACCATTCCCCAATGGCTGCGTCCGAGGCGGGTCAGCCCGCGCCAGAAGGGGTGGCGATCGGTGGCGCGCTCCACCACTTCCATCACGGTAAGCACGAATGCCCACAGCGACATCAGCAGGCCAACTACGGTCATGGCTTTAATACGATCCTGCATCAGCCACGGCAGTGCGATGGCCAGTACGACGGCAACCACCGCGGCAATCAGCAGCCGCTTACGCAGCTTGTGGAATTCATCGCGACGCCAGCGCACCAGCGGCCCGATCCCAAGCAGCAACGAGAACGGGATCATCAGCGCAATAAAGAGGGAATTAAAGAACGGCTCGCCGATAGAAATGCTGCCTAGCCCCAGTAGTTTGTGTATCAGCGGCAGCAGCGTCCCCAGCAGTACTACCAGCATGGCGGCAATCAGCAGCACATTGTTGCCCAGCAACAGCGACTCGCGCGACCAAAGTTCGTGACGCACCCGGGAACGTACCTTGCCGCCTTTGATGGCGAATAACAGCAGCGAACCGCCGATAGTGATCACCAACAGTGCCAGGATAAACATGCCGCGCGTAGGATCGGAAGCGAAGGAGTGTACGGAAATCAGTACCCCGGAACGCACCAGGAAAGTGCCCAGCAGGCACAGCGAGAACGCCAGAATCGCCAGCAGTACGGTCCAGGATTTAAAGCTGCCGCGCTTTTCGGTGACCGATAGCGAGTGAATCAGCGCCGTTCCCGCCAGCCACGGCATCAGGGAGGCGTTTTCTACCGGATCCCAGAACCACCAGCCGCCCCAGCCGAGCTCATAATAGGCCCACGCCGACCCCAGCACGATACCGACCGTCAGAAAGCTCCACGCCGCCAGCGTCCACGGGCGTGACCAGCGCGCCCACGCGCTATCAAGGCGCCCGGTCATCAGCGACGCAATGGCGAAAGCGAAGGCCACGGAGAAGCCCACATAGCCCATGTACAGCATCGGCGGGTGGAAGATCAGCCCGATATCCTGCAGCATCGGGTTCAGATCGCGCCCCTCGATGGGGAAATCAGGTAGCGTGCGCACGAACGGATTTGAGGTCAGCAGGATGAACGCCAGGAAGCAGAAGGAGATCATCCCCATTACCGCCAGCACCCGCGAAGAGGCTTCCAGCGGAATATTACGGCTCAGGGCCGCGACCGCGCAGGTCCAGCCGCTCATCAGCAATACCCACAGCAGCAACGATCCCTCGTGGGCCCCCCAGGTCGCCGCTACGCGATACCACACCGGCAACAGCGTATTCGAGTTACTGACGACATACAGAACGGTGAAGTCATTCACCACAAAGGCGTACACCAGAATGAGAAACGCCCCGAGGATGGCGGCAAACATCGCTACCGACAGCGGCTTCGCCAGCGCCATCATCCGCGCATCCTGCCGCATCGCGCCCCAGGAGGGAAATAGCGCCAGCAGGCAGGAAATGCCCAGCGCCAGGCACAGCAGGAAGAGGCCGATTTCAGGGATCATTGCGCGGCTCCCTGTGGCTTCTCAGCCGGATGATGATTCTCTTCCATCGCTTCTTTCACTTCCGGAGGGGTGTAATTTTCATCGTGTTTCGCCAGCACTTCCTTCGCGCGGATATGCGTCCCGTCCTGCAGCGTCCCCTGGGCTACAACCCCCTGCCCTTCGCGGAACAACGCCGGCAGGATCCCGGTATAGCTCACCTCGACGACGCCGCGGGCATCATAAAGTTTGAAGGTCACATCGAGGGTTTTATCGTCACGCTTCACGCTGCCGGGCATCACCATGCCGCCGATACGTAGACGCTGCCCCGGCTCTGGCTTCTGGCCATTTTCCCGTTTGCCGTATATCACTTCGCCTGGGGTATAGAAGAGATCGATATTGGAGCTTAATGCATACATCACCAGACCAACGGTCAGCGCCAGCCCCCCAATCACTCCGCAGGCGAGCCAGAGACGTACTTTACGCCGAGGATTCACAACGCATCTCCCTTCATTGTGCTTTGCTTACGCGCCGCCGATACCCGCCGCTCGCGCGCCATCTGCCGGCGTACATCCGCCAGCAACGCCCGGCGCTGCCAGCGGGTATGGATGAACAAAATCAGCAGCGCGATGACCGTCACTGCAACCGCCAGCCAGACATAAAAGGCGTAGCCGCCCATCTGCCAGAAATCGCTCCAGGAGTGAAAAGCGCTGGTCATGAGTTCTCCTCGCGCTTACTAGCGCCAGCCAGCGCCACGACCCACGGGCGGCGGCGCTCCTGCAACAGAATTAAATTACGCATACGCATTAATGTCAGAGTAATAAAGAGGAATAAGAAACCGAAAATGGTTAAACGCAACGGCATGCGCATCGACGGATCGATGGTTTTCTGCATATTGGTCGAGCCCTGATGCAGGGTGTTCCACCACTCCACGGAATAATGAATAATCGGCAGGTTGACCACCCCGACCAGCACCAGTATCCCGGCGGCGCGCCCGGCCAGCCGGCGATCGTCAAAAGCGTGATACAGGCCAATCACCCCGACGTATAAAAACAGCAGGACCAGTTCGGAAGTCAGACGCGCATCCCAGACCCACCAGGTTCCCCACATCGGTTTTCCCCACGCGGAACCGGTCACCAGCGCAATAAAGGTGTAAACCGCGCCTGGCAGCGCCATCGCAATCACCGCTTTATCCGCCATTTTCATCTGCCAGACCAGGCCGACAAAAGCGGTCACGGCCATGGAGCCGTAAATCCCCATCGACCACATCGCCGCCGGAACGTGCAGATACATGATGCGATAGCTTTCACCCTGTTGATAATCTGCCGGGGCGTAGACAAATCCCCAGACGCAGCCCACCACCAGAAACAGCGCGCTGAGGATAGCCATCAGCGGAATGAATCGTCCGCATACGCTATACAGGCGCTCTGGAATGGCGAGTTGATGTAACACTTTCCACATTTTTTTTGCCTCATTGCCCCGAGGGAACGGGAATTATTGCACGCTAATTCTGAGTGCCGCCGCGGTAGCAAACGGACTTAAGGTGGCGCTTCCCGCCAGAAAGGCGCCAAGGATGGCCATATAGCCGTCAACCGGTAACTGCATCTGCGCCGCGCCCACGGCGGCGGTGGCGAAAATCAGTAACGGAATCATCAGCGGCAGTACCAGCAGGCTCAGCAATACGCCGCCGCGCCGCAGGCCGACGGTCAGCCCCACGCCGATGGCGCCAATAAAGCTCAGCGTTGGCGTGCCCATCAATAGCGTCAGGGCCAGCACCTGCCACTCCGCCGTCGAAAGTCCAAATAACATGGCGATCAGCGGAGAGATTATCAGCAGCGGCAGCCCGGAGACCACCCAATGCGCCGCGATCTTTGCCAGCACCACCAGCGACAGCGGCACCGGCATCAGCATCAGTTGCTGCAGCGAGCCATCCAGCCAGTCATCGCGAAACAGCCGGTCCATTGCCAGCAGCGAAGAGAGTAACGCGGCCACCCAGACAATGCCCGGCGCAATCTGCCGGAGCAGCTGCGGTTCAGGGCCGATACTGAGGGGGAACAGGGTGATAATAATCAGGAAAAACCACAGCGGGTTGATAATTTCGGCGTAATTGCGAAAGGCAAGGCGCAGGTCGCGCCAGAATATCTGCTTGATCATGCCGCGACCGCCTCATCGTCACTCAGCATAATCGTGCGTAAGGGAACGCACAGAGGGCGCAGAGGTTGATGGGTGGTCAGGATGACCGCACCGCCCTGGCCGATGTGCTGCTCCAGCCGGGTGGTCAGCGTTTGCACGCCAGCCGCATCGAGCGCGGTGAAGGGTTCATCTAAAATCCAGAACGTCGCGCGGCTGAGCCAAAGCCTCGCCAGCGCGACGCGCCGCTGTTGCCCGGCAGAGAGTTGCGCTACCGGAACATCCTCAAAGCCCACCAGCTCAACCTGCGCCAGCGCCTGCCAGCGCGCCTCAATGGTCGCCTCAGGATGGTAAAAGCGCAGATTTTCGTCCGCCGTTAGCGCCCCTTTAACCCCCACCTGATGACCGAGCCACAAGAGCTGCGCGTGCCAGCTATCGCGAGTACGCCGCAGCGGTTTGCCCTGCCAGAGAATTTCCCCTTCTTCTGGCGTCGATAACCCGGTCAGGAGGTGTAATAACGAGGTTTTTCCCGCACCGTTGGGGCCTGAAATTTGAATAATCTCGCCGGGTTGTACCGCAAACGATAGGTGGGTAAAAAGGGTTCGTTCATCCCGCAGGCAGGCGATATTTTTTATTTCCAGCATCAGAAAGCAGGTCCAGTCCGGGGGTCAGCGCATTCAAGTGCCTTATTATAACGAAAGAAAACAATCTGTTTTGCTGAATATATTAAAAATTTTGAACCGCCGCTAAACAGGTAAAAATGCTAAAAACTCATAATCGAACGTGCCAGTAGCGGTTGCATTTTCGCCACTACCGGCATTCCCTTCTTTAGCGATGCAAACGTAAGGTACTGGCAAGAGAGGATATCGCCGCAATAACGCAGGCGAGGCCAAACACATAAACAGAAAATTGTGCGCCGGCGAGACCGGTTAAGCCGTTCAACAGCGCAATGACCATCGCCACCAGCGCCGCACCAATGGACAGCCCAGTCGTCCTGGCGGTGGATAATACCCCGGAGGCCGTTGCCGTGCGATTTGCTGAGACATTAGCAAACATCTCCTTATTGTTTGGCGGCAGGAATAAGCCATACCCCACCCCGCAAACGGCGGTCCGCCACAGAAAATCATTCACCGTTGCAGCGCCCGGCAACAGTGCCAGAGCCTAAGCCAAGACAAAAGATAACCACCCCGACAGTTGAAATCTGCGTCGGATTAAAACGGTTTGACAAGCTTCCCGCCAGCGGGGCGCAGATTGCGACCGCCACCGGCCACGGCGTAAAGATAAACGCCGATTCCAGTACTGAGTAATGGTAGGTATGTTGCAATACAAACGGTAAACCGACCAATGCCATTCCCTGGGCGATGAACAAAGAGCTGGACGAGATCACCGCCAGGGTATATTGGCGTGAGCGAAATATATCAAGCGGCAATAGTGGATGCTTCGCTCGCGTCTGGGCGATAAAAAAGAAGGCAAATAACGCCACTGATGCCACCGCGCAGTAGATAAGCGTTCGGCCCTCCCAGCGGCCAATTTGATCGACCGCCACCACCATCAAGCCTAATGCCACCGCTGAACTCACGGCCCCGGCCCAATCAAAGCCCTGCTCCTTTTCGTTATCCTCCCCTAATGAAATCAAGGAGAAAACAATCGCAGCGCCGCCAGGCAGGATATTGATATAGAAAAGCCACGGCCAGGAGAGCGACGAGATGATAAATCCGCCCAGCGCCGGACCGATAGCCGTGCCAACCGCGAAGGCCAGCGCATTCAGCCCGAAAATCGTTCCTAGCGCGCGGGGTGGGAAAATAACCCGGTACAAGCCCAGCCCCACGCTTATCATGACCGCATAGCTTACCCCTTGCAGTATCCGCATGGTAACCAGTACGCCAAAGGTCGGCGCAAGGCTACAGCCCAGCGAAGAGAGCGTAAATAACACCATTCCCGCCGTATAAAAACGCTTCTCACCGATTCTGCTGCCCAGCGACGCGCAAATCAGCATCGTCGCCGCGCTGGCTACCTGATAGCCGTTGGTGATCCAGATACCGGACGCCGAATCGACCCGTAACGCACTGGCAATCGAAGGCAAGGCGACATTGACAATGGAACTATCCAGCGCCGCCATTAGCACGCCGATTAGTATGGCCGCGGCGGCTAAATAGCGCCTCGGCGCCTCAAAACCTTGATCAAGTGAACAACTACTTACCAGCGACATATCCGCAGGTCCTTATCAAAACAGATCAA
Source organism: Klebsiella sp. CN_Kp097 (assembly GCF_040064495.1). NCBI lineage: Bacteria > Pseudomonadati > Pseudomonadota > Gammaproteobacteria > Enterobacterales > Enterobacteriaceae > Klebsiella > Klebsiella sp. CN_Kp097. The sequence goes on along the minus strand of NZ_JBEAIL010000032.1, from coordinate 43,465 downwards.
ATGGTTTTATTGTTATGAATGTCGCCAGAGGGAAAAACCAGAGAATAAAATCGAGATTATTAGCGAAAAAATCGATGGCCGTTCGTCACCGCGATAATCATCGCTATATTCGTCAATAATTAAAAATCTGATGACAAAGTAGTCACCAAAATTTATAAATATGCTGGCGGTTAGAAAATAACGCTCATATAAGGTTTAAGATGAAGCTTAATGAACTTCTGGCGTTCGTTACTGTTGTGGAAACGGGGAATATCACCCTGGCGGCAGAACGTCTGAATCGAGTGCAATCCAGTATTTCCCATCGGATACGCAGCCTGGAAAGTAGCCTGGATGCCACGCTATTAGACAGGAAGAACGAGGGGTGCATCCCAACCGAGCAGGGAAAGATATTGTATGAATATGCCCTCAAAATGCTTAACCTGGCGGATGATTGCAAACACAACATTACCCTTTCAAAAAGACGCCGATTAACGATTAAAATCGGCATCATTGAATGTTTGCCGCCCTATGTTATCAGCGCATTGATTGATTCAGGCCATGACTTAGGCTGGGATATTGATGTTTCAATCGGCAATACCAGCAGTTTACTTAATGCTTTCGATAGACACGAATATGATGCGGTCATTATTGGCGCGGGCTTCTCCTCCCCACAGCATACGCGCGCTATGTTGCTCACTAGTGAGTTAGTGATTATCACCGCGAAAGATCACCCAGCCATCACCGCGACCTCCGCTCTGGATGACAATGTCTTTTTATTGAGTAGTAAAAAATGCGCAACTTCAACGCGCAATCTGGATATGTTATTCCGTGAAGGCAACATTACTCCCAGGCGCGTCGTGGAGTGCGGCTCTTACCCGGTGCTGTTCTCAAATATCGCCGATGGCAAAGGGGTCTCGCTGGTGCTGCGTTGCTCAATCAGCGATGAGATCCAGCAAAAAATAAAAATCCATCCATTAACAGGTGAGTTTAATGATTTCGGAATTGAGCTGCTATGCCGCCCTGAGGGCACCCATTTCGATTTGCAGCAGTTGAACCTCATGGTGGCATCCGTATTTCAGGATCCACGGCTGCGTGAGACTGGCTATTAATTCCGTCCGCCGGGATAATTTGATAGCCGGACGAGCATTTTTTAATCCTGGCGAAACCTGCTGTATCAAAATGCATCCCGGCAACCAGTATCTGTTCAGCGCAGACCTTTTCAAGAAGGCGAATGCGCGTCTCCTGCGCCAAAAGCGGGTCGAAGTCGAAGGCTATCGTGACCTCGGGGTCTAATAACTGAATATGGGGAAAATGCACAATATCCCCCCACACTAATACGCGTTCTATGCTTCCAGAGAGGAGATACCCCGTATGGCCTGGCGTATGTCCTTTCAATGCCAGGGCACTGATACCAGCAAACACCTCGCCTTCATCAATCAGCCGTAAACGATGCTGATATTGTTTAAACACGCTGCGCGCGAACATAACATTACCTTTAACGCGTTCACTGGCCGTAACCAAATTACGGTCATCTTCGAGATAACTGAATTCATCTTGAGGTATTATCAATTCAGCACGAGGAAATACCGCGTCTTGCTGCGAATTAATTAAGCCACCGATGTGATCGGGATGCGCATGGGTCAACAGTACGGCGTCAATATCCTCTGGTTTGACGCCAAGTTTAGCCAGATTATTGATCAGTTGGCCTCCCCACCCTTTAACGCCGCCAGCGCCGCTATCGATCAGGATATTCATCCCGGCTTGTTGTACCAGAAAGGTGTTTATGTTGACCGTATTCGGTTGTGCTATACGGGCGTTTGCCTGGATGTTTCTGCACCCATCTTCATCAATTTTGGTTAACAGGCCAAAACCTACCTGCAAATAGCCATCGCTTACGGCAGTAACGCGCATATCGCCGAGGACTATACTGGGAAAAGTAGTATTCATCGTTTACTCATCAGTATCAGTGTAATCGCCAAAAACAGCCTCCATTATTAGAGGTTCTCAGCGCTATGCTCTAACGGATAATTTCGATATCACCATCGATATTGTTGATTGCCACTGACCGAAGCCCCCTCCCCCCACCTGCTACGCTTACTACTCCATTCCATAAAAAAGGCTCAACCATGAATATTGATTTATCGGGGAAAGTCGCGCTGGTGACGGCATCCACGGCCGGCATCGGTTACGCCATTGCCAAAGGGCTGGCGGCCAGCGGCGCGGAAGTGATTATCAACGGCCGCAGCGAACATAGCGTTAATGCGGCGATGGCGCGGCTGCAACAGGAGGTGCCGGGATTCCGGCCCTATCCCGCGGTGGCCGATCTCAGTGACGCCGCGGGCGTCAGCCAACTGCTGCAGGCGGTGAATGAAGTCGATATCCTGGTGAATAACGCCGGTATTTACGGCCCGCAGGATTTTTACGCCACCGATGACGCCACCTGGGAAAACTACTGGCAAACCAACGTGATGTCCGGCGTTCGCCTGTCACGCGCGCAGTTGCCCGCCATGGTGCGTAAAGGCTGGGGTCGGGTGGTCTTTATCTCCTCCGAATCGGCACGCAATATTCCCGCCGACATGATCCACTACGGCGTAACCAAAACCGCGCAACTATCGCTGGCGCGCGGGCTGGCGAAATACGTCGCCGGCAGCGGCGTCACCGTAAACAGCGTGCTGCCCGGCCCAACCCTTTCTGACGGTTTTGCCGAAATGATGAAAGATGAGGTCACGCGAACCGGTAAGCCGCTGGAACAACTGGCGAAAGAGTTTGTTATGGCGCAGCGCCCCGCTTCGGTTATTCAGCGCGCGGCCTCGGTGGATGAGGTGGCCAATATGGTGGTCTACGTCTGTTCGCCGCAGGCATCCGCCACCTCCGGCGCCGCGCTACGGGTCGATGGCGGCGTAGTCGATGATATTGTCTGAATTACCCCGCTAAGCAGGGGGAGCAAAGCTCCCCTTTCTCACCTGCAGTTGCGCTATTTAGCGCTAAATAGCTCAAAAGGTTTAAAACACGCCGCGATGTCGCACAAAGTGAACAGGAAGTCGCATTCACGATACTTATCATTGCTGTTTTGAACATAAATAGTGGTGTTAATGTCTGTCATCAGAAGCTTACTTTTCTTTCTCGGCGCAGCGGCGGCTTCCGCCATCGCGGTACTTTGTCTATGGATGGATATCCGGGTGTTTGGCAACGATATCCCGGAGATTTCGCTTACCGAGGTAGTGCAGGAGGGCGTGCTGGCGATAATCGTGCTGATGCACTTCCTGCTGGCGAAAAAATATGAGCTCCTGCGCTACTGTAATATCCTCGTTGGCGGCTTCTTCCTGGCGATGCTGATCCGCGAACTGGATGCGCTGTTTGATCTTATTACTCACGGCAGCTGGGTGTGGTTCGCGCTGGCAACGACGATAGCCGCGCTAATCGCTCCGCTGCGCCACGCTCGTCAAACGCTGTCGCAACTGGCGCAATACACCCGCACGCCTTACTACGGCATGATGATAAGCGGCCTGCTGGCGATTCTGGTCTTCTCACGGCTGTTCGGCATGCATGGCTTATGGTATGCCGTACTCGATGAGAACTACGCGCGGGTGGTGAAAAACACCGTTGAAGAGGGTAGCGAGTCGTTCGGCTACATGCTTTGCCTAACCGCCTCGATTGGCTACTACTGCTACTTCCGCTATCAGGCGCGGCAGAAAAGCTAATCCACTGCGCCGCCAGAATGTCGCATTCTGGCGGCAGCGCGAATCATGAATTACCCCTGAATTTTCCACTTCCGCTTGAGCACATTTTTGTCCTGGCTATCCAGCCAGTGGTTCACTTTCTCAAGCAGCGCCGGATTATCCTTATTCATCATATAGACCTTATAGCTGGCGGTGCCGGGGAACGGCGTCTCATTCGCCACGCAGAACACGCCAGGCTCCTTGCTCTGGTAGTAATCCCCTTCTATCAGGTCGGTCACCATCATATCGGCCGTTTTTTGCCGCAGCGCCTGCAGATTATCGACATTGTTCTGCACACGGATGATCTGCGCATGCTTGATATGCTCATCAACGAAACTTTGGTTGGTACCGCCGGGGTTCACAATCACCTTCACATTCGGCTGGTCGATTTTTTCAAGGCTGCCGAGCGCTGGCGCGGCGCTGCAGTTCGCCAGGGCGATTTTACCATTGGCCACCACCGGATGGCTCAGGGAGAAATCTTTTGCCCGTGCCGCCGTCTCCGTTACGCCTCCCATAGCGATATCAAACTTATCGGCTTTTAAATCAGTCGATAACGTTGGCCAACTGGTGATAATAAACGTCACCTTCACTCCCAGCGTTTTACCCAGATCGTGCGCCATATCGACGTCATAGCCGATAAGTTCACCAGCGCCGTTATGAAAGGCCAACGGCGCGTAGTCCCCCGGCACGCCGACTTTTAACTCGCCGCTTTGTTGAATCGACTGCATATCGCGCGCCTGGACGCCGCAGGCTATCACCGTCGCCATCAGGGCCACACCCAACTTTAACTTCATCTTAAATTCCTTATGATTTCATCTTCATGCCGCCAGCGACCACGGTTTTCACCACCGTTGCCGTCAGCTTTGGTAGCGCAAGCGGCGTGAGTTCACCTTGCTCCTGCGCATGGCGCAGTAATTCACAAAAGCGCGCCACCTCGTTCACCGGAAACATAGCAATATCCTGTGCAGAATATTGCCACCAGCGCAGCGCTAACAGCTGCTCAACAATCGGTTCGGCAAAACGGTATTTGATGAGCTTCGCCGGGTTCCCGCCAACCATGGTATACGGGGCAACATCTTTCACCACCAGCGCGTTGGCGGCGATAACCGCGCCATCGCCAATGGTAATCCCCTGCGCCAACGTCACGTTTTGTCCAATCCAGACATCATTGCCAATCACGATGGGGCGCGTCTGTTTTTCAAAAGCGTAAAAATGGTTTTCCCGTCCGTTATCCGCTGCCAGGGTTGCCATTAGCGCTGAATGACGGGCGTAAAAAACCGGGCTGGAGCTTGCCCACTCTAAGGGATGACGATCGCCTAATACCTGTAATCTATCAGCGATTGAGGTGTAGCGCCCAACCTGAATAAACGCCGGCAACAACGTACGGGTGTAACTGAAAGCCCCCAGCGAAGCCAACCGCTCGCCACAGCGCCCCCAATAGGTGGTATACGGTTCAGTGCATAAATTTTCTGGTACTTCAATTGGTTGCTCATCACGATAAAACGGATGGTCGCAAACCAGCCTCTGCCCGCCGAGGAAAATACGCTGACTTTGTAATAACGATCTTATTTCGCCAAATGCGATTTTCATTTTTCACCCTTTCCTGTCCAGCGTAATGTCGTCACCCAGCCAGCACACCTCCTATTGATAGCATCCATGCTTTATCCACATCACAAAATGTTAATGAAATGTTTTTGTTTTGTGATGCACAACCAGGATTCATTGCACCTTATTTGTGCAATGAATAACCAAATCCTACGCTCAGGATCCGCACACTTCCCAATAGATTAGCGTTATTGCGGGAAATACTATTTCCCGCAATAGCTGGCACACATCGTGCTTTGTTAATTGAGTATCAGAATTCTGTTAAATGAGAGCGAACTATCATTAAGGGCAGAGATGAACGATAGCAACGGCTTGTTTCACATTATTGAATCCACTTTCAGCCAGCTCACGCCGAGCGAAAAGCGTATTGGCAGCTGGCTGTTAAGCCATCGGGAGCATATCCCGTTTGAGACCGCCGACAGCATTGCGCAGGCCACCGGCACCAGCGGGATAACCGTAGGCCGCTATCTGCGCAAGCTGGGCTATCGCAATCTCGATGACGTGAAGCACAGCCTGAAGGAGCCCGCTTCAACGCCCTACCGCCAGTGGGGAGTGATTGACCGGCTTGACTCCTGGTCACAGCAGCAGGCGCAGCCGGATCGCGCCAGCCTGTCGTTGCAGATGGAGCTGGATGCCATTCGCTATGTCTATCAACTGGCGCAGGAACCGACCTTCGCCCGCGTCAGTCAACGCATCGCCGAGGCCGACGCGGTTATCATCATTGGCATTCAGTCGACCCGCGGCATCGCCAACACGTTCTTCAGCCATCTGGAATACCTGCGCCCGCGCGTGACCTACGCCGACGGCAGTTCCGGTAGCTGGCTGGAATCATTGAATTCTGAATACCAGCGCCCCTATGTGGTGCTGACCGATACCCGCGCTTACTCCGTCGCCGCACGCCAGTTTTGCCGGGTCGCCTGCGAACGCGGGGTTGCCACCGCGCTGGTCACCGATATCTGGTGTCCGTGGGCGCGCGACTATCCGGTTGATTTACTACAGGTAAAAACCGATACCGGCCACTTCTGGGATTCGCTGGCGCCGATCGGTTGCCTTTTTAATCTGCTGCTCTCCGCGGTGGTGGAACGGCTGGGGCCGAGCCTCTCCAGCCGCCTTGCCGCGAACCGCGCGCTGCAGCAGGAATTTGGTCAGTTTGAACGTTAAGGAAATTTTCGATGAGCCATCTTTCCCTGGTGGATATCGCCGCGCGTTTTCCCACGCTGCCTGTCGACCTGAAATACGCCACCGCCGATAACATTACCGGCCAACCGATTTATCGCGAAGCCCGCTGCCTGCTGCACCCCGACGCGGCCGTCGCGCTGGAGAAATCTATCGCCATCGCCGCGCTGGCGGGCTATCGCCTGCTGGTACTTGACGCCTATCGTCCACAGCGCGCCCAGCAACTGCTGTGGAATGCCTGCCCGAACCAGGATTATGTCGTACCGGCCAATATCGGCTCCAACCACAGCCGCGGCACCGCCATCGACGTAACGCTACTCGATGAACACAACAACCTGCTCGACATGGGCACCGCCTTTGACGAAATGGACGATCGCTCGCATCCCTACCACCCGGCGGTAGCGCAGGAGGCCCAGCGCAATCGCCTGTTGCTGAACGCCATTATGTTCGGCGGCGGCTTTAAAGGTATTACCACGGAATGGTGGCACTTCGAACTACCGGACGCGGCCGGTTATCCGCTACTCGATGATGTTTTCGCCTGTTTCTCCCCCGCTCAGATTGACGGAGTTTCACCATGAACATGACTCGCCCAGCATCCGTAGGTTTTCGCCCGTTACTGTTAGCCGCCGCGCTCTGCGCCGCCATCCCTTCCGCCTTTGCCGCGGTGCCGAAAGATATGCTGGTGATCGGCAAAGCCGCCGACCCGCAAACGCTCGACCCGGCCGTCACCATCGATAACAACGACTGGACGGTGACCTATCCGGCCTACCAGCGGCTGGTCAAATACAAAACCGATAATGGCAAAGGTTCAACCGATGTCGAAGGCGATCTCGCCGAAAACTGGCAGGCCTCCGACGACGGCAAAACCTGGACCTTCACTCTGCGCAAAGGCGCGCAGTTTGCCGACGGCTCGCCGGTGACGGCAGAGGCGGTCAAACTCTCTTTTGAACGCCTGATGCGCATTAAACAGGGGCCATCGGAGGCGTTTCCCAGCGGGCTGAAGGTGGATGTCGTCGATCCGGCCACCGTACGTTTCACGCTGCCGGAATCTTTCGCGCCGTTCCTGCATACCCTCGCCAATGACGGCGCCTCCATCATTAACCCGGCGGTACTGAAAGCCAACGCCGCCGATGACGCCCGCGCCTATTTGGCCGAGCACACCGCAGGCTCCGGCGCGTATAGCCTGCAGCGCTGGCAGAAAGGCCAACAGTTGGTGCTGGTACCCAACCCGCACTTCAGCGGCAACAAGCCGGCCTTTAAGCGCGTCACGGTGAAAATCATCGGCGAAAGTGCCGCTCGCCGTCTGCAGTTGACCAAGGGCGATTTGGATATCGCCGACGCCCTGCCGGTCGATCAGTTTGCGGCATTGAAGAAAGAGGACAAGGTGACGGTCTACGACTATCCGGCGCTGCGCGTCACCTATCTGTATCTCAACAACAGCAAAGCGCCGATGAACCAGGCGGATCTGCGCCGCGCGGTGTCGTGGGCAACGGACTATAAAGGCATGGTCGACGGCATTCTCGGCGGTAACGGTAAGCAGATGCGCGGGCCGATCCCCGATGGCATGTGGGGTTACGACGCCAGCGCCATGCAGTATTCATTAGATCTCGACAAAGCCAAAGCGGCGCTGGACAAGGTAGCGGATAAGCCGAAAACGCTGACGTTCCTCTACTCTGATAACGATCCGAACTGGGAGCCGATTGCGCTCTCCACTCAGGCCAACCTGCAGGCGCTGGGTATCCAGGTCAAGCTGGAGAAACTGGCCAACGCCACCATGCGCGAGCGCGTGGGTAAAGGTGATTACGACATCGCTATCGGTAACTGGAGCCCGGATTTCGCCGACCCCTATATGTTTATGAACTACTGGTTCGAGTCGGACAAAAAAGGGCTGCCGGGAAACCGCGCGTTCTACGATAACCCACAGGTTGATGCGTTGTTGAAACAGGCGGTAGCCACCACCGATCAGGCGGCGCGGACCAAAGATTATCAGCAGGCGCAAAAAACCGTCATTGATGACGCCGCCTACGTCTACCTGTTCCAGAAGAACTATCAGGTCGCCATGAACAAGGAGGTGAAAGGCTTCGTTTTCAACCCGATGCTTGAGCAGATTTACAATATCGCCGACATGCACAAGTAGCGGGCCGTCTCTCCATCTTGTCGGGTCGGGCCGTCGCAGGCCCGGCCGAGGAGCGCCATCATGAGTTTCTGGGGTTTAATACGGCAGCGCTGTTGGGGGCTGATTTTAGTCGTCGCCGGCGTCTGCGTGATTACCTTTATTATTTCGCACCTGATTCCCGGCGACCCGGCGCGGCTGCTGGCGGGCGATCGCGCCAGCGATGAAATCGTCCGCCATATTCGCCAGCAGCTGGGGCTGGATTTACCGCTCTGGCAGCAGTTTGCCCGCTACGTTGACGCCCTGCTCCACGGCGATCTCGGCACCTCAATTCGCACCGGCCGCCCGGTACTGGAAGATTTAAAAACCTTCTTCCCGGCGACGCTGGAGCTGGCCTTTTGCGCGCTGCTGATTGCCCTACTGGTCGGCATCCCGCTCGGCGTGCTGTCGGCGGTTTACCGCAATCGCTGGACCGATCACCTGGTGCGCCTGATGGCGCTGACCGGTATCTCGACTCCGGCATTCTGGCTCGGTCTCGGGGTAATCGTCTTGTTTTACGGCAAGCTCGATTGGCTACCCGGCAGCGGCAGGCTCGATGACTGGTTCGATCCGCCCACCCGTGTCAGCGGTTTTTATCTGCTGGATTCACTGCTGGAAGGCAATATTGAAGTCTTCTTCAATGCCCTGCAGCACCTCATTTTGCCGGCGGCCACCCTTGCCTTCGTTCATCTTGGCATCGTCGCCCGGCAGATCCGCTCGGCAATGCTCGAGCAGCTCAATGAGGATTACATTCGGACCGCGTTAGCCAGCGGCCTGCCGAAATTCACCATTGTGGTGCGCTATGCGCTACCCAACGCGCTGATTCCCTCCATCACCGTACTCGGGCTGGCGCTGGGCGATCTGCTGTACGGCGCGGTGCTCACTGAAACGGTTTTCGCCTGGCCTGGAATGGGCGCTTACGTGGTGTCTTCGATTCAGGCGCTCGATTTCCCCGCCGTGATGGGCTTCGCCATCGTGGTCTCCTTTGCTTACGTACTGGTCAACCTGGTAGTCGACCTGCTCTATTTATGGATCGACCCGCGCATGGGTCGGGGAGAAAGATAAGTGATGATGACTCAGGAACAACCGCTTCCACGGCCAAAGGCTGAAAAAAGCGGCCACTGGAAGCGTCGTTGGTGGTTGATCCGCCAGAGCCCGCTAACGCTGATTGGCGCAGCGATCATGCTGAGCATGCTTTTTTTAATGATCTTCTCGCCGTGGCTGACGCCGCACGATCCTAACGCTATTAACCTTGCCGCGCGTTTGCAAGCGCCGTCGTTCGATCACTGGTTTGGAACCGACGAGGTCGGCCGCGATCTGTTCAGCCGCGTATTGATCGGCAGCCAACAGTCGGTGGCCGCCGGGCTGGCGGTGGTATTGATCGCCGGGATCAGCGGCTCGCTGCTGGGCTGTCTCTCCGGGGTGCTTGGCGGGCGCAGCGACGCGCTGATTATGCGTCTGATGGACATTATGCTGTCGATTCCGTCGCTGGTGTTGACCATGGCGCTGGCGGCGGCGTTAGGCCCGAGCCTGTTCAACGCGATGCTGGCGATCGCCATCGTGCGTATTCCATTTTACGTGCGCCTGGCGCGCGGCCAGACGCTGGTGGTTCGTCAGCATACTTTCGTCGAGGCCTCGGTGACGTTTGGCGCCTCGCGCTGGCATCTGATCAGCTGGCATATTCTGCGTAACGCCCTGCCGCCGCTGGTGGTGCAGGCCTCGCTGGATATCGGCAGCGCGATTCTGATGGCCGCCACGCTCGGTTTTATTGGCCTCGGCGCCCAGCAGCCCACCGCGGAATGGGGCGCGATGGTCGCTAACGGCCGCAACTACGTGCTCGATCAGTGGTGGTACTGCGCCTTCCCCGGCGCGGCGATCCTGATCACCGCCGTCGGCTTTAACCTGTTTGGCGATGGCATCCAGGATCTACTGGATCCCAAAGCCGGAGGGCGCAACTAATGGAAAATCGGGTCTTAACTATCGATAACGTTCGCCTGAGTTTCCCGGTCTATCAGGGCCAGGTCAACGTGCTGAATAATATCTCGCTGCACATCGATCGCGGTGAAATCGTCGGCGTGGTGGGCGAGTCGGGTTCTGGTAAATCGGTGACCGCGATGCTGGCGATGCGGCTGCTTCCCGCCGGTAGCTATCATATTCATAGCGGCGCTATCACCCTGATGGGGCACGATATGCTCAACCTGACGGAAAAAACGCTACGCGATATTCGCGGCAGCAAGGTCGCGATGATTTTTCAGGAGCCGATGACCGCGCTTAACCCCACCCGACGCATCGGTAAGCAGATGGCAGACGTCATCCGCCAGCACCGTCCCATGTCGTTGCGTGAAGCGCGCGCCCGCGCCGCCGAACTACTGGCGGATATGCAAATTGCCGATCCGCAAAGCGTGCTCAAGCGCTATCCCTTCGAACTCTCCGGCGGCATGCGCCAGCGGGTGATGATCGCTATCGCCTTCTCCTGCGAACCCGACCTGCTGATTGCCGACGAACCGACCACCGCGCTGGACGTCACCGTGCAGCGTCAGGTACTGCGCCTGTTAAAGCAAAAGGCCCAGGCGACCGGCACGGCGGTGCTGTTTATCAGCCATGATATGGCAGTGGTCTCTCAGGTGTGCGATCGGCTGTACGTCATGTACGCCGGCGCGGTCATTGAAAGCGGCAACACCGGAGAAGTGCTGCAGCAGCCGCAGCATCCCTACTCTATTGGCCTGTTAAACAGCGCTCCTGATAAGGGAGAACCGCGCACGCCGCTACGTTCTATTCCCGGCACCGTGCCGAATCTGGCGCGTCTTCCCGCCGGCTGCGCCTTCCGCGAACGCTGCTTCGCCGCGGGTGAAGCCTGCGGTATCACCCCCACGCTGCAGGCTCATGATAGCGCCGCCGATAGACAGGCTGCCTGCTGGTACCCGCAACGGGAGAACGCCCATGTCTGAGACGCTATTAACCCTCAATGATGTGCACCTGACCTTTGCCGCGCAGAAAAACTGGCGCGGCAAAGTCATCGAACGCGTCTATGCGCTAAATGGACTGGATATGACGGCCAGGCGCGGCGAAACCTTAGGGATCGTTGGCGAATCCGGCTGTGGGAAAAGCACCCTGGCGAAGCTGCTGATGGGCATGTTAAAGCCCTCTTCCGGCCACTTAACCCGCGCGCCGGCGCGCGGCGAAAACCAGAGCGGACGCATGCAGATGGTGTTTCAGGATCCGCTCTCATCGCTGGACCCACGGCTACCAGTCTGGCGCACCATCACCGAACCAGTGTGGATCCAGTCGCGCATGCCTGAAAAGGCGCGTCGCGATCTCGCCGAGCAGCTGGCGCTACAGGTGGGGATCCGTAGCGAATATCTCGATCGGCTGCCGCACGCTTTTTCCGGCGGCCAGCGCCAGCGTATCGCCATCGCCCGCGCGCTCTCGTCGCAGCCGGAGATAATCGTGCTTGATGAGCCGACTTCGGCGCTGGACATCTCGGTGCAGGCGCAGATCCTTAATCTGCTGGTCGAACTCCAGCAGCGGCAGAATCTCACCTACGTGCTGATTTCGCATAACGTCTCGGTGATACGCCATATGAGCGATCGGGTGGCGGTGATGTATCTCGGGCAAATCGTTGAGATGGGGGAGACGCGGCAGGTGCTGGATAATCCTGCGCATCCTTATACCCGGCTATTGATGGAGTCGGTACCGCGCATCGGTTCGCCATTAGGCGAAGGCGTGCGCAATACCGAACTACCGGGCAACCGCCGGCTACCGACGGGATGCTTCTTTCGGGAACGCTGTCCTTACGCCAGCCAGGGCTGCGAACGGCCGCAGCCGCTGGAGGCGCAAGCGAATGGCGCGCAGGTCCGCTGCTGGAAAGCACAAACAATAAGATGAGACCGGGCGCCAGTCCTGTAGCCCGGGGAAGGCGGTTACGCCGCCCCCGGGTCAGCCGTTATAAATGAATCAGAACAGCCCCAACGGCGCAGTGCCGTAGCTCACCAGCAGGTTTTTGGTCTGTTGATAGGCTTCCAGCGCCATCTTGTGGGTTTCCCGCCCGACGCCGGACTGCTTATAGCCGCCAAACGCGGCATGCGCCGGGTAAACGTGATAGCAGTTAGTCCACACTCGTCCGGCCTTGATGCCGCGCCCCATGCGGTACGCCAGGTTAGTATCCCGCGTCCACACCCCGGCCCCTAAACCAAACTGCGTCTGGTTAGCAATCGCCAGCGCCTCCGCCTCGTCCTTAAAGGTGGTTACGCCGATGACCGGGCCAAAGATCTCCTCCTGGAAGCTGCGCATCTCGTTGTGCCCTTTAATCAGCGTCGGCTGAATATAGAAGCCGCTATCCAGCTCGGCGGTAATGCTCGCGCGATCGCCGCCGGTGAGGATCTGACCGCCTTCATCACGAGCGATCTTGATATATGACAGGATCTTATCGAACTGCTGGCGTGATGCCTGAGCGCCGATCATCGTTTCGGTATCAAACGGATCGCCGCGACGGATCTGCATCACTTTCGCCATTACCCGCTCCATAAACGGCTCGTAGATCGATTCGTGGATCAACGCGCGCGACGGACAAGTACAAACTTCTCCCTGATTGAAGAAGCCCAGTACCAGCCCTTCCACCGCCTTCTCGATAAACTCCTCCTCGCCATCCATTACGTCGGCAAAATAGATATTCGGCGATTTGCCGCCCAGCTCAACGGTGCAGGGAATAATATTCTCCGCCGCGCAGGCCATAATATGACGGCCTACCGGCGTCGAGCCGGTAAAGGCGATTTTAGCGATCCGCTTGCTGGTGGCCAGCGCTTCGCCGGCCTCTTTGCCAAAGCCCTGCACCACGTTCAACACCCCTGCCGGGAAGAGATCGCCGATAATTTCCATCAGCAAAGTAATACTCAGCGGCGTCTGCTCCGCCGGTTTTAAGACCACGCAGTTGCCTGCCGCCAGCGCGGGCGCCAGTTTCCATGCCGCCATCAGCAGCGGGAAGTTCCACGGAATAATTTGCCCAACCACGCCTAACGGTTCGTGGAAATGATAAGCCACGGTGGTGTCGTCAATTTCGGCGGTACTGCCTTCCTGCGCGCGCAGACAACCGGCGAAATAGCGGAAATGATCGACCGCCAGCGGCAGGTCGGCGTTCAGGGTTTCGCGGATTGGTTTGCCGTTATCCCAGCTCTCCGCTACCGCCAGATACTCCAGATTCTCCTGAATGCGGTCGGCGACCTGCAGCAGAAGATGAGAACGCTGCTGTACCGAGGTTCGCCCCCAGGCGTCCGCCGCCCGGTGTGCCGCATCAAGGGCCAAATCGATATCTTTGGCGTCGGAACGGGGAAACTGCGCAATGTTGCTCCCATCGACGGGAGAAGTATTCATGAAATATTCGCCGCTTAACGGCTCGACGAATTTACCGTCTATGAAGTTGCCGTAGGCCGATTTGAATGAAACCAAAGCGCCCGGTTTGCCAGGATGAACATAACGCATAGCAATCTCCTTCTGTAGGGTTAAGGCGCAGCGGCGTGGTGGTTTTTGCTATTTTCCGCTGCACGCTTTTTCCTGTAGCAGGGGTTATGCCAGGTTTGCGTACTTCACATAAAATTCATAATTTCCAAATAATTACATATATCCCTCTGCCGATTCGCGTCCTCTTTGTCGCACAGGATCCCGCTTCTGTGTTGCGAATCGCAACACCAAGAAAACCAAATTGCTACAATATTGCAACACAAACCAGCCGACCACGAGGTGCGCCGTGCAAGGAAATCCGTTCACTATCACCCCCGAGGCGCAGTCCAGCGCGCTGCTGAGCGACTCCTGGCAACGCAGCCAGCGTTATGGCCTGCAGCCAACGAGCGACGAATTTCCGCGCCTGCGCGGCGGCGAACTGGCCGACGTGCTGGAAAGCAACCGCAGCCTACAACGGCTGGCGCAACCTGTGGCGACGCCGCTGGCGCAACGTGCCGCCGGGCTGCAATCGGTAGTGATTCTTTCCGATGCCAGCGGGCTGGTACTCCAAACCTTCGGCAATAGCGCAGCGATGGAAAAAGCGCAAAGCTTCGCGCTGGAGCCTGGCAATATCTGGAGCGAAAGCGGTCGCGGCACCAACGCTATCGGTACCGCGCTGGCGATTGATGACAGCTGCGAAGTCGAAGGCCGCCAACACTATTTAACCCGTAATCAGGATTTGTACTGCGCGGCGGTCCCCCTACAGAGCCCCGATGGCCAGATTGCCGGGGCGCTGGATATTTCCGGCCCGGCGCATATCCCGCATCCCCATTCTCTGGCGTGGATAAAAGAGGCCGCCAAACAGATTGAATATCTGTGGGTGAAACAGAGTCTGCATCCGCAACAGTGGTTAATGAGCCTGCACTCGCGGGTACAGAAGCTCGATAGCGCCGAAGAGCTGCTGCTGGTTTTCTCCGATAACTTGCTGACCGCGGCCAATCGCCTGGCCATCCGCGAACTGGGCCTGCAGGCCGGACAGATCGGACAGATGACCTTCCAGCAGTTGTTCCCCCGCCTGACGCAAACGGCGGTCAGCGTGCCGCTACCGATGACCTTCCAGCAACGTGGCTACTACTACCGTCTGCGCGCGCCAACCCGCGCCAGCGTCGCCGTCCCCGCACAACCAGCACTTAACCTGCCGTTTTGCGCGTCCGGCGAAGGCGAGAAAATGGTCCGCCTGCTCAACGCCGGTATCGCGTTGTGCATCGAAGGCGAAACCGGCTGCGGCAAAGAGTTCCTCAGCCGTGAACTGCATGCGCATAGCCGCTGGCGCAGCGGTAAATTCGTCGCCATCAACTGCGCGGCCATTCCAGAATCGCTGATTGAATCGGAGCTTTTCGGCTATCAGGCGGGGGCCTTTACCGGTGCGAATAAAAACGGCTATATCGGCAAAATTCGCGAAGCCGATGGTGGGGTGCTGTTCCTCGATGAAATCGGCGATATGCCGCTGGCTCTGCAAACCCGTCTGCTGCGGGTATTGCAGGAAAAAGAGGTCATGCCGCTGGGTGGGAATCGCAGCGCGCCGGTGAACTTCGCCTTGATTTGCGCCACCCACCGTCACCTCGAGCAGCGTGTCGCCGAAGGCGCATTTCGCGAGGACCTGCTCTACCGCCTGCGCGAGTATGCTTTTACCATCCCGCCGCTACGCCAATGGCCTGAACTCAAGCAGTTTATTCCAGCGTTGTGGCGCTCGCTTGGCGCGGCAGAACGCCATATAACCCTCTCTGACGCGCTGATTCATCAACTGGCATTATGTCGTTGGCCGGGTAACGTGCGTCAGTTGCAAAGCCTGCTCAAAGTCCTGTTGGCGCTGGCGGACGATGGCGAATGCCTGGGCGTCGCGGCGCTGCCGGAGGAGTATCAAAGCGCGCAGCAAACCAGCGCTCCGGGCGGGCTTCAACAACATGATGCAAAGCTGATTGCCGATACGCTGGCCCGCTTTAACGGCAATGTGAGTAAAGCGGCGCAGGCGTTAGGCGTCGCGCGCAGCACGCTGTATCGACGGGCCGCGCGCGTACAAAGGAAGTGACTACGGCGTAAAGCGCGCCGGCAGCCAGGAGAAGAGACGGCGGCTCAGCGCTTCGCACAGCGCCACCAGCGTCTGCCCCAACCGATGCCAGACCACTTTTGCTACGCAGAGGCTCAGTGCTGAAATCAGCGCCGCGCCCAGCATATCCAGCGGGAAATGGACGCCGAGAAAAATACGCGCCCATGCTACCGGCAGCGCCGCCGCCAGCACCAGCAGCCCAATGCCGCGCAGGCGTAATGACAGCAGCGCGAAGGCGGCGCTGAACATTACGGTGCCGTGATCGCTTGGAAAAGAGTTATCCGCCGGGTGGCTTATCCAGGTATGGCCCAGCGGCATCATAAACGGCCGCGGATGGAACCACAGGGTTCCACAGGCAACCCCCAGCCCTAACGCTATCAAAATCGTCATGGCGCAAAACAGCGCCTGTCGATGCCCCTGACGACCGCCAAGGAACCATAATCCCAGCAATATCGCCGGCACAATGAGAATAAGCCAGCTGGCGGAGAATTGAGCCAGTAGCAATAGGCTGTCCGGCGTACCTGGCCCGGCATTCAGCGTAAGGAAGGCGTTCTGGTTAAACGTTTCTAACAGGTTCATGGCGAGTTCTCGTCACAGTCATCATGCTGTCATTATCGCCGGCATACCTTAAGCCCGGATTAACCTGACGCTGAAGAATCCTCCTGGTTTTCTCCACCGGCTAACTGCTGCGGCAACCGCGCCAGCAGTTCATCTACCACCACGCGAATTTTCTGCGGCACCCATACCGCTTCCGGCCAGACGGCGCTGATCGCAAAACTGCCGCTGACGGACGACGGCAATATTTGCTGGAGTTCTCCCCGCGCTATCTCGTCCGCCACCAGCCAATCCGGCAGCCAGGCGATTCCCAGCCCGCTTTTTGCCGCCGCGGCGATGGCGGCGAAATCATCCATCGCCAGTCCGGGCTGAGGGCGAAACGCGAGCGCCGCTCCCTGCGTATCGCGCAAATGCCATTTCTGCATCTGCCCGGCGTAGAGATAGCCGATGGTAAGATGCTCGTGCAGTTCTTCCGCCGTCTGCGGCGCTGGTTGATTATGCAGATATAACGGCGATGCGCAGAGAATCATGCCGTGCTGGCCTAAACGCCGGGCCTTAAGAAAGCTGGAATCGCTCAACGCGCCGATACGTATCGCCATATCGAACCCTTCTTCAAACAGATTGACCCGACGGTCGCTAAACGACAGCTCAAGCTTAAGCTCCGGATAACGTTGGCTAAGAGGAAACAAGATCGGCGCCACACAGCGCTGACCAAACAGCACCGGCAGGCTGATTCGCAGCCGCCCTTGCACCAGGGTTTTTCCACGCTGAATTTCATTTTCCGCATCCCGCAGGTTATCCAGCGCCCGGCGGGATTGCAGATAAAAGACCTCGCCTTCTTCGGTCAATGCCTGCCGACGCGTGGTGCGCTGGAACAGCGCGACGCCGAGCCGCTGTTCCAGACGGGAAATGCTCTTGCCGACGGCGGAGCGCGTCACGTTCAGCTTCTCCGCGGCTTGCGCAAAGTTGCCGCATTCGACGACGGCGACAAATACCGGGATCGCATTTAAATCACTGCGCATTGATTGGTTCCTGAATGGATACAATGATAAAAAATAATGTCACTACTGGAGAAAAAAAGACAGTGTTACCCTGCGGACCATCAACTTTATGGGGAGTCCGTCATGAGTAACGTTTTGATTTTAAAATCCAGCATCAACGGCCCGGCGTCGCTAACCAACCAGCTAATAGATGAATATATGCAGACCCGCCGCGAGGCCGGTCATCAGGATTCGGTCGTCGAACACGATCTGACCACCCTCGCCTTGCCGAAACTCGACGGCGCGCTGTTTGCCGCGCTGCGCGGCGCGCAAGACTCGCGCCCGGCGATTCAGCAAGGGGTTGCCCTCTCTGACTCACTCATCGGCGAGTTAAAGGCCAGCGATCTGCTGGTGATCGGCGCGCCGATGTATAACCTCAACGTGCCAACCGATCTCAAAAACTGGTTCGATCTGGTGGCGCGGGCGCGGGAAACCTTCCGCTACACCGAGACCTGGCCTCAGGGACTAGTGGAAGGCGTGCGTGCGGTGGTCATTAGTTCGCGCGGCGGCGTCCATGACGGGCAACCCAGCGATGCGGTCACCCCTTACCTGCGCGCGGTGCTGGGATTGATGGGGATTAGCGACGTTGAATTTATCTATGCCGAAGGGATGGATATTCGCCCGCACGGCCGCGACGCGGGCATTGCCCACGCCCGCCAGCATATCGCCAGGGCCGCTCAGCAGGCGTGAGCTCCGTTCTTTATACGGCTGGTAAAGGGTCATCTTTTATTTTAGAATAATCTAAATTTAGAAAATACTAAAATAAGATGACCACAGCACAACAACTGCAGGCCAGCGCCGGGGAAGCCGCTGTCCTGCTGAAAGCGATGAGCAATCCCCACCGGCTACTGATTCTGTGCATGCTCTGCGAAGCCCCGCGTACAACCGCAGGCGAGCTGGCGCAAATCACCGGCCTGAGCCCTTCCGCGACCTCTCAGCACCTCGCACGAATGCGTGATGAAGGGCTAATCGACTGCGAGCGCGATGCGCAGCGCCTGCGCTATTTCATTACCCATCCCGCCGTTCAGCAGGTCATCGCCACGCTGAAGACCATTTACTGCCCGTAAGGAGTCCTTATGACTATCGCCACCGTTTCAGCCAACGAAGCCCAGGCGCTTATCGCCCAGGGCGCACGGCTGATTGATATCCGCGCTGCCGACGAATACGCCCGCGAGCATATTCCGGCGGCGACACTGCTGCCATTAGAACAATTAACTCACGGCGCGGCGCTCAATGCGCAGCCGGGCGACACCATCATTTTTCACTGCCAGGCCGGCTCGCGCACGCAAAATAACGCCAGTTTTCTGGCCGCCGCCGCCGCGCCCGCGCAGGTTAAGCTGCTGGCTGGCGGTATTCAGGCGTGGCGGGCGGCGGGGTTGCCGATAGTCGAAGATAAATCCCAGCCGCTGCCGCTAATGCGCCAGGTACAAATCGCCGCAGGCGCGCTGATTTTGCTGGGCGTAGTGCTGGGCTACGCCGTCAACAGCGGCTTTTTCTTGCTGAGTGGTTTCGTTGGCGCGGGGCTCACTTTCGCTGGTCTCACCGGTTTCTGCGGCATGGCGCGCCTGCTGGCGGTCATGCCGTGGAACCGGCGTTAAAACGCCTGCCAGATGAGTAGGGCGATGCCGCCGAAGAGCAGCCATTTGACGATGTAATAAACCGTTTTATTCCATTTTTTCAATCGCTTGCCAATAATGCGGATTTGATAAATGTAACGGAAGCTGCGATTAATTCCGCCGGTGCGGTCGCCGACGTCGTTCGGCGCGGCGGCGGCGCTCATTAAATTTCGCCCCAGCCAGTGGTTCACCTTCTGCGCCCATCGGTAACGCATGGGCCGTTCGATATCGCAAAAAAGAATCAGTCGATTCTCACCGCTGGTATTTTCCGCATAGTGAATATAGGTTTCGTCAAACAGCACACCTTCACCATCGCGCCAGCTGTAGCGTTCGCCGTCCACTTCAATAAAACAGCGGTCGTCATTCGGCGTCGCCAGCCCGAGATGAAAACGCAGCGACCCGGCGTAAGGATCGCGGTGGCGAGGCAAACGGCTACCATCGGGTAGCGTGGCGAACATTGCCGCTTTAACCGAAGGAATCCCACGCAGCAGCTCGGTCGTTTTTGGACATAGCTGGCTGGCGGAGGGATGCGCGTCTTCATACCATTTCAGGTAAAAACGTTTCCAGCCGGTTTTAAAGAATGAGTTAAATCCGGCATCATTATATTTTTCCGCCGCTTTTATTTGCTCCAGACGCTGCAGGTTAATCCCCTCTTCACGAATAACCAACCAGTTCTTTTGTAATATCGCCAACTCTGGAAAAGTCTCCGGGCGTAGATACGGCGTATTTGGCACGCGAGAAAAAAGGTACATAAAGCCATTAAGCGGCGCGGTAAAAGTTGAATGATCGGAAAGCTGCCGCCAGAAACGATAGCGAACCTTTCCGCGATAATGGACGTAGAGCACAGCAATTATAATAATAAGTAAAATGATATACTTCATATTCGCTTATCTGACCATGTTCTGTTTTTAATCATTCCTCGCTGGCAGCGTTAGTTGCCTTCACCGCAGCGCCGTTAAAACCATTAACAAAGATAATACATCCACCCCCACATTGTTTTAACAAAAAACAGCACGATCATTGAATCCGTCAGCGTCGTTGAGCTATCGTTTAGGTTCTTAGTTGTGACCAATGCACAGGAGAAACACCATGTTTGCAACAGGCGATCTGGTACAACCGCGCGTCGGCGGGCCAAAATTGAAGGTAGTGGAAGTGAATGGCGATAGTCTGGTCGTCGTTCAGGCAAGTAACGAGCAGGGTGAAAAGTTTACTCTGAAAGCGGTTGATGTTACGCCTTATACCGAAGAAGGCGATTTCGGCGTCTGCTAAGTAAAACGGTGGGGAATCCCACCGTTTTAACCTACGCTCGATTTAAATCAGGAAGCTCTCAAGCGATTTCCCTTGCGCGACGGCTAAAGCGATCGGCTTCGGCATACGTCCCTGCCCGGTCCAGGTTTTTTCTGCGCCGGTATGGTCGGTATAACGATATTTAGCGGGACGCGGCTTACGCTTTTTACTGCTCTTCGCCGGGGCCATTTCATGCAGCACTAATTCATCAGGTGAAATACCATCAGCAACCATTAATTCCAGCCAGGTATTAATTTTCTCCTGATATTCTGCCTGCTGCTGTTGCGTCTTCTGCTGCTCAGCGCGTTTTTCTTCAGTGACGATCCTGAGCTTTTCCAGCATCTCTTCAAGCACGTCAGTGGAGAATTCACGCGCCATAGCACGCAGTGAGCGAATATTATTCAGTTTTTGTAACATAAAAGACATAAAGATCAAAAATCCCAAATCGAAAAAATAAAACAAGAATTACCTGTTCAGTTTAATAGATATGTATATTTATTTCCAGCCTTAGCTTATTCAAATAAATATGTACAGGATTACACCTATGAACGCGCTGAAATTTATTGGCGGGTAATAGCGAAATAGAACATAAATACAGCCTAGCGCAGATGAATAATGCATAGTGCGACATGATAATATTCATAATGTTATATTTATAGCCACTTCAGTGAGTTATAAAATCATCGCCCGCCGTGGGGAATGCCAATAGCTTTGCGACAATGAATTTAAATTCACATAATCAGAATAAAACCCATTATTTACATACAGCAGCAAATGCTGATAAAAAGGCATCCATCCAGTAAATAACGCCAATAGTGACCAGTATCACATTACGTAATCAGGCGCCCGCCTTATCAACCTCCCTTCCCCTGTCATGCTTACTCGTCACCTTACAAAACAAAATCATATCTATTTGATATTAAACAACATAATCAAAAAAAGGAACAAAAGTAGCGCAAGCTGAGCAAAACGCCAGTTCACAGAGTGTTTTATCGACAAAAAGGCGATAAATAAAAATTTATAGCTAGTTGTCACTTACTACACAGAGATATACTCTACACGCATCAAAACAGGCAGCCCAAAACCGCTACACCATGCGCACTTTTCGGCGTTATTGACTTCATTTTTCGAGGAGCATACCGATGTTCTCTGCTCAATCCCGCTTGCGTCATGCGGTAGCAGACACCTTTGCAATGGTGGTCTACTGCACCGTTGTCAATATGATGATCGAAATTTTCCTCTCCGGAATGACCTTTGAGCAGTCGTTATCTTCACGCCTGGTCGCGATCCCGGTCAACATTATTATTGCGGTGCCTTATGGCTTCTATCGCGACTTCGCCATGCGCCAGGCGCGCCGAATCAGCACCTCGGGATGGATGAAAAACATTGCTGACGTCGTCGCATATGTGACTTTCCAGTCACCGGTGTATGTATTGATTCTGCTGTCGGTAGGCGCAGACTGGCATCAAATTGCCGCCGCGGTCAGTTCAAACATTCTGGTATCAATGATGATGGGCGCAGTGTACGGCTACTTTCTCGACTTCTGCCGTCGCCTGTTCCGCGTCAGCCCTTATCAGCAAGCTAAAGCCTGATCCTTGTCATTCAGCGACTGGCCGCTGCCAGTCGCCCGCTTTCACCCAACCCGCATTTGACTATTTAGCCGTGAGACATCTGCGGCTGAGCTTCGCCAAACAGCCCATTCAGAAAACGCTCAAGCGCCATCCGCGAACTAAAACCGTGGGGAATGCCGTAATGCTGCTGCGCATCCCCCGCCAAATAGAGCGGAAACTGTTCATAATGGTCGCAAGTTTTAATCTCGCTGGCAGGTTCAGCCAGTGAATTACTGCGCTCTTTGAGCGCCGGATGAATAACTAAAGCGGTACGCCCCATGCGCGCTTCGCGGTTCACATAAACATAATTATCGCCACGGCGATATCCATACGCTTTTTGCGTCACAACATCCATGGTGAAGCCGGCTTTTTCAAGAACACGCGCCACCTCATCGGGTCTTAAATACATACTGATTCCTCGTTATCTTTTACCGCACATTTACCTTACCTTATTCACGAATAGCAGCGCTTTCAGAAAATTCCATAAACTCCCGCAAAAGCATAATGCAAAATCATGTCCTACACTTAATAACTCGAATGGAACAAAGGGAGAAACCAATGGCTAACCGTGTGAACCGCAACGACATTGATGAAAGCGCCGAGGATATTCATAACGAAGTCAGCCAATTAGCGGATACGCTGGAAGAAGTGCTGAAATCATGGGGCAGCGATGCGAAAGATGAAGCTGAGAATGCGCGCAAAAAAGCGCAGTCGCTGCTGAAAGAGACGCGTGCCCGCCTGAACGGCAATACCCGCCTGCGCCAGGCGGCCTATGATACCGTTGAACGCGCCCGGGATGCCGCTGGCTGCGCCGACAGCTACGTGCGCGATAAACCCTGGCAGAGCGTTGGCGCGGCCGCCGCCGTTGGGGTATTTATTGGCGTTTTGCTTAATTTGCGTCGATAATAGTGTTGATAGACTACATGTGAAGATAACAAATACGCGTCTGACCCTGCGTCCCAATGGTACGCAGGGTTTTTTGTTATTCCCCGCTGGCCAGCGCTTGCTTTAATTCGCCTACCACTTCACGCGCCATCACCGCCGACGTTATATTCGTAAAACTCATCAATAGCCCGCCCTCACCGCGGCTAAGCATGCGCCAATCGCTCAACGCCTGCACCGCCAGCCCGGCTCGTTGGCAGCGCCAAGCCTGCTCGCGATCGTCTCCCTTCACCGCCATCACCAGTTGGATCCCGCCGGACTGCGGTACTACCTGAAAACCCTGCGCCTGCAGCGCCGACTCCAGCCACTGCCTGCGCAACGCGTAGCTGGCGCGCATTTTTTTCAGATGGCGCCAGAAATGCCCCTCATTGATGAAGTCCGCTAACGTTTGCTGCCATAAGGTCGGTACATTACAGTGGCTCAATTCAGCCTGACGGCGAAACCGCGCCGCCAACGGCAGAGGTACCACCAGCCACGCGACGCGCAGCGCGGGAAACATCGATTTACTAAATGACCCGGCGTACAGTACCCGCTGTGGCGCATCGAGGCTTTTCAGCGGCGGTAGCGGTTTCCCCTGATAGCGAAATTCACTGTCGTAATCATCTTCAATAATCCAGCTATCGCGCTGCGCCGCCCACTGCAGTACCTGGCGGCGCCTCTCCAGCGATAGGGCCACGCCGAGCGGGCTTTGATGCGCTGGAGTCAACAGCGCAAAGCGCGCCTGCGGAGAGTGTGCCTGCGCCCAGTCGATATCCATTCCCTGTTGGTCAATCGGTACCGGATCGATATTGACCCCCGCCGCGCTAACCACCGGCCGAATGAACGGATATCCCGGATCCTCCATCCACATATGCTGCCCCGGTTGCGCGAGGGTACGCAAAATTAGCGCCATTGAGGCCGCATAGTTGCCGCTAATCACAACCTGCTCCGGCTGGCACTCGATGCTGCGCGACAGACGTAAATAGTCGACAATCGCCTGACGGAGAACCGGTTCGCCGCAGGGATCGCCGGGCGTGAGGTCGAAGCGCGATTGCGTCCGTAGCCGCCGCCCCATCACCCGCGCCCACACCCCGCGCGGGAAAAGATCCAGTGCCGGTAGCCCCATTTGAAAAGGCTGCGGCGCGGAGGATCCCTGGCCTGCCGTCGGGCGCTGAGCCGTGACCTGCCGCGGGCTTAGGCGCTCGCTGACAAAGGTACCCGCCTGGCCGCGGCGCTCCAGCCAGCCCTGGGCCACCAGCTCGCCCCAGGCATTTTCAATCGTCGCCCGCGACACGCCAAGCTCCTGCGCATAAACCCGGCTCGCGGGCAGGCGGCTTCCCGGGGCCAGCTCGCCATTCTCAATCGCTGATTTCAGCTGTCGGGCGATACGCTGGTAGTGCGGCACTTTTTTGGCTTCCATCATGGTCTGCTTTTTTCATCACAATATGGCTATCTTATGCAGTCCATTATAGTGCTATTTTGCCCGGGTCTTAGAGAGGAGAACTGCAAGATGACCACATTACGTCAGCCGTACAGCGAACTGAGCCCGGAAATCTATAAGGGGTTGGTTCAGGCCAGCATAGCGCTGGAAAAAAGCGAATTGGGCAGCACGATGGTGGAGCTGGTCTATTTGCGGGTGTCGCAAATTAACGGCTGCGCTTTTTGCCTTGAGATGCATAGCAAAGCGTTACGCAAAGCCGGCGTTGCCCAGGACAAGCTGGATGCGCTGGCAGGCTGGCGCGTAAGCGCCCACTTCAGCGCCGCGGAACGCGCGGCCCTGGCATGGGCGGAATCGGTTACTGATATCGCAGCCAGCCACGCTGAAGATGAGGTGTACCTGCCTTTAGAAGAGCATTTTACCCCCCGCCAGATTAGCGATTTAACCTTCGCCATCAGCCTGATGAACGCCTTCAACCGACTTGCGGTCGCGATGCGGATGTAATTTTCGGGTATCGACTTCCCTCCCCCGCCAGGCTAGTCGGTGGGGGATAACTTATCGAAAAACTCTATATATTGCGTGGTTGAAGTTTTAAATAACTACATCTAGTATTTCCTGAACAGTAAGCCCATAACGTTCGGCACGATGTTTTACGCCGTCTTGTTATCTTAAATGGAAATACGAATCATGCGCATTATTATTTACACTCGAAATGACTGCGTGCAATGCCATGCCACCAAACGCGCGATGGAGAGCCGCGGTTTCGCCTTCGATATGGTCAACATCGACCAACACCCTGAAGCCATCGACATGCTGCGCAAGCAGGGATTCCAGCAATTACCGGTGGTGATGGCCGGGGAAACCCGCTGGTCCGGCTTCCGCCCGGATATGATTAATCGCCTGCGTCCCGCCGCGGCTACGGCCAGCCTATGAGCCTCATCGTCTACTTCTCCAGCAGCTCGGAAAATACGCATCGCTTTGTGCAGCGTCTGGCGCTGCCTGCCGTGCGCATCCCGCTCAACGAGCGTGAGCGAATTCAGGTAGACGAACCCTATATTCTCATCGTCCCCAGCTACGGCGGCGGCGGGACGGCAGGCGCCGTGCCGCGCCAGGCGATCCGCTTTTTAAACGACCCGCATAATCGCCGGCTGATTCGCGGCGTGATCGCCGCCGGTAACCGTAACTTCGGCGAGGCCTATGGCCGGGCGGGAGAGGTCATCGCGCAGAAATGCGGCGTGCCGTATCTGTATCGTTTTGAGCTGATGGGTACCCAGCAAGATGTCGACAACGTGCGTAAAGGAGTAAGCGAATTTTGGCAACGACAACCGCAGAACGTGTAACCGCCGGGGCGTCTGATTTCCACGCCCTCAATGCGATGCTGAATTTATACGACAGCAACGGCCGTATTCCCCTGGAAAAGGACCAACAGGCGGTCGAAGCATTTATCCATAATCACGTGCGTCCCAACAGCGTACCGTTCGCCGGGCTGGAGGAGAAACTGCAATGGCTGAGCGACGAAGGTTATTACGATCCGGCAGTGCTGGCCCGCTATGAGCGACGTTTCGTGCTGGCCCTCTTCGCCCACGCGCATCAACACGGTTTTCGCTTCCGTACTTTCCTCGGCGCGTGGAAGTTCTACACCAGCTATGCCTTACGCACTTTCGACGGCAAACGCTACCTGGAGCATTTCGCCGACCGCGCCTGCATGGTGGCGCTAACCCTGGCCCAGGGTGATGAAACCCTGGCGCGACAGCTGGCCGATGAGATCCTCGCCGGGCGCTTTCAGCCAGCGACGCCGACCTTCCTCAACGCCGGTAAACAGCAGCGCGGCGAGCTGGTCTCCTGCTTCCTGCTGCGTATCGAAGATAATATGGAGTCGATCGGTCGGGCGGTGAACTCCGCCCTGCAGCTGTCAAAACGCGGCGGCGGCGTGGCGTTCCTGCTCTCCAACCTGCGCGAAGCGGGCGCGCCGATTAAACGTATCGAAAACCAATCCTCCGGGGTGGTACCGGTGATGAAAATGCTGGAAGACGCCTTCTCATACGCCAACCAGCTGGGAGCGCGTCAGGGAGCCGGCGCGGTTTACCTTCACGCCCATCACCCCGATATTTTGCGCTTCCTCGATACCAAGCGGGAAAACGCGGATGAGAAGATCCGCATTAAAACCCTGTCGCTGGGGGTAGTCATTCCGGATATCACCTTCCAGCTGGCGAAAGAAGACGCGCAGATGGCGCTGTTCTCGCCCTATGACGTTGAGCGACTGTACGGCAAAGCCTTTGGCGATATCGCCGTCAGCGAGATGTATGCGCAACTGGTGGCCGACGACCGCGTTCGTAAACGCTGGATCCGCGCCCGCGATCTGTTCCAGCGGCTGGCGGAAATTCAGTTTGAATCCGGCTATCCGTACATCATGTTCGAGGATACGGTGAACCGCGCCAATCCGATCGCCGGGCGCATTAATATGAGCAACCTCTGCTCGGAGATCCTGCAGGTCAATAGCGCCTCCACCTTTGACGAAAATCTCGATTACGCCACCGTTGGCGAGGACATTTCCTGCAATCTCGGCTCGCTGAATATCGCCCACGCTATGGATTCGCCGGACTTCGCCCGCACCGTCGAAGTAGCGGTTCGCGGCCTGACGGCGGTCTCCGATATGAGCGATATCCGCTCGGTGCCATCGGTGGCGGCGGGTAATGCCGCATCGCACGCCATCGGCCTTGGCCAGATGAACTTGCACGGCTATCTGGCCCGCGAGGGGATCGCCTACGGCAGCCCGGAGGGGCTGGACTTCACTAATCTCTATTTCTACACCGTCACCTGGCACGCCCTGCGCACCTCTATGGCAATGGCGCGCGAGCGTGGCGTGCGTTTTGCCGGGTTTGAGCAGTCGCGTTACGCCAGCGGCGACTATTTCCAGCAGTATTTGCAGGGTGACTGGCAGCCGAAAACCGCCACGGTGCGCGAACTGTTCGCCCGTGCGGGGATTACCCTGCCCGATCGTGAGATGTGGCGCCAGCTACGCGACGACGTGATGCGCTACGGCATTTATAACCGCAATTTGCAGGCGATCCCGCCGACCGGTTCGATCTCTTACATCAATCATGCCACCTCCAGCATTCATCCGATTGTGGCGAAAATCGAGATCCGTAAAGAAGGTAAAACCGGCCGCGTGTACTATCCGGCGCCGTTTATGACTAACGACAATCTGGCGCTGTATCAGGATGCCTGGGAAATTGGCCCGCAAAAAATTATCGATACCTATGCTGAAGCCACGCGACATGTCGATCAAGGGCTGTCGCTGACGCTGTTCTTCCCGGATACCGCCACCACGCGCGATATCAACAAAGCGCAAATTTACGCGTGGAAGAAAGGTATCAAGACGCTGTATTACATTCGCCTGCGCCAGCTGGCGCTGGAAGGTACCGAAATCGAAGGCTGCGTGTCCTGCGCGCTGTAAGGAGAACAGGATGACCCATTTATCGCGCATCAGCGCCATTAACTGGAATAAAATCGAGGATGATAAAGACCTCGAAGTGTGGAACCGGCTGACCAGTAATTTCTGGTTGCCGGAGAAAGTGCCGCTGTCCAACGACATTCCGCACTGGCAGACCCTGACGGCTCAGGAGCAGCAGTTGACCATCCGCGTCTTTACCGGGCTGACGCTGCTCGACACCATCCAGAATACCGTCGGCGCCCCGGCGTTGATGACCGACGCTCTCACTCCACATGAAGAGGCGGTGCTGTCGAACATTAGCTTTATGGAGGCGGTGCATGCCCGCTCCTATAGTTCGATATTCTCGACCCTGTGCCAGAGCAAAGATGTCGATGCCGCCTACGCCTGGAGCGAGGAGAACGCTCCGCTACAGCGCAAAGCGCAGTTGATGCTCAATTACTACCAGGCCGATGAACCGCTGAAGAAAAAAATCGCCAGCGTGTTCCTAGAATCTTTCCTCTTCTATTCGGGGTTCTGGTTGCCGATGCATTTTTCCAGCCGCGGCAAGCTGACCAATACCGCCGATTTAATTCGCCTGATTATTCGCGACGAAGCGGTGCACGGTTACTATATTGGCTATAAATATCAAAAAGGGCTGGAAATCGTCAGCGCCGCGAAGCGTGAGGAGTTGAAAAATTTCGCCTTTGATCTGCTGATGGATCTATACGATAACGAACTGGCTTATACCCGCGAACTGTATGCCGACAGCCCGTGGCTTGACGACGTCAACGCGTTCCTCTGTTACAACGCCAATAAAGCATTGATGAACCTTGGCTATGAGGCGCTATTCCCGGCGGAAATGGCCGCCGTGAACCCGGCAATTCTTGCGGCGCTGTCGCCAAACGCCGATGAAAACCACGACTTTTTCTCCGGTTCCGGTTCTTCTTACGTCATGGGTAAAACTGAAGCGACCGCCGACGACGATTGGGACTTTTAATCTCGCGATCGCTGGGGAATATATCGATACATTCTCCAGTGATCTATTTCACATTATTTCCTATTATCACACAAATAACCCTCTGGCCATTTTCGTGTCATATTTCCTTCATTTACACCAATTTTCCCATTCATTATTCATGCATAATCAAAAAATATCACCAGCCGTATATGATGGCTCAGCCCTTATATCACGGGCAATTCAGCCAGAGATCCCTATTCAGATTTTGGCTAGCTATTCACATCGAGGGTTGTCACAGAATCTCAGTATGTTAGGGTGTAAAAAGGTAATAATCTTCACCAGGTACGATATCGATATAATTAAAGACAGGAAATCATTTATTGCATGGCAATTAAATTAGAAATCAAGAATCTCTATAAGATATTTGGCGAGCACCCGCAACGCGCGTTCAAATATATTGAAAAAGGACTTACCAAAGAGCAAATACTGGAAAAAACGGGGCTATCGCTTGGCGTTAAAGACGCCAGTCTGGCCATTGAAGAAGGCGAGATATTCGTCATCATGGGACTTTCCGGTTCAGGAAAATCCACCATGGTTCGCCTTCTCAATCGCCTGATTGAACCCACCCGCGGACAGGTGCTGATTGACGGCGTCGATATCGCCAAAATCTCAGATGCCGAGCTTCGCGAGGTGCGCAGGAAAAAGATTGCGATGGTTTTCCAGTCATTCGCCCTGATGCCGCATATGAACGTGTTGAATAACACCGCGTTCGGTATGGAACTGGCCGGCGTTTCCGCCGAAGAGCGCCAGCAGAAAGCGCTGGATGCGCTACGTCAGGTGGGGCTGGAGAATTACGCCCACGCCTATCCCGACGAACTTTCCGGCGGGATGCGCCAGCGCGTCGGCTTAGCCCGCGCATTAGCGATCAACCCCGATATTCTGCTCATGGATGAGGCCTTCTCAGCGCTTGATCCGTTAATTCGTACTGAAATGCAGGATGAGCTCACCAAATTACAGGCAAAGCATCAACGTACCATTGTCTTTATTTCCCACGACCTTGATGAAGCTATGCGTATTGGCGATCGTATTGCCATTATGCAAAATGGCGAAGTGGTGCAAATTGGCACCCCTGACGAAATTCTGAATAACCCGGCGAATGATTACGTTCGTACTTTCTTCCGCGGCGTCGATATTAGCCAGGTATTTAGCGCTAAAGATATTGCCCGCCGTAGCCCGGTTGGCCTGATTCGTAAAACTCCCGGTTTCGGCCCGCGTTCGGCGCTGAAATTATTGCAGGATGAAGACCGTGAATATGGCTACGTCATTGAACGCGGTAATAAGTTTGTCGGCATTGTCTCCATCGACTCTCTGAAAAGCGCGCTGAGCGAAAATCAGGGGCTCGATGCGGCGTTAATTGACTCCCCGCAGGCGGTGGAGGCACAAACGCCGCTCAGCGACCTGCTCTCCCACGTTGGCCAGGCGCCGTGCGCCGTCCCGGTGGTGGATGAAGGACACCAGTATCTCGGCATTATTTCAAAACGCATGCTGCTACAGGCTTTAGATCGCGAGGGGGCAAACAATGGCTGATCAATCAAACCCATGGGATACCGCAGCGCCAGCGGATAACGCGGCGCAGTCCGCCGACGCCTGGGGCAACCCAACACCCGCGCCCGCTGACGGCGGCGGCGCCGACTGGCTTAATAGCGCGCCTGCGCCGCAGCCAGAACATTTTAATATTATGGATCCGTTCCATAAAACGCTGATCCCGCTTGATAGTTGGGTCACCCACGCCATCGACTGGATCGTGCTGCACTTCCGTCCGCTGTTCCAGGGGATCCGCGTGCCGGTGGATTATATTCTCAGCGCTTTCCAGCAGCTGTTGCTGGGGATGCCGGCGCCGGTGGCGATTATTCTCTTCGCCCTGATCGCCTGGCAGATCTCCAGCGTCGGCATGGGTATCGCCACTCTGGTCTCGCTGGTAGCCATCGGCGCTATCGGCGCATGGTCGCAGGCGATGGTCACTCTGGCGCTGGTGCTGACCGCGCTGCTGTTCTGCATGATAATCGGCCTGCCGCTGGGGATCTGGCTGGCGCGTAGCCCGCGAGCGGCGAAAATCATCCGCCCGTTACTTGACGCGATGCAGACCACACCGGCGTTCGTCTACCTGGTACCGATCGTCATGCTGTTCGGTATCGGCAACGTTCCGGGCGTGGTGGTGACCATTATCTTCGCCCTGCCGCCAATTGTCCGCCTGACCATCCTCGGGATTAACCAGGTACCGGCAGACCTCATTGAAGCTTCACGCTCCTTCGGCGCCAGCCCGCGCCAGCTGCTGTTTAAAGTCCAGCTGCCGCTGGCGATGCCGACCATCATGGCCGGCGTCAACCAGACGCTGATGCTGGCCCTGTCGATGGTCGTTATTGCCTCGATGATCGCCGTCGGCGGCCTCGGTCAAATGGTGCTGCGCGGTATTGGCCGCCTGGATATGGGGCTGGCGAGCGTCGGCGGGGTCGGGATCGTTATCCTCGCGATTATCCTCGACCGCCTGACCCAAGCCGTCGGCCGTGATTCCCGCAGCCGCGGTAATCGCCGCTGGTACGCCACCGGACCTCTGGGGCTGATTACCCGCCCTTTCTGTAAATAAGAGAAGGAATAACGATGCGACATACTACACTCCTTGCCACAGCGTTTACCGCCCTCGTCACGACCAGCACGTTTGCTGCCGAGCTGCCGGGTAAAGGCATCACCGTGAAACCGGCGCAGAGCACCATTTCGGAAGAAACCTTCCAGACGCTGCTGGTCAGCCGCGCGCTGGAGAAACTGGGCTATACCGTCGAAAAGCCGAGCGAAGTCGACTATAACGTCGCCTACACCTCCATCGCCTCTGGCGATGCCACCTTTATCGCCACCAACTGGCAACCGCTACACGATGATATGTACGCGGCGGCGGGCGGCGATAAAAAATTCTACCGTGAAGGAACCTTCGTTACCGGCGCGGCACAGGGCTACCTGATCGATAAGAAAACCGCCGAGCAGTACCATATTAAGTCCATCGACCAGTTGAAAGATCCGAAGATCGCCAAACTGTTCGATACCAACGGCGATGGCAAAGCCGACCTCACCGGTTGTACCCCAGGCTGGGGCTGCGAGGCGGTCATCAACCATCAGATTGATGCCTACGGGCTGAACAATAAAGTGGTCCATAACCAGGGCAACTACGCGGCGATGATGGCCGATACCATCGCCCGTTATAAAGAAGGCAAACCGATTCTTTATTATACCTGGACGCCGTACTGGGTCAGCGACGTGCTGAAACCGGGTAAAGATGTGGTCTGGCTGCAGGTGCCGTTCTCCTCCCTACCGGGAGAACAGAAAGATATCGACACCAAGCTGCCGAACGGCGTCAACTATGGCTTCCCGGTGAACACCATGCACATCGTCGCCAACAAAGCCTGGGCCGAGAAGAACCCGGCGGCGGCGAAGCTGTTTAGCCTGATGAAGCTGCCGATTGCCGATATCAACGCCGAAAACGCGATGATGCATGCGGGTCATGCTTCAGAAGCCGACATCAACGGCCACGTTGATGGTTGGATTAAAGCCCACCAGCAGTTGTTCGACGGCTGGGTGAAAGAAGCGCTGGCGGCGCAGAAGTAATTTCTTCCCTCTCCCCACGGCGGTTTGCCGTCGTGGGGCTGCCCTTTCCCCCATAGCAGCACGAAACGAATATGCCTAAAAAAGCGGATATTCTGATTTCCCATTTTCGCGATTGTGAAGCCATCACGCCGTCTGCTAAGGTGAGCAAATCTTTCCAGGCGTAATTTTCACCAGCGTTATCAATAAGTCACCGATATGGAAACGCCTGCTCCCCGACGTCAGCGCCATTGGCTACCAACACGGGTAGGTTGCGCCGCGTTCAGGTTGAGCTTACAGGCGACGAACAGCATTATTATCCCTACGCAACTCAGCGCTTTAGCCTATGGTTTGGCATGGAAAATCGGCGACTCGCCGGAGATTTTAAGTATTAATAGTGACCAATAATTCATTTGCTTTATTTGTCACAATAGTTATTATATCGGCTGTAATTAATGAGGTTATACCCAAATGGATAGTTCGTTTACTCCCATTGAGCAGATGCTCAAATTCCGCGCCAGCCGCCATGAAGATTTCCCTTTCCAGGAGATTCTCCTCACCCGTCTCTGTATGCACATGCAGGGTAAGCTGCTGGAAAACCGTAACAAAATGCTGAAAGCGCAAGGGATTAACGAGACATTATTTATGGCGCTGATAACGCTTGAGTCTCAGGAAAATCACAGCATTCAACCTTCCGAGCTGAGCTGCGCGCTGGGTTCGTCACGCACTAATGCCACCCGCATCGCCGACGAACTGGAAAAACGCGGCTGGATCGAACGTCGTGAAAGCGACAACGATCGTCGCTGCCTGCACCTGCAGCTGACCGACAAAGGTCATCAATTCTTGCGCGAGGTATTACCTCCGCAGCACAACTGTCTACATCAGCTGTGGTCTTCTTTAAGCACCGCGGAAAAAGACCAGCTGGAGCACATCACCCGTAAACTGCTTGGCCGCCTCGACCAAATGGAAGAAGACGGCGCGCTGGCGGGATCCCTGCGCTAAGCACGGAGCCGCACAATATTTTGAGTTGCAAGGAACACGGTCAGGCCAGCAGATCTTCTGCTGGCCTTTCTGGTAAACAGGTCGGCTCAGCCGATGTGAAATAATAAGAATGTAAAATTGTGGAGAATCAGATGAGCGAAAATGCGGCGAGCCAAACTCCGCAGCAATCAGGCAGCAAGAAAGGGAAACGCAAAGGCGCCCTTCTGCTCCTGACCTTGCTCTTTGTTATTGTGGCCGTAGCCTACGGCATTTATTGGTTTTTAGTCCTGCGTCATTATGAAGAGACCGATGACGCTTATGTGGCAGGGAACCAGGTACAGATCATGGCGCAGGTTTCCGGCAGCGTGACTAAGGTCTGGGCCGACAACACCGACTTTGTGCAACAAGGCGATCCACTGGTCACCCTCGACCAGACCGACGCCCAGCAGGCGTTTGAAAAAGCCAAAACCCAGCTGGCGGCTAGCGTGCGCCAGACTCGCCAGCAGATGATCAACAGCAAGCAGCTGCAGGCGAATATTGACGTCAAAAAAACCGCCCTCGCCCAGGCGCAGGCAGACCTTAATCGTCGTATCCCGCTGGGCGCCGCGAACCTGATTGGCCGCGAAGAGCTGCAGCACGCACGTGACACCGTCGCCAGCGCGCAGGCCGAACTCGACGTCGCCATTCAACAGTACAACGCCAATCAGGCAATCGTACTGGGCACCAAACTGGAACAGCAGCCGGCGGTGCTGCAGGCGGCGACCGAAGTCCGCAACGCCTGGCTGGCGCTGCAGCGTACGCAAATCGTCAGCCCGATTAGCGGCTACGTTTCTCGCCGCTCGGTGCAGCCTGGCGCGCAGATCGGTACCACTACCCCGCTGATGGCGGTGGTTCCAGCCACCAACCTGTGGGTTGACGCCAACTTTAAAGAGACCCAGCTCGCCCATATGCGTATCGGCCAGCCGGCGACCATCATCAGCGATATCTATGGCGATGACGTGAAGTACACCGGTAAAGTGGTCGGCCTGGATATGGGTACCGGCAGCGCCTTCTCCCTGCTGCCGGCGCAAAACGCCACCGGTAACTGGATCAAAGTCGTCCAGCGTCTGCCGGTTCGTATCGAAATAGATGCTAAACAGCTGGCGCAACATCCGCTGCGCATCGGCCTGTCGACGCTGGTTGAAGTAGACACCAGCAATCGCGAAGGCGAGATGCTGGCAAGCCAGGTACGTAGCTCGCCGGTCTATGAAAGTAATGCCCGTGAAATCGGCCTTGAGCCGGTGAATAAACTGATCGACGGTATCATCCAGGCCAACGCCGGATAATTCGGGGTGAGCGTAATGCAACAGCAAAAACCGCTCGAAGGCGCGCAACTGGTCATCATGACCATTGCGCTGTCGCTGGCGACTTTCATGCAGGTGCTGGACTCCACTATCGCCAACGTGGCTATTCCGACCATTGCCGGTAACCTTGGCTCGTCGCTGAGTCAGGGAACCTGGGTCATCACCTCGTTTGGGGTGGCGAACGCTATCTCCATCCCGATTACCGGCTGGCTGGCTAAGCGCGTCGGCGAAGTGAAACTCTTCGTCTGGTCGACGGTGGCATTCGCCATCGCCTCCTGGGCCTGCGGGGTGTCGAACAGCCTGACGATGCTGATTTTCTTCCGCGTGATTCAGGGGATCGTCGCCGGTCCGCTGATCCCGCTATCGCAGAGTCTGCTGCTCAGCAACTACCCGCCAGCGAAACGCTCAATCGCGCTGGCGCTGTGGTCGATGACGGTCATCGTCGCGCCGATTTGCGGCCCGATTCTCGGCGGCTATATCAGCGATAACTACCACTGGGGCTGGATCTTCTTCATCAACGTGCCGATTGGCGTGGCGGTGGTTCTCATGACGCTGCAGACCCTGCGCGGCCGTGAAACCCGCACCGAGCAGCGGCGTATCGACGGCGTCGGGCTGGCGTTGCTGATTATCGGGATCGGTAGCCTGCAGGTGATGCTCGACCGCGGTAAAGAGCTCGACTGGTTCGCTTCCAACGAGATTATCATCCTGACCATCGTGGCGGTGGTGGCGATAAGTTTCCTCATCGTCTGGGAGCTGACCGACGATAACCCGATAGTCGACCTGTCGCTGTTTAAGTCGCGTAACTTTACCATCGGCTGTTTGTGTATCAGCCTGGCCTATATGCTCTACTTCGGCGCCATTGTATTGCTGCCGCAGCTTCTGCAGGAGGTATACGGCTACACCGCCACCTGGGCCGGTTTGGCTTCGGCGCCGGTCGGAGTGATCCCGGTCATTCTGTCGCCGATTATCGGCCGCTTTGCTCATAAGCTCGATATGCGGCGGCTGGTGACCTTCAGCTTTATTATGTATGCGGTGTGCTTCTACTGGCGCGCGTGGACCTTTGAACCGGGAATGGACTTCGGCGCATCGGCCTGGCCGCAGTTTATCCAGGGTTTTGCGGTGGCCTGTTTCTTCATGCCGCTGACCACCATCACTCTCTCTGGCCTCCCGCCGGAGCGGCTGGCGGCGGCGTCGAGCTTGTCGAACTTTACCCGAACCCTTGCCGGCTCCATCGGTACCTCAATTACCACCACCATGTGGACCAACCGCGAGGCGTTGCACCATGCGCAGCTCACCGAGTCGGTGACGCCATTCAACCCCAACGCCCAACAGATGTACGATCAACTACAGGGTATGGGAATGACCCAGCAGCAGGCTTCCGGCTGGATTGCCCAGCAGATAACCAACCAGGGGTTGATTATCTCCGCCAACGAAATCTTCTGGGTTTCGGCGGGGATCTTTATCCTTCTGCTAGGCCTGGTGTGGTTCGCCAGGCCGCCGTTCAGCGCCGGCGGCGGTGGCGGGGGCGCACACTAAGTATTAACAAAAGGGATCTGCGGGTCCCTTTTTTATTGCCGGACCTTGTCCATTTCGCGCTAGCTTCTGTCCATTTCGCTAAAGCCGCCGATGGGTTATGTCATGCAGGATAAAGCTCCGACTACAGGAGAACACCATGCTGACCAATCCTTGCGAAAAATACAGCCCTTATCCGCCTATCGCCCTGCCCGATCGCCGCTGGCCCGAGCGGCAAATCACTACCGCGCCGCGCTGGCTTTCCACCGATTTGCGCGACGGCAACCAGGCGCTGGCCGAACCAATGGATGCCGCGCGTAAGCTGCAGTTCTGGGATCTGTTGCTGGAGTGCGGTTTTAAAGAAATAGAGATCGCCTTCCCCTCCGCCTCGCAAACCGATTTCAACTTTGTGCGCCAGCTGATTGAGGAGCAACGCATTCCTGAAGATGTCACCATTCAAGTATTGACTCAGGCGCGGGAAGAACTCATAGCACGAACCTTTGAAGCGCTGCGCGGCGCCCGGCAGGCGACCATCCATCTCTACAATGCCACCGCGCCGCTGTTTCGCGAGCTGGTTTTCGGCATGGAAAAGGCCGAAGTGATCGAGCTCGCCACCCGCGCCACCCGGCTTATTCGTCAGCATTGCGAACAGCAGCCGGACACCCGTTGGCAATATGAATATTCACCGGAAACCTTCTGTTTTACCGAGCCGGAATTCGCCCTTGAAATCTGCGAAGCGGTGGCGGAAATCTGGCAGCCCTGTGGCGAACGGCCAATGATTATTAATCTCCCGGCAACGGTCGAAGTCAACACGCCGAACGTCTACGCCGATCGGATTGAATATTTTTGCCGCCACTTCTCGCGCCGCCAGGATGTGTGTATCAGCGTGCATCCGCATAACGATCGCGGTACCGGCGTTGCCAGCGCCGAACTGGCGGTAATGGCCGGCGCCGATCGCGTTGAAGGCTGTCTGTTCGGCAATGGCGAGCGTACCGGCAACGTCTGTCTGGTCACGCTGGCGATGAATCTCTATAGCCAGGGCGTGGATCCGCAGTTGCGCTTTACGCAGATGAATCGGGTGGTAGAGATCGTCGAGAACTGCAACCAGCTCCCGGTACATCCGCGTCATCCATGGGCAGGCAGTCTGGCCTACACCGCCTTTTCGGGTTCACATCAGGATGCCATTAAAAAAGGGTTTGATGCCCGTAAACCGGGAGATCGCTGGCAAATGCCGTATTTACCTATCGATCCACAGGATATCGGTTGCAGCTATGAAGCGGTGATCCGCGTTAACAGCCAGTCAGGTAAAAGCGGCAGCGCATGGCTGATTGAGCAGAACCATGGTCTTAAGCTGCCGCGGGCGTTGCAGCAGGACTTCAGCCAGTACGTTCAGCAAGAAACGGATAGCCATGGTAAAGAAATGACCCATAACGCATTATGGCAGCTGTTTCGCAGCCGTTACGGCCTGCTGGCGCAGCCGACGCTGGCGTTACTCGACTATCAGAGCGACGGCCAGCAGGATGGCGAACTGACGTTACAGGCTGCGCTGCGGATGAATGGCGAAACCCGCCGCTTGAACGGACGTGGTAACGGTTTGTTATCCGCCGCCGCCAACGGCCTGAGCGCGCTGTTAAAACGTCATTTCGTTATCAAGGACTACCACGAGCATACCCTCGGGGCGCGCAGC
Source organism: Klebsiella sp. CN_Kp097 (assembly GCF_040064495.1). Lineage (NCBI taxonomy): Bacteria > Pseudomonadati > Pseudomonadota > Gammaproteobacteria > Enterobacterales > Enterobacteriaceae > Klebsiella > Klebsiella sp. CN_Kp097. The sequence continues at coordinate 5,283 of NZ_JBEAIL010000032.1, read as the reverse complement.
GACAGCCGCTCCGTTGCCTATATTCGCTGCGTCTTTGCCAATGGCGAAAGTCGATGGGGCGTCGGCATTGATAATGACGTTGCCCGCGCGTCGTTACAGGCGTTGTGTAATGCCGTTCACGCCAGGGATTAATCCAACGGGCGAAAATAGTCGCTGGGCGCGGTCCCCATTACCCGGCGGAACATGGCGCTAAAAGCGCTGTGACTGCCGTAACCCAGATCCAGCGCTACCCGTAGTACCGACTGCCCCTGCGCCAGGCGAACCAGCGCCTCCATCAGCTTCGCCCGGCGCACCCATTCGCTCCACGTCAGGCTGGTCTGCTGTTGAAAATGGCGGTTCAGCGTACGCTCGCTCATTCCGCCTGCTTGCGCCGCCTCACGGCTGCCCCATGGTTCACCGGGCGCTTCGCGCACCCGCTGGCATAACCGACGCAGGCTATCGCTATGCGGTTCCGGCAAACCGAAAGGTAATACCGACATCCCGCGAATTTCATCCAGCATCAGCTCATAGATACGTTCATCGCGGGTGCCGGGGAAATAGCGCTCTTCCAGCGCCAGCGACGCGACGATAAGCTCACGCAGCAGCGGTGAGATCTGCACGATCTGGCAGGTAGAGGGCAGATCGGCACGGGCCAGCGGATCGATAAATAGCGTCCGTGCGGCCACATTGCCGGTTATGCGCAACGCGTGCGGCGTATGTGCCGGTAGCCAGACGCCGCGCCCCGGCGGCACGACCCAGAATCCGACCGGCGTTTCCACCCGAACCACGCCGCTGAGAATATGCAATAACTGAGCGCAGTCGTGGCAATGCATTGGTTCGCTATCGCCGTGGGCGTAATCATGGGCAAATGGCACCAGAGCGCGGTGCTGGAAGGAAAAGGAGAGCGTTGTCGACATGATAAGCGGAGAGCGGCCCGACGCGATGGCCGGGCCGACACAAGCGCACTAGATGTGCAGTTCTTGCAGTTTTTCTTTCGGCAGCGCCAGTTCATCGTTGCTGTTGATGCGAACATCACGCTCAATGATGTGGCGGGCGATATCCTGCGCTTCCTCCAGCGAGTGCATGGTGTAGGTTCCGCACTGGTAGACATTCAGCTCAGGGATCTGATTCTGATCTTTGACTTTCAGCACGTCAGCCATCGCCGCTTTCCAGGCATCGGCCACGCGTTGCTCTTCCGGCGTACCAATCAGGCTCATGTAGAAACCGGTACGGCAGCCCATCGGAGAAATGTCGATAATTTCCACGCCATTACCGTTCAGGTGATCGCGCATGAAACCAGCAAACAGGTGCTCCAGTGTATGAATACCGCGCTCCGGCATCACTTCCTGGTTCGGTACGCAGAATCGCAGATCGAAAACGGTGATTTGATCGCCGTGCGGCGTGTTCATTTTCTTCGCGACGCGCACCGCAGGCGCTTCCATTCGGGTATGGTCGACTGTGAAACTATCTAACAACGGCATTCTTCACCTCCGATAGTGATTTTTTTTAAAATAAAATGAACTCTTCGTTCAACAGCGAGTCTGAGTATATGAAAGACGCGCATTTATTATCATCATCATCCCTGAATCAGAGATGAAAGTTTGGCCACAGTGATGTGGCCTTTTTCTTTTGTAGCGCTTTTTACTACGCGTGTCGTGCTAAAAGTGCCTCGAACGGCTCGCTATCTTCCGCTTCCACTTTCTTCTGTCGCGCGACCGACGCATCACGTTCGGCGATAAAATCTTCTTCGCTTAAAATTTCCAGCGGTTCATTGCGCAGCATCGTACGATACTCATCAGCCAGCTTACGCCCGGTACCGCCAATCCCTTCTTCAATCATAGAACGCAGAATGCGCGCTGAGAACGTTAATTCCGGATCGTCAAAGCACGCCAGCAGCTCATCGCACACTTGTTGATAGGCCTCGCCGCCGTGGATGCTGTCCAGCGTTTGCGCCACGCGACGTAAATCACGGAACAGATCTTTACCCACCTGCGCCAGCGGGAACTGCGCGCTTTCACAGCCAATCCCCAACGTCAGGCCCGGTTTACGGCCCTCAAGAATCACCCGGTTCCAGTTAGTGCGGGTACACAGCAGTTCGCTGCTGCTCATCTCCGGCGCATCGGCCAGCACGCACCAGACCATAAACAGATCGAGGAAGCGCACCTGCTGCTCATCCACGCCGATCGGCGAGAACGGGTTGATATCCAGCGAACGCACTTCGATGTACTCGATGCCGCCGCGCAGCAGCGCATCGGACGGCGTTTCACCGCTACGGGTCACGCGTTTCGGGCGAATCGGCGCGTACAGCTCGTTTTCAATCTGCAGAATATTGCTGTTGATCTGCAGATGTTTGCCGTCTTTCTCAAGACCGATTTTAGCGTACTCTTCCGATGGCGTTTTAATCGCCCGCTTCAATCCTGCCACATACTCGTGCAGATCGTTAAACGTAATTCCGAGATTGCTTTGCGACTTATTGGTATAACCGAGGTCGCTAAGACGCAGAGAAGTGGCGTATGGCAGGTAATACATGCCGTTTCCGGCCTTCTCAAACGGCAGAGTCGTCGGTTTACCCTGCAGGAACGAGGAGCAAATCGCTGGCGACGCGCCGAACAGGTACGGGATCACCCAACCGAAACGGTAGTAGTTACGAATTGAACGGAAATAACCGGCGGAAATCGCCTCTTTGCCGCTTTCGGCATCTTCCACGCCGCACTTGGCCTGCCAGAACGCCATCGGCAGCGAAAAGTTATAGTGCACGCCAGAAATGGTTTGCATCAGTGCGCCGTAGCGGTTTTTCAGCCCTTCGCGATACAACGTTTTCAGCCGGCCAACGTTAGAGGTGCCGTATTGCGCCAGTTCAATATCCTGACCCGGCGCGATATAGCACGGCATGCTCAGCGGCCACATCCGCTCGTCGCCGAGCTGGCGGGCGGTGAAGCGATGCACATCGCGCAGGAAAGTCAGCATATGATCGACATCGCCATCCACTGGAGTAATAAACTCCAACAGGGCTTCGGCAAAATCAGTAGTAATCCATTTATGGGTCAGCGCCGAACCTAAAGCTAAAGGATGGCCGGTCGTGGCCAGCGTGCCGTCGGCGTTAACGCGCAGCGTTTCACGCTCAAGCCCACGTTTAATGCCTTGCAGCGCCTGCGGATTTTTTTCCAGCCAGGCCAGCGCCTGTGATACATCCGGGATCAATTTGACCTCCCGCCTGTCGAAATCGTTTGAATTAGCATAATTGTAATGGTTGAACAATCAGTCCAATTAGTGCCACCACGTCATGCCCTGAAGGGTTGCCGCCGCTATGACGATATAACGCAACGCCTTACCAAGGCATAAAAAAAAGAGCACTGGTCCCCAGGAAATGCGCATCCATCCCGCTAGTAAACACAGCAAATCGCCTATAACAGGCGCCCAGCTCAATAATAATGTCACCGCGCCATAGCGTTTAAGCCAGCCGGTTGCCCTCTCCTGCCAGCGCGATTGCTTGCGCAGCGGAAACAGGCGCCCCAGAATAACGTTAGTTACCCCTCCAAGGCTATTGCCGATTGTTGCTATTAATACCAGCATCCACGGTTGACTTGCCCCCGTAAGAAGCATAGCAACCAGCACCACTTCTGAGTTACCGGGCAGTAAAGTGGCGCTTAAAAAGCTGCTGGCAAAAAGCGACAGGAGCGACAGCGCGTCGCTCACAATAGACGCACATCCACAGCATCCATACCCGCGCGCTTCGCCGCCTCCAGACCGAAGTCGGCATCCTCGAAGACCACGCAGGTTTCCGGTGCGACGCCCATGCGCTCCGCGCACAGCAGGAAGGTATCGGGCGCAGGCTTATGCTGCGCCACGTGATCGGCAGCCACCACCGCGGAGAAGTAGTGGCGCAGGCCAAGATGCGCCAGCAGCGCTTCGGCAACAGCGCTTTCGCTACCGGTACCGACCGACATCGGGCGACGGCCATGCCACTCTTTTACCAGCTCTATCAGCGGTAACGGGCGTACGCTATCCAGCAGCATCGCTTTGACGGCGACGGTCTTTTCCTGCGCCAGACGATGCGGATCTAAATCAGCCTGATTCAGCTCGATAATCGCCTGGGCAATACGCCAGGTTGGAGAACCGTTGAGCGCGACCACGGCCTGCTCATCAAAACGCATACCGTAACGGCCCAGTACTTCACGCCATGCCTTACGATGCGTCGGCTCGGTATCGAGGATGGTGCCATCCATATCGAAAATCAGTCCTGCGTAACGTTGGTACATCGTGTTCTCACAAACCGGATAAGGAAACGTTACTGTATCGCAAAAGGCGGGTTTTGTCGCGGGGGAGCCAGAGACAGCAAAGGCGCCTGCAGGCGCCTTAATCAACTCGGGATAGCGAAAACGGTATTATTTTATTCGCAGGTCGTTCTCAACCACGCGCACGCCCTGCACGCGACGGGTGACCTCTACCGCCCGTTTAGCGCTCTCAGCCGACGATACGAAACCGCTCAGCTGTACGCGGCCTTTAAAGGTCTGCACGCTAATTTCTGAGGATTTGATATCTTTTTCGTTAAACAGCGCGCTTTTTACCTTGGTAGTTACCACGGTATCGTCAATATAACCGCCGGTGCTTTCTTTGGTGGACGATCCGGCACAGCCTGCCAGAGATACGGCGACCAGAAGCGTTGCGCAAAAGGCAGGTATTGCTTTGAACCATTTCATTGATTTCTCTCCTTGCATTCATCACACCCGGTTCAGGTAGATCTACAGGGATAAATTATAGTGGAAAGAGCGACTTGCCAATAAGAAATGTGTTGATTATCGAGGAGATAAAATGCGTCGTACTGATGGGATGAAAATTGGAGAGTTTTATTGAAGAGAAGATGGTGCATCCGGGAAGATTACTCGGCTACGCCTCGCCCTACGGGCCGTTGCTGACGCAACGTTATCCTTCCTGGTACTCGCGATAATTTCGCATACCATGCAACAATCGAGATTGCTGTTACTGAGGAGAATATGGTGCATCCGGGAGGATTCGAACCTCCGACCGCTCGGTTCGTAGCCGAGTACTCTATCCAGCTGAGCTACGGATGCATCGGAAAAGCTAGTTTACTACAGAATTAATCCGAATCAGGTATGAAGGTGCATCCGGGAGGATTACTCGGCTGCGCCTCGCCCTTCGGGCCGTTGCTTACGCAACGTTATCCTCCCTGGTGCTTGCGATAATTTCGCAGACCATACAACAACGTCGTCGCTGTTATTAAGGAGAATATGGTGCATCCGGGAGGATTCGAACCTCCGACCGCTCGGTTCGTAGCCGAGTACT
>NZ_JBEAIL010000031.1:0-136828 GCF_040064495.1 Klebsiella sp. CN_Kp097 | reverse complement strand
CTCGTCGGGCTCATAACCCGAAGGTCGTCGGTTCAAATCCGGCCCCCGCAACCAACACAATGAACACCCTTAAGGGTGTTTTTTTGTTTCTGCCGTCCGTAAATACCGCTATAAAAAAAAGCGCCCGAAGGCGCTATTTTTTTATCCACGTCTGGCCAACGTCGCCCCATCGGCAAAGTAGGCTTTGATCCCCGCCAGAATCGACTCCGCCACTTCCTGCTGGAATTTCGCGGTCTTCAGTTTACGCTCTTCTTCGACGTTACTGATAAAAGCCGTTTCGACCAGAATTGAAGGAATATCCGGCGCCTTCAGTACCGCAAAGCCCGCCTGCTCCACCTGATTTTTATGCAGCTTGTTGATATTGCCCATTTTTTGCAACACCGCTTTACCAAATTTCAGGCTGTCGGCGATGGTCAATGACTGCACCATATCGAACATGGTGTGGTCGACGTAACGATCGCCGCTCTTGCTGACGCCGCCGATTAAGTCCGAGGCATTCTGCGTTTGCGCGAGGTATTTTGCGGCGGTACTGGTAGCGCCCTTGGTCGAGAGCGCGAACACCGAAGAGCCGCTCGGCTGACGGCTGGTAAAGGCATCGGCGTGAATCGAAACGAACAGATCGGCACGCTGCTTCTGCGCCTTGGCGACACGCACCTTCAACGGAATAAACACGTCTTCGTTACGGGTCATATAGACCTTCATATTACCTTCACGCTCAATGAGCGCGCGCAATCGACGGGCAATCTGCAGCACCACGTCTTTCTCACGAGTTCGGTATTTACCAATCGCGCCGGAGTCTTCACCACCGTGGCCGGGATCGAGCATGATAACGATAGGACGATCGCGCCCGGCTTTCCCCGGCTGCGGCCCGCTTTCTGCCGGCGGTACCTGACGTTCCAGATCGCCTTTGTTGTAATCTTCCAGCAGCGCCAGTAGCGGATCCTGCACATCGGTGGCCGTAGAGGGATAAAGATCCATCACCAGACGCTCTTTAAAACCGGCGACCGGCGCCAGCGCAAACAACTGCGGTTTGACGTTTTGTTTCAGTTCAAACACCATCCGCACGGTTTGCGGGTCGAACTGGCCCACGCGCGCGGATTTAATATACGGGTCGTCGTCGCGAATCTGCCCGCCCATCCCTTTCAGGACCGAGTTCAGGTTAACGCCTTCAATATCAACCACCACTCGCTCAGGATTGCTTAACGCAAACTGCCGATATTTCAGTACATGATTGGATTCCACCGTGACGCGGGTGTAAGTCGACGACGGCCAGATACGCACCGCGACTACCTGCGCGGCGGCGGCCAAACCGACCGGACTCACACTCATTAACCACATGGCGCCCGCCCCTTGTAAAAAACGACGGCGGCTTAATCCCGACTTGTATCCCGACATGCCACTCCCAAGCAAAAAAACGTGTTTGAAGCCAAAATGAACAGATTGACCAGAAACTTTAACCAAAGCCGCATAACCTGTCATCTATAAAAGGGTAAACAAACTTTGACACCCAAGGTTTTGTCACAATGTTTTCGCAAATTAGTGACAAATTAGGGGTTGCGCCACGAAGCAAAACAGAATAAAAATACACTTATTACGAATAATCATGCATTGAGGGTTTGTCATGGTGAAGGAGCGTCGCACTGAACTGGTCGAGGGATTCCGCCATTCTGTTCCCTATATAAACGCGCACCGGGGAAAAACGTTTGTCATCATGCTGGGCGGAGAAGCCATCGAGCACGATAACTTTTCCAGCATAGTCAATGACATTGGCTTATTGCATAGCCTCGGTATTCGCCTGGTGGTGGTCTATGGCGCGCGCCCGCAAATTGACGCCAACCTCGCGGAACATCACCACGAGCCGGTTTATCACAAGCAGACCCGCGTCACCGACGCCAAAACCCTTGAGCTGGTGAAGCAGGCCGCCGGTATGCTGCAGTTAGAAATTACCGCCCGCCTGTCGATGAGCCTCGGCAATACGCCCCTGCAGGGGGCGCATATCAACGTGGTGAGCGGCAATTTTATTATTGCTCAACCTCTTGGCGTCGATGATGGCGTGGATTACTGCCACAGCGGCCGTATTCGCCGCATCGATGAAGAAGCCATTCATCGCCAACTGGACAGCGGCGCAATCGTGCTCATGGGCCCAGTCGCGGTATCCGTCACCGGCGAGAGCTTCAACCTCACTTCTGAAGAGATAGCCACCCAACTGGCGGTAAAGCTGAAAGCTGAAAAGATGATCGGCTTCTGCTCGTCGCAGGGGGTCTACGACCAGCATGGCGAGATCGTTTCCGAGCTGTTCCCTAACGAGGCGCAGGCGCGGGTAGAGGAGCTGGAAGCGGAAGAAGATTATAATTCCGGTACCGTACGCTTCCTGCGCGGGGCGGTGAAAGCCTGCCGCAGCGGCGTGCGCCGCTGCCATTTAATTAGCTATCAGGAAGATGGCGCGCTGCTGCAGGAGCTATTCTCACGTGACGGTATCGGTACGCAGATCGTCATGGAAAGCGCCGAGCAGATCCGCCGGGCAACCATTAACGATATCGGCGGCATCCTCGATCTTATCAGCCCGCTGGAGCAGCAAGGCATTCTGGTGCGCCGCTCGCGCGAACAGCTGGAGATGGAGATAGATAAATTCACCATCATCCAGCGCGATAACACCACCATCGCCTGCGCCGCGCTCTATCCATTCCCGGAAGAGAAAATCGGCGAAATGGCCTGCGTAGCGGTGCATCCGGATTACCGTAGTTCGTCACGCGGCGAGGTACTGCTGAGCCGGATCGCCGCCCAGGCGAAGCAGATGGGGCTCAGCAAGCTATTCGTATTGACCACCCGTAGTATTCACTGGTTCCAGGAACGCGGCTTCACCCCGGTGGATATTGATTTGCTGCCGGAGAGTAAAAAACAGATGTACAACTATCAGCGCCGTTCGAAGGTATTGATGGCGGACCTGGGCTGACGGATAACTCCCCGGATAGCGGCTTACGCCTTATCCGGGCTACCCGACGACATCGAAACGTAGCCCTGCTAAGCGTAGCGCCAGCAGAGCTCCCCCGGATAGCGGCTTACGCCTTATCCGGGCTACCCGACGACATCGAAACGTAGCCCTGCTAAGCGTAGCGCCAGCAGAGATCCTCCAGGATAGCGGCTTACGCCTTATCCGGGCTACCCGACGATATCGCAACGTAGCCCTGCTAAGCGTAGCGCCAGCAGGGATCCCCCCCGGATAGCGGCTGCGCCTTATTCGGGCTTTCCGCCATGCGCGAAAATCTCCGCCAGGCCGCTGCGCCGTTCGGTGCGCGTCACGATGGCTTGCGCCAGTACCTGCCCGTCGGCGTAAAGCGACAGGCGCCGTTTGGCGCGGGTAATCGCGGTATAAACCAGCTCGCGGGTCACCAGCGGTACGCTACGAGAAGGCAAGATCAGCGCCGCATGATCGAACTCCGACCCTTGCGACTTATGCACCGTCATTGCCCAGGCGGTATCATGTTCCGGCAGGCGGCTTGGCTGCACCGATTTAATGCTGCCATCCGGCATCGGGAACCACACGCGAAGTTCGCCGTCCCTTTCCAGCGCAATACCGATATCACCGTTAAACAGCCCCAGCGCGCTATCGTTACGGGAAATCATCACCGGACGACCATCGTACCAGCGTGAATGGCGCGGTAGCGTAATCGCCCGCTTACGATGAAGCATCTGCTCCAGCTGTTCATTCACGCCGCTTACTCCATAAGGCCCTTCACGCAGCGCGCACAGCAGCTGAAATTCGCCGAAGGCGGCAATCATCTGTTCCGGCGCGGCCTGCTCGCGGCGCAGTTGCAGATAACGGCCGTAGCCCTCCTGCGCCGCCATCAGCATCGCTTCATACTCCTCGGTGGTGCTGAGCGGCTGCAGAACGATATCCTCAAACGGCTGGCGTAATGTTGCTTTCACTTCTGCGCGCGCACCGGCATTGACCGCCCGCGCCAGGCTGCCAATACCGGAATGGCTGCCAAAGCGGTAGCTTTTTTGCAACAGGCACAGGCTATCGCGCAACGCCCCGGCGATCTGCCCCTCCCCCGCCGGCACCGTTGCGCCGGTCAAACGCGACAGTTCTTGCGCTCGCGCCGCGGTATAACCGGATGTCGCCCAGGCGCAGATGTCGCCAAGCACCGCCCCGGCTTCCACGGAGGCCAGCTGGTCACGGTCACCGAGAAAAATCACCCGCCCATGTTCCGGCAAAGCATCAATCAGACGCGACATCATCGGTAAGTCGATCATTGAGGCTTCATCGACCACCAGCACATCCAGATGCAGCGGGTTCCCGGCGTGATAGCGCATGCGTTGGCTGCCAGGCTGCGCCCCCAGCAGGCGATGCAGGGTACTGGCATCAGCGGGAACCAGCGCTTTTTGCTCATCGCTAAGCGGAAGTTTTCTTAACGCCGCCCCAAGGGACTCCGTCAGGCGCGCTGCGGCTTTGCCGGTCGGCGCCGCCAGCCGAATTCGACAGCGCGGCGTGTCGTTGATCTGAATCAGCGCCGCCAGCAGCTTCGCGACGGTAGTGGTCTTGCCGGTGCCGGGACCGCCGGAGATCACCGAAATGCGCCGGGTCAGCGCCACCGCCGCAGCGACTTTTTGCCAGTCGATATCGTCGGTCGCAGGAAAGAGTTCATTCAGAGTTGCCGTTAGCCGTCCTTCATCAACCTCCAGTACCCGGTTCGTCTCATTAAAAAAGCGGGCGACGGTGAGTTCATTACGCCACATGCGGTTCAGGTACAGCCTGTCGCCACATAAAATCATCGGCGTCGGTTCGTCGCCGCGGCTCACCGCTGACGAAGAAAGCAACAATTGAGGCCAGTCCTGCGGCTCTCCGGCCATCGCCAGCAACTGGTCGCGGATCTCGCCGGCCTTGCCGCTTAGCGCTTCTTCAGCGTTGAGGCGCGACAGCGGCAGGCAGACATGACCTTCTCCGGCATCCCGGCTCAACAGCGCGGCGGCCAGCTTCACTGCCGGAGGGGCATCCTGCGCCACCATCAGCGCAAACTGTACGTCCAGCGGTCGCAGCAAACGCTGCTCGGCGGCGGCCAGCAGCAGTTCATCCATGGTCATGAGTCCACCTCCTGGGCAACACCGGCAAATAGCGCGTCGAGGCCGTCAATCAGCGGCTGCGCCGGGCGGGTGGTGAAGATCCCCTGCCCGCCTTCCTGCCCGTCCATGCCGCGTAAAAAGAGATAAATGACGCCGCCAAAGTGCCGCTCGTAGTGATAATCGGCAATACGGTGACGCAGATAACGGTGCAGCGCCAGGCTATACAGCTGGTACTGCAGATCATAACGATGCAGGCGCATCGCCTGGATCATCGCCTGCTGGGTATAGGCTTCGCGATCTTCGCCCAGCCAGTTAGATTTGTAGTCCAGCAGGTAATAACGACCATCATGACGAAATACCAGATCGATAAACCCTTTCAGCATGCCGCGGACCTGGCGGAAATCGAGCGCCGGGGTATCAGCCGACAGCGGATCATAGCGGCGGATCAGCGCGTCCAGCTGCAGCGGATCCAGCGGTTGTTCAATCGGTAGATAGAAGGCCATTTCCACCTGTTTATCCCGCACGCCCAGCTGATTCAGGGCGATTTCAGCCCCCGGCAGGCGTGTTCGCAGCACGCCGTCCAGCCATTCGCTCAACACCGGCGCCCACTCTTCGCCAAAACCGTGCAACTGTAGTTTTTGCGCCATCCAGTCAACCGGTACCGGCTGACTGAAATCGAGATCCTCAAACAGGCTATGCAGGAAAGTCCCCGGCGACGCGCCGCGTGGGAACTGATGAGGCGTGAGCTGCGGCTCTTCCGCCACCTCGCCAACGCCCGCGGCGTCGATATCGAGACGCGGTAGCAGCTCCTGACCGGCGCTGGAACCATGTTGCTGCAGGCCGGAATAACTGGTCACCCGCCAGTCGTCACTCACCTGGCGTTCAACCGTCCGCGCCGAAAGCGACGGTAGCGCGTTTTCCGGCGCCTGCCACGGTGTCTGGTCCATGGTATCGGGAATACATAGCGCAATATCATCGTGGCATAATGCCTGTAGCCGCGCGGTCAATCCCGCCGCGTCCATCGGCTCGCCGTCCTGCAGCAGACGGCCGAGGGCGCTGTGATGAAAATCGCTGTTGCCAGGTTTATCGCTTCGGCGGGTACTTAACGGCGCAACCCCGAGACTGCAGTGCCACACCGCGCGGGTCAGGGCCACATACAACAGGCGTAAATCCTCCGCCAGACGCTCGGCTTCCGCCAGCTCAAGGCTATTCTCCCCCTCTCCGAGGTCGAGTACCGCAGCAAAGGAATCGCGGTCGTGATAGAACGCCTGATCCTGTTTGCGAAAGCGCGCGATAAAGGGCAGCCAGACCAGCGAATATTCCAGTCCTTTTGATTTGTGGATAGTGACGATTTGCACCAGATGCTTATCGCTCTCCAGACGCATCTGCTGGCTGGAAGCATTGCTGTCCGGTTCGGCGATATGTTGCGTCAGCCAGCGCACCAGCGCGTGCTCGCTCTCCAACTGATTAGCCGCCTCTTGTAACAATTCGCTGATATGCAAAATATCGGTCAAACGGCGTTCGCCGCCGTGGGTCGCCAGCAGGTTTTCGGCAATATGACGCGCCCCCATCAGCGCGCGCAGCATTGGCATCACGCCGCGCTGGCGCCAGATGTGCCGGTATTCACTGAACTCCTCTACCAGCGCATCCCAGGCACGTTCATCCTGATTGAGGTTTTCGATATCCTGCGCATTAAGGCCAAACATCGACGTCGCCAGCGCGCTGCGTAGCGTGTTTTCACGCTCTGGCGCCAGTACCGCCTGTAGAACCCACAGTAATTCCTGCGCTTCCGGGGTTTCAAAAACGCTGTCGCGGTTTGAGAGATAGACCGACGGGATCGACAAAAGCTGCAGCGCATCGCGAATGAGCGCCGCTTCGAGACGGTTACGCACCAGCACGGTGATATCGGAGGCGCGCACCGGCTCGGCTTTTTCGTCGCGCCACAGCAGCGCGCGCCCCTGCTGGCCGGCGCTGAGCCAGTCGCGGATCTGCGTCGCACACAATTGCGCCATAAAAGACTGATAATCGCCAGAACCGACGGCTTCGCCAGGCATTAACCACATGTTCATCGCCGGGATCGGCTTCTCATCAATGGTAAAGCGCAACGTCTGATTTTTAGCGGCTGGCTTCACCGGCAAGAATGGGATCTCGCGGAACATGAATGGATTATCACTCAGGCCGAACAGACGATTTACGCTCTGTACCATGCCTGGCGCCGAACGCCAGTTGGTATCCAGCGTATAGTGGGCAGCGACATCGCCACGCGCTTTCATATAGGTGAAAATATCGGCGCCGCGAAAGGCGTAAATCGCCTGTTTCGGGTCGCCAATCAGCAGCAGGGCCGTATCCGGCTGGCGACGCCAAATGCGGCGGAAGATACGATACTGTTGCGGATCGGTATCCTGGAACTCATCGATCATCGCCACCGGGAAACGCTGACGAATAGCGCTGGCCAACGCTTCGCCGCTGTCGCCGCGCAGCGCGTCGTCAAGGCGGCTGAGCATGTCGTCAAAGCCCAGTTCGCCTCGACGCCGCTTTTCGCGGGCGACCGCTTCACGGATCTCCACCATCGCCCTGGCGATAACCAGATCGTTTAAGGTAAGCGGTGAGGCGAGCAGCGCCTCTACCGCGCTGAATAACGGATGCAACGGTGGTTCGCCGCCGTCTTTGGTGCGCTCAATGAGGAACGGTTGCGAGAATTTTTCCAGCGCATCAGGCAACTGATAACTCAGCGTTTCTTCCTGCGCCCAGGCGCTGACCTTTTCGATCCACTTGCCCTGGTTGCCGCGGTTGAACTTGCGGCGATCGAGCCCTGAGTTTTCCAGCACGTTTTCAATTTCGCTAACCTGCTCCCGCCACTGCTGCTTCAGCGCATTGATACGTTCCAGGATTTGCTGATGGCGGCTTGCCAGCGTCTCTTCCGCCGGCGGCGGCGATTTTAGCTGCGGCGCTTCGCCCTGCAGCCAGCGGTCGATCGCCTTGAGCAGATCGCGCGGTCCTTTCCACTGTTCATGGATCACCGCGGCGATATCGCGCGGCAGCGGATAGCAGTGGCGACGCCAGAAGTCGGCGCAGGCCTGATAACGCAGGCGGGATTCGTCTTCAATCAGTTGCTGTTCAAACAGCATGCCGGATTCGAAGGCGTTGAGGCTTAGCATCCGCTGACAGAAGCCGTGGATGGTAAAGACTGCCGCCTCGTCCATCTGCCGCTCCGCCAGCATCAACGTTTGCGCCGCCTGGTTTTTATCGGCGATTTCCGCGAGCAGAGAGGCATACAGAGGATTACTGGAACTCTCACGCAAACAGGCGATCCGCAGTTCATGAATATTGCTGCGGATACGTCCGCGCAGCTCTTCCGTCGCCGCTTCGGTAAAGGTAACCACCAGCAGCTCTTCCACGCTGACCGGCCGGGGGAAAGCAGATTCCCCCCCCAGCCCCAGCAGCAGCCGTAGATATAGCGCGGCGATGGTAAAGGTTTTTCCGGTGCCCGCGGAGGCTTCTATCAGCCGCTCGCCCGTCAGGGGCAAGCGGAGTGGGTCAAGAGACTCAGCGGTTTCGGTCATTCATTCTCTCGCATCAGGGGTAAGGATTTTTGCAATGCGCTGACGCTTTCCCATACCTTACCGCCTTCAGGGGCGGCGTATTCCGTCTTGCCGTTCTGGCTGCCGGAAACCTGGGATAACAGTGCCATGCCTTGCGGATCCACCACCGTCTGATGGAAGAAGTCGGCAAGTTTTTGCGGCGTCAGCAGTTTCATCTGAGCCACTACTTTATCACGTGAATCGAAGCGCATATTACCGCGATCGAAATCTTTGCTCAGCTTTGATGCTTCTTCGCTCAACGTTTGCGGCGCCTGCAGCATCTGGCTAATCGCCGCCTGCTGGATCTGGGCAAACTCTTCCGGCTTCATCGCCCGCAGTTTGGCTTCCGCCGTCGGGAAGAAGGCCTGGAAGCGCTGCCAGAGGAAGGCCGGCTGTTTATCGCTGCTCTGTAGCAGGAAGCCCATCCCCCACTGGCGGCCCACATTCATTGAAAAGGCGAATACCGCATAGCCGAGTTGTTCTTCAGTACGTAACTGGTTGTAGAACCAGGGCTGAATAATCTGCCCTAACAGCGAACTGGCGGCCATGCTGCTGTATTCATCGACATTTGGCGGCGCGAAAACCGCCGCCAGCGCGGAGTCGGTGCTGCTGCCTGCTTTCTCAAACATCGCCAGTTGTTTGCTGTCGATCAGCACGTCTTTGTTGCGACACCACTCGTTGCCATCGGCGCCAAGCTGTTTTTGGATCTGGCGGGCCAGATCGGTGGACTGTCTGGCGCTCATGTTACCGATGACCAGCAGCTCCGGCCGCCCTCTGGCTTTCAGGTTATCGCGGTAGTTGATCACTTCTTTCAGGGTGATTGACGGTAGTAAATCGCGACGTGTTTTACGCTCAAAATAGGGTACCTGCGACAGCATCTGAATCGGCATAATCGCCTGGTCATAGGCTTTGCCTTTGTCCGCCGAATCCATCATCTGGGCATACCAGGACTTCGCTTGCTCAAGCTGCTCTTCGGTCGGCGTATAGCTAAAGTAGCCGTCCAGCAGCGCGGTAAAGAGCTGCGGCAGACGCTGGGTATAGCCGTTGGCATTAACCATCAGACCGTTGTTGGCGCCGGTCGAGAAGCTTATCCCGCCTACCGCGGCCTGATTGCTAAGCTGATCGAGGGCGATACCGGCCAGGTAATCATTTAACGCGAACATCACCTGACGGCGCGCGCTGTCCATCGCCTGCGGGTTACGTAGCACCAGCGAGACGTCGGCCTTCGGTTCACTGGCAAAGTACTGGCTTGGCGCGTACACCACGCGCAGCGTCGGCTCATCGACGATAAGCTCCGGATGCGGGTAGGCCTTATCGCTCTTAATCAGCGTGAAATCATCCGGAATATAGGGGTTCAGCGTCGGCAGCTGCAGCTTGATGGCCGCAGATTTTTGCTGCCAGTCGGTGAAGGTCCGGGCGCTAATTTTATCAACCTGGTACGGCGCGTTGACGAAATAAGCGGTTTTGTTGTGCGGCTCATTCGGGCTGATGTACCAGATACGCGCATTTTGCGGCGTCATCATCGCCAGACGGTCTTTAATCGCCTGGTCATCATAGCGGTCGGCGATATTAACCACGTCCAGTACGTGCTCTACCGGCACGCGAATCATGGTATCGGCCAGCCACTCCACATAATCCATATCGCGGTTAATCGACGGATAACGGAAATCGAGCTCCAGCACGTGGGCTAATTCATCAAAGTAGCGCTTATCAATACCCTGTGTACGCAGCAAATTCAGGTAGCTGAAAATAGCGGCGGTAACTTCATCGCGGTGCGCCAGGCCTTTATCGGTGAGGGTAGCGGAGATCGCCAGCACGCCGCTATTACCGTTGACCGCCGGATCGGAATCCGCGCGAATCCCTTCCGCCAGCCCCTGCTTCTGCAGCCAGTCGGATAAGGTGCCGGGGCTGCGGTTGCCAATCATATAGGTCACCAGCTCATCGGTCTTGCTGCGGAACTGAGCGCTGTTGTTATCGATGCGGAATTCAACGCGCAGCACCTTACGCGGCATCGCCGGCACGTAGTGAATCACAATGCCCTTCTGCGCATCGGTCACGACAGGTACGGTAATCTTCGGCTTGCTGATGTCATGATTAGGCACCCGCCCGTAGGTCGCGGCGGCAATGCTTGCCAACTCAGGCAGCGGCTTATTACTGTAGATAACTGCCTTCATCAGGTTTGCCGAGTACCAGCGGTCGCGGAAAGCGTGCAGCGCATCAAGCACCGGGCTACCAGGCTTATCGCTCAGCGTATCGAGGTTACCGCCGGAAAATTGTGAAGCCGGATGCGCAGGGTTGATGGTTTCGGCGCTCACCTGCGCCATGCGCATCCCGTCCCGGGTGCGCGCCATAGTCAATTCGGCGTTGACCGCGTTACGTTCGCGTTCGGCATATTTTTTATCCAGCAGCGGCGCGGCAATGGCATCGGCCAGCCGATCGACAGCGCCGTTGAGAGCATCGTTTTCCACTTCAAGGTAGAACGCGGTGCGATACGGCGCCGTGCTGGCATTATGACTGCCGCCGTGCATTTTGAGGAATTCAGCAAGGCTGTCAGGCTGCGGGTACTTCTGCGAGCCCATTAAGGTCATATGCTCGAGATAGTGTGCCAGCCCTTGATGGTCGGCCGGATCCTGTAATGAACCCACCGGCACCACCAGCGCCGACAACGATTTTACCGCCTGCGGATCGGATACCAGCAGCACGACCATGCCGTTTTGCAGGCGAATAGCCTGATAGTGACGGGGATCTTTTTCGCTTTTACGGATGGTTTCCTGAATCGGTTGCCATCCGGTGTCTGCCTGACTTAACGGCGCCCAAAGGGCGACCACTACAACAAGAACTTTGAACCATAAACTGCGGGACATTCACGGACCTCATCATTAACAAACTTCGCGCTGCATAGCGTCAGCGTGGATACCCATCATCAGGCTCGGGCCATCTTCCGGGTATTTAAAACATCAGTCCGTGATTCGCTGCGAATAATAAATGAACAACCTTCTTTTGCGCAATTTTTATACTATTACAATTTTATTCGGACTGATGGAAACGAAATATCGGCAACAGATAACGCTGCGCCTGCGCGATAATTTCTTCATAGTACGCAGGCTCAAGGGTGCGCCACAGGCGCTGGTACCAGATATCGGCACCTTCGCCGCTCACCACCATATTACCTTCGTAGGCCTGAAGGAACTTGCTACGCGCTTTTTGTTGCGTATCGTCATCCATCAACATGATATCCCTTTCCGCGTCGTAACAGGCTTTTAGCCACGCGCCGCCGCTTTCCGGCAACAGCAGTAGCGGTTTTGACATCCCCTCCAGGTAGCCTTCTACCAGCTCATTTAGATACGTCTGCGCCTGCTCAGCCGCCAGCGGCGGGAAACGCCATTCGCCTTCCTTGCGCACGAACAAGCGACTTTCGCCGAGACCGCCGCTAGCACAATAGACAAGATGTTCCAGCCAAAGTTGCACGCCCTGAGAGACGCTCAGCAGCGACGGACGCCAGCGCAATAGCCCATCCGGCTGTACCTGCTGTAGCCAGCCGGTGAGATTGATACCGTTGCACTGTAGGTCAATCTCCATACTTTGCGCGGGTTGACGACTGGCGATAACCCGCTCAGCCAGGTTCTGCATTTCCTGACGCTGCGCCTCCCATGCCAGTTCGCCAAACGCGCCAAAAGGCAGCTCACCCGCCGCACGAAAACGACGATACATCGCTGACGCATCCTGTTGTTCAATCAGCGTATTCAGCAACTGTTGGTTCAACTGGTAACGGCTTAGCCCTTCAAGCACGAAAGGCTCATCTTCGGGGATCTCGCTCTCTTCAGAGCGGAAATTCACCCGCAGACGCTGCTGGAAGAAAGCGCGCACTGGATGCTGCCAAAAGCGTAACAGCTGTTCGAACGGCAGCGTGTCGATATCGAGCGGCGCAAGCGGCTGGATAAATTCACTATGCGCCTCTCCCTGCTGGCTGGCGGCGGCCAGCCACTCTCTTGCATAGCTCTGATCTTCATCCGGCAGGTAATTGGCGGCATCAAAAGGCATGCGCGTATGCAGATGGGTAATGTGCTCTTTAACGCGGCGTTCGCTGGCATCGCAGTCCAGCGCTTCATCGCCTTCAAGGCAGTGGCTCTGACCGATATAGTCCGCCAGTTCCTGTACCAGCACCGAAGGATAACGCTCACTATTATCCTGAATAGAGCGGCCGATATAGCTGATGTATAGCTTCTGTTCGGCCGACATCAGCGCTTCCAGGAACAGATAGCGGTCGTCGTCGCGACGGCTACGGTCCCCGCGCTGCGGTTTTTGGCTCATTAAATCGAAACCCAGCGGCGCGAGGGTGCGTGGGTAGACGCCGTCGTTCATCCCCAGCAGGCAGACAACTTTGAAGGGAATAGAACGCATCGGCATCAGGGTGCAGATATTCACCGGCCCGGCCAGGAAACGCTGGCTGATGCGCTGCTGATCGAGGCGCTGCGCCAGCTCATCGCGCAGCAGCGATAGCGGCACGGCAGCCCCGTACTGCGCATCCAACCCGCCATCGATGATGGCTTGCCATTGCTGTTCAATCAGCGCCAGCGCCGCTTCGGTTTCACTGTCTGGCAGGAAGAAATCCGTGAGCAGATCGCGGCACACCGGCAGCCACTCTGTCAGCGGGCGATCCTGTGCCAGACCGCGGCGCCACAGATTGAGCTGCATCAGCAGCGAAGCGAGATTCCCCACCAGTTCGGCAATCAGCCCGCTGGATTCATCATAGGGCAGCACCGACTGCCACTCGCCCTGGCTGCTGTCCATCGCATATCCCAGCAGCATACGTGTTAAACCGAAACGCCAGGTGTGCTGACCGGTCGCCGGGAGATCCATTTCGCGCACGTTGTCGTCATCCATGCCCCATCGTACACCGGATTCATTGACCCACTGGCGCAGATAGCGTAGCCCCTCTTCATTGATATTGAAGCGCGCCGCCAGCACTGGCACATCCAGCAGCGCCAGCACATCTTCACTGGCGAAACGGCTATCCGGCAGAGAAAGCAACGTGATAAACGCCTGTAGCGCCGGGTGAGATTCCCGCGCCCGACGGTCGGAAATCGCCCACGGCAGCCAGCGTTCGCCGCGCGCTGCGCCGAATACCGCCTGAATATAGGGACTGTAGCTGTCGATATCGGCGACCATGACGATAATATCGCGCGGCGTCAGCTCCGGGTCTTCTTCCAGCATCGCCAGCAGCCGGTCATGCAGCACTTCCACTTCGCGTTGCGGGCTATGGCAGACGTGGATAGCCAGGCTGCGGTCGTCAGTCGCCAGCGGACGCTTGCTCTTACTGCTGGCGAACTCTTGCGCGGTGCGCCCTGCCACCGCGGCGTTGCGCAGATCCAGAATATCGGCCTGAAGGTTATGCAGCAGGTTATCGGGGGCGATATCGACAAAGGCGTCCAGCTCTTCATAGCGCTCCAGCCCGGCCAGCAGATAGATATAATCGCGCCCGAGCTTGCCCCACGAGGCCAGCAGCGGGTTGCCAACATCCTGCTCGCCATCATCATTAAATAACCCCGGCGCCTGTTCAGTGTCGCGGAACAGCGGCAGCTCACGCGCCTCGCGGTGGTGGCGGCGCTGGCGCGACATCAGTTTGGCAAGAAACGCCGGATCTTTAATATCGCCCCAGTAGTAGCGACAGGGGTTAGTGAAGAGTACATAGACATCGACGTGCTTGCCCAGCGCCTGCAGGGCCTGCAAATACACCGGCGGCAGCGCGGAGATGCCGCAGATAAAGACCCGCGACGGCAGCCCGGCTGGCGGCTGGTCAGCATTTTCCAGCGCGCTGATAAAGCGCTGGTACAGATTAGCGCGGTGCCATAGCGGTTGCCCAAGCTCCGCGGTGTATTCGACTAACGCTTTCCACAGCGGAGCCTGCCACTGCTGAGCGTCGCCCAGCCCGTCAACCCGTTCATCGGCCTCCCAGCGCATCAGCCACTCCGGGCGATAGACCAGATACTGGTCATACAGATCGGCTACCCGCGCGGCTAGCTGGAATAGCTTACGCTTGTCGCTGTCATCGCTCAGATAGTGGCGCAGCAATGTGAAGGCGTCATCGTCGAGATACTGCGGCAGCAGGGTCATCAGCTTCCAGCTCATGCTCTGTTTACTGAAGGCGCTCTCGCCGGGAATATCGTCTAGCACGCGAACGAACATATCCCAGATAAAGCTGGCCGGCAGCGGAAACTCGATATTCGCCGCAATACCGAAGCGCTTTGCCAGCGTCATCTGCAACCATTGCGCCATACCGGTACTTTGCACCAGCACCATTTCCGGCATGAAAGGGTCATCCAGCCGCTGGCGCTCGACGATAAACTCCATCAACGCTTCAAGCACATCCAGACGGTTTGAGTGGTACACCCTTAACATATTCGCTCCTGACTACTGATTTACCGGACAATGTAGCCGGTTCATCTGCACCCGCTTAGCGGCGGGCATGGTGATCGTTACCGTGATGCTGACACAACTTTGCCTGGATGTCTGCAAGCGGCTTATTTGCCCTTTATAGGGCTGCGCCGAAGGAACAAGCAGGCTCAAGCGCCACGCGTCGCGCCACTGCTGGCGATAGGCGTTCAATTGAGCGGCGCCGCTGGCCAGCCCGCGATGATAGCCGCCAAGCGCCGTGATGGTCATGATTAACAGCGCCATCGCTAATAATGTCTCCGCCAGACTAAAACCGCGCTGGCGCGCTACGGCATCAGGCATAACGCACTCTCCTTCAACGGGCAAAAGTCGCTCCAGCCATGCGCTAAATACCGCAGCTTGCCCTGTTCAATCGACGCTGACTGCCACAGCTGTATCGTGCCGCTGCCGGCGATAAGCAGCGCGCGGTCATCATTAAAAAGCCGCAGACACGCGCGCCAGCGTTGGCTGTTTTCCTGTTGACACGCAACTGCGCTCTGCAGCGGCCAGTTCACCCCTTTGCCCCATTGCAGCGCCGACTGCGCGGCGGCCGTATCGCGAATTGCCTGGGTTTCGGCGCTCACCTGCGCCAGCAGCGATCGCTGCTGCTGATTCAGCCCCTGCAATAGCAAGCTGCCCAGCGCCAGTAGCAGCAGCACCATCAGCAGTGATGAAACTCCGCGCTGGCGTTTCACAGGTTGAACCCCGTTACCTGATATTGCGCCTCGGCGGAAATACGCGAGTCCGATTGCGCCTGCGCCGCCAGGGTAACGATAAGTTCAGGAGAGAACCCGCTTACCGCCTGCCGCTCAACGTGAAAGCGCGTGACCGTGATAGCGGCGGGATTAGTCATTTTCTCCCAATTTTTTCCGCCGCAGTCAGTAACGCCGCGCCGCGTTTCCAGCGCTCCGTCGCGCAGGCGAAAACCGGTAGAATCGGCATCGGCCTCCGGCGCCAGATCCCAAATGCCGTTGCTGTTGCCATCCCAGCGAACGATTACGCACTGCCCGCCGCTGGCAATCACCAGCGCCTGACCATGACATTGACCTGCGCAATATCCGGCGCGCTGCAAATGTTTGGCTAACGCATAGACCCGCTGCCATAGCTCATTTTCCAGCGCCTGCTGCTGCGTTTGGCGAAGAACCTGGCGCTGTAGCGCCGGAAGGAAACGAGCGGCTCCGAGCAGTAATACCGCGCCAATCGCCATGGCAATCAGCGTTTCAATGAGCGAAAAACCACGCGCCGCTACTGGCATAATTCCTCCTCTTCCCGACACAGGCGTATGCGCCCCCAGTTAGAGACAACAATCCGCCACGCTCCGCCATCGCTTTGCAGCAGAATATAACCGGCCCAGGCGCTGTTGCGCAGGCCGTAGAAGCCGATTCCCGCCGTCAGGTGCCGCAAGGTAATTCCCGGCCATAGCGGCTGCAGGGTAAAAGGCGTTTTCGCGTGACATTCAGCCTCCACGCCGATTGCGCTCAGGCACCAGCCGGTGGGCGATTGTCCGACGCGAATGACGCGCTCGCGGTTGTGCCAGTTAGCGTCATCGCGCAGCAGCACGAGATAATCGCGCACCTGGCAGGCGACCTGCCACAGGCGCTGTTGCTGTTGCCAGCGCTGCCAGCCGTACATACCGCTGGCGCTGAGGATGACCACCAGCATCATGGTGATCAGCATTTCAATTAGGGTGTAGCCATGCTGTCTGTTCATGGCGCCGAGTATGCGTTGCTCTGACCATCCATTCGAATGGTAAATCTACGGTTCGCGTCGCGGCTCGGGAAAAAATTCGCCAGTTGCAGGATGTTGAGCGGCGTCAGGAATCAGGCTCGCAAAATTCTGCAAAGGGCATAAAAAAACCGGCGCTGCTGGCGCCGGTTTGTCATCACTACAGAGAGGTTAAATCGCCACTGGCGCTTTAATACCCGGATGCGGGTCATAACCTTCAATTTCGAAGTCTTCAAAACGGTAGTCGAAAATCGACGCCGGTTTGCGCTTAATGACCAGCTTCGGCAGCGGACGCGGTTCGCGGCTCAGCTGCAGGTTGGTCTGCTCCAGGTGATTGCTGTACAGGTGAGTGTCGCCGCCGGTCCAGACAAAATCGCCCACTTGCAGATCGCACTGCTGCGCCACCATATGCACCAGCAGCGCATAGCTGGCGATGTTGAACGGCAGGCCGAGGAACACGTCGCAGGAGCGCTGATACAGCTGGCAGGAGAGCTTGCCGTCCGCGACGTAGAACTGGAAGAACGCGTGGCACGGCGCCAGCGCCATTTTATCCAGCTCGCCGACGTTCCATGCCGACACGATGATACGGCGAGAGTCGGGGTCATTTTTCAGCTGTTCCATGACCGTGCTGATCTGGTCGATATGGCGGCCGTCCGGCGCAGGCCAGGAGCGCCACTGTTTGCCGTAGACCGGCCCGAGATCGCCATTCTCATCCGCCCACTCATCCCAGATTGTGACGTTATTTTCGTGCAGATAGGCAATGTTGGTGTCGCCCTGCAGGAACCACAGCAGTTCATGGATGATGGAGCGTAAATGACAGCGCTTGGTGGTCACTAGCGGGAAGCCTTCCTGCAAGTTAAAACGCATCTGGTGGCCGAAGATAGAGATGGTGCCAGTGCCGGTGCGGTCATTTTTTGGCGTGCCCTCGGCGAGCACTTTCTGCATCAAATCAAGATACTGTTTCATGGTTCCTCAAGAGTTTTGTTGCTGCGGACGGTGACGATAAGCCCAAACCATCATAATGATACCCGCAAGCACCATCGGGATCGAAAGAATCTGCCCCATACTGATGTACTGTACCCAGCCGCCGGTAAACTGCGCGTCCGGCTGACGGAAGAATTCCACGATAATGCGGAACAGGCCGTAGCCAATCAGGAACAGGCCGGAAACGGAACCGGTCGGGCGCGGTTTACGGATAAACAGGTTCAGGATCAGGAACAGCACCACGCCTTCCAGCGCCAGCTCATAAAGCTGCGAGGCGTGACGCGGCAGCGCGCCGTAGGTATCGAATAATGATTGCCACTCCGGGTGCGACGGCAGCAGCGCCAGATCCTCAGCGCGCGAGCCCGGGAAAATCATCGCGTAATGGAAGTTCGGGTCAACGCGGCCCCACAGTTCACCGTTGATAAAGTTGCCCAGACGCCCGGCGCCGAGGCCAAACGGGATCAGCGGCGCGATGAAATCAGAGACCTGGAAGAAGGTGCGTTTGGTGCGTTTGGCGAAGATAATCATCACCAGAATCACGCCGATCAGGCCGCCGTGGAACGACATGCCGCCATCCCAGACGCGGAACAGATATAGCGGGTCGCTAAGGAAGACCGGCAGGTTGTAGAACATCACATAGCCGATACGGCCGCCGAGGAATACGCCGAGGAACCCCGCGTAGAGCAGGTTTTCCACTTCATTTTTCGTCCAGCCGCTGCCCGGACGATTGGCCCGACGGGTGGCCAGCCACATCGCAAAGACGAAACCAACCAGGTACATTAAGCCGTACCAGTGGAGAGAGACCGGTCCAATGGAAAATATTACCGGATCGAACTCCGGAAAATGCAGGTAGCCACTATTCATCTGTCACCATAAAGACTTGTTATTCCGCCGAAAGTGGACAGCGGTGATGATCCGTGCCCGCTTAAAACGGGCACTCCGAAGGAGGCGAATGATAGCATAAGCGTGTAGTGCGATCCGCGCTGAACGTGTAAAAGATATGTATACGGATGCTAACAGCGTGCGGTTTTTTCCCCCTGGCTCGCTACTCGCGGTGCCGTTTTTTTGTCGGGTGGCGGCTAACGCCTTACCCGACCTACGGTCCGTGCGGCCTGCCTTTAATTTATTCACCATGATGGCTGACACTACTGGTGATGGCGATCTCAAAATCCCCCGGTGGCGCTGCCGCTTACCGGGGCTACAGCACTACTCGCGGTGCCGTTTTTTGTCGGGTGGCGGCTAACGCCTTACCCGACCTACGTTAACTACGTTACCGTCCGCCGCGGATCAGGCCGCCGAGACCGCGGCGCTCCATAAACGCCGCCACCTGGTGGCGCACTTCGGTGGTCATCTGCGCTTCCAGACTGCGCCGTGACAGCTCCTGCGCTTCTTCGATATCGATACGGCGTAGCAGATATTTCACGCGCGCGACCGAACGGCCGTTCATCGACAAATGGCGATAGCCGAGTCCTACCAGGATGGTGACGCACATCGGGTCACCCGCCATTTCGCCGCACAGGCGCAGATCGATACCAAAACGCTCGGCGTCATGAGCGATCATTGCCAGCGCCCGCAATACCGCAGGATGCAGGCAGTCGTACATATTGGCGACGCGGGTATTATTGCGGTCGACCGCGAGGATGTATTGCGTCAGGTCATTGGTGCCGACCGAGATAAAGTCGATGCGGTTTGCCAACTGCGGCAGCATAAAGACCATAGACGGCACTTCCAGCATCACCCCAAGGCGCGGGCGCGGAATAGCGTAACCAATCATCTCTTCGACTTCACGGCTGGCGCGCTCAATCAGGCGGCGGGCTTCGTCAACCTCTTCGAGGCTGGTGACCATCGGCAGCAGGATGCTGAGGTTGCCGGTGGCGGCATTGGCGCGCAGCATCGCGCGCACCTGGATCAAGAAGATCTCTGGCTGATCGAGCGTAATACGGATCCCGCGCCAGCCAAGGCACGGGTTCTCTTCGCTGATCGGCATATACGGCAGTTGCTTATCGGCGCCAATATCCAGCGTACGCAGGGTTACAGGCTTGCTGTTAAACATCTGCAGCATGCCCTGATACTGAGCGACCTGCTCCTCTTCGGAGGGGAAGCCGCTTTGCAACATAAACGGAATTTCGGTGCGGTAAAGCCCGATACCATCGATAAAGCTGCCGAGTTTCTCTTCATGCTCCGGGCTCAGGCCGGCGTTGAGCATCACTTTTACCCGTTCGCCGCTTTTCAGCTCGGAGGCGCGTTCGAGATCGTCTTCCGCCAGCCGGCTCAGTTCGTTCTCTTCGCTGATTAACCGCTGATATTCCTGCAGCAGCACCGGTTCGGGATCGACCAATAGATCGCCGCGATAACCATCAACGATCAGCATATGGCCATGCAGCAGCGACGGCTGAATATCGGCGCCCATTACCGTCGGGATGCCCAGCGCGCGCACCATGATCGCCGCGTGGGAGTTGGCCGCGCCGTCGCGCACCACCACCCCGACTAAACGGTCCTGCGGCACTTCCGCAAGCGTGGTAGCCGACAGTTCGTCGGCCACCAGAATAATGCGCTCAGGCCAGGTGTTAGGCCCCTGGGTGGTGTCGTCGAGATGGAACAACAGCCGCTGTCCGAGAGTACGTAAATCCCCCGCCCGCTCTTTCAGATAGCCATCGCTGAGGGCGGCAAACTGCTCGGCAAATTTTTCAATGACCTTTTTCACCGCCCATTCGGCGACGGAGCCTTTGTCGACTTCGTCGAATAGCTCACGGCGCAGGCGCGCATCGGATAGCAGGTGCGAATAGAGGTCAAAAATAGCCGCCGTCTCTTTTTGCGCCCCGGCGGCGTAGCGCTTGCTGTAGCGACGAAACTCATTCGCCGCCTCTTCCAGCGCGCCGGTGAGACGTTCGCGCTCGGAAGCGGTGTCCAGCGTCGAGGCCTCGTAGACCTGCTCCATCAACGGCAGGCTGGCATCCATCCAGCCTTCGGCAATCGCCACCCCGGATGATGCCGGCAGCGCGCGGATGCGGGTCTGACGATACTGCCCAAACAGCGCATTTAACTGTGATTGGGAGAGAATCGCCGCCATCTGGGTGGCGAGGGTGACAAGGAAGGACTCTTCGCTTTCATCGAACTGGCGCAGCTCACGCTGCTGGACTACCAGCACACCCAGCAGCTGACGCCGCTGGATGATCGGCACGCCAAGGAAGGCGCGAAAACGCTCCTCCTTAACAGCCGGGATGTATTTAAAGCTGGGATGCTTCTGCGCATCGGCGAGGTTGATAGGTTCGGCCAGCCGCCCCACCAGGCCGACAAGACCTTCATCAAATGCGAGTGCGACTGTGCGCCCACGGGGTTTTTTCAGCCCGCGCGTAGCCATCAGGTAATAGCAGCGTCGATCGTTGTCAGCCAGATAAACCGAACAAACTTCCGTTTCCATCGCTTTACAGACATCCGTCACCAGGATATCCAGCGCCTCGTTTAAACGCGGCGCGCTGGCGACCTTCTCGACTATTTCTCGCAACCGAGTGAGCATAATGTGCGTGGCTTAACCTCTTTTACGTCGATAAGCAGGCGCGCTTTGTGGCTTTGGTGTGGTTTCAGCGAGCGACATTGTCACACCCGCGAACTCTTTCATCACCCGGCGGTAAACGTCGCGCTTAAACGACACCACCTGACGAACCGGGTACCAGTAACTTACCCATCGCCAGCCATCAAACTCAGGTGTACTGCTGGTTTGCATATTAATAGCCGTATCGCTGCCGACCAGTTGTAGAAGAAACCACTTCTGCTTCTGACCGATACAAACCGGCTTTGTGTCCCAACGCACCAAACGTTTAGGCAGCTTGTAACGCAGCCAGTTACGGGTTGAGGCCAGGATCCGCACATCTTTGCGGCTTAACCCAACCTCTTCGAACAATTCCCGATACATTGCCTGCTCGGCGGACTCGCCTGGATTAATGCCCCCTTGCGGGAACTGCCACGAGTGCTGACCATAGCGCCGGGCCCACATCACCTGGCCCTGGCGGTTACAGATTACAATGCCGACATTTGGGCGGTAGCCATCGTCATCAATCACCGGACTACCTCAAAATAAGCTTCAATGTGAATGATTGTTTCACACTCGTTGGAAACGGTAAACCACTCTCTGTGTGGCGTGATAACGAATAACATTTGAATAACTCACAGTAATCACCCGAGTTATAAACAGTGAACGCCATCCCCGGGCCATTTTATTCACTTTTTCTGTGGATAGAGTTGTGAAGAAGTACGGAATTAACCAGGGAAAACCCAGAGTAGTCCGAACGACGTAGAGATAGGGCTTCTTAATAATGACATACTATTCATTAAGTTATCATAGTTCACACCGACAAATTACAGCATAACGTGATGATCATCACATATGCGATCCGGCAACTGATGAAAGATCGAACAATGCCGCTTTTATCCACAGATAAAGCACACTCGTCGGGCACATTTTGTCTAAAAATTCGATTTTCGTCGCACGTCAAGGCTGTAAATCGAACCAGTAGTGGGGCTTTTCCCCAGTTATCCCATTTTTCTGTGGATAACATGGTGTAAGATCCTGTTCATTGTCAGTGACCAGTTCTGGAAAACCCGTTTTCACTGTTTTCACAAGCGAAGAAACGGGACAAAAAACATATATAAATCATCACATTGGTATAGTTACCCATAAAAAGGTAAACTCTATCCACAACGCATAAAAATAGCGCTCACTTTTTAACCAGAGGTTTTCCATCATGCCAGCCATTGCTCCACTTACCGCTCCGCCGCAAAGTCAGGAGCAACTTCTTGCTCAGGCCCAGCGGCTGGCGGGTTATTCGCTGGGGGAACTGGCGGCGCTGGCGGGGGTTCCCATTCCCCGCGATTTGAAACGCGATAAAGGCTGGATTGGCATTCTGCTGGAAATTTGGCTGGGCGCCAGCGCCGGGAGCAAACCGGAGCAGGATTTCGCCGCCTTAGGCGTGGAGCTGAAAACCATCCCCATTGACCGTCAGGGCCGTCCTCTGGAGACCACATTTGTTTGCGTGGCGCCGCTAACCGGCAATAGCGGCGTGACCTGGGAAAGCAGCCACGTGCGGCATAAGCTACAGCGCGTATTGTGGATCCCGGTAGAAGGCGAACGCGAGATCCCGCTCGCGCAACGCCGCGTCGGCGCGCCGCTATTATGGACGCCAGACGAGGAAGAAGATCGCCAGCTGCGCATGGACTGGGAAGAGTTGATGGATTTGATCGTACTCGGCCAGGTTGAACGCATCACCGCCCGCCACGGCGAGGTATTGCAACTACGCCCTAAAGCGGCCAACAGCAAGGCGCTAACGGAAGCGATCGGCGCCCACGGCGAGCCAATCCTCACTTTGCCGCGCGGCTTTTATCTGAAAAAGAACTTTACCGCCGCACTGCTGGCGCGTCATTTTCTATTAGGGCATGAATAATTTTTTGTTCTGCCGCAACGCCTGCATATAATTACGACTTTATTTTTGCAGGACTTTGAACAATGTTATTTGCATGGATAACCGATCCTAACGCCTGGCTGGCGCTCGGCACGCTGACGCTGCTGGAGATCGTTCTCGGGATCGATAATATTATTTTTCTCTCTCTGGTTGTCGCTAAGTTGCCCACCGCCCAACGCGCCCATGCGCGGCGTATCGGGCTGATGGGTGCAATGCTGATGCGTCTCGGCCTGCTGGCGTCTATCGCCTGGGTCGTTAAGCTCACCAATCCACTCTTCACCGTATTCGGTCAGGAGATCTCGTTTCGCGATCTGATCCTGCTGCTCGGTGGCCTGTTCCTGATCTGGAAAGCGAGTAAAGAGATCCACGAATCGATTGAAGGCGAGGAAGAAGGTCTTAAAAGCAACGTCCACTCCTTCTTTGGCGCCATCGTGCAGATCATGCTGCTGGATATCATCTTCAGTCTTGATTCAGTCATCACCGCCGTCGGCCTCTCCGATCATCTGTTCATTATGATGGCCGCGGTGGTGATTGCGGTTGGGGTGATGATGTTTGCCGCACGTCCGATCGGCGACTTCGTTGACCGTCACCCGTCGGTCAAAATGTTGGCGTTGTCGTTTCTGATCCTGGTCGGTTTCACCCTGATGCTGGAGAGCTTCGATGTGCATGTGCCGAAAGGTTACATCTACTTCGCGATGTTCTTCTCCATTGCGGTCGAAACTCTCAACCTGATGCGCAATAAGAAAAACCCGCTGTAAGCCACAAAATTGCAGTCCGGAAGCGGGCTGCAATTCTTTTTAAGACTTTACTGCTTTTTATGTCTCACAAATCAGGCTATTAATATACTGGTACGAGGTGCGGCCATAAGTGAGGTAATGACGATGAAAAAATGGGCAGTATTGATTTCCGCCGTAGGACTGGCGTTCTCGGTTTCCGGTTGCAGCAGCGATTATGTCATGGCGACAAAAGACGGACGTATGATTCTTACCGACGGTAAACCGGCGGTTGACGATGACACCGGTTTGATAAGCTACGAAGATCAGCAAGGCAATAAAATGCAGATCAACCGCGACGACGTGTCACAAATTATTAAGCGTTAAGCTTTTCGTCGGTTAAAAGCACAATTTCCGACAACCACAGCAACAGAAAAGAGTCGGGATCCCCCTGCTATATCCCAGGGCAACCCCCTTCAGGATCTCCAGACCCGGCTTTTTTGATATTTTCCCTTTCTCTTTTTCTCTCCCTCTGCCATGTTGTTATTCCCATCAACCTGCAAGCGCTTTGAAGTTTGTGGGGAGATAGTTTTGTCGGGAAACTCCTGACCTTGTTGATAAAAATAAGGAAGCCGGCTATGCAGTATCACCGTATCCCACACAGTTCTCTTGAAATCAGCACGCTAGGGCTGGGCACAATGACGTTTGGTGAACAAAATAGCGAGGCCGACGCTCATGAACAGCTCGACTACGCCGTAAGTCAGGGAATTAACCTGATTGATGTCGCCGAAATGTATCCTGTCCCGCCGCGCCCGGAAACCCAGGGTCTGACCGAAACCTACGTCGGCAACTGGCTGGCAAAACGCGGCAACCGCGAAAAGCTGGTTATCGCCTCTAAAGTCAGCGGCCCGGCGCGCAATAACGACAGCAGCATTCGCCCAAATCACGCGCTGGATCGCAAAAACATTCGCGACGCGCTGCACGACAGCCTCAAGCGTCTGCAAACCGATTATCTCGACCTCTATCAGGTACATTGGCCACAGCGCCAGACCAACTGTTTCGGCAAGCTGGGCTATACCTGGAGCGACTCCGCGCCGGTGGTCACCCTGCTCGATACGCTGGAAGCCCTCACCGAATTCCAGCGCGCCGGGAAAATTCGCTATATCGGCGTCTCTAACGAAACCGCCTTTGGCGTCATGCGCTATCTGCACCTGGCCGATAAGCACGACCTGCCGCGCATCGTCACGATTCAAAACCCGTACAGCCTGCTTAACCGCAGCTACGAAGTGGGGCTGGCGGAAGTGAGCCAATATGAGGGCGTTGAGCTGCTGGCGTATTCATGCCTGGCGTTCGGTACGCTGACCGGTAAGTACCTCAACGGCGCGCAGCCGGCTGGCGCACGCAATACGCTATTCAGCCGCTTTACCCGCTACAGCGGCGAGCAGGCGCAGAAAGCGGTGGCCGCTTATGTGGACATTGCCAAACGCCACAATCTCGATCCGGCGCAAATGGCGTTGGCCTTTGTGCGTCGCCAGCCATTTGTCGCCAGCACCCTGCTCGGGGCCACGACCATGGAGCAGCTCAAGACCAACGTCGAAAGTTTGCATCTTGAGCTGAGCGAAGAGGTGTTAGCGGAGATTGAAGCGGTGCATAAGGTATATACCTACCCGGCGCCTTAAGAGGGTAAAACCCGGGTAGCGGCGTAAACGCCTTACCCGGGCTACTGGAGAGCAGACATTTGTGAGTCCGTCCCCCTCCGGGGCGTTATTTACGCCGTCCCCACCACCACAATGCGGCGATGGCTAGCGCAAAGACCGCGCCAAACCCTATCCCCACGCCAACCGGCGGGATCCCAACGCTGACCGCCAGCGAGTACAGCCCCAGCATGAGCAGCATCGCCACGTTTTCGCCGAGGTTCTGTACCGCAATGGCGTTACCTGCGCCAACGGTATGTTTCCCGCGTTCCTGCAGCAGCGCGTTCAGCGGCACAATAAAGAAGCCGCCGCACACACCGAGCAGTAGCAGCAGGCCAAATGCTGGCAATAGCGACTGCTGCACCGCGAAGGCAATCACCGCGACGCCAATCAATATCCCGGCGGGCATACAGCGCGAGACGGTTTCCAGCGTTACCAGCTTCGCCGCCGCGCCAGCGCCAACCACAATCCCGACGGCGACCATCGCATTGAGGTAGGTCGGCATCGCGTTGCTGGTGATCCCAAGCGCTACGGGCACCCAAATCACCAGCAGAAAGCGCAGCGTCACCCCCGCGCCCCAAAACAAGCTGGTACCCATCAACGAGAAACGCGTTTCGCTATTACGCCACAGCGTTTTACAGGCGCTGAAGAAGCTATGGGTCATCGGCCTGAAACGCCACGACTGCCCAGGACGAGCCGCCGGTAGTTTCGGGATCCACAGGTTAGCGACCACCGCGCCGCCATAAACCAGCGCACAAACGATAAGCGCCGCCAGCACGTGCCAGTCCGCAAGAATGCCGCCCGCCATTGACCCCAGCAGGATCGCCGCGATGGTCGACGACTCCATCAGTCCGTTAGCCTTCACTAACTTATCGCCGGTGGTCAGTTCGCCCAGAATACCGTATTTCGCCGGCGAATAGGCCGCCGCGCCAACACCCACCAGTGTATAACCGATAAACGGATTGACGCCAAAGCAAATACACCCGGCGCCGAGCAGCTTCAGGCCGTTAGCGACCATCATCACCCGGCCTTTGGCGAAGCTATCGGCAAACTGACCGACAAACGGCGCAAAGAGAATGTAAGCGCCCACAAACAACATCTGCAACACCGGCTGGCTCCACTCCGGATAGTAGAGCTGTTTCATCAGCGCCAGGGTGGCGAACAGCAGCGCATTATCGCCGAAGGCCGACAGGAACTGGGCGCAGATCACCGCCATCATCCCTTTCGAGTACAGTGAAGCGTTAGTGTGCACTGACTCACTCATTTGAATGTTCCGCCTCTTCTACCATGCCTTTCAGGGTGACAAAGTCCGGCTTGCCGCTGCCCAGTACCGGCAGCTGTTTCAGCCAACGAATATCGCGCGGCACCGCCAGTTCCGGTACGCCATGTTCACGTGCGTAGCGCAACAGCTTTTCGCGATTGAGTTCATTATCGGTGGTAAACAGCACCAGCGCCTCGCCTTTGCTGGCGTCCTGCTTAATGGCCGTGGCGTGCATTTTGTCTGGCGAGACCGCCAAAGCGACCTGCTCGACCACCTCCAGCGAGACCATCTCGCCGGCGATTTTGGCGAAGCGCTTGGCGCGGCCCTGAATGCGGACGTAGCCCTGTTCGTCAAAGACGACGATATCGCCGGTGTCGTACCAGCCGCTTTCCACTTCACCGTACTGGTTTTCCGCCGTCGGCGCTTCCAGCACGCCGGGGTTTTCTACCCGCAGATAGCCTTTCATGATGTTAGGCCCTTTTAACTGCAGTCGGCCTCCCTGTTCGATGCCCGGCATCGCCAGCAATCGGGCATCCATCCCCGGAAGAATACGCCCGACGGTGCCGACTTTCGCCGCCATCGGGACGTTGATGGAGACCACCGGCGCGCATTCGGTCACGCCGTAGCCTTCAAGGATGCGCAGACCAAATTTGTCCTGCCACAGCTGCTTGGTGCTGTCCTGCAGTTTTTCCGCCCCTGCCACCACATAGCGCAGGCGATAAAAATCATACGGGTTGGCAAAGCGGGCATAGTTGGCGAGGAAGGTTGAGGTGCCGAACAAAACGGTACAGTTACGATCGTAAACCAGCTCCGGCACCACCCGATAGTGCAGCGGGCTTGGATAGAGGAATACTTCCGCGCCGGTGAATAGCGGCGTCAGCAGGCCGACCGTCAGGCCGAAGGAGTGGAAAAGCGGCAGCGCCGACATAAAGCGGTCGTTGGCGGTAAAATCGGCGATGGTTTTAATCTGTTCGACGTTAGCCAGCAGGCTTTTATGGCTATGCACCACCCCTTTTGGGTTCCCCTCCGAGCCGGAGGTAAAGAGGATCATCGCCGCATCTTCCGGCTGCTGCTTGACCTGCGCCAGACGCGGCGCCAGCAAATGGCCAAATATCCACAGTTTGTCGGCGGTGGTGACATCGCCTTTCAGATCTTCCAGAAACACCCAGCGCACCTGAGTCAACTGCTCCGGCAGGTGCCAGAGCTTGCCCTTATCGAGGAAGGTACGGGAAGTAAAAATGGTTTTGATTTCCGCGGCGGTAATCGCGCTGCTGAGTCCTTTGACGCCGGCGGTATAGTTCATCATTGCCGGGATTCGCCCGCGGGCAATCGCGCCGAAAATCACCGCCGCGCTGATACCGGCGTTAGGCAGCATCAGGCCGATTTTCTCGCCCTGCGCGCTGTATTTTTCCAGAATACGCGCGACGAACAGCGTTTTGGTCAACAGTTTACGGTAGGTATCCGGCTGGAAATTAATATCTTCCACGCAGTTTTTGCGCGCGCCAAAGCGGTCCTGCGCCGCCAGTAGCGACTCATATAACGTTTCACGCGGGCGCACCGCCATCCGCGCTTCCATCATGATCTGGTGCAGCATTTCGCCGGCGATTTTTCGCCGATCGCGGGCGCGCGGCGCCTCCGGCATCGGCAGATGCGTCGGCGGCAGTAAATGGAGCTGAATACGCGGGAACAGGCGGCGTTTTACCAGCCCCTTCAGCCGGCTGAATGGCGTAAGTTCGGCGCCTTCAATTCGCAGCGGCACAATGGTCGCTTTCGACTTCGCCGCCACGAACGCCGCGCCGTCATAGATTTTCATCAGCGAACCGCTGACCGAAATACGCCCTTCCGGGAAAATAACCACCGGGCGTCCCTGCTCAATCAAGCGCACCAGATGCTTAATTGACATCGGTTTGGTGGGGTCCAGCGGCACAAAGTCGATAAGCGGCGTCAGCGCCCGCATAAACCAGCGCTGGCTAATCGACGTATAGACCGCAAACACCGGCCGCACAGGCAGAAAGAGCGCCAGTAAAATACCGTCGAGAAATGAGACATGATTGGGCGTTATTAATACTTTTTCCTGATAAAGCGCCTGAGTGTCTCCGGTCAATCGCACCCGGTACAATCCTTTGAACAGTAATCGAAAAAATCCCAACAGCATAACGACTCCGCGTGGCTGATTTAGTAATCCAAGCAGGTTACATGAGAAGGCGGGGAAAAGCAGTGTGGGGGATAAAATTCAGAATAAAAAAAACCTGCGCATCCGCGCAGGCCGGTGCAAGATAATCAGTACGAAGTGCGTACTTAAGAAACTCACCAATCAATACCTCTGGGACCCTGATTGTCGCGTTTTTCCCCGCGATCGCGCCAGCGCGAAAACGCAAGGGAATGAGCCTAAGTGCAACCAGGTATTACGATTCTCGCTATCTGTAACAGCATGAATAACAGGCAAAAAAAACCTGCGCATCTGCGCAGGTTGGTGTAATTAAGTGGTCAACATGACGTTGACTCCACCTATCAATACCTCTGGGATAGCCAGAGTATCAATGCATCACTCAACGAAACCAGCGAACATTCGCAACAGCTAATCGCAAAGTGTAAGCAAAGATGAGAATTCTCTTTTCACCGTTGCATCCCACGCATTGTGCTGTGTAACTTTTTCACTGCTAATCTCTGTCTGCGTCACATTTGTATCAACCAGAATAGCGGTAGCCTTGAATCCGCTGCGCTTTCCCGTAACATAACTATTATGTAAACGCTTACCCTAAAAAAGGTCCGGTATGGCGACAATTAAGGATGTAGCCCGACTCGCAGGAGTGTCCGTCGCTACCGTCTCACGCGTTATCAACAACTCGCCAAAAGCGAGTGAAGCCTCTCGTCAGTCGGTGACGGCGGCGATGGAAACCCTGAACTACCACCCCAATGCCAACGCCCGCGCGCTGGCGCAGCAGTCAACGGAAACCATCGGCCTGGTGGTGGGCGACGTTTCCGATCCCTTCTTCGGCGCGATGGTCAAAGCCGTCGAGCAGGTGGCCTACAGCACCGGTAATTTTTTGCTTATCGGCAACGGCTACCACAACGTGCAAAAGGAACGTCAGGCGATTGAACAGCTAATCCGTCACCGCTGCGCGGCGCTGGTGGTGCACGCCAAAATGATCCCCGACGATGAGCTGGCGGGGCTGATGAAACAGATCCCCGGCATGGTGTTGATTAACCGCATCGTGCCGGGTTTCGAGCAGCGCAGCGTGGCGCTCGATGACCGCTACGGCGCCTGGCTGGCGACGCGCCATCTGATTCAGCAGGGCCACAGCCGCATTGGCTATATCTGCTCCAACCACGCGATTTCCGATGCCGAAGACCGGCTGCAAGGTTATTACGATGCCCTGAAAGAGAGCGGCCTGGCCGTCAATGACCGGCTGGTCACCTTCGCCGAGCCTGACGAAAGCGGCGGCGAGCTGGCGATGACCGAGCTATTAGGCCGCGGCAGAAACTTTACCGCCGTCGCCTGTTACAACGATTCAATGGCCGCCGGCGCGATGGGGGTGCTCAACGATAACGGTATCGAGGTGCCGCAGGAAATTTCGCTGATTGGCTTCGATGATGTGCTGATCTCGCGCTACGTGCGCCCCCGCCTGACCACCGTACGTTATCCGATCGTCACCATGGCGACCCAGGCGGCGGAGCTGGCCCTGGCACTAGCAGAACAGCGTCCGGCGCCGGAAATCACTCACCTCTTCAGCCCGACGCTGGTGCGCCGTCACTCGGTGATAACGCCCGCGGAAAGTGACAAGTCATAGCGGTACAGGCTCACGGCGGTGGCCGGGTAATCCAGGCCCTCGCCGATATAGCGCCAGCCAAAGCGCTCATAAAAATCGCGGCAGGCGGAATAGAGATAAAGCTGCGGATAACCGCACTGGCGGGCATAGTCGATGACGTGCCGCTGCAGCTTCCCGGCCAGCCCCTGCCCGCGCGCCGTTTCGGCGACAAACAGCGCCGCCATCCATGGAAATAGATCCTGACGGCTTATCAAATCGCAACGCCACAGCCCCACGGTACCCAGCAGCGCCTCGCCATCGGTGGCAATAAAGGTCAGCGGCAGCGCCCCCGGCGTTTGGCTATGTTCAACAATACTGCTAAAAAACGCCTGCGGTAAGGCATCGCCGGCAAAAGCCTGCCATAGCCACTCCGCCACCTGCGGCCCATGCTGCGGCGCGGCGTACAACGGTTGAATCTGCATTTTTTCCCCCTGTGAATCGATGAATTCTAGCGCGCCGCTCGCGCCCGCGCATCCGGGGTCGGAAAAT
The DNA here is from genome assembly GCF_040064495.1 of Klebsiella sp. CN_Kp097. NCBI lineage: Bacteria > Pseudomonadati > Pseudomonadota > Gammaproteobacteria > Enterobacterales > Enterobacteriaceae > Klebsiella > Klebsiella sp. CN_Kp097. Next base: position 105,623 of record NZ_JBEAIL010000031.1, on the reverse strand, counting down.
GCCTTCAACAGGATTTCCGCAAAAAGCGTGATCGCGATAGTCTTTGCCGTCGTCAGGCTCATATCCCTCTGAATGACTGTGGTAAACTGCGCCCTATCACCGGTTATCAGGAATCGACGAATGGCAACAATGCTGGATGTCTCAATACGCGCAGGCGTCTCGAAAGCGACGGTTTCCCGCGTGTTGAACGGCACAGGTCAGGTAAAAGAGAGTACCCGTCAACAGGTCTTCAAAGCGATGGAAGAGCTGGGCTACCGGCCTAATTTTCTCGCCCGCTCGCTGGCGAATCGCACCAGCAACAGCATTGGACTGGTGGTATCGACATTCGACGGTTTTTACTTTGGCCGCTTGCTGCAACAGGCGTCGCGCCAAACGGAAGCCTGGGGCAAACAGCTTATCGTCACCGACGGCCACGATGCGCCCGAACGGGAAGAAGAAGCGGTACAAATGTTGGCCGACCGTCAGTGCGACGCCATCGTGCTCTACACCCGCCATATGAGCGAACAGAAAATCATGTCGCTTATCGAGACCATTGAAACGCCGCTGGTGGTGATTAACCGCGACGTTAGCCAGGCGCGGGAACGCTGCGTGTTCTTCGAACAGCAGGAAGCGGCGTTTCAGGCCGTCGACTATCTGATCTCCCAGGGGCATCGCGATATCGCCTGCCTGACCGTGCCGATGCATACCCCAACGGGTAAAGCGCGCCTGGCGGGCTACCGCAGCGCCCTGGAAAAGCACGGAATTGCGTGGGAACCGGCGCGGGTCAAGTACGGCGATTCAACGATGACCCGCGGTTATGAGCTGTGTCGGGAATTATTAGAAGAGAAAACGCCGTTTAGCGCGCTGTTCTCCTGTAACGATGATATGGCGTTGGGCGCCTCGAAAGCGCTGCATCAGGCGGGGCTGCGCATTCCGCAGGACGTATCGCTCTTCGGCTTTGACGACGCCCCCAGCGCGAAGTGGCTGGAGCCCGGATTATCGACGGTCTACCTGCCTATCGACAATATGATCACCACCGCCATCGACCAGGCGATTAAGCTCGCCAACGAACAGCCGATCGAAACCATCCCGCCGTTCACCGGTACGCTGGTACTGCGTGAATCGGTGACGACGGGGCCATTCTTTAAATAAGCTCCAGCGCCAGCAGTTCTTCAATGGTCTGGCGACGGCGAATCAGGCGCGCGCTGCCGTTATCAAACAGCACTTCCGGTAGTAGCGGGCGGCTGTTGTAGTTTGAAGACATCGATGCGCCGTACGCGCCGGTGTCGTGCAGCACCAGGTAATCGCCCGGCGCCACCGCCGGCAGCAGGCGAGTTTCCACTTTACCGCCCTCCTGTTGGGTAAAGACGTCGCCGGATTCGCACAGCGGCCCCGCGACCACGGTTTCCAGCTGCGGTTCGCCGCTCAGGTCGCGCCCGTCCGCCGCCAGCGCGGTAATATGATGATAGCTGCCGTACATGGCCGGGCGCATCAGATCGTTAAAGCCGGCGTCGATCAGCACGAAGTGGCGGCTGCCCATCTCTTTCACGCTACGCACCTGCGATACCAGCACGCCGGACTCCGCCACCAGGAAACGCCCCGGTTCGATCTCCAGCTTTACCGGATGCCCCAGATGTTTGGCGATCTGCTCGCGCGCCGCATTCCACAGGCCAAAGTAGTGATCGGTATCGATCGCCTCTTCGCCTTCGTGATAGGGGATCGATAAACCGCCGCCGGCTGAGATCGCCTGCAGATCCTGACCAAACTCCACCACCTGGCGCACCATCGCGCCGCATACTTGCTCAAGATGGCCGTAATCAACGCCGGAGCCGATATGCATATGGATGCCGACCAGCTGCAGCGAATGGCGGCGAATCACCTCCAGCGCCTGCGGCAGCTGGCTGAACCAGATACCGTGTTTGCTGTTTTCGCCGCCGGTATTGGTCTTCTGGCTGTGGCCATGACCAAATCCCGGGTTGACCCGTAGCCAGACGCGGTGACCCGGCGAGACTTCGCCCAGTTGGCTAAGCATATCCACAGATCCGGCATTCACTGGGATCTGTAATGCTTTCACCCGCTCAAGGGTCGCACGATCGATCAGATCGGCGGTAAAGACGATATCGTCCGGATGCTGCACGGGATCGTAACCTGCCGCCAGCGCGCGTTCGATCTCGCCAAGCGACACCGAATCCACCTTCACGCCCTGCTCGCGCATCAGACGCAGAATATGAATATTGGAGCAGGCCTTCTGCGCAAAACGCACCACGTCAAACTGGCTAAGTTGGGCAATCTGGCGGCGGATAATCTGCGCGTCATAGACCCATACCGGGCAGCCGAACTCAGCGGGCAGGCGCAGTAGATTGTCGGCGGTCAGATCGGTATCGGTGGCGTTTAGCGAGCGTGGCATAAGGACTCCGGTGCGTACGTGTGTTTGTCGATGTTTTTTCCGATTACGCCACAGCGGGGAGAGAATAAAAAATATCGTTTTATCGCGAGTCTATGCAAAAATGATATGGCTATCTGATGCTAACCGGGAACCGCCCATGCCTGCCGTCAACTTACGCCATATTGAGATTTTCCACGCGGTGATGACCACCGGCAACCTAACCGAAGCGGCGCGGATGCTGCATACCTCGCAGCCGACGGTCAGCCGTGAACTGGCGCGTTTTGAGAAAGTGCTGGGCTTAAAGCTGTTTGAGCGCGCCCGCGGCCGTCTGCAGCCGACGGTGCAGGGGCTGCGACTGTTTGAAGAAGTACAGCGCTCGTGGTACGGGTTGGATCGCATCGTTAGCGCCGCGGAGAGCCTGCGCGAATTCCGCCAGGGAGAGTTGTCGGTAGCCTGCCTGCCGGTCTTTTCGCAGTCATTTCTGCCGCTGCTGCTGCAGCCGTTCCTCGCGCGCTATCCGGACCTCAGCCTGCAGATCGTGCCGCAGGAGTCGCCGCTGCTGGAGGAGTGGCTGTCCGCCCAGCGCCATGATTTGGGGTTAACGGAAACGCTGCATACGCCGGCCGGCACCGAGCGCACGCCGCTGCTGACCTTAAATGAAGTCTGTGTGCTGCCACAAAATCACCCGCTGGCCGTTAAAACCGAACTCACCCCCGCCGACTTCCACGGTGAAAACTATATCAGCCTGTCGCGCACCGACAGCTATCGTCAGCTGCTTGATGCGCTGTTTATGGAGCACCAGGTGAAACGACGGATGGTGGTTGAAACCCACAGCGCGGCGTCGATCTGCGCGCTGGTGCGCGCTGGTGCGGGCATTTCGGTGGTTAACCCGCTCACCGCCCTCGACTACGCTGAGAGCGGCGTGGTGGTGCGGCGCTTCAGCGTCGATGTGCCCTTTACCGTCAGCCTCATCCGCCCACTACATCGCCCCGGTTCCGCGCTGGTCGACGCCTTTGTCCAGCATCTGCAAACCAGCCTGCCGCGTATCGAACAGCCGCTGGCGGCGGTACTTAAGAGAGCATAAATTCCACCGCGTCGGCGGCATGGATCGCCGCGGTATCAAATACCGGCAGCAGACTACTCGTTTCCGGTACCAGCAGGCCGATTTCAGTGCAGCCGAAGATAACGCCTTGCGCCCCCTGTGCCGCCAGCGCCTCGATGACCTGCAGATAATAGTCGCGCGAGGCGTCGCTAAAGGTGCCGAGGCAGAGCTCATCAAAAATAATTTGATTGATGCGCGCCCGATCTTCGGCCTGCGGGATCAGCGTCTCAATGGCAAACTGCTGCTGTAGACGGCCGCGATAAAAATCCTGCTCCATGGTGTAGCGGGTGCCCAATAGCGCGACCCGACGCTGGCCTTTAGCGCTGATAGCCCGTCCGGTGGCGTCGGCGATATGCAGGAACGGCACCTCGCAGCGGGCTTCAATCGCATCAGCCACCTTATGCATGGTGTTGGTGCACAGCACGATGCCCTCGGCGCCGGCCTGCTGTAGCCCCAGCGCCGCCGCGGCGAGGATCTCGCCGGCGCGATCCCACTCCCCTGCCGACTGGCAGGCTTCAATCTCATGAAAATCAACACTATGTAGCAACAGGCTGGCGGAATGCAGGCCGCCGAGCCGCGCTTTAATGCCTTCATTGATTAACCGGTAATAGGGAATGGTGGATTCCCAGCTCATGCCGCCCAGCAGGCCGATGGTTTTCATTATCTGCTCCTTTATGGTTTGCTCCAGTGAAGCAAACCTGCCGATAACTTTCCACTGTTGCTGTTGGGCGGCGACCCCATCAGAAGAAATATTTAAAGCGCACGCGCGCGCCGTAGCGTTCGTCGTCGTTCCCGCTCTGCTGGGCCGACGAATCCAGCCATGAGGCATAGGCGCCGAGGTAAATATTAAAGTTCGGCATATCCATGATATTCGGCAGTTGCCAGGAGGCATGGATCGTGTGGATGTCATAGCGGCCCGGCGTCAGAATCGCGCAGTCGCCATCGCACTCGCCGCTGACCCCTGCCATATTAAACTGGTCAATTTTATTGTGCGCGTAGATATATCCCAGCTCGACGCGATGCCACAGCGCGTTGATACCGGCGCTGAAATCCTCTTCATCCGCCGCGTCCAGATAAGCGGTGCTGAGGTTCACCACCATGCCATCCTCGGCATCGGTTTTCAGCGTATTCCAGCTCATGGTCAGACCGTAGCCGGTACGGCTGGACTGATCGACCCAGCGTCCGTTCTGGTTTTGATAACCATAGGCATTATTCACCAGGTTGCTCTCTACCGCCGCCGCCACTGACCACGGCCCGGACTGCCAGGCCGCCACCGGCCGCACATAGACCACGTTTTTATGATTTTCGAGCGCGTTGCCGTGGTAGTTTTGATCGACAAACAGCGAGCTACCGTCTTCCACCAGCGTGTTGAGCTCAAAGTACCAGTTATCGAGGTATTTGCTCAGCAGGAAATTACCGCCGCTGCTGCTACGCCCGCGCCCCTCTTTCATCATGTAGATATAACCGTAACCGTCGCTATAGAGATCGTTGGCGGTATTACCAGAATATTCAATAAACGTATCCTGATTCAGCGGGAACATATCGTAGGCTTCAAAGCGCCCGACTTTTATTTTCCAATCATTTTCCTGACCAAAGAAAAATACGGCATCATCAAGATTCATTTTTCCGGTCATATCCGCCAGCGGTTGTACGCTAAAGCCGGAGTATTTCCCATTAGCGCCTTTACGTAAACCATCGAATCCTAACAAAATACGCCCATTAATATCCCAGCGCTCTTTATCCCCCGGCGCCCAGTTCTTATTCGCGCTGGTTTTTACCGAGGTCAGGCTGCCGGTTCGACTGGCGCCATCCATATTAAATTCAACATCACCGTAAAATTTTAAATCGACATCTTTATTCACCGCCAGCGCGGGCGCGGCAACCGTCGCGGGCGCAGGTGCACTGCTTTTAGCCATCGAGCGCTCCTGATGCTTCAATTCGCGAATTTCCGCTTCGGCATTCTCTGCCCGCTGCTCGGTGGCTTTTAAGCGCTGCTCCATCTGCGCCAGACGCTCCTCAAGAGAAAGCGTTTGCTGCGCGTCGGCGGCGGGAATAAATAAAGACGAGATAAGACATCCAACCCAGATTTTATTCATCGTTAGACCCTGCTTATTATATATTAAAGGTATTGTTTTATTATTTTGGTGAATATTAAATAACCCGCCGGCGATTGCTAACGGGTTATTCTGGTTAATTACTATTTAATTAGAGATTCCATGCTCCGCCATCAATTAATGCCGCGCTACCGCTCCAGGAAAATAAAGCTAATTCCCGGCACCGGGTATCAGGATAAATACGGCTGCTGAGGCAGGCTTCTCCGTCATTGACGAAAACCTCGACGGATGAGCTATCGAAAAATAGCCGCAGCTTCAGCGCCGAACCGGCTGGTAACGGAACGCTACGCGTGCCGCACAAACCATATTGCGGATAGCGACGCTCCAGCACCAGACGCTGCATCTGATTGTCGACATATACCTTCAGCCCTTCGCCTAAGCTCAAACCGTATTGCTCGGCGCCGCTATTGGCCATATCCCAATGCAGATTGACCTCCATGGTTTCACAATGCTCTACCATCGTCAGTTGCTGATTCTTCAACGAACTGACCGGCCACGGGAACCAGTCGCGGCGCAGGCCTTCCACCTCTTTTGCCGGACGCATCAATAACCGATTATTCGCGCCGAGGCTTAACTCACGCGGCAGCGACAGCATGCCGGCCCAACCGTCCTGCTGCTCCGGCAACGGCGACTCCCACATATCCAGCCAGCCGATCACAATCCGCCGGCCATCGGGGGTGAGGAAACTTTGCGGCGCATAGAAATCGTGACCGCTGTCGAGTTCGACAAACGCCTCTTCGCGGACAAAAGGTTGCCCCGGCTGCCAGTCCCCCAGCAGATAGCCGCTCTGGAATAAATTGCGCCGGGCAAAGCCGTCCGCGGCCATCCCCTGCGGCGAGAACATCAGCACCCGCTTGCCATCGAGTTCAAAGAAATCCGGGCACTCCCACATGTAGCCCATCCCCGCTTCGGCCTGGGCAAGAATACCGGCGTCCTGCCAGTGGCTCAGGTCGTCAGAACGGTACAACCGCACCTGGCCGACGTCGTCTACCCGCGCGCCGACCACCATGTACCAGCTTTCACCTTCACGCCATACTTTCGGGTCGCGAAAATGGTGCATCCCCGGCGGGGTATCGATAACCATCCCCTGGCGCTCAAAATGGATGCCGTCGCGGCTGGTCGCCAGGCACTGCACCTGGTACAGGTTATTTTCATCCGCGGGATCGCCATGAAATTTATGGCCGGTGTAGATGAGTGCCAGCGTATCGCCATCAACCACCGCCGAGCCGGAAAAACAGCCGTCTTTATCTTCCGGCCCTTCCGGCGCCAGCGCCACCGGCAGGTGTTCCCAATGCACAAGGTCCTTGCTGCGCGCGTGGCCCCAGTGCATCGGCCCCCACTGGTTTGAATACGGATGGTGCTGATAAAACGCGTGGTACCAGCCGTCGAACCATACCAGTCCGTTGGGGTCGTTGATCCAGCCGGCACGGGCCGCCAGGTGATAACGCGGATACCAGCGCGGGTTGAGATCCACGCTTTTCGCCTGCAGTTCCCGCTCCGCGTTACTAATGGAATAGATCATATTCATTTCTCTTTTCAGTCAGATAGTGGATGGCTGCGACATGAGCGAATCCGAAGAGGCCTTATTGGATCGCAGCAGGAAGATGGAGATGAAGGTGGTGCAGAACACCAGCAGTCCCATGATCAGATAGGAGTCGGCGAAGCCGTATTTTTCATAGCTATAGCCCGCCAGCGGCGACAGTACGGTGGCGATGACCGAACTGGTGCAGGCGAAACCAACCAGGTACAGGGTGGAAGAAAGGCGTTTATCAAAGTTCAGGCTGTTGTATTTGAAGATGGACACCAGCAGCACCGGCAATTCCACGGCGTGCAGCAGTTTCGTAATCGAGATCAGTACAGGGCCTTCCACCAGCCCGGAGGCCACCATGCGCATCGCCATCACCATGCCGGCGAAGATCAGGCCGTTTTTCGCGCCGATGCGATTGACCAGCCACGGGGCGCAGAACATTCCCGCCGCTTCGAGGAACACCTGGAAGGAGTTGAGATAGCCATACATGGCGTTCCCTTCATGGAGCGTGGCGAACTGCGAGGAGAAGTAGACCGGAAACTGCTGGTCGTAAACGCCGTAAATACAGGTGCCAACGACGAAAAACACCAGCGCCCAAAAGCGCGGCAGCGTCAGCAGGCGCAGCGCGTCTTCCAGCGTGACTTTACCGCCACTGACCGCCTCCTGCATGGCGTGCGGCGCTGAAGAGACCTTAAGCCGCGCCAGCAGCATGAAGAAAACCAGACCAGAACAGCTGGCGACGGCGAAGTTCAGTTGTGGGTTAATGTTGAACAGCAGCCCAGCGAAAAAGGTCGCCACCGCCCAGCCCAGCGATCCCCACATCCGCGCTTTGCCGAATTCAAACTGGCTTTGCCGCGCTACGCGCTCGGTATAGGACTCCAGCACGCCAATGCCGCCGTTAAAGGTCAGGCCGATATAGATGCCGCCAAAAATACTGCCGAGCAGCACGTTGATTTTCAGCAGATAGCCAAACAGCAGATAGGCCGGGCCGGAAAGGATCAGTAAGACGGTGATATACCAGAGTAAATTTTTGCGCAGCCCCAGTTTATCCTGGATAAAGCCGTAGCAAATCTGGGCGAATAGCGCCGAGACCGACAGCACCGCGTAGATAATGCCGGTATCCCCGGCTTTCAGCCCCACTTCCTGATGTAGCCAGATGGAAAGCAGCGAGCCGGAAGAAGACCAGGTAACAAAAAAGAAAAACAGTAAGGCACTGAGTAAGGGGTAGCTGTGAGAGTGATGCATCTTCATCATGACATTCTCGTGTTGGAGTAATGCGCAAATGGTAACGTTAACAAAAAACAACTCTCATCTGGTTTTGTGACGATTCATGATGTTAATCACAAAAGTTAACGTTAACATAATGGAGATGAGATCGCGATCAACTATTCCTCGCCATGCTTCACCATCAGGCTGGGATAGACTATCGTATGATCCTTTTACATCAGCGACTTAGTTGTATACCGGAGTAATCACCATGGCATCCCTGAAAGATGTAGCGAAGCTAGCCAACGTCTCACTGATGACGGTATCCCGCGCGCTGAACAGCCCGGAGCGCCTGAAGGCGGAAACGCTCGCCCGCGTACAGGCGGCTATCGAACAGACCAATTACGTCCCCGACCTGTCGGCGAAGAAAATTCGCGGCGCCCGGGCAACCCCAAGCACCATCGGCGTACTGGCGCTGGACACGGTGACCACCCCATTCTCGGTAGAGATAACGCTCTCTATCGAAGAGACGGCGCGGGCCCACGGCTGGAACAGCTTTGTGGTTAACATGTTCTCGGATGACAATCCAGATGCCATCCTTGACCTGCTGCTTTCCCACCGCCCGGACGGCATCATTTACACCACCATGGGGCTACGCCAGGTTCCGCTACCGGCGAAATTGTTGACGCTGCCCTGCGTGCTGGCCAACTGCGAAAGCCTGAACGAGAACGTCGCCAGCTATATTCCGGACGATGAGCAAGGCCAGTACGACGCGGTGAAAGCGCTGCTGGCCGCCGGCTATCGCCGCCCGCTCTGTTTGCATCTTCCGGCCAGGCATCTGGCGACGATACGCCGCCGACAGGGGATGGAACGCGCCTGCCGCGAGGCGCAGGTCGATCCGGATACGCTCGATCACTGCTATATGACCTACGGTGACGAACACTATCGCGATATTCCCGGCCAGCTGCTGGCCCATATTGATCAGGGTAAACCGCGGTTTGATTCCGTAGTGTGCGGTAACGATCGTATCGCTTTTATGGTCTACCAGACGTTGCTGGCGCAGGGCTTGCGAATCCCTGAAGATGTGGCGGTGGTGGGTTATGACAACATGGTGGGGATTGGCGATCTGTTCCTGCCGCCGCTGTCAACGGTGCAGTTACCGCATTATGAAATTGGCCGCCTGAGCGCCCTGCATATTATTAACAGCGACAGCCATCGGGATACCATTAAGGTTCCCAGCCCGTGGCTGCCGCGCGAATCCGTGTGATCAGTTGCCGATGTTACGCAGCTTTTCCCCGGACATCAGCTTGCGTTCGATATGTTCAAGCGTCACGTTTTTGGTTTCCGGGATCAGCCAGAAGGTCACGCCGATAAACGCCACGTTCAGCGCGGTATAGAGCCAGAACGTGCCTGCCGCGCCAATCGCGTCCAGCAGCGTCAGGAAGGTCGCGCCAATAATCATGTTCGACACCCAGTTGGTGGTGGTCGAACAGGTGATGCCGAAGTCGCGGCATTTTAGCGGCTGGATCTCAGAGCAGAGGATCCACACCACCGGCGCGGCGCTCATCGCGTATCCGGCAATACACATCATGGTCATTCCCACCGATAGCCAGGAGAGGCCGCTGCCGGCGGTACCGTTATCAAACTGCATCAGGCAGTAGCCCAGCACCAGGGTGCCCAACGCCATCACGCTAAAGCCGATTTTCAATGCCGGTTTACGCCCGGCCTTATCAACGGTAAACACCGCGATAAAGGTGGCGAACATGAAGGTCAGGCCGACCACCAGCGTGGCGATCATCTGCTGCTCGGTGGTGGTAAAGCCGGCCATTTTGAAGATCCGCGGCGCGTAATACATGATGATATTCATGCCGGTAAACTGCTGCATCGCCTGCAATAACATGCCAAGGAATACCGCCCGACGCACGTTGCGGTTCACTTTGAACAGCGCCCAGCCGCCCTGCTTGAGCTTCAGGCTTTCGCGGATTTCATTCAGCTCATCGCGCGCCTTTTCCGAGGTATCGCGCAGCATGCGCAGCACTTCTTCGGCCTCGATATGGCGGCCTTTTTCCGCCAGCCAGCGCGGACTGTTAGGCAGGAACACCACCAGGATAATCAGCAATACCGCCGGCAGCGCCAGCACGCCAAGCATCGCCCGCCAGTTGCCGCTGTAGCTGAAGGCGGTATCGGATAAGAAGGCCAGCACGATGCCAAGGGTGACCATCAACTGATACATGCTGATCATCTTGCCGCGAACGTTTTCGCTTGCCATTTCAGAAAGATAGAGCGGCGCGGTATAAGAGGCGATACCGACGGCGACGCCAAGGACAATACGCGCAGCCAGCAGCATCTCGACGCTGGTGGCGAATGCCGAGCCGATAGAGCCCGCCACAAATAGCACCGCGCCAACCATCAAACTGTATTTACGGCCAAGACGGAAAGAGAGCCAGCCGTTGAACAGCGCGCCAATCGCCGCGCCAAGCATCATACTGCTGACCACCCACTCCTGCAGACGGCTGGATAAAACGAAATGATCGGTGATGAAAGGTAGCGCCCCGGCAATCACGCCGATATCAAGGCCGAATAACAAACCCGCCACCGCGGCGGCAATGGAGACAAACTGGTTCATGCGCCGGGTGTTGCGCTGCGCATTGGGGAGTAAACCCGGATCGGTGGTCAATGAAGTCATTTTTTTCCTGCCTCAACAGAGTATGCGTGCAGTGAAAGTACGGGATCGCAGGGCTAAGGTGTCAGGCGGGAGATGGCGAAGATATGGATAAAACGGCTGGCAGCATTGTTTTTGTGATGGACATTAAACTTTATCTTATGCAAAAAATGCTGTCCGATCGTCAAAACAACCCTGATGAATGGCGAGTATTTTATTTTCCATTACTAACGAGTATGGATTATTTAAACCTCATGATATGGACGATCATTGTTCAGAAAACAACCCGCCGGTTGGCGGGTTGTTCGACTATGTCTGTTAGCGCGCCAGCCAACCGCCATCTACCGCCACAGTGTAGCCGTTGATGTAATCGGATGCGCTGGAGGCGAGAAACACCACCGGCCCCATTAAATCGCTCGGCAGGCCCCAGCGGCCGGCCGGAATACGGTCGAGAATTTCCGCGCTGCGCTGTTCATCGGCGCGTAACTGCTGGGTATTGTTGGTTGCCATGTAGCCGGGGGCAATGGCGTTAACATTGATATTATGCTTTGCCCATTCATTGGCCAGCAGGCGAGTTACGCCCATGACGCCACTTTTCGAGGCGGTGTAGGACGGCACGCGGATCCCGCCCTGGAACGACAGCATGGAGGCAATATTGATGATCTTGCCGCCGTTACCCTGAGCGATGAAGTGCTTCGCCGCGGCCTGAGACATGAAAAAGACGCTTTTGATGTTCAGGTTCATCACGTCATCCCAGTCCTTCTCGCTGAATTCGATAGCATCCTGACGGCGGATTAGCCCCGCGTTATTGACCAGAATATCGATGTGGCCAAATTCCGCCACCGCGCGCTCAAGCAACTGCGGAATACCATCTATCTGCCGCAGGTCGGCGGTGAGGCTCAAAAAACGACGCCCCAGCGCGGTAACGCGCTCGATGGTTTCCGTTGGCTCAACGATATTAATACCGACGATATCGCAGCCCGCTTCCGCCAGCCCAACCGCCATGCCCTGGCCTAAACCGGTGTCGCAGCCGGTCACTACCGCGACTTTCCCCTGAAGAGAGAATGCATCAAGAATCATATCTGGTTCCTTTCTTTCACGGCCTGCTCACCACAGGCAAGGTTCTGAGGCTAAGAAGAACTCCTGGGGCATCCCCATCATAAAAATAAAACAGAGTTCCGTTTTGCTGATGGTCACATAGTAGACCGCTGAAAAATCATTTTCAACGACAATTAAAACAACGTTTCATTTTTTATGATTAAAAATGATAAAAACGCAAAACGGATCACATCGCCAGGAGCTAGCAACCTTTACAAAAGCTATAAATACAGTAAGTTAGGTTATCTTTGAAAAATAACCGCGAAGAGAGAAAATCGGAGAGAAAAACGAAGAAAAGAAGATCGGCGAGGAAGTTGGACATCGCGCCGAAGACGGCGCGAGATCGTATTATGCGCGCTCCACCGCCAGCGCAACGCCCTGACCGCCGCCGATACACAGCGTCGCGAGCCCTTTACGCGCATCGCGCTTGATCATTTCATGTACCAGCGACACCAGAATACGGCAGCCGGACGCGCCAATCGGATGGCCCAGGGCGATAGCCCCGCCGTTTACGTTAACCCGCCGTTCATCCCACTCCAGCACTCTGCCAACGGAGATCGCCTGGGCGGCAAAAGCTTCATTAGCTTCGATTAAGTCAACCTCATCCAGCTGCCAGCCCGCGCGCTCAAGGCAGCGCCGGGTAGCATGTACCGGGGCAATACCCATTAGCGCCGGATCGACGCCGACGCTGGCGAAGGCGCGAATGCGCGCCAGAATCGGTAGCCCCAGCTCCTGGGCCTTTGATTCGCTCATCATCATTACCGCCGCCGCGCCATCGTTAATACTCGATGCATTACCCGCGGTCACCGACCCAAGCTGGTCGAAGGTGGGCATCAGGCTGGCTAACCCTTCAGCGCTGGCATCCATCCGCGGCTGCTCGTCGGTATCCACCAGCCGTTGACTGCCGTTATGCTCGGTGGCGACCGGCACGATTTCATCGCGAAACCGCCCGGAGTCTATCGCCCGCCGCGCTTTTTGCTGCGAGCTAAGCGCCCAGGCGTCCTGTAGTTCACGGCTGATCCCATACTCCCGCGCCAGATTTTCCGCCGTTACGCCCATATGGTAATCATTGAAAGCGTCCCACAGCCCATCATGCACCAGGCTGTCGATAAGCTGGCTATTGCCCAGCTGCGCGCCGGTTCGGCTATCGGTAAGCACATGCGGCGCGCGGCTCATGTTTTCCTGACCGCCGGCAATCACCACATCCGCTTCGCCGCACTGGATAGCCTGAGTCGCCAGGTGCAGCGCTTTCAGCCCGGAGCCGCAAACGTCGTTGATGGTGATCGCCGAAACGGTATTCGGCAGCCCGCCGCGGATCGCCGACTGACGCGCCGGATTCTGCCCGGTGCCCGCGGTCAACACCTGACCGAGGATCACTTCATCAATGCACTGCGGATCGATTCCGCTCCGCTCGACTAACGCCTTCACCACCACGCTGCCCAATTCCACCGCCGAGTGACGCGCCAGCGTTCCCTGAAAACAGCCGATAGGCGTACGCAACGCGCCGACGATCACGACATCTTTCATCCTTTACCTTCTGCGCAAAGAACCATCAATAGATGCCGTTATAGTAGAGAATTGTTATCAAAAAATTTCGCAATTGTTTAAAAAAAGTGAGGCGGTTCACAAAGTTCGCCGTCACAACTCGCGGCCTTGCCCTTCAAGATGTTGGCGCAGCCAGCTGCCCGCTTCCCCCAGCGGCGTACGCTTGTTCCATAGCAGATCCACCGAGATCGACCGCGGCCAGCCGGCGATATTCAACGCTTTAAGCTTGCCGCTACCGGCGAACTCTTCCACCAGCGCGCAGGGCAAAATACACCAGCCAAAGCCCTGCACTGCCATACTCAGCAGCAGCAAATAGTTGGGCGCCGACCATACCTGACCGCGCGAGGGATCCGGCGCACTCTCAAGATAAGTGCTAAGCCGCAGTTCACGCCAGCCGTGCAGATCATCCCAGAAAACCCGCCCCTGACCGGCCAGCGGATGCCCCGGCGCAACATAAATCCCCATCGCCGTTTGCAACGGCAGGCGCATGCTGCCGATCTCCATCGGATAGCTGTCCCTGGCTTCGATAAGCCCCACCTGAGCGCGCTCTTTTTGCAGCAGATCTACCACGTCTTCATCTTCGCCAATCAGACATTCAAACTCGGTATGCGGAAAACGCCGATCGAACTGTTCCAGCAAATCCTCCAGTACATCCGGGTGCAGGGTATCCGACAAGACGAAGGTCAGCCGCGGTTCGGTATTGCCGGATAACGAACTGGCGAGCTCATCCAGCCGCGAACTGGCGGCCAGTATTGCTTTCACATAGCCCAGCACCTGCTCGCCCTGCGCGGTTAGCGTCGGCTGGCGAGTGGAACGATCGAAGAGAGTCAACCCCAGGTCGGTTTCAAGATTCGAAATCGCGGTACTGATGGTGGACTGGCTTTTACGCATCCGCCGGGCGGCGGCGGAGAACGAACCGCTGGCGGCGGCTTCTACAAAGGCGGTGAGAGCTTCGGGAGAATAGTGCATAACCTATCTACTTTATCGATGGAATCTATCTTTTGTTTATCACATTTTTCCATAAAATGCCGGGTAAATCTGGATGACAGAACTAACAAGAGGTATCCCAAAATGAAAACCAATAACCTGCAACATAAGACGCTACTTGAACGCGTACTCCACGCGGTGAGCTTTGAAGGCCTCGCCACGTTAATTCTGGCCCCGACCGCGGCCTGGTTAATGCAGCGATCGGTGGTCGAAATGGGCGGCTTGGCCATTTTGCTCGCCACCATGGCGATGGTCTGGAACCTGATCTATAACGCCGCCTTCGACCGTCTGTGGCCGGTTTCACGCCTGGCGCGTACGCTGCGGGTGCGCGCGCTGCACGCCATCGGCTTTGAGTGCGGCTTTATCATCATCGGCGTCACCGTCGTCGCGCTGGTGCTTGACGTGTCGCTGGTGCAGGCATTTATGCTGGAAATCGGCTTTATGCTGTTCTTCCTGCCCTACACCATGTTCTTTAACTGGGCGTGGGATACGCTGCGCGTGCGCGTCCTGAAGTATCGCCAGCCGCAGAGTCTGCCGAATAGTTAACGTTCTCGATCGCGCGGATCGCCTAACCCTTTGGCGATCCGCAGGTTTATTTATCGCCGAAAACTATCACCGCAAACGATTCATAAATGTGGTAAATTGCACTCCTTTTTTTGGGTTATACGGTTGATAAATTCGCATAATGTCTAAAATTTGGTCTAAAGAAGAAACTCTATGGAGTTTTGCTCTATATGGCACTGCCGTAGGCGCCGGCACCCTATTCCTGCCGATTCAACTCGGTTCGGCCGGCGCCATCGTGCTGTTCCTTACCGCTTTGGTTGCCTGGCCGTTAACCTACTGGCCGCACAAAGCGCTGTGTCAATTCATCCTGTCGGCCAAAGTGGCGGCCGGTGAAGGGATCACCGGCGCGGTCAATCATTACTACGGCAAAAAAGTCGGCAATCTGATCACCAGCCTGTACTTTCTCGCCTTCTTCGTAGTGATCCTGATCTACGCCGTGGCAATCACTAATTCGCTGGCTGAACAACTGGCGAGACACGTGGCGATGACTCCTGGCGTACGCGCTCTGCTGAGCCTCGCCGTGGTGCTGGTACTGAATCTGATCTTCCTGATGGGGCGTCATATGACCATCAAAGTGATGGGATTCCTCGTCTTCCCGCTGATTGGCTGTTTCCTGTTCCTCTCCATCTACCTGATTGGCAGCTGGCAACCGGAACACCTCACCAGTCAGATGCAGCTGAACGCAAAGACCTGGCACCAAATCTGGATCTCGATTCCCGTGATGGTTTTCGCTTTTAGCCATACGCCGATTATTTCGACCTTCGCTATCGATCAGCAGGAGAAATATGGTGAGCTGGCCATGGGTAAATGCAAAAAAATCATGAAGGTGGCCTACACCATCATCTGCGCCAGCGTGCTGTTTTTTGTCTTCAGTTGCCTGCTGTCCATTCCGCTGCCGTACATCGAAGCCGCGCGTAATGAAGGGGTGACGATTCTCTCTGCGCTCTCCATGGCGCCGGGCGCGCCGGGCTGGCTTGCAGTGACCGGCATTATCGTCGCGGTGGTCGCGATGTCGAAATCGTTCCTCGGCACCTATTTTGGGGTGATCGAAGGCGCCAGCGAAATCGTTAAAACCTCGCTCGGCCAGCTCGGCATTCGTAAGAGCCGCGCCTTTAACCGCGCCATGTCGATTATGCTGGTCTCGGCGCTGACCTTTATCGTCTGCTTTATCAATCCGAACGCCATCTCGATGATTTACGCCATCAGCGGCCCGCTTATCGCCATGATTCTGTTCATCATGCCGACGTTGTCGACGTATATCATTCCGGCGCTCAAGCCCTACCGTTCGCTGGGTAATCTCATTACCTTAATCGTCGGCCTGCTCTGCGTCTCGGTGATGTTCTTCAGTTAAATCGCTCTCGCGGCGACGCCTTCAGCGTCGCCGCACGTTCTGCCAACATTCTCGCCCATCGCTTCTCCCTGACGGGATTACACTTACTCCTTGCCTATCATCGGAGGGAGTCATTATGTCCAGCGTAACATTATCCGGGGTCATGACCTTAGGCGACCGTCAGGTTTACCGGCTTGGATACGGCGCCATGCAGCTCGCCGGCCCCGGCGTGTTCGGGCCGCCAAAAGATCCCGACGCCGCCATTCGCGTTCTGCAAGAAGCCGTCGCCGCCGGGGTGAATCATATCGATACCTCAGATTTCTACGGCCCGCATATCACCAATCAGCTGATTCGTCAGGCGCTGCATCCCTATAGCGACGACTTGTGTATCGTCACCAAGGTCAGCGCCCGCCGCGATGAGAAAGGCAATTGGCTACCGGCGATGTCGCCGGCGGAACTCACCCAGGCCGTCGAAGATAACCTGCGTAACCTCGGCCTGGAGAGGCTGGAGGTGGTCAATCTGCGCAGCATGCTCGGCACCCACGGCCCGGTGGAGGGTTCGCTGGAGGAACCGCTAACGACCTTACTGGAACTAAAAGCCCGCGGTCTGATTCGTCACATCGGTCTGAGTAACGTCACCGCCAGACAGGTTGACGATGCGCAGAAGCTGACGCCCATCGTCTGCGTGCAAAACCAGTACAACATCGCTAACCGCGGTGACGACGCGTTAATCGACGCGCTGGCGCAGCAAAACATCGCCTACGTGCCGTTCTTCCCGCTGGGCGGTTTTATGCCGCTACAGGCGCAAGAACTTAACGAGGTTGCCGCCATGCTCGACGCCACGCCGATGCAGGTGGCGCTGGCGTGGTTACTGCAGCGCTCGCCGAATATTTTGCTGATTCCGGGCACCTCATCGGTGGCGCATTTACGGGAAAATCTCGCCGCTGCAACGCTTACCCTCCCCGCCGGAGCACTGGCGAAGCTGGATAGCATCAGCGGTTGATGGCGTCAACTCCCCCCTTTACGGCGTTTGCCGTGAAGGGCTATCCCCTTAATATTAAGCTGGAATTAGGCCATCTCTGCTGGCACTATATATCCTACAAATCGGGTTATGCTGATTCCTCGTCGAGGAAATAACCTTATAAATTGCATTGAGTTACGTTATTTCTTAGGCCTCCTAATTGGGAGGCTGTTGTCGTTTGTATTGTTCCATGGTTTTTGTTAACACTCTTGATTACAGGAAAAAACAATATCGGCTTCGACGTTTATACAAATCAATTTGGCTACAAAGATAGTCAATATCATCGAACGTTCACAAAAACATCTGGTTAACATAATCAGTATGTCGCTATTGCTGTAAAAAAAATTAACTATGCACAGTAACGATTCAACAAGGATTACCCATGATAGAGGGAACGATAAAAACCAGTAAGTATGAAATCATTGCTATTTTCAGAGAGGAACAGAGAAAGCAAACAGAGATAGAAATTTTCTTTAATAACAAAAGCATCAGTACTCAGATTGCGCGTGTAGATTTTGCCGAATTCCATATCCAGAGCGATAGCAAAATCCCTGCGGGGAATAAATTCAAATTTATTCTGCATAGTGATTCAGGAAAGATCGAGTTCACCTCCCAGCGGCAGAAGAATTCCGCTGGCGGCGCGGAGAATAGCAATAAGGTGGCATTTGCGTTACCGGAATGCATCCAGGTTGTACAAAGACGACGAGATCCGCGATTTCGTTTACGCGATGAGAATGATTTCTTTTGTCATGGGCGCCATAAAAATGGCGAAAACTATGCTTTTGATATCAAAGATATTTCAGATGGTGGCTGCGCGCTGATTGCGCAAAGTCCAAATCTGAAATTCCTTGCCAACAACTCAACGCTGAAAAACGCCATTCTGTCTCTGGCTGAATATGGCGAAATCACCGTTGATCTGATTATCAAGAACGTGGCGATGGTCACGCTGGATAGCGAAGAAAAGAGTCCGGAAAACTACTATCAGATTTCCTGCCAGTTTAAGTTCCGCCGCAGCGATGACAGGAAGAAAATAGAAAAAACGCTGATCGATTTGATTCTGGAAGCCAAGCGTAAGAAGAGAGTTTAATGCCCTTGAACAATATCTTGCTGTACACTGACGACAATATCATTGGCCAATCTATTCATGATTATCTGAGCGATATTCACCAGGATATCACCCAGGCCAGTTATCAGGACATCGTGCAAGGGGGCGTCGCGCCCCTGGCTGAGACGGTGATCTTCAATATGATCCACAAGGATATATCCGCCGCCGATACGGTCGTATTACTCAACAAACTGCGCTTTCATTTCTCGCGCTGTACACTGTTGGTATTGATGGTAAAAAGCGATATCGCCAATCTGTGCCGGGAATTAATCGATCTGGAAAACCTGTTAATCCTGACGGAAAAATCTTCTTTAGACGCATTTTCGGCAATTACCAGAACGCAGGATGAAACTCCGCAGACCCGGTATTTGCGCACGCAGCGAAAGCTGACCGCCAGAGAGCTGCAGGTACTGGAACTTATTATCGCCTGCAATAACAACAAGCGAATTGCCTCGCTGCTGAATATCGATCATAAGACGGTACACAGCCACCGCATTCACATTATGAAAAAGCTGGGAATGAATAGCTCGCAGGTGATGCATAAGCAAATCGTCAATATGAATCACTGCTGAACGGCTATCCTGCCGCCGGGTCTACAGCGCCAGGCCAAAGTGCTGACGCAGCGCTCGCTTCCCAGGCTCGCTGATTGTCACTTCGCGATAGCCCGGGACCGGCATAAACCAACCTTTTTGCACGCCCCACTGCAGCAGGGCAGCGCCCGCGGCACCGCCCAGATGAAAACGGCGCTCGCTCCAGTCGAGGCAGGCGCAGCATACTTTGCGGCGGGATCCGCTATCGCACGTAATACCTAAGCGGGCGAAATGCGCCTCCCCCGCCGCGGTAAGCGCGGTGCCATTTGCCGTGAGCCACGCTTGCTGCTGCAGAAAATCATAGATGGCGACGGCCACTTCACCCGCCAGATGATCGTAGCAGGTACGCGCCATACGCAGCGTTCCCGGCGTTCGCGTGGTCAGCGGCACTGTGCTTTTGCCCGCCATGGTCATCATATTTTCCAGCAATCCGGCGACATCGCCGCCCGCCAGCCGATAGTAGCGATGTCGCCCTTGCGCCAGGCAGATCAGTAAGCGACTATTGACCAGACGGCTAAGGTGAGCACTGGCGGTCGACGGCGAAATATCCGCCGCGCCGGAGAGCTCAGTCGCCGTCCATGCCCGGCCATCCATTAACGCGCAGAGTATTTTCACTCGTGAAGGGTCAGCCATCGCCGAGGCAACCGCCGCCATCGCGACGGCCAGCGCTTCGTCATCATCAATGACAACCGCAGGGTGCAACATACTGCCTCCGCTTAATATTGGTTACGCAGAATGCGAACTCTGCATCTGGTATTCACGCAACACCTGCGCCACGCGAATCTGATAATCAGCAAAGATAGACTCCCGCCCTTCCCGCTGCGCCGCCTGATGACAAATATTGCGCTTCCAGGCTGCAACCGCCTGTTCGTCCCGCCACCACGACAGCGACAAAATCTTTCCCGGCGCACTGAGGCTTTGAAAACGCTCGATGGCGATAAAGCCGTCGATGGTTTCCAGCAGCGGTTTCAACTGCGCCGCCAGCGCGAGGTATCGTTCCTGCTGCGCTGGCGTGACCTGTGCTTCAAAGAGTACCGCAATCATGGTTTTTTCCTCCAGCAATGAATGAAGCCGCACTGTAGCGCGCCGATGGTTAGCAATGCTTCGCCAGCGGGCGAAGTATCGCGGTCACAACAAGCCAAAAAACCACCAAACCATTCACACAATCAATACCAGGCGAAATTCTGTTGAGACCTAAACGCGGGTCAACGGAAATAAGCACTCTCGAAGATGAGATATAACATTCTGTTTTCAAAGTTTTTTTCAATAAAAATCCCATTTACATTCATCAAACCGTCATAAAAATGTGATCTAAATCGCACTTTTTGCAACGTACGTTATAGTTAGCAGACTTATTATAAACCCATCGAAAGCACAACGCTTTCCACCATAAAAGTTAAAAGGATAAACACCATGAAAAACGTAAAATTACTTGCTGCTGCTGGTATGCTGTCTCTGGTTTCTTTCGCAAGCTTCGCGGCTCACCCGGTGAGCGTGACCTCTGATACCCTGGACAACGCAGAAGCAAAAATCGCTGCTATCGCTAAAGATCAGGGCGCCTCTTACCACATTACCGAAGCCTATACCGGTAATCAGGTACACATGACGGCGGAACTGTCTAAATAACCGAATGGTCGCAGAGGGAGCTGCCGGACAGGTCGTCTCAGGACGGCTGGTCTGGCTCCCGCCACGTAAAAAAACACGGCAATGTCGAGCCCCTTTATGGGGCTTTTTCACGTCAACGTTTCGCCAGCGCGCGCTGAATAGAGAGCACACTCGCCAGTACCACAATAAGGCCCGCCAGCGCCATCCCCTCAATTTTCTGCCCGAGAAAGATCCACCCCAGCAGCACCGCCGTCACCGGACTTAGCAGGCTCATTGCCGATACCGCCACCGGCGATAATCGGCTGATACCGCGAAACCATAATCCATACGCCAGCATCGCTCCGGCCACACACAGCCAGACATAACCCGCAACCTGTAATGGAGTGATATTGTGCAACGGCGGGTCCACCAGCAGCGCGATGGGCAGTAACACGATCCCGCCTATCAACAATTGCCAGCCGGTCATCGCCACAACCGGCAACGATAGCGCCCAGCGCCGCGACAGCCAGGTGCCCAGCGCCATACTGACGGCGCCAAGAAAAGCGGCGCCGATACCTAACGAATCCAGCACCGTGCGCGGAGAAAGCAGCAACATCGCCATACCGATGATCCCGGCGCAGGCGGAAACCACCGCCAGCCACGGCGAACGCTGGCGATCCACGCACCAGGCCAGCAGCATCACCAGCAGCGGCTGAATCGCGCCGATCACCGCCGCCAGCCCGCCGGGCAGGCGGTAGGCGGCGATAAACAGCAGCGCCTGAAAGGCGCCGATATTTAATATTCCGGTAATGATCAGCTTCCACCACTCACCGCGCTGCGGAAACTGGCGGCTCCACAGTAACAACGCAATCCCGGCGGGCAACACGCGCAACAGCGCGGCGATAAAAGGACGGTCCGGCGGCAAGAATTGCGAAGTGACGATATAAGTGGTTCCCCAGATGGCGGGAGCCAGCGCGGTCAGCAGCAGATCGACCGCCAGATGACGAGTAAAAAAGGCCATGATTTTATCTTCATATCAAGTTAAATTGTGCAGCAAGTATGTATCGATAAATATCTTGATATCAAGACAAGTGAGCACACATGGACAAATTACCGCCAACGGATGCCGTTGACCGCATTCTCGCCCAATGGCAGCGCGAGCGCCCGGATCTGGATTGCAGCCCAATGGGGCCGATTGGCCGCCTCAAGCGCTGCGCCATGCTGCTGGAGCCGCGGGTGGAGGCGGCGTTTGTTAAACATGGGCTGGTACGTTGGGAGTTCGACATGCTGGCGACGCTGCGCCGCGCCGGCGAGCCATTCGTGCTGTCGCCGACCCAGCTCTTTTCGACACTGATGATTACCTCCGGCACGATGACCCATCGCCTCAAGGCGCTGGAAAAACGAGGGTTGATTACCCGCTTAGCAAATCCTCAGGATGCCCGCAGCATGCTGGTCGCGTTAACGCCAGAGGGACGAGCGCTGATCGATGAGGCGGTTGCCACCCACGTGGCGAATGAGCAGCAACTGCTGGCGGGGCTTTCCGCCCCCCAACTTCAGCAGTTAGACGAAGCGCTACGGGTATTTATGCGTCTGCTGGAGAATGAGTGACCTCCGGCGACAGGCGGTTGCTACGATGAACAACGCGCGGCTCACAAAGAGGCCATCCTCCCGGCATCATAGCGCATGGTTTTCGCAGTACCGCGTTTTGCAATAACCGCTAAATGCGCATACCATCTGCACATTCTATCGTCATCAGGCAAGGAGATGCTTGTGGATAAGACTCACTCTTCGACCCCGCCAGAGAGCCACGAAAGCCGCTTTCATAAAGAAGAGTTCCCCTTCTTCTGGGTGGTTAACGTTTACGCCCGTTATACCCAATTAATGGAAATCGAGCTCAAAAAAATCAACATCGACCTTTCCCGCTTCCGCGTACTGATGCTGGTGCACCAATACCACCGCGCCAGTATTTCGCGGATCACCGAATATGCCGTTAGTAAGATGCCGACGGTGACCAAAATTGTTGGCCGTCTGCGCGATGATGGCCTGCTCACGACCCACGTTAGCGTCAGCGATGGCCGGGTCACCGAAGCGGAACTCACCGCCGCCGGTGAAGCCAAGGTTGCCGAAGCCCGGGCATTAGCGGAAACCGTGTTTGCTAAAGCCTTCAAGGGCGTCACCCCGGCCCAGGAAAAAAAGATGAATCAGGTGCTGGCGCTCATTCTGCACAACCTCGATGACTGATCCTCTGCAAAAATAACCATTTACTATAAATGGTTATTCATTTTGTTTTACCCTCCCCTGCGTTTTTCGCACACTTTTTTATCATTTTTTTAACTTATATTTTTCATTTATTTTTGTGACGCCCTTCAAGAGATTAAAATTTAAACACCAATGTTTAATGATTTAAATCAATGAGTTAAAAAACAACCTCTCTTTCATAGCATCATCTTATCGTCAATTACGATGTAAAAAACAGGTGACAAATTACTTGAAATTTCAAGTTTTACTGACAAGATTACCTCAAACGCCAGCGGGTCGTTTTTTAGTCATTTCGCGCGGTAATTATCCCCCTCACGGAGATGTGAAACATGGTTACTGAACATCGTACAGAGGCAGAAAACGCAGAATCCGGGTTTATCTCGCGCTTCACCCTTGGCGAAGGCGAGCTGACGTTTGCGGTTAAAGACAGTCTCGATATTGCCGGTTTTCCGACCCGCGCCGGCAGCCCGGTATTGCAGGATGCGCCTCCTGCCGTTCGCCATGCCGCCGTAGTCGAGGCGCTGCTGGATAACGGCTGCCAACTGCGCGGCAAAACCACCCTGCACGAGCTGGCCTTTGGCGTCACCGGCATCAACCCGCATAGCGGTACGCCGCGCAATCCGCATTATCCGCAGTTAATCCCCGGCGGTTCGTCCAGCGGCTCCGCCGCCGTGGTCGCGGCCGGTGAAGTCGACTTCGCCGTCGGCACCGACACCGGCGGCTCGGTGCGAATGCCCGCGGCCTGCTGCGGCGTGGTTGGCCTGAAGCCGAGCTTTGGCCGTCTGAGCCGCGCTGGCGTCATGCCGACGGAAAGTTCGCTCGACTGCGTCGGCCTATTCGCCCGCGATATCGCCACATTGCGTCAGGCGCTGGCAAAAGCGCTGGGGGAATCAGCGCCTCCTGCGCGCCGGGACGCCCCCGCGATAAGTTATCTGGCGGGCACGGCAACGCCAGAAATTGAGCAACTGATCGTCTCACGTCTGCAGCAGGCGGGGCTGGCATGGACTCGCGCTGAACTACCGGGGTTCAACGAAGCGCATCAGGCCGGGCTTACGGTGATAAGCCAGGAAAACTGGCTGGCGTTTCACAGCATCATCAACGCGCCGAACCTGGCGCCGGATGTCGCCCGGCGGATCCACGCCGGCGCGGAGATTGGCCCTCAGCAACGGCAGGCTGCGGAAAGCGTGCGTCAGCAATTTAGCGCCGCGGTGGATGCCCAACTGGCGAAAACCCCGCTGATTGTGCTGCCGACCCTCCCGGAATGCCCGCCAACGCTGGAAGAAGCGGCGGATCCGCTCAAGGTGGTCAACCTGACTCGCCTGGTGCGCCCATTTAATTTAAGCGGCCACCCGGCCCTGAGCCTGCCGCTTGGCGAAATTAATCATCGCCCGGTGGCTCTGCAATTAGTCGCCAATAAAAATAAAGAGTTTGATTTACTTAATTACGCTGAGTATTTGCTGGAAAAATTAAAATAATAAAACCGTACTTTCATTAACTGGAAGAGGCTAAATCGCATGTTAAACCCCTCTGCAACTTCGCGTGCGGAAAAGACCCTGCACGCCACGACAATAGAGTTTGCCGAATTACTCGCAGATATTAAAAAGCGCAGCGAGGAGTTCGAGCAGCAGAAATATATCCCGGCGGATATTATTTCCCGCTTTAAAAAGATCGGTGTTTATCGCGCGCTGGTGCCAAAACGCTACGGCGGCGATGAAATATCACCTGCGGAGTTTTGTCAGTTAATTGAAACGCTCTCAACAGCGGACGGATCCGCCGGCTGGGTGGCGAGTTTCGGCATGAATCCGTTTTATCTTGGCGGCCTACCGCCGAGCAGTCTCGATGAGCTTTACCGCCACGGGCCGGATATTGTCTTTGCCGGCGGGATCTTCCCGCCGCAAAAAGCGACGACTCAGGATGGCGGCTACCGCGTCAGCGGGCGCTGGAGCTTCGCCAGCGGCTGCAGCGGCGCCGAACTTATCGGCGTGGGCATTCTGACCGATGACGGCAGCGATCGTCCGCTGCCGCGCATCGCGGTACTACCCGCCGGGGAGTTCACCATCGATCCGGTCTGGAATACGGTCGGCCTCTCCGGTACCGGCAGCCATGACGTAGTGCTGAATAATGCCTTCGTGCCGCAGGAATGGACCTTTATTCGCGGCGGTGAACTTAACCTCGAAGGCCCTCTGTATCGCTATCCGGTACTGTCGCTGGCCACTCAGGTGCTGTCGGTGGTCGCGCTGGGTATCGCCCGCGCGGCGTTATCGGAAATTTACGCCATTGCCGAACGCCAGAGCTCGGTCACCGGCGCGCCGTGCCTGGCGGATCGCCAATTCGCGCAGATGGAAATCGCTCACTGCGAAGCGGATCTTCGTTCGGCGCGCTGCTGGTTCTACGACGCCATCGACGATGTCTGGCAAGCGATTCTGCGCGGCGATGAACCGGGAGAAGAGCGGATTAACGCCATGCGCCTCTCTTCCACCCACATTACCCGCGTCTCTGCTTCGGTTACCACCCGCGCGCTGAAACTGGCCGGGATGCCGGGCATATCGATGCGCAGCCCGCTTCAGCGCTATGCCCGCGACTCCATGGTGATCACCCAGCACGCCTTTATGGGCGAGCTGACATACATCAACGCCGGCAATATGTTCTTCGGCCACTCGCCGCAGCCCGGCTATTTATGAGTTATACGGAGCCGGCAATGAATGAAGAAATGCTGCAACGCCTGGAAAAGCTGGAAGCCGTAGTGCAGATCCGTAACGCCATCAGCCAGTATATGCATCTCTGTGATGACCTGACGCATCCGGATACCGCCCGGCAAATTGGCGCGCTATTTAGCGAAACGGCTATTTGGGAAGGCATCGGCGAATTATATCAACACAAGCTCGGGCGCCATTGCGGCAGAGCGGCGATCGTCGGGATGATGAACGCTTATATTAGCGAGCCGTCACACTTCGCCATCAACGTACATTATTTAACGGCCGAGCATATTCGCGTCGACGAAAATAACCGCGCGGTCGGCCGCTGGAAAATGCTGCAGGCTTCAACGTTTCGCCGCGGCGGCTCGCATTTAAATAGCGCGGAGCTCGTCATTGAATTTATTAAACAAGATCAACAGTGGTTAATTCATCATTTTACCACCCGTAATTTATTTAGCCGCCCGGTAGATGACTGGCATTCGCTCGCCGATTTACCGGTGCCTGATGATCATTAAAAGAGATATGTGGAGAGTGACAATGTCTGAATGTATTCCGGTAAAAAATATCGATACCAGCCATACCGCCGAAACGCTGGCGGCACTGGTGCAAAGCGACCGGGTCCATACCTGTCTCTATACTTCCGAGGAAATTTTCGACCTCGAAATCGACAACATTTTTAACCGTACCTGGGTATGGGTCGCCCACGAGAGCGAAATCCCTGACGCCGGCAGCTATAAATCCTCGATGGTGGGTACCCAGCCGGTGATCGTCGTGCGCGATCGCAAAGGCAATATCAACGTGCTGCTCAACCGCTGCCGCCACCGCGCCGCCACCGTCTGCGAACATCGCAGCGGGAAAACGAACGGTTTTACCTGCCCGTATCACGGCTGGGGCTATGGCCTCGACGGCGCGCTGCGCGGGGTACCGCATCCAGAGAGCTACGGCGATACGCTGAACAAATCTGAGCTCGGCATGGTGCGCCTGCGCGTTGAAAGCTACGCCGGAATGATTTTCGCCAGCTTCAACCACGACATTGAACCGCTGACCGACTTCCTCGGCCCGGCGATGAAATGGATGGATCTGTTCATGAAACAGGGGGCTGGCTACGCGCTGCAGGCCACCACCGCGCACCGTTTTCGCTTTCCCGGCAACTGGAAAATCCAGCTGGAAAATACCACCGACGGCTATCACTTCCCGATCGTCCATAAGTCGTTTTTAAGCTCGGTCGATAAACAGACCGAAGAGATGCTCAACTTCGTCGACGGCAAAGGTTTCGTGGAAGATCTCGGCAATGGCCACAGCGTGATGGTGATGATCCCCGAGCTTATCGATCTGGAAGCCAATCTCGATGCGCCAATCCCGGAGCGCTTTAGCGAGCTGGCCCAGGCCCTACGCGAGGAAGGTCACGACGAGCAGCAGGTGCGGCGCATCGTACGCGCGGTCGGCGGCAGCGGTTTTAACCTTAACCTGTTCCCCAATGTCGCCTGTTCAATGGCCTTCTTCCGCGTGCTGCAGCCGATATCGGTAAAAGAGACGGAAATTCATCACATGGTGCTGACCATGAAAGATGGCCCGGCGATCGCCAACCAGGCGCGCCTGCGGCTGCACGAACACTTCCAGGGGCCGATGGGCTTCGGCACCCCCGATGATTCAGAGGCCTGGGAGCGGGTGCAGCGCGGCGGCGGCGCGGGCGACGATCTGTGGATCATGCTCAACCGCGGCCTGCCCGGCGAAGTCCGCACCGCCGACGGCCTGCTCAGCGACGTCAGCGCCGAAACCGGCATGCGCGCCGCCTATCAACAATGGAAAAAGTACATGACCGCTGATAACCGGGGGCAATAATGAACACATCACCTATCCTCAACGCCGCCATTCAGTTTATTAACCTGGAAGCGGACCTGCTCGATCAAGGCGAATTTCGTGAATGGCTGGCGCTGTGGCGCGCTGAGGGAATGTACATCATTCCCATCGATCAGCAGACCACCGATTTCGCCAACGTGCTCAACTACGCCTACGACAACCACGAGATGCGGGAAAAACGCGTGCAGCGTTTATACAGCGGCGAATCGATCTCCACCACACCGCGCGCGCGCACTATCCGCATGAGCGGCCGTTATCGCCTGCTCAGCGCCAGCGATGAGGTCGTCGAAGTACGCTGCGCCCAATTCCTTTACGAGTACCGCAAGGGCAATGAACAGCACTACGCCGCTGACGTCACCTGGACGCTGGCGCCGGAGGGTGACAGTTTCCGCATCCTGCAAAAGGTCGTACGCCTGATTAACGGCGACGATTACCTGCATAGCATTGGCTACATCCTGTGAGGACTTTATGACACGTAGCGTACTTATTACCGGCGCGGCCAACGGCCTCGGGCTGGTTATCAGCCGCCATCTCTGGCAACAGGGCTATCAGGTGGCGATGGCCGACCTCAATCTCGATACGGTCACCCGCAGCGCCCAGGAGATCGATCCCAGCCAGCAGCGGCTGCTGCCGCTGGCGCTGGATATTCGCCAGCCGCAACAGTTCAGCGACGCGCTGACGCAGATCCGCGCACGTTTCGGCGAACTCGACGTGCTGGTCAACAACGCCGCCTTAACCCTGACCACGCCGATCATGGAGATCGACGTAGAAGAATTCGATCGCGTCACCAGTACCAACCTGCGCGGTACCTTCGTCGGCTGCCAGACCATCGGCCGCTATTTCAGCCAGCGCCAGCAGGGCAGCATTATTAACCTCGCGTCGCTGGCCGGGCAAAACGGCGGTACCGCCTCCGGCGCCCACTATGCAGCCTCCAAGGGCGGCATTATTACGCTGACCAAAGTCTTCGCCCGCGCCCTGAGCAACGCCGGGGTGAGCGTCAACGCGATTGCGCCGGGGCCGCTGGATCTACCTTCCGTTCGCGCCGCGGTGCCGGAGGAGAAAATGCCGGCGCTGCTGGAGATGATCCCGATGAAGCGGCTTGGCGATCCGCTGCTGGTCGCCCGCGCGGTAGAACTGCTGGCGGCGCCCTCCGCCACCTTTATCACCGGCGCGACCTGGGATATCAACGGCGGCATTTATATGCGTTAAGCCCTTCGCGGGTGGAGAAAAACTATGGCTGAAACATTGACGGTACGCGTCACAGAACGCGAAATTCAGGGAGCCGAGGTGGTAGTCCTGACGCTGGCCTCGCCGGACGGCGCTCCCCTGCCCTCGTTTAGCGCCGGGGCGCATATCGATTTACATCTTGGCGATGGCATCGTGCGCCAGTATTCGCTGTGCGGCAGCGCCCATCACCCGCAGCGCTATCGGTTGGGGATCCTCAAGGATCGCGCCTCGCGCGGCGGTTCGCTGGCGGCGCACGCTTTACAGCCCGGCGACGAGGTGCAAATTAGCCCTCCGCGCAACCTGTTCGCGCTGGAGATGTCGGCGCCTCATAGCATTCTGATCGGCGGCGGCATTGGCATCACGCCGATGCTGGCGATGGCCGATACGCTATTTCGCGCCGGGAAATCCTTCGAAGTGCATTACTGCGGCCACAGCCGTGAGGGAATGGCGTTTCTGGCCGAACTGGCGGATTGCCACTTTAGCGCTCAGGTTCAGCTGCATATCAGCGATGAAAACGGCCGGATCCGCCCTCAGGAACTCCTGACGCCTCACGCCGCCGCCGGCCACCTGTACGTTTGCGGCCCGGAGGGTTTTATGGCGTGGATTAACGAAACGGCTCAGGGATGCGGTTTCAGCGCGGAGCGGCTGCATCAGGAGTATTTCAACCGCGAGGTAGAAACCAGCGGCGACAGCTTTGAGGTTGCGGTTCCGGAACTCAATCTGAGCGTCACCGTCGGTGAAAACGAGACCATCGTCGCCGCGCTGCAAAAGGCCGGCATCAAAGTCAAAGTCTCCTGCCAACAGGGCGTCTGCGGCACCTGCCTCGCCAACGTTTGCAGCGGCGAACCTGACCACCGCGACGAGTATTTAACCGAAGAAGAACGCGAAGATAACGACCAGATCCTGCTGTGCTGTTCGCGGGCCAAAACCCCGCGGCTGGTTATCGAAGGCTTCGAATACGTCAAACTGAAATAACGGGTATTACTATGAACCTGACATCTGATTTTCGTAATGCCATGGCGCAACTGGGCAGCGCGATCACCATCATTACCACCGATGGCCCGGCGGGCCGCTTCGGTTTTACCGCCTCGGCGGTGTGTAGCGTGACGGATTCGCCGCCGACGCTGCTGGTATGTATGAACCGCTCGTCCTTCGCGCACGGCAAATTCCAGCACAACGGCGTGCTGTGCGTTAACGTGCTCTCCGGTCAGCATCAGCAATTGTCCGGGATTTTCGCCAACGGCCAAATCCGCTCTGAAGAACGCTTCCTGCACGACGAATGGCTGGCGCTGGAGACCGGTTCGCCGGCGCTGGCTTCCGCCGTGGCGAACTGCGACTGCGTCATTGCCGACAGCCATGAAGTGGGCAGCCACAGCGTATTTTATTGCGAGGTCAAACAGATCCGCTTCGGCAACCCCAGCGACGGGCTGGTCTGGTTTAATCGCCAGTTCCATACCCTTAGCATGGCGTCGTGCCGTTAAGTTTCATCATAACCATAAAAACCCTGCCGACCCATCGCCCGGCGCCAGCAGGCGCCGCCTGATTCACCTGCACTGGAGTTAACCTTATGTCTGGAGCTGTGAGCGGTACAACGGTCCCCCCGGCGCAACCTATGCGCAAATTAATCATCGGGTCTTTTCTCGGCAACTCGCTGGAATGGTACGATTTTTTCCTGTATGGCACCGCGGCGGCGCTGGTCTTCGGGCCGCTGTTTTTCCCGGCCACGAATGACCCGCTGCTCGGTTCATTTTTAGCCTTTTCCGGCTTTGCCATCGGCTTTATCGCCCGCCCCCTCGGCGGCGTGATATTCGGCCATCTCGGCGATCGCTACAGTCGCAAAATGACGCTCATCATCACCCTGACGCTGATGGGCGCCAGTACGTTCTTAATTGGTCTGCTGCCAACCTACGCCCATATCGGCGTACTGGCGCCAATCGCCTTGATTACGCTGCGCTTTGTACAGGGCGTGGCTTCCGGCGGCGAATGGGGCGGCGGGGTGTTGATGCTGAGCGAAAACGCGCCGGAAAGCCAGAAAGGGTACTACACCGCCTGGAGCCAGGTGGGGGTCTGCGGCGGGTTTGTTCTTTCTTCGCTGGCATTCTATCTGGTGCAGCTGCTGCCGCAGGAAGAGGTGATGTCGTGGGCGTGGCGTATTCCGTTTTTGCTCAGCCTGTTTATCTTTCTGGTGGGCGTCTATATTCGCCGTAACATCCAGGAAAACGCGGAATTCGTGGCGCGCAAAGCAGAAAACGACAGCAAAAATGAGGCCCATCATTTACCGGTGCTCAGCGCCTTCAAAAATCATCCACGAGCGATATTACAGGCTATCGGCCTGCGGCTGGCGGAAAACGGCGCGGTGTATATCTTCTTCACGTTTTCAGTGGTCTATTGCAAACATATCGGCATCGACACCCGCGACCTGATCGCGGCGGTCACCATCGCCATGACGGTGGAGATCGCCACGATTCTCGGCTGGGGATGGCTTTCCGATCGCATTGGCCGTAAGCGGCTTTACTATATCGGCGTGATAGGCATGGCGCTGGTCGCCTTCCCCTTCTTCTGGCTGCTTAATATGCACACCTTCCCGGCGATGCTGCTCGCCATGCTGTTGGCATTGCCATTGTGCCATGGCGCGATGATTGCCGCGCAGCCGTGTCTGATGGTGGATCTGTTTCCGGTGGAGGTACGCTACACCGGGCTGGCGCTGGGGCATGAGATTGGGGCGGTGATTTCCGGTGGTATTAGCCCGATGCTGGCGGTAGCCTTTTTAATGATGTGGGATAGCTATATCCCCATTGCGCTGATGCTGCTGGCCTTTGCGCTACTGGCGCTGGTGGCGCTGATAAGTATTCGCCAGCCGCAGCCGCGACCTGAAGCGGTCGCGACCACCTAACCCAGGCATGCCGCGCGTAAAGGAAGGCGCGCGGCGCGGACGGCTAGTTATTGTTGATGACGATAATAACCCGGCTTTTAATCGTGCCGCCGCGGATATTCTCGCCATATTTCATCGGCTTGATTTGCAGATAGATCGGGTTGCTATCGCCATGTCGGGCATCCTCACTGGAGTGGTAGAGGAAACCGCTACCGTACTGGAGTTCCCCGCCCTGACTATCGAGCAGATGAAAACCGACTTCGCCGGCGCCGGTGGCGGCATCCTGATCGTCATTCTTCAATATTTTGCTGGTGCCGGCAAAGCCGGAGGCGGCGACAAAGTAGTAATCAATTTTACCCGGCGTCAGTTCGAATACCGCCGACTCGTCCCGGCTACAGTCGATATCAACGCGTTCCAGGCGATATTGCGCTTTGTCTTCTTTAATATCGAAGTAGCTGTAATCGCCCATATTAATGAAGCGGTTCGGGACGTTAAAACCACAGGTCATGATATTTACCTGCAGGGTGACGTTAAAGGTGTAATTGATGTTAACGTTATGACATTCATTATTCTTACAATATTTCAAAACTATACCGTAACGCATCTGGAAAGGTACTCCGGGAGTAACACGCTGCCCGTTAGCGCTACCTTCTTTAATCTCATAGCGTATGCCGACCAAACTATTAAACATATCTGCCAAATTATATACTTGGTTTTCAACAATTTTTCCGTTTCCCAACGATTCCATTTTAGTCTGGTCGAAGGAGAAATTAATCTCATAGATCTTACTGCCTACCTCAACATAGTAGGAGGTTTGTGGTGGCGATTGCAGACTGACCGAGACCGTAATATTTGAGTTACTGGGGCAGCGAAAGCTGAATGCGTTAGCCTGAAGTGAACTATCACGTAAATTGAGTTCCCCGCTGGCGGCCAGCGGTTTAAAAGTGTAGTTGCCGCTAGCCTCAATCGATGCCGGAGGGATGCTCGGCGTTAATTCGCAGTTCCCCGCCCGCGCTAAAAAAGAGCATAAGCTTAATACCAGCAAAATTATCCATTTCATGAAAATCGTCCTTTTAGCGGCAGACATAGGTCTTACCTTCATCAATGGTATGTTTAAATGTAATGGTGCAGTAATGGCCCTGCTGCTTATCGACCGCGATGGTAATCGACGGCGGAACGTTATCGGTACGGATATACAGCATGCTGCCCTGGCCGACGACGCCGACATTCTGTCCGTCGTTATCTTCAATTTCATAGCCAAATTTCAGCGGCGTACCGTCCGGGCGTTCGGCGTGAATAAGCCAGGGTTGACGCTGATCGGTATCAAACCGCGCCAGCACCACCGCCCCGCGGTACGGAGCGACCGCTTTACGGTTGCCAATCAACTCGGTTTTGCTCTGCGTATTGGCGGTATTCAGCAGTAACGAACTTTCGCGATAGGGCAATACATGGTCGAAAATGACCGTTCCCTGCGCGTTGGTGGTGCGATATTTCTGACCATTGACGTAAGCATTTTCCAGACCCGGCGCCTGAATAATGGCGAAGGTTTCCGATAGCTGGTTAGCGAAATTGACGCCGCCGGACCAGGCCACCACCCCGCCAGACAGGCTGCCGCTGGCCTGGGTATATTTCGACGACTGGCTGTAGCTGCCGCTCAGCGTCGCCAGCGGCGCGTTCCAGGTAAGGTTGCCGCCGGCGGTGGTTTCATGGTTTTGCTGCTGCCGGCTTAGGTTCACGCCATAGTCAAACTGGTCGCGCTGGCCGCCCGTACCGCTGATGCCGGTATTATTGGAGGCAAAACCGTCGTTATCGAAGGTCGTCGAATTCGACAGCGTCAGGCGACGCGCCAGCACGCTATCGCTCTCTCCCCAGATCAGCGGAATCGAAATGAAGAGGTTAAAGCGCTTATCTTCATGATGATCCTCGTCATAGGTCTGGCTGGCCGAAATGGTCCAGGAAACCCGCTGCCAGTTATTGGTGTAACTCAGTTGATAATCTTTATTACTGCCGCTTTTTCCCCAGTAATCACGCCATAAAGCGCTCAGTGAGAAAGACCCTAATCCTTCCGGCAACGACTGGCTAATATTGGCGGATAAGCTATTTTTACGGCCAAAATCATAACGGTAATAATCATCAATGTTGTAAACGTCATTATCATCATGGTGATAACTATTACGGTTCTTCGCCCAGACATGATCGTTAAAGGTGCGATAGTCGCTGGTTGAATAGCGATAAGCCGCCATACCGAAGCGCGTTTTAGTCTGGGTGAGGTATTTGTTGTAGGCAATCTGATAACTTTGCCCTTCAAAAGTACCGTTATCCTGATCGCTGCGCGCCCAGGTACCGTCAACGGACACCGCGCCGAGATGGGTATTCCACCCGGTTCCCATAGTAAAAGCCTGATAGTCGGTACCGAGCATGGTACCGCCATACAGGGTCAGCAGATTGTTCAGGCCATATTGATAGCTGGCCTGCATAAAGTCTTCCTGATTGCTGGCGCCTTCAATATGGCTGCGCCCGGCGGCAATGTCATATTTAGACACCCCCGGCTGCAACATATTGGGTACCGAGGAATAAGGCACCAGGTAGGTGGTTACCGAGCCGTCGGCTTCCCGGATAGTGACATCGAGATCCGCCCCGCCGCCGGCGAGTTGTAAATCGGCAATCGCAAAAGGCCCCGGCGGCACCTCTTTCTGATAGACGGTGAAGCCGTTCTGCTCGATGGTTACCAGCGCGTTGCTCTGGGCAATCCCCTGCACGATTGGCGTAAAGTTCTGTTTTGAGTTTGGCAACATTTGCATGTCGCGGAACAGACGAACGCCGCGAAAGCGTACCGCATCGAAAATATCCGCTGAGGTATACATGTCGCCCGCGCGCAAGGTGCCTAAAATCGGCGCAAAGCTGCGCTCCAGATACAGGGTGTTGCTTTTCCAGTCGCCGCCGCCGCTATCGGCTTTACTGTAGGTGGCATCAGAGTGCAACTGCCAGCTCAACAGGTTCAGCCCGCTGTTGAAGCGGGCGTAAGTGCTTTTGTTATTGCCACTGTCTTTATAGTCGCTGTAATACTGGCTCAGATAATAAGAGGTATAGAGCGCGTTAACGCCTCGGTCCCAACTTTCCGGCGCGACGTAGCCGCGCTCAAGATCCAGAACGTAGGCCTGCGGAATTTCTAAATCAAGCTGAAAAATATTGATATTAAACGTATAACTACCGCTCCGCACCGCGGATTTAAGCGTCATGCACTGGTTATCTTTTGCCAACGGCGCGCTATCCGCTTTGATTCCCAACTGATGTAATAATGCCGATGACAGGCAGGTATCATCCGGATTACTGGCGACTACGATTGGATATTTACCACGCCATTGTTTATTGACGTAAATATCTAATTCATATTCACCGGGCAGTGGTTGATTATCCGCAAAGTGAAAGCTTGATGATTTTTCACCTTTCATTCCGCCGATCATGAAATTGGTATCAAAAGTCTCTTCAGCGGCCTGCAGCTGACCGGATAATAAAACCAACAATATCATTGAGGAAAGCGGCGTCATCCTTAACATGGCCAACTCCATTATTTATTATTTTACATTGAGCCTGTCGCTAATAAAGTTTCCATTATCATCAATCATCGTTAGCGAATACTGGCGGGCGAGATTACTTTTTAAAAAGACATCCTGACTGGATAACGGCGCAAGCATAACGCTGCGCTCATTGACTTTAACGTTACTGAGTTTAATTTCAGTAATCGTCAACCAATTTGCCGAACCATTGGCAATATGCAGAGCGTTTTTGCGCGAAGACAACGAAATACTTTTAAACGTATCTTTATTTACCGCCGCGATACCTTTAGGGCGATAAAAAAGCTTAATGCGGTTTTGCATGGCAAACCGCAGCGTATTCGCCCCCTCACTTCCTGGTGTATTCGGAGGAATATCGAGTACGTTGAGATAAAACAGCGACTCTTTGTTCGCCGGAAGTTTGTTGGCTAACTTTTTAATTCGCAGCTGCTGACCGGAGTTACCCGTTATGCGCGCCACCGGCGGCGACAGCAGGAAAGGCACGTTGATTTTTTCCGGCGGCAATGAAGTATTGCCATCGTCAATCCACGACTGCACCAGTGAAGAGCGGGCGCCATGATTCATCAACTGTACGACCACTTCTTGTTTCTCAGCCGGATAAACCACCCGGGTACCGAAAATCACCACTCCGGCATGCGCGGGCTGCATAGCGATAAATAAACCTGCTAATAAAATCCGTTTCATAGCACCACACCCTTAGCACAATAATAGCCGGCGAAGCGCCGGCACAGTTCCTTACTCCGCAGAGACGGCAATCGTTAACACCGAGCGGACTTCACCGGCGGTTACCGGTGTGGCGGCATTAATTCGGGCGTATTGCGCCGAAAAGTTCATTTGATAAACGCCATTGCCCAAAGAAGTCACCGCATTCGGCAAATTATTGACGTCATATATGGTATTTTCATTAATATCCGCGGATCCAAGTCTTAATTTAAAACCGACACCATTAGCAGACGTTGTAGTTGCGATAGGATTAAGTACGCCGCCGGTAGTATAGGTCCCGCCGCTAATATCAATCGATTTCAATACCGTGCCTTCCGGGCAAACGATAGTTAATGGATCGCTACTGGTAGCGAAATTGCCGGATAAGACTTCACCGGCTGACATGCCGGCAAAACGGGTAGCGTCAACATCAGCCAGTTGAATCGTACTGCTATAATCGGTTTCAAAACGACAGGAAGAATTAATAACATTACCAATAATAACTAACTCGCCCTGCTCTTCACTTGGCGCCGCGGCAAAAGCATTAATACTCATCAGCACGGTTGAAAATACTGCAGCAGCAATAATTGAACGTTTCATATAATATTCCTTTTATTAACAATTCCATTTAACTTCGCGGAGACTGAGAAAAATCTCATGCCGCGAGCATCGCACGGCCAAATATCCGCCACAACCGGATGAATAAGGATCGTTGATAAAAATCAAGGCAAATACTTAAAGCGACTGAGCCCTGATGCTATATTCGTAATCTCTTTAGCGTAATAAGCTAAAATACGTAGCAACGAGAATAATAAAATGAGAACTTGCCGGGCTTGTTTAATAATAAACTAAAAAAAAGAGAGTTCAGCACATTTTGTATCGATTTACATAAGATTACGAACCACAATTATAACCTTCCGTGATTTATTTTTATATTTAAGGTTTCGACAATGAAAAAAATAATCCTGCCTCTGCTTACCGCCGCCCTGTTGCTGCCGACCCTCACCGCGCACGCCACCTACCGCGCGGAAAAACGCCAGGATGCTCGCGATATCCGTCAGGATGCGCGCCAGAGTGGACGTGAAGAAAAACGTGAATGCGTGAGAAATGACGATAAGAGTAATATGCGCTGTCGCGAAGATAAGCGTGAAAATCGGCGCGAAGGCCGCCGCGACGCGCGTGATGAAAAGTGGTAATTCGCCATTCTACAATGCCCTGGCAGCAGGGCATTAGCGGGAAGCGTTTAACGTCTCCAGGGGGAAAGGGCGATCCTGCACCACGGTTTTCATCACCAGCGTCGAGCGTAAATGCTGCACGCCGGGCATCGCCGACAGTTTGTCATCATAGAGTTTCTGAAACGCAGGAAGATCCCGGGTGACGACGTGCATCAGATAGTCCGGATCGCCAAACAATCGTTGCGCCAGCACAACCTGCGGGATCTCCGCCACCGCCTCCTCAAAAGCGCTGACCGCTTTTTTATCGCCCTCTTTTAACGTGGCGAAAACGATAGCCAGAAAATTGAAGCCCATTTTTCCCGGGTCGAGATTGGCGCGATAGCCGGTGATCACCCCCTCTTGCTCCAGCGCGCGTAGTCGCCGGTGGCAGGGAGAGAGGCTCAAATTCACCCGCTCCGCCAGTTCAGTTATCGACAGACGACCATCGGCCTGCAGCTCAGCAAGAATTTTTCGATCTATGCTATCCATTTGGAAGATTTTCTCTTTTATCGCCGGATTATGACATAACATTGAAAGCTCATTTCGCTTCTATGTCGATATTCTTTCTCACACGATAACCTAATTTTGCGAGTGTGTGATGTCTAATATCGTTGTGGAGCGTTGCTGATGGAAATAAGCCTGATCGCCAGCTTCTGGATAGTCTCGTTCCTGTTGATTATTACCCCCGGTGCTGACTGGGCCTATGCCATCAGCGCCGGTATCAACGGCCGTCGCGTCGTTCCGGCGGTGATGGGGCTGATGTCAGGACATCTGCTGGCAACGATTATCGTCGTCGCCGGCGTCGGGGTGTTAATCGCCGGTCATCCACTGGCGCTATCGGCGATCACCCTGGCGGGCGCGGCCTATTTATTGTGGCTCGGGGTCATGATATTACGCCATCCGGCGGCGCCGGGCGCGGCGCAACAATCGGCTGGCAGCTGGAATGCGTGGGCGGTGAAGGGACTATGCATTAGCGGCCTTAATCCAAAAGTCTTTCTGTTGTTCCTCGCCCTGCTGCCGCAGTTTACCGATCCGCACGGCAGTTGGCCGCTGGCGCTGCAGATGTCGGCGCTGGGTGCGATGCACCTGATGACCTGTACGCTAATTTATCTGTTGGTCGGCTATGGGTCGCGGGCGGTACTGGCGGCCCGCCCACAGGCGGCGAAAGGAGTGAGCATGGTTTCAGGGCTTATCATGATTGCCATTGCGATTATCCTGTTTTACCAGCAGTTAAGATAATTCGTAAGCCGTGGCGCTTACTGGGGAAGTTGATTAGCGCCATACGGCTTCATCAACAAATATAATCCGGGCTCTCTGGTCACTATTACGTTGTTGAGCCTGACAAGCCCGGGCCGTTATTTTCTGATACAAACAGAGATAAATTTCCTATAAATCATAAGCGGTTACAGCAGAAATTGCGCTTCGCAATAACTTCTTAAAGCTTCCTAAAAACTCCGATTAAGTCTCTCATTAACTGATTACGCGAGCGGAAAATTCCGACTGCTCGATAATAAGTAAAATCTCTCTTTGAAACGTCTGCACATTTATTAACGCTATTCTCTCTACGATTTTTGCAGTATGGTTTAATCGCTGTTGTAGTGTTGCGGTGAATGCTATCAGGTGTCTTACGCTATTTTGTATGGCAAAACATTTACGCAACGCCAACCTGTTTATTGAGGCAATTATCCTCATGGATAACGGTTTGCAGCGTTATCCAGCCAGGACTCAGTTTATCAGCCGGTAGTCTATGACCTTGCTGTAAGCGCGCATACTCAAGAGGAGAAAGGATGAACAGGACGTGTAAACCTCCAGGAAAACCGATGTACATCAAATGCCTGAGCGCTTCGCATCAGGAATTCGCCTGCGTACAGCTTGCGGGCGATGAAGCCACTTCATTATATCCACAGGATTTCGCGCAGCTTTGCCGCGATAAAGTCCTTGTTACCTGAGGGATAGTAAAAGCGATTCGCATCATGCTTATTCATAAAATGCGCAACCTATCTTCGGATCCTGTAATAGGCCAGCCAGAGCCTATGGGATAGTAATGTACGCCTGCAAAAGAAAGGGAACATAATGAAGAATAATAGTGACATTAAAAAAAGGAACTTCCTGACTCAGAATGAAATCGAGTCATTACTCAATGCTGCCAATAGCGGACCTCATGCAGCTCGTAATTATTGCCTGACATTACTTTGTTTTATTCA
The DNA here is from genome assembly GCF_040064495.1 of Klebsiella sp. CN_Kp097. Classification (NCBI taxonomy): domain Bacteria; kingdom Pseudomonadati; phylum Pseudomonadota; class Gammaproteobacteria; order Enterobacterales; family Enterobacteriaceae; genus Klebsiella; species Klebsiella sp. CN_Kp097. The sequence goes on along the minus strand of NZ_JBEAIL010000031.1, from coordinate 66,213 downwards.
TGGCTTTCGTGCCAGCGAAATTTGTCGCCTGCGAATTTCAGATATTGACTTGCGTTCAAAATGTATTTACATCCATCGATTAAAAAAAGGTTTCTCAACCACTCATCCATTGCTGAATAAAGAGATCCAGGCGCTAAAGCGCTGGCTGGATATTCGTGATGAATATCCACAATCCACCAGCGAGTGGTTATTTTTATCGCGTAAGGGTAATCCACTGTCGCGCCAACAGTTTTACCAGATCATTTCCGCCTCCGGCGATCAGGCAGGATTACCGCTGGAAATTCACCCGCACATGTTACGCCACTCCTGCGGCTTTGCGCTGGCCAATATGGGCATCGATACGCGACTTATCCAGGATTATCTCGGCCACCGCAACATTCGCCATACCGTCTGGTACACGGCCAGTAACGCCGGGCGCTTTTATGGTATCTGGGATAATTCCCGCGAGAAGCAAAGAATCTCGCTTTTCCAGTAAGGTAGCCTTACGCCACGGATGGCGTTTCGTTGTCGGTTCCCTCTTACTGCCAGCCCCTGCCCGCCATCCCCGGCAAGACTGTTGCAAATTTGCTCTGTTTAGGCTGCGATAAATTGCAGCTTTCCTCATATATAGATTTTTTCTTGCGAAACATTAATAAAAATTAACCATACGTTAAATATGTTTATTGTTCTTAAAAGTTCTTATTTAGAACATGAAAAAAAACGTTCCTATGCACCTGTAATTCATCAGGATATTAGTTCGTTATTTATTGTTAAATTAATCCTTTCAGCACATGTTTTCCGTTCAATAAATAGCTGGCATTAACTTTTTTCCTTGCTATTTTATGCACCTGCCCGCGACCTGGCACAGCTCTATTGTGGTAAAGAATAAAATAGATAAAAATAAGAATTATCGCGTAGCGGTAATTTATGTTTGTGTAAATGTAATGTGATACCTGTTGGTCTTTATCCCTCTCAAATAATACGGGCTTTCCATTCAGATTATTTTTTATGCATCCTGAGATTTTTTCTCAGGCTGTTCCTTGCGAGTAAACTTAAATTCAGGAGCTCAAAATTGTGAACCGACGTCGTTTTCTCACCGCCAAAGAAGTTCAGGCAATGATGCAGGCGGCCCAGCACGGCCCAACCGGCGAACGGGATTACTGTCTGATCCTGCTGGCGTTTCGCCACGGGATGCGTATCAGCGAATTACTCGATCTGCACTATCGCGATCTCGACCTTAACGAAGGACGCATCAATGTTCGCCGCTTAAAGAACGGTTTCTCTACCGTACATCCGCTGCGTTTTGATGAACGCGAAGCGATAGAACGCTGGACACAGCAACGGGCCGGCTGGAAGGCAGCAGGCAAAAGCGACGCTCTATTTATCTCGCGCCGCGGCACCCCGCTTTCACGGCAACAGGCCTATCGCATTATCCGCGCCGCCGGGGAAGAAGCGGGAACCGTGACGCATACGCATCCGCATATGCTGCGTCATGCCTGCGGCTATGAACTGGCGGAAAGAGGAGCTGATACCCGTTTGATACAAGATTATCTCGGACATCGTAATATTCGTCATACTGTCCGTTATACCGCCAGTAATGCAGCGCGTTTTGCCGGGATTTGGGAAAGAAACAATCTGTTAGAGGAAAATTTACAAGCGCGGAAGAAATAGGATAACCGATTGATAAAAAGGAAAATTTTTAATATCGAACAAGTCAATTGGGGCCAAACTGTCTATATCATAAAAATGTTTTGTAATCTTTTGCAACTGACAACTGCATATTTCATCAAAAAAAATTATATCTAATTGATTTACATTGAATTCTCCAACGACCTTTCTTTACTTATCCTCGTCAGACTATCTCGCATTCGCCCGCTTTTCGCTATCGAAGTCAAGTACGCCGTTTTTCCATTCACGGCAAAGTCATAGCTTTTAAATCCATAAAACAAACCATTAGAAGTATATAAATCCAAAATACAACCAACCTTAACAAAATAAAAGCCATAAATCCTGATGAGTCAAAATGGCCCCAATTGACTCATCAGTAGGGGCAAAAACTGTGCAGAACCGGCAGTCGCACCATTCGGCTGATTTATGGAATGCCTGGAAGGCAAGACGACTGCCATTTTTGGTTCGTAATATCGATTTTGTTTAAAGGAAAACAGCATGAAAATCAAAACACTGGCAATCGTTGTCCTGTCAGCTCTGTCCCTGAGCTCCGCGGCGGCCCTGGCCGATACCACCACGGTAAATGGCGGAACAGTGCATTTTAAAGGAGAAATCGTCAACGCAGCCTGTGCAGTCGATGCCGGTTCTATCGACCAGACCGTTCAGTTAGGCCAGGTTCGTTCGGCAAAACTGGCTACCGCGGGCAGCACCAGCTCCGCTGTAGGTTTCAACATTCAGTTAGACGACTGTGATACCTCTGTCGCCACCAAAGCCTCTGTCGCTTTCTCTGGTACCGCGGTTGATAGCACCAACACCAGCGTTCTGGCTCTGCAGAGCTCCGCTGCTGGCGGCGCGACCAACGTCGGCGTACAGATCCTCGACAAAACCGGCACTCCGCTGGGCCTGGATGGCGCTACCTTCAGCGCGGCCACCACGCTGAACGACGGCACCAACATCATTCCTTTCCAGGCGCGTTACTACGCCACTGGCGCGGCTACTGCCGGTACTGCTAACGCAGACGCCACCTTCAAAGTGCAATACGAGTAATTCAAACATCAGACAGGGAAGCATTCCGGGCCAGGATGGCCCGTTATCCACTACGGGATTGGGGTGATAACGATGCAAGGAGTGAAGACAGGTCTGCTGATGTTTCTGTTTCCGCCGCTGGCGCTGGCCGGCAACCACTGGAACGTCACGGTGGCTGGGGGAAACATGCGTTTTCAAGGCGTCATCATCGCTGAGTCCTGCCGTGTTGAAGCCGGTGACCAGCAGATGACCGTCAATATGGGGCAGATCAGCAGTAATCGCTTTCATTCAGCCGGGGAAGATACCAACCCGGTGCCATTCGATATTCACCTTCAGGATTGCAGCACCGCAGTCAGCCAGCATGTCGGCGTGTCTTTTCGCGGCGTGGCCGACGGCAAAAATCCGGATGTGCTCTCGGTTGGCGAAGGACCGGGTATCGCCACCGGCGTCGGCATCGCGTTATTTGATAACGAAGATCAATTGATTCCGCTGAATAGCCCGCCGGGCGCCTGGCGGCGGCTGTATACCGGCCCCACCACGCTGCATTTTGTAGCCAAATATCGGGCGACCGGCAATCAGGTCACCGGGGGAGCGGCAAACGCGCAAGTTTGGTTCTCTCTGACCTATCAGTAATTAACCAGCAAATATGCCGGAAACAGGAAACAACGGTGAGTACAAAAGGGGTAAACGTGAAAAAGAGACTGGGGATGACGCGCGGACTACTGGCGGGATTATTGATGATAGTCGCAAGCGGTTATTCCGCCTGGGCTCAGGCCGGCGTTGCGCTCGGCGCCACGCGGGTTATCTATCCGGCCGGGCAAAAACAGGTGCAGTTAGGGGTGACCAATAATGATGACAGCAGCACCTATCTGATTCAGTCGTGGGTGGAAAACGCCGACGGCGGCAAAGATGGCCGCTTCGTGATTACGCCGCCGCTGTTCGCCATGCAGGGCAAAAAAGAGAATACCCTGCGCATCATTGACGCCACCAATAAACAACTGCCGCAGGATCGCGAAAGCCTGTTCTGGATTAACGTGAAAGCCATCCCGTCGATGGATAAATCCAAACTGAGCGACAACACCCTACAGCTGGCGATTATCAGCCGCATCAAGCTCTATTACCGCCCGGCGAAGCTGGCGCTACCGCCGGATCAGGCGGCGGAAAAACTGAGCTTTAGCCGCAGCGGTTCGTCGTTAACGTTGACTAACCCTACCCCTTATTACCTGACCGTCACCGAACTTAACGCCGGCACCCGGGTGCTGGAAAACGCGCTGGTGCCGCCAATGGGTAAAACCTCCGTCAAGCTGCCGCCGGATGCCGGTAGCAACATTACTTATCGCACGATTAATGATTACGGCGCGCTGACCCCAAAAATGACTGGCGTGCTGCGTTAATACAGGTTTGGCCCGCCGGGCGGGCCAAACCGCGCATAACAATAAGAACTGACAGCCGGGCGAATTGAGACCGGAGGGACTATGTCACATCTCAAATATGGACAGGACCGTTTTGGTTCCCGCAGCGCGAGGCTCCGCCCACGCGCTATTTTGGCCATGGCGAAACTCCCCGTGGCGCTCTGTTTTGTCCTGCAGGCGGGCTACGCGCAGGCTGAACTCTATTTTAACCCGCGTTTTTTAGCTGACGACCCTGCGGCGGTGGCCGATCTTTCCGGTTTCGAAAACGGGCAAGAGGTGCCGCCCGGCACCTACCGCGTCGATATTTACCTTAACGACGGCTTTATGACCACTCGCGATGTCACTTTTAACCGCGGCGAAAAAGGCCATGGGTTAAGCCCGTGCCTGACCCGCAGCCAACTGGCGGGCATGGGGGTCAATACCGCGGCGGTGAACGGGATGAGTGCCCTCGCCGCCGACGCCTGCGTGCCGCTGACCGAACTTATCACTGATGCCACGACGCGCTTCGATGTCGGCCAGCAGCGCCTGTACCTCACCGTGCCGCAGGCTTTTATGGGCAACCGCGCGCGCGGCTATATTCCGCCAGAAATGTGGGATGACGGCATCAACGCCGGGCTGCTGAACTACAACTTCACCGGTAACAACGTCCATAACGATACCGGCGGCAGCAGCAACTACGCTTATTTAAACCTGCAAAGCGGCCTCAATCTCGGTGCCTGGCGGCTGCGTGATAACACCACCTGGAGCTACAGCAGCGGCGGCAGCAGTTCCAGCAATGAGAACAAATGGCAACACGTCAACACCTGGCTTGAGCGCGACATCACACCGCTACGCTCGCGCCTGACCCTCGGCGATAGCTACACCAACGGCGATATTTTCGACGGCATAAACTTCCGCGGCGCCCAGCTGGCGAGCGATGACAACATGCTGCCGGATAGCCAGAAGGGCTTTGCGCCGGTGATCCATGGCATAGCCCGCGGCACCGCGCAGGTATCGATCAAACAAAACGGCTATGAGATTTACCAGAGCACGGTCCCGCCGGGCCCGTTCACCATTAACGATCTCTATGCCGCAGGCAACGGCGGCGATCTGCAGGTGACGATTAAAGAAAACGACGGCACCAGCCAGGTCTTCAGCGTGCCGTGGTCAACGGTGCCGGTACTGCAGCGCGAAGGGCATACCCGGTACGCGCTGACCGCTGGCGAATATCGCAGCGGCAACGATCAGCAAGAAGAGCCGAAGTTCTTTCAGAGCACCGTGTTACACGGTCTGCCTGCGGGCTGGACGCTGTATGGCGGTACGCAGCTCGCCAACCGCTACCGCGCCTTTAATCTCGGCGTGGGGAAAAATATGGGCGATTTCGGCGCCGTGTCGCTGGATGTCACCCAGGCCAATGCCACCCTACCCGACGACAGCGATCATCAGGGGCAGTCAATTCGCTTCCTCTATAACAAGTCGCTGAGCGATGTCGGCACCAATATCCAACTGGTGGGCTATCGCTACTCTACTAAAGGTTATTACAGCTTTGCCGATACTACCTACCGCCGGATGAGCGGTTACGACGTAGAGACCCAGGATGGCGTAATCCAGGTGAAGCCGAAATTCACCGATTACTACAACCTCGCCTACAACAAGCGCGGCAAAGTGCAGCTAAGCGTCACCCAACAGTTGGGGCGTACCGCCACGCTCTATCTGAGCGGCAGCCATCAGACCTACTGGTCAACCGGCAAAGCGGACCAGCAGCTGCAGGCCGGGCTCAACGCGGCGGTGGACGACATCAACTGGACGCTGAGCTACAGCCTGACCAAAAACGCCTGGCAGCAGGGCCGCGACCAGATGCTGGCGGTCAACGTCAATATTCCGTTCAGCCACTGGCTGCGTTCCGACAGCAAATCGGTATGGCGGCACGCCAGCGCCAGCTACAGCATGTCGCACGATCTTGATGGCCGGATGACCAATCTGGCGGGACTTTACGGCACCCTGCTGGAAGACAATAACCTGAGCTATAGCGTGCAGACCGGCTACGCCAGCGGCGGCGAAGGCGATAGCAGCGGCACCGGCTATGCGGCGCTGAACTATCGCGGCGGCTACGGCAACGCCAACATCGGCTACAGCCGCAGCGACGGTTTCAAACAGCTCTACTACGGCGTCAGCGGCGGTGTGCTGGCCCACGCCAACGGCGTGACCCTGAGCCAGCCGCTGAATGACACCGTGGTGTTGGTGAAAGCGCCCGGCGCCGGTGATGTCAAAGTGGAAAACCAGACCGGGGTGCGTACCGACTGGCGCGGCTATGCGGTGCTGCCTTACGCCACCGAATACCGCGAAAACCGGGTGGCGCTGGATACCAATACCCTTGCCGATAACGTCGATCTCGATGACGCGGTGGTCAGCGTCGTCCCTACCCACGGCGCTATCGTGCGGGCGGACTTCAAAGCCCACGTCGGGGTCAAGTTACTAATGACGCTGACCCATAACGGCAAACCGGTGCCGTTTGGCGCGATGGTCACCTCGGGCAGCAATCAGAGCGGCAGTATCGTGGCCGATAACGGCCAGGTCTACCTGAGCGGGATGCCGCTCGCCGGCAGCGTGCAGGTGAAATGGGGCGAAGGCGCGAACGCCAGCTGCGTGGCCAGCTATCGCCTGCCGGAAGAGAGTCAGCGACAGGCGCTGAGCCAGCTATCGGCAGAGTGCCGTTAAGGAACGCATGATGATGAAAAAACCACTTAACCTGTTCGGCGCCGTCCTGACGCTGGTCTGCGCCAACGCCTTTGCGGCCGATAGCACCATCACCATCAGCGGCTACGTGCGCGACAACGCCTGCGCGGTGGCCACCGAATCGAAAGAGTTTACCGTCGATCTGATGGATAACGCCGCGAAGCAGTTTAACGCCGTCGGCGCGACCACGCCGCTGGTGCCGTTTCGCATCGTGCTGTCGCCCTGCGGCAGCTCGGTGACGGCGGTCAAAGTCGGCTTTAACGGCACCCCGGATAGCGACAATAACGACCTGTTAAAAATCGACGGCGGCGCCTCCGCGGCGGCGGGCATGGCGGTGCAGATCCTCAACGGCCAGCAGACGATGCTGCCGGTCAACGCGCCCTCTTCGTCGATCGCCTGGACCACCTTAACGCCGGGGCAGACCAACACCCTCGGTTTTTACGCCCGGTTGATGGCAACCCGCGTACCGGTGACCGCCGGTCACGTCTATGCCACCGCCACCTTTACCCTTGAATTCCAGTAACCGGAGGCTGAGATGAAAGCACACTACGCAGGATGGCTTCTGGCAGGCGCGCTGGCGTTAAACATTATCCCGTTGCAGGCCGCCGACATCACCATCACGGTGAACGGCAAAGTGGTGGCCAAGCCGTGTACGGTCTCCACCACTAACGCCAGCGTCGACCTCGGCGATCTTTATACCTTCAGCCTGGTATCGGCGGGTTCCGCTTCGGCCTGGCACAGCACCGCGCTGGATTTAAGCAACTGCCCGGTCGGCACGTCACGCGTCGTCGCCACCTTTAGCGGCACCGCGGACAGCACCGGCTATTACAAGAATCAGGGTACCGCAGGAAATATCCAGCTCGAACTACAGGACGACAGCGGCACCACGCTCAATAACGGGGCGCAAAAGTCGGTTCAGGTCGACGAAAGCTCGCAGTCGGCGCGTTTTCCGCTGCAGGTTCGGGCCCTGTCGGTTAACGGCGGCGCCACCCAGGGAACCATTCAGGCGGTGATTAGCGTCACCTATACCTACGCCTGAGTCAGGAGAGTTTGTTCATGAAAAAAATCATCGCTCTGTTTACCGCCCTGCTGCTGATGGGCTGGTCGATTAACGCCTGGTCCTTCGCCTGTAAAACCGCCACCGGCGCAACTATCCCCATCGGCGGCGGCTCGGCCAACGTATACGTCAATCTGACCCCGGCCGTTAACGTAGGGCAAAACCTGGTGGTCGACCTGTCGACGCAAATTTTCTGCCATAACGACTATCCGCAAACCATTACCGACTATGTGACGCTACAGCGCGGATCCGCCTACGGCGGCGTGCTGTCGAGCTTTTCCGGTACCGTAAAATATAACGGTACCTCTTATCCGTTCCCGACCACCACGGAAACTTCGCGGGTGATCTACGATTCGACTACCGATAAACCCTGGCCGACCGTACTCTATCTGACTCCGGTCAGCACTGCGGGCGGGGTGGCGATTACCGCCGGATCGCTGATTGCCGTGTTGATCCTGCATCAAACCAACAACTACAACGGCGACTCCTTCCAGTTCGTGTGGAATATTTACGCCAATAACGACGTCGTTGTGCCGACCGGCGGTTGCGATGTCTCCGCCCGCGATGTGACCGTGACCCTACCCGATTATCCGGGCTCGATGGCGGTGCCGGTCACCGTTCACTGCGCGCAAAACCAGAATCTTGGCTATTACCTTTCCGGCACCACCGCCGATAGCGCCAACTCCATTTTCACCAATACCGCTTCCGCTTCGCCGGCACAGGGTATTGGCGTCCAGATGACGCGCAACGGTACCGTCGTTCCGGCCAACAGCAATGTTTCACTGGGTACAGTGGGTACTTCGCCGGTGAATCTCGGGCTGACCGCCACCTACGCGCGCACCAGCGGTCAGGTAACGGCGGGTAACGTCCAGTCGATTATTGGGGTGACGTTTGTCTACCAGTAAAGCCGATATCCCGCAGGCGACGACAGACTACATCCTGTCGCCCTGCGCCATGGCGGCGGCGGGATTAGCCCGCATGGTCGACGACGGTTGCCGCCAGCCGGTATGGCTACAGCCGCGAGTGCAGAGCATGCTGTCGATATCTGCGCCAGCCGACGTCCGGCAAATTGTGGTTTTTCTGCCCGACGATCCCTGGTGGCTACTGTTCGTCCTGCGCGAAGCCGCCTGGTTACTCAACCAGGCCAAACGGCCTTTGCCTATGGTGATCTTAAGCCGCAGCCCGGCGCCGTGGCTGTGGCAAACCTTACTGCACCAGGTCGGCGACCGCCGCCTGCTGGCCGCCGTGCAGGCGGTCTCATCCGATCTACCGTGCCGCCGTCTGGCGGCATTGCTGCAAGGCGGCCTGGTCGGCTACCCCGGCCTGCAACAGCTTTCCGCCATTGAGGCGCTGGCGCGCGGCAAGCCGCCGTCGGGCTTAAGCAAAATCGAACTTAACGCCACCCTCGCCCTGCTGTATGGCCACAGCATCACCAGCCAGGCGCAGATCCGCGGCGTCAGTCAGAAAACGCTCTACAACCAAAGAACCTCAGGACTAAACAAGATGGTGGAGTATCATCCGCATCTGGCGAGCCGATTTCCGGGCAGCCGAAGCAAACGCGTAACAGGTCAGGGCATGACCGCGCTGACCCCCTTCGAACGTGAGTTTATCCATGCTATTCACAGCCGGCAGATCTTTCCGGTCTTTCAGCCGATTGTCGACGAGCGCTTACGCCTGCAGGGCATCGAGATCTTATCCCGCTGGCGCAAAGATGGCGTGGTACTGCCGCCGGGCGAATTTCTCCCGCATATTCACTCCGAATACGCCTGGCTATTACTGACCGCCTTTGTCCTGCAGGAAGCGGTGCAGAATATCAATCGCTATCAGGGCGAGTTCTATTTTTCGGTCAATATCCCTCCCTGCATCGCCTATCACGATAATCTTGCCCGTATGATGGAAACCGCCTGGCAACAGCTACAGAACCCGCAGTGGGCCAACCGGCTGGTGCTGGAATTTGCTGAAACCGTCGATTTACAGCAGCAAGGAAAAGCGGTGGAGAATATGAGTAATATTCAGCAGCAGGGCTTTCGCATCTTTCTCGACGACTGCTTCTCGCACAGCAGCGTGATGTTCCCGGTACGCACGGCGCGTTTTAGCGGCTACAAGCTGGATATGAGCATCGTCAATGATTTTCAGCGCGACCCGCACGCGCTGGTGTTGATTAAAAGCCTGGTCTACTACTGCCAGCTAACGCAGAACCGCTGCATCGCCGAGGGGGTAGATAGTCTGGAGAAATTTAATCAGCTAAAAGCGCTGGGAGTCGATCGTTTCCAGGGGTATCTGTTCTCACCACCGGTCACTCGCGAGCATCTGGGAGAGATCATTTCGCGATTTTTACCAGATCATGCCACCTGCCGGTTGGCCGGGTAATCGCAGCACGGCGCCAGCCACAGCTGGCGCCGTATTTCAGGCGCGAATGTCGTCGTACTCGCGGGTGTTATCGAATTCGTGTTTGGCAAACGGGCACAGCGGAATGATTTTGCGCTGTTCCTGGCGCATTTTTTCGACCACTTTCGCTACCAGCTGTTTACCCACGCCCTGGCCTTTCAGGCTGGGATCGACATCGGTATGCTCAATAATGCTCAGATGTTCACCGGTTGGAACAAAGACAATTTCCGCCACCTGGTTTCCCTCGGCGTCATTAACGTAGAACTTGTTATGGCCTTCCAGAATTTCCATCATTTCCTCGCTTATTTGTGGCGATACTTCAATGCGCCGCTGGGACAGGTATCGATCACTTTGACCACCGTCGCCACATCCACCTGATCGGGGATGATCCACGGTTTACGTTTCAGATTGAACAGCTTCGCGCTGCCGCGCACGCAGTTACCCGAGTGCTGACAGATATCGGTATTGAAATAGACATCTATCTTCTCGCCGGTATAGGCCCGGTAGCCCGCGTCCAGTAGTTCTTTATCCATGACATTGCCTCGGTATTTTTATTGTACTTACCTAAGAATAGCTCGCGGCATAGCCGCTGACTATGGAGAAATGAGAAACGCCCTATTTCAATTATTTCGCTAATGAAAAAGCGACTTTTTAATACCTACGCGAAATTAAACTATTATCAGAGGATAACCATAACTCGGCTAAGCAAACCATCAGCGCTATAATTTAGGCGGTGTATGAGGGTTTATTTGATCAAAAACGAATAAGCTCAATTGTTCAATGGCATGAACATTCAGGTATCTTCCTTTGAAGCAAATTGTAAAACGGGCGCGCCCGGCATTGTTATTACTTCTTTTGGCGGTCTCCGGTTGCTCTTTATCCCCCGCCATACCGGTATTAGGCGCAGCATTCCCCGGCTGGTTCTTCTGCTTTTTAGGCGGCGCATTACTGCTGATCCCTTGTCATATCCTGATTGCCCGTAAAGGCTGGCAGGCGCGCTTTTCCCCGCTGGTATTAAGTTACCTGGCGTTAATGTTTCTATTTGCCACTATTCTGTGGTTTCTTCTTTTCGCACATTAAATACCTATGACTCAATCCAGCCCAAGCGTTTTACGGAAAAAATGGCCCTTGTTGGCTCTCGTCCTCGCCGCCATTGTGGCGCTGATCGTGGTTATCTGGCAGTTACAGACTTCGCCGGAAACCAACGACGCCTACGTCTACGCCGACACCATCGACGTGGTGCCGGAAGTCAGCGGGCGAATCGTTGAAATGCCGATCCGCGATAACCAGCGGGTGAAGAAAGGCGATCTGCTGTTCCGCATCGATCCGCGCCCCTATCAGGCGATGCTGGACGATGCTAAATCACGGCTGGCGGCGCTTGATGCGCAGATTATGCTGACCCAACGCACCATCAAAGCCCAGCAGTATAACGCTCAGTCGGTGAGCGCCGCGGTAGAGCGGGCGAAGGCGCTGGTGAAACAGACTACCTCGACCCGTATCCGCCTGGAACCGCTGGTGCCGCAGGGATTCGCCGCGCAGGAAGATCTCGATCAGGCGCGTACCGCGGAAAAAGCCGCCCGCGCCGAACTGGAAGCTACGCTGCTGCAGGCTAAACAGGCTGATGCCGCGGTCACCGGCGTCGATGCGATGGTCGCGCAGCGCGCCGGGATCGTCGCGCAAATCGCCCTGGCGGAACTGCACCTGGAGTTCACCGAAGTTCGCGCGCCGTTTAACGGCGTGGTTATCGCCCTGAAAACCACCGTCGGACAATATGCATCCGCCCTGAAACCGGTCTTCACGCTGCTGGATAACGACCACTGGTATGTGATTGCGAACTTCCGCGAAACCGATCTGCAAAACGTTCGGCCTGGCGTGCCGGCAACCGTGACGGTGATGACCAACCACAGCCGCCCCTTTGACGGCGTCGTCGATTCCGTTGGTTCAGGCGTACTGCCGGAGGGCGGTAGCGTCATTGGCGGGCTGCCGGTGATTCAGAAGAGCATCAACTGGGTACATGTGTCGCAGCGCTTCCCGGTTAAAATCGCGGTGAAAAATCCCGACCCGGAACTGTTCCGCATGGGCGCCTCCGCCAGCGCCGTGCTGCAGGCGAAATAAGGGTCCGGCATGCATAATTTCTGGTTGTTTCTGCAACGGGAGCTCGCCGACGCGCCGGGGCGGGCCAACTATACCCTGCGCCTGACGCTGAGCTGCGCAGTGCTGATCACCCTGTTTATGACCCTGCAGATCCCGTTTCTCGCCGTGGCGCTGATCGTGGTGTTTTACGTCAGCCAGCCGAACATTCTGATGATTAAGCTGGGCAGCGTCCTGTTTTTTGTCACCATCAGCGTGGCGCTGGGGCTGGTGCTGCTGATCATCAAGTGGACCTATGATTTCCCGCTGATTCGCCTGGTCGCTTCGGTATGCCTGTTCTTTGGCGCGATGTATCTGATGCGCGTGCTGGGCAAACTCGGGCTGGCGTTTTTCGTGGTGGCGCTGGCGGTGATTTATGCCCAGACCTTCCCGTCAATGACCAGCCAAAGTGAAGTTCTGGTGCGCCTGCTGCTGTGGCTTTGGGTGGCGATCAATACCGCAACGCTGGTCACGCTCCTGGTCAACGCCTGCTTTCGCCAGGCCTTCCCCGGCTACCAATTCCGCGCCCAACTGGTGGTGATGCAGCGGCAGGTCGCCGACGTGCTGACGCAGAACGCCGCGCCGCCGACCTTCAAAGAGATCGCCGGGCGTTTTAATCAGTTGCAAGGATTGTTTAAGCAGGCCCGTTTTGCGGCGCCGGAAATTGCCGCCGATCCGTCGCGCTGTCAGGCGCTGATGGCGACCACCCTGCGCTGCTATCACCTCGCGGCGCTGCTGCAACCGGGCGACGATCACGCCGCGGCGCGCCAGCAGATCGCCGCCGCGCTACAGGCGCTGGTGCCGTCGATGAACGAGGGTACGCCGTTTTCATTCTCCGCGCCGGCCATTGATGATCGCGGCGCCAATACGCTGATTTTACAAGAGATGGCGGATGTACTGGCGAAGCTGGCGCGCGGTGAAACCATCGACCTGCCGCAGGGTGAAGCCGAGAAGTCGCCGCTGCTGCTGCCGGATGCCTGGCGCAATCCCGCTTATCTGCATTTCGCCCTGAAAACCCTGCTGGCGACGCTGCTGTGCTACGTCTTCTATACCGCCGCGGACTGGCAAGGGATCCACACCATTATGCTGAGCTGCGTGATTGTCGCCCAGCCGGGGCTGGGGGCGACGATGCAAAAAACCTGGTTGCGTATCGGCGGCGCGCTGCTCGCCACGCTGCTGGCGTTGCTGTTGATCGTCTTTGTACAGCCGTGGACCGAGTCCATCGTCGGCCTGCTGGCGATGGTTCTGCCGGTAATGGCGCTCTCGGCGTGGATTGCCGCCGGGTCAGAGCGTATTGCCTACGCCGGGATCCAAATCGGCTTTACCTTCTCGCTGGCCTTCCTCAGCTGGTTTGGCCCACTGACCAACCTGACCGAACTGCGCGACCGGGTCATCGGTATTTTGCTCGGCGTACTGGTCTCATCGATCGTCCATCTTTACCTGTGGCCGGATAGCGAAGCGCCGCAGCTGAAATCGCGGCTGGCGCAACTCTATCGCCAGATAGCCGAGTTCCTGCGCACAAAAGATGATAAGCCGCAGATAGTGCCGCTGTTCCAGGCGCTGACCACCAGCGAAACGCTGATGCATCGGGTCGCCGCCGAGCCGCTGGGCACCTTTGCGCATCCGTGGCCGCAGGCGAAATCCTGGCCGAGCAAAGCCACCTGGCAGCAGGCGCAGGAGATAGTACGCCTGAGCGAGGGCTACCGGCTGTATGCCGCGCCGGGAGACCCCTTCTTAAGCCGCTGCGCCGAACAGTTACAGGCGTATGCCGATAATATTGAACGTCAGCAGCCGACGGCGCCCGTCGCGCCGCTGGTTGTCGATCCGGCTAATCCGTTCGGCGAACCGCTGGCGGCTTTACTGACCACCCTGCCGGACTGGTCAGACAAACCTTCTGAATTTACGCGACAGGCAGAACCGTCATGATAAAAATGGATGCCGCAGCACGTTTTCTGCGCTACTCACCGCTGGCCTTCGTCATCAGCCTGTTGACAGGATGCGCGCTGATTCAGGACGCTCCTGGCGAAGTGCCGATCGTTAATCCGCAACAGGCGCAGCTGGCGCAGGTGATCCACCTGGCGAATAGCGGCTGGCCGGCGGCCCGCTGGTGGGAAGGGTATCACGATCCCCAGCTCAACATGCTGGTAAACCGCGCGCTGCAAAATTCGCCGACCATGCAGGCGGCGCGGCTACGCATCTCACAGTCACAATCCACCGTCGAGCTGGCGCAGTCGGCAATGGGCGTGCAGGCGACCGCCGTGGCGGCGCAGAACCGGATGCGTATAACCGATAAATCCTTTAGTTGGCCCTACTCCTATTCTCTGCCGGTGGATAAAAACGGCCCGTGGTACACGCTCAATACCGTGGGCGTCGGCGCAACGCTGAATATCGATTTATGGGGCGCCGACCGGGCCCGCGTCGCGGCGGCTATTGGCGAAAAGAACGCTCGCCAGGCGGAAACCGCCGGTATCGAACTGGACCTCGCCAGCAGCGTGGGGCAGCTGTACTTCGCCATGCAGGCCACCTTCCAGAAGATCGTTCTGCTGCAGCAGCTAGAAGAAATAGCGCGGCTGTCGGTACAGGCGCATGAACACCGCACCCAGCGCGGCGTGGAGGATAGCGTCGATATCGCCAATGCGCAGGCGGAACTGCTGGGCGCGCAGCAGCAGGTGATTACCGCCCGCGGCACGCTAACCCAGTACCGTGAAACGTTGCGGGCGCTGATTGGCGCCGACGCGCAGAGTATGCCGGAGATCCACCCGGTCGCCCTGCCGGCGTTGCAGGAAACGCTGCCGGATTCACTCTCCTTCGAATTGCTGGCGCGTCGCCCGGATCTGCAGGCCCTGCGCGGTTATGTAACCGCTTCTATGAGCCAGGTAGATGCGGCGAAAGCGGCCTTTTATCCGCATTTTGATATTAAAGCCTTTTGGGGATATAACGCGCTGAGCGTTGGCGATCTGTTTAAGTCGTCCTTCCAGCAGATTAACCTGCTGCCGGGGCTGTATTTGCCGATATTCGATGGCGGCCGCCTGAACGCCAATCTCAAGTCGGTACGTACGGCGAGCAATATCCTGATTAAGCAGTACAACCAGGCGGTGCTGGATGCGGTACGGGACGTGGCGATAAGCTCCAGTCAGCTTAACGATCTCAACCAGCAGGTGGCGCTGCAGGAGCTGAAGGTGACGGCAGCGATGGCCACCACCCGCAGCGCCAGCGCCCATCACCAGCGCGGCCTGTTAAGCCGCTATGCCGCGGAAGAAGCGCGGCGACCGGCCATCGCCCAGCAGCTGTTATTGCTGGATATTCAGGCCCAGCGCCTTAGCACCGATATCACGCTGATTAAGGCCCTCGGCGGCGATTACCGCGGCCCGGCGGTGGGTTCCGCAAAACCGTAGCCCTGCTAAGCGTAGCGCGAGCAGGGAAATCCCCGGATAGCGGCTTACGCCTTATCCGGGCTACCGTTTCCATACTCTGCTTACTATAAAAAAGCCGGCGCTCAGCGCCGGCTTTTCATTGACCGCTTGCGCAATCAGGCATTGGTCGCCGGTTTTTGCTCGACGGATTTACTGTTCTCCAGCATACGGCGCACCGGCACAATCAGCACGCACAACACCGCAGCGCAGATCAGCAGCGCCGTCGAGCAGCGGGCGAACAGATCCGGCAGCATATCCAGCTGGTCGGCCTTCACGTGGCCGCCAATCAGCCCCGCCGCCAGGTTACCCAGCGCGCTGGCGCAGAACCACAGCCCCATCATCTGGCCGCGCATTCTTTCCGGAGCCAGTAGGGTCATAGTTGCCAGGCCTATCGGGCTCAGACACAGTTCGCCCAGCGTCAGCATCAGAATGCTGCCCACCAGCCACAGCGGCGATACGCCGGCGCCGCCGTTGCTCAGCACGTTCTGCGCCGCCAGCATCATCAGGCCGAAGCCCGCCGCCGCGCACAGAATCCCGATAACAAACTTGGTGATGCTGCTCGGGCGCACGTTTTTGCGCGCCATTGCCGGCCATGCCCAGCTAAATACCGGCGCCAGCAGGATGATAAACAGGGCGTTAATCGACTGGAACCACACCGCCGGGATTTCGAAATCGCCAATCATGCGGTTGGTGTAGTCGTTCGCAAACAGGTTAAAGGAGGTCGGTTTCTGTTCGAAGGCTGACCAGAAGAAGGCGGCGGAAACCAGCAGAATAAAGCAGACCAGCAGACGCGCGCGCTCTTTACGGTTAAGTCCCGCAAAAACGAACAGGTAGATGAAATAGAGCACCACCGACGCGGCAATCACGTACACCAGCATGCTGGCGACCGCCACCGGGTTAATGACTATCACCCCCTGAGCAATCAGCGTAATCACCACCGCCACGCCGACCGCCAGCGCCAGCAGCCAGGCGCCAACGCCGTTTTTCTTCGCGACGGGACTATTCCAGGTAGAGTCGAGACCCACTTCGCTGTCGTAGCGTTTCATTGCCGGGACCGCGAAAAGGCGGAAAATCACCAGCGCCACCAGCATACCGATACCACCGATGCCGAAGCCCCAGTGCCAGCCGTGGGATTTAATCAGCCAGCCGGAAATCAGCGGCGCGATGAACGACCCCATATTGATACCCATATAGAACAGCGAGAAACCGCCATCGCGACGGCTATCGCCTTTCTTATACAGCGTACCGACCATCACCGAGATGCAGGTTTTAAACAGGCCGGAACCGAGCACGATAAACATCAGCCCGATAAAGAACAGGTTGTTGCCCATAAACGCTGACAGCGCAATCGACAGATGGCCCAGCGCGATCAGAATCGAGCCGTACCATACCGCTTTCTGCTGGCCAAGCCAGTTGTCCGCCAACCAGCCGCCCGGCAGCGCCGCCAGGTACATGGCGCCCGCGAAGATGCCGACGATGGCCGACGCGTTCTCACGGGCTAAACCCATACCGCCGTCATAGACGGTGGCCGCCATGAACAGGATTAATAACGGGCGAATGCCATAAAACGAGAATCGCTCCCACATTTCGGTGAAGAACAGCGATCCCAGAGGGTAAGGGTGACCAAAGAAGGTCCGGCTTTCATTTTTGTTAACAGAGGAATGCATAACTTCTCCCAATAAGGCGATCTTAGCGCTTTGTCATGCCGAAAAGCGTATTGACCATTTTTTCTACCTGCCTATCGTTCACACAGGCGTTAATTTTATTTAACCATTTGATAACCAGACGGTGGTTTTGTCTAGCCCCTGAGCGATATCTTTTAGATGAAAACTCGACCAGGCTCTCTTTTCCCAGATTTTATGTTGGCAATAAAGGGATAATGATTGACAGCGTTCTTTCGTACTACAGGAACCTCTTAATCCTTAATAAACATAATGTTAAGAGGATAGAAGTCAGAAAGTCCCGAGTATACGACATATTTCCGTCATATGGCTGAAATAACGCAATGATTAACCGGCCATTATTCATTTTAACCACATTGCAACACAATATATTTACATATAAACAACAAACCAGTGAATAATGTTGGATAAGATCAAAATACCAGCTATTGATATCATAATGAGAGGCTATTAGTGATCGGCGTCACAGATTAAGTCTAAGCCGGATATAGAATATGCCATACCTTCAGTCAATCATTTGAAAGGTGTATATCATGGAAAACAATAACAGGATGATGCCACACATAAGGCGGACAACGCATATTATGATGTTTGCTCACCGTAACAGCTTCGATTTTCATTTCTTTAATGCCCGGTAGTCTTCCGACTACGGGCGCTTCAGCATACAGGTCTTCCTGCATCTTTTGTTGTTAATACAGGCATTCGCCTGTAGCTAACCGCGCTCGCCCTAATAAATCCTGCTATTTACCAGCCACCGGACTGGTAGGGTTTATTGCATCTCAAAAGGTAC
The DNA here is from genome assembly GCF_040064495.1 of Klebsiella sp. CN_Kp097. Lineage (NCBI taxonomy): Bacteria > Pseudomonadati > Pseudomonadota > Gammaproteobacteria > Enterobacterales > Enterobacteriaceae > Klebsiella > Klebsiella sp. CN_Kp097. Next base: position 47,953 of record NZ_JBEAIL010000031.1, on the reverse strand, counting down.
TCTACTGATATTTATTATATCAGCGGCAGACTATTACCTTTTGTCCGGCGTAATCAATTTCTCATTCGAGAAATTGAGGGCCTGCTATTATCTGAAAATAAAGAGATAACAATGACTGATTTAAAAATTGCCGTTAGCCGTACATGTCCAAACTGTTTTTCTACCCAGCGTAATATTGTCAATACTAGCGAAACCAACTTTATTGATGTGGCCGCGGTAGTATTAACCCTGGAAGATATCGAATGCGGTAAACTCGATGAGTTAAAGGCCACCGGCTATAACATCCCGGTATTTATCGCTATTAATAAAGAAGAGGTGGTCCCGGCCGAATATATGGCTTCGGTGCTGGGGGTATTTGAACACGACGAAACCCGCAACGACTTTTACGGCCGCCAGCTGGAAGCCGCTGCGCATAAATATGAAACCGAACTGCGTCCGCCATTCTTTAGCGCGCTGGTCGATTACGTTAAACAGGGCAACAGCGCCTTTGACTGCCCGGGGCATCAGGGGGGTGAATTCTTCCGCCGTCATCCGGCCGGTAATCAGTTCGTCGAGTATTTCGGCGAGACGCTGTTCCGCTCCGACCTGTGCAACGCCGACGTCGCCATGGGTGACCTGCTGATCCACGAAGGGGCGCCATGCATTGCCCAACAGCATGCGGCAAAAGTCTTTAACGCCGATAAAACCTACTTCGTGCTCAACGGCACCTCCTCTTCTAACAAAGTGGTGCTCAACGCGCTGCTGACCCCGGGCGACCTGGTACTGTTCGACCGTAACAACCATAAATCCAATCACCATGGCGCGCTGCTGCAGGCCGGGGCGACACCGGTCTATCTGGAAACCGCGCGTAACCCGTACGGTTTTATCGGCGGTATCGACGCCCACTGTTTCGAAGAGCGCTACCTGCGCGAGCTGGTCGGGGAAGTGGCGCCGAATAGGAAACAGGATGCCCGCCCGTTCCGCCTGGCGGTGATCCAGTTAGGTACCTACGACGGCACCATTTATAACGCTCGTCAGGTGGTCGATAAAATTGGTCATCTGTGCGATTACATCCTGTTTGACTCCGCGTGGGTCGGCTATGAACAGTTCATTCCGATGATGGCTGATTGTTCGCCGCTGCTGCTGGAGCTGAACGAAAACGATCCGGGCATTCTGGTGACCCAGTCGGTGCACAAACAGCAGGCCGGTTTCTCCCAGACCTCGCAAATCCATAAAAAAGACAGCCATATCAAAGGCCAGCAGCGCTATGTTCCGCATAAACGTCTGAATAACGCCTTTATGATGCACGCCTCCACCAGCCCGTTCTATCCGCTGTTTGCCGCGCTGGATATCAACGCCAAAATGCATGAAGGCGAGAGCGGCCGCAACATGTGGATGGACTGCGTTATGAACGGCATCAAGGCGCGTAAGCTGATCCTTGAAAGCTGTAAGCACATCCGTCCATTTGTGCCAAAAATGGTCGATGGTAAACCGTGGCAGTCATATGAAACCGCGCAAATCGCCGTTGACCTGCGCTTCTTCGAGTTTGGCCCAGGCGAACGCTGGCACGCCTTTGACGGTTATGCCGAGCATCAGTACTTTGTCGATCCGTGCAAACTTCTGCTGACCACCCCGGGGATCAATACCGCCAGCGGCGAATATGACGCCTTCGGCGTACCGGCCACCATTCTCGCCAACTTCCTGCGTGAAAACGGCGTGGTACCGGAAAAATGCGACCTTAACTCCATTCTGTTCCTGCTGACCCCGGCGGAAGATATGGCCAAACTGCAGCAGCTGGTCGCCCTGCTGGCGCGCTTCGATAAGCTGCTCGACGCCGATGCGCCGCTGCAGGAGGTTCTGCCATCTATCTACAGCCAGCACAAAGAGCGTTATGCCGGTTATACCCTGCGCCAGCTGTGTCAGGAAATGCATGATCTGTATGCCCGTCACAACGTCAAACAGCTGCAAAAAGAGATGTTCCGTAAAGATCACTTCCCACGGGTGGTGATGAACCCGCAAGAGGCTAACTACGCCTATCTGCGCGGCCAGGTCGATCTGGTGCCGCTGCCGCAAGCCGAAGGCCGCGTGGCCGCTGAAGGCGCCCTGCCTTACCCGCCGGGAGTGCTGTGTGTAGTTCCGGGCGAAGTCTGGGGCGGCGCGGTGCTGCAGTACTTCACCGCACTGGAAGAAGGGATCAACCTGCTGCCGGGCTTCGCGCCGGAACTGCAGGGGGTTTATATCCAGGAGCACGATGGCCGTAAACAGGTCTGGTGCTATGTCATCGCGGAAAGCGAGAAACAAAGCGCGCTGCTGAAAGGGGAAACTGTATGAGCAAATCCAGTAACAAGATGGGAGTGGTACAGCTCACCATCTTAACCATGGTCAACATGATGGGCTCCGGCATCATCATGCTGCCCACCAAGCTGGCGGAGGTGGGGACTATCTCCATCATCTCCTGGCTGGTGACCGCGGTAGGATCGATGGCGCTGGCGTGGGCCTTCGCCAAATGCGGGATGTTTAGCCGTAAATCAGGCGGGATGGGCGGTTACGCCGAGTACGCGTTCGGCAAGTCTGGCAACTTTATGGCCAACTATACCTACGGCGTCTCGCTGCTGATCGCCAACGTCGCTATCGCTATCTCCGCGGTGGGTTATGGCACCGAGCTGTTCGGCGCCACCCTGTCGCCGGTGCAGATTGGCCTGGCGACTATCGGGGTGCTGTGGATCTGTACCGTAGCCAACTTCGGCGGCGCGCGCATTACCGGCCAGATCAGTAGCATCACCGTATGGGGGGTAATCATTCCGGTTGTCGGCCTGTGCGTCATCGGCTGGTTCTGGTTTAGCCCGACGATGTACGTCGAGTCCTGGAACCCGCACCACGTACCGTTCTTCGGCGCCGTTGGTTCGTCAATCGCCATGACGCTGTGGGCCTTCCTCGGTCTGGAATCCGCTTGCGCCAACACCGATGTGGTCGAAAACCCGGAACGTAACGTGCCGATCGCCGTACTCGGCGGTACCCTCGGCGCGGCGGTTATCTATATCGTTTCGACCAACGTCATCGCCGGGATCGTGCCGAACATGGACCTGGCTAACTCCACGGCGCCGTTTGGCCTGGCGTTTGCCCAGATGTTCACGCCTGGCGTAGGTAAAGTGATTATGGGGCTGATGGTGATGTCCTGCTGCGGTTCGCTGCTCGGCTGGCAGTTCACCATCGCGCAGGTCTTTAAATCATCGTCTGACGAAGGTTACTTCCCGAAAATCTTCTCCCGCGTCTCGGCTTCCGGCGCGCCGATTCAGGGGATGCTGACCATCGTTATCCTGCAAACCGGCTTGTCGCTGATGACCATTAGCCCGTCGTTGAGCAACCAGTTCAACGTGCTGGTTAACCTGGCGGTGGTGACTAACATCATCCCGTACATTCTGTCGATGGCGGCGCTGGCGATTATCCAGAAAATGGCCAATGTGGAACCGGGCAAAGCGCGATCCACCAACGTGATTGCCTTTATCGGCGCGGTGTACAGCTTCTATGCGCTGTACTCCTCCGGCGAAGAGGCGATGCTCTACGGCGCGATCGTGACCTTTATGGGCTGGACGCTGTACGGCCTGGTATCACCGCGTTTTGAGATGAAAAACAAACACAGCTAATGCTGAAGCCGGCGGCGCGTCTGTCGCCGCCGGCGCTATCCGTGGCCGCTATTTGATATAGGAATCCAGCACCTTCAGCACCACGTCCAAATCCTCTTCACGTTTCACTTCATCGCCTTCATGAACGATATGTTCCGTCAGATGGCCCTTGATCACTTCACGCATTAGCCCGTTTACCGCTCCGCGAATAGCGGCAATTTGCTGCAGCACGGCGGCGCATTCGTGCGGCTCATCCAGCATCTTTTTCAGCGCGCTCACCTGCCCCTCAATCTTGCTGGCTCTGGCCTGCAGCTTCTTTTTATCCCGAATCGTATGCGACACGTTAACCTCACTGGCGAACTCAATGCCTCAATTATAGGTTTGTAATCTACTGGGGGGTAGTATCTTATACTGGGGGGGAGTAGAATCCCGTTCACCAACGACAACCAACTCTCTTCTTATGAACGAATTCTTACCTTTACTTCAGCAGGGCAATGCCTGGTTTTTCATTCCCAGCGCCATTCTGTTAGGCGCGCTACATGGCCTGGAACCGGGCCATTCAAAGACCATGATGGCGGCGTTCATCATCGCCATTAAAGGCACGGTACGTCAGGCGGTGATGCTGGGCCTCGCCGCGACCCTTTCGCATACCGCCATCGTCTGGCTGATCGCCTTTGGCGGCATGTATTTTAGCCAGAAATTTACCGCCGAAGCGGCTGAACCCTGGCTACAGCTGGTTTCCGCGTTCATCATTCTCGGTACCGCAATATGGATGTTCTGGCGCACCTGGCGCGGTGAACGTAACTGGCTGCAGGCCATGCAGGATCGGGATGCGCATCATCATGATGATGAAACGCAAATCGTCGACACCGGCCACGGTCAAATCGCCCTTTCCATCTTCGAAGAAGGAGAACCGCCGCGCTGGCGCATTCGCACGCTAAGTGGCAACCAATGGGCCGCTGGCGATGTCTCACTGGCGACACGGCGCAGCGGGAGCAGCTTCGCGCAGATGTTCTCTTTTGTTGATAAAGGCGATTATTTAGAATCCGCGCAGACCATCCCGGAACCGCATGATTTTAACGTACGCCTGACGCTCGGCCACCAGCGCCATACCCACGATTATGATCTGGCGTTTCATGAACATCATCATCATGAACTGGATGGTCTTGAGGAAGGAAGTCAGGCCTATCAGGACGCCCACGAGCGGGCCCATGCAAACGATATTCAACGTCGTTTCGACGGCCGGGAGGTCACCAACTGGCAGATCTTACTGTTCGGCCTGACCGGTGGATTGATCCCCTGCCCGGCGGCGATCACCGTACTGCTTATCTGCATCCAGCTCAAAGCCCTGACCTTAGGTGCGACGCTGGTCCTCTCTTTCAGCATCGGCCTGGCGCTGACGCTGGTCACCGTCGGCGTTGGCGCGGCGGTAAGCGTTCGCCAGGTGGCCAAACGCTGGAGTGGTTTTAATACTCTCGCCCGTCGGGCCCCCTACTTTTCCAGCGTGCTAATCGGCGCGGTGGGGATCTATATGGCGATCCACGGCTATCTCGGCGTGAGAGGTTAATTTGAGATGAATTCAGCGCCGCGTGAGGATGCGCGGCCTGACATTTCTGGGGAAGGTTAGCAGCCCTTCAACATGCTACAGTTGGCGCTGGATGTATTTACTTCAGGAATGACTTGATGTCCGAGTTCCAGCGCCCACAGCTGACGTTGCCCAACGGAGCCGATAAACTGCTGCTCCACTCCTGCTGCGCCCCCTGCTCCGGGGAAGTGATGGAGGCGATTCAGGCCTCCGGTATCGACTACACCATTTTCTTCTATAACCCCAACATTCACCCGCAGAAAGAGTATGAAATCCGCAAGGAAGAGAATATTCGTTTTGCGCACAAACACGGTGTGCCGTTTATCGATGCCGATTATGACACCGATAACTGGTTCGCGCGGGCCAGGGGGATGGAATGGGAACCTGAGCGTGGCGTGCGCTGCACGATGTGCTTTGATATGCGCTTCGAACGCACCGCGCTCTATGCCTACGAGCACGGCTTTAGCGTTATCAGCAGTTCGCTGGGAATTTCACGCTGGAAGAACATGCAGCAAATCAACGACTGCGGCGAGCGCGCCGCCGGGCATTATCCAGGCATGGTCTACTGGGATTATAACTGGCGTAAACAGGGCGGATCCTCGCGGATGATCGATATCAGCAAGCGCGAGCGCTTTTACCAGCAGGAGTACTGCGGCTGCGTCTACTCGCTGCGCGATAGCAATCTGCACCGTAAATCCCAGGGCCGACCGCTAATTAAGATCGGCAAGCTCTATTATGGCGATGAAGGTGAATAGCTGAAGAAAAGGGAATGATGTGGATAAATAACGGGCCAGCAAAGGTCCGTTGTTTAATAACTTCACATAAATTTCATACTCTATTTTCTGGCACAATCTTACGGATGAGATAGTTCAACCCCACGGTCACAATCATCATCAACGTCAGCAAAACCCACAAGAAAGAGGGGTCGGCATCCCCATCGGCAAAACCCAAACCGGTGCTGTTCAAGAAATCGTTGCTAGTCCGGGATAAATAATCTAACAGCCCACCCAACGGGAAGAGAACGATGAAAAAAGAAGTTAATAAACAGAAAAATCTTATGCGCATTTCATTTCCTGGCGATCAATTAAGGTTAGTAATATAATCACTTTCCGCACCGAGTTAATCTAATAGCTGTACATAATGACAGCGCGATCTTAAAGTCAATATCCAGACTACGATATCGTCACGCATTGAATACTCAAATAGTAACTAACGCAGAAGTATGAACAATCATTGACACCCAAGATCTTAACCAGACGAGTGTTTCAATTTTATTTGCTGGCGGGAGACCCGATTTAGTAAGTAAAATGCGATTGTTTTAGTGAACATAACCGTATTGAGGCATTTGATGCCGATCGCGATAAAAAACACTCCTAAAATAGCACCGAGGAGATCGCCCGCATCATTACCTCCCCCCAAAATGAAAGTAATAACAGCGAATAATAAAAATGCTATTGCAATAATTCCTGTCCCAGTAATGACACATAAAAGAGATTTCAGACCTATCAATCGGCCTCGTGCAGTAAGAAACGCCGGAATACAAATCAATATGCTATACAAAACTCCCGAGGGAAAAGCCGCAGCCAGTATAGCATAATCAGGCCATCCATTAAGCCTGAAAATAATTTCCCACACGGTAATTTGCGGCATAACAAAGCAAAAAACAGCAAATAGTATTCCGCCCACCATTGGAATACTGAGCGTATGCCCCCCGACTTTTGCTCCTACATATTCGGTCAATCGCTGCTTAACCATCTCAAGTTGTCGGGGACTCATTGACGCAAGATTTTTTTCCACATCAATATTTAACACAAGGCTGTTTTTTATATGCTCAATCATTATGCCAACCAGATTTTATGTTAATGAAAAGGATTGTATTATCCCTATCACATATTGTCCTGTTTTTTTTAGATTATGTGGATTTCTAACAGTTCCGGAAATGCCGCTCCCTGCAAATGCTGATGAATTAACAATCACTTGCATCAACTCCCTTTGTAGAGTTCGTTGTAATACTTCAGATGGAAATCGTTTAGGATAATGCCCCATTTCTATAGCAGCTTTTATACCAGAGTTAGATATTCCCGGATTTTCATTACGAATGATTTCATAAGTAAGCCGCTTACGCTCAACCCTACTTAGGCCTCTTAGCCATGATAAAGCTTCTGCTGAAGATATTTTTTTCATCGTTTTCCACACTTCGATAGATTTCGCTAACCCAGCCCCGGCACCTGCAAGAGAAATGATATCAAGGATAGTAGTCGTAGTAAGATACCAATCCTGCGAATCAAGCCATGCTAAACGCTCTTCCCTACCTCTGCTTATTGTCCATAATCTTCCCGCACCGATAAAACATTGCCCAACGGTAGCTACGCCGCTGGCAGCAATAACTCCGGCTACCAGCACCGATGCTCCTGCCGTAAGGGGAAGTATCGCCGTTCCAGTAAGAGTAAGGGCTAATGTGATTGCAGCCGCTCCGCATGAAAGTGCCGTTGATGTAATTTCGGTGGCCAGTGATGGTGCCTGAAGTGTCTTAACAATAGCTTTTGTGGAACTTTCTTGTGAGATATCGCAAACCTTTGTGACAATAACATGACTTGCTATGCTTTGGACCGAATTGGCAATCCGCCGGGAAGGTCTTACCAACCATTGGCTCACACCATTAGAATAAATAATACCAACTCGATTGAAATTCCGCGAACAGTCCAATTGTTTTGCTAGATCATGAAAATTAAAATCAACTGGACCTGGCCCTCCCCATGTTGCTGGTCTATCAAAAGGAGAGATATTATGGAGGCCATCATGGCCAAAATAATATTCAACCATTGCATAAATCCTTTTTTAGCTTTAACTTACTCCCAAGAAAATGGTGGCATAAAATCCAACAAAACCAATACCACACCTACTAAATTTAGCCCACCAATAAACATGACCATTACCAAGCTCTTCAATACGTTATTAATTGAAGTATTAAAATGCACCCCTATTATTTAAAGAAAATATCTATGCTATTACATAGCGTTACCTTGAGAAGTTAAATGGTAACCAACTCCTGAGTTGTGAACAATCTTAGCGCACCTAAATGTTTTCCTAAAAACTCCAAAAAACCAAGGCATATTACATAAAGACGTAACAAAACTCAGAGGAGGCTTGCTTATTTTTCCTCTCAGTAAATTAGTGCCATGCGTCCATTAAACCAATATCTCTGGAATTATTACTCGAAACACTAATGCTTTAAGCAATACGCCATAATCCGTCCTATTTCCGCTAAGGATTATGGCGTTTGCGCTGATTAAAGAACCATATTCACCGGCGGTACCGCGCTTTTATCGATCTGTTTACTTAAGGCCTCCAGCGCGGACTGATACGGGCATAACGTGCCCACGCTGGTCTGCTGGCAATCAGGCTGACGCCACTCCTGTTGCAACATCGGGTGCTGTTGATCCGGCATCTGCAGGCGTCGCAGGTCGTCCAGGCTTTGCGCCTGGAAATAGACGCGCAGATAACGTTCGCCATTTTTGCTGTTGCGCCAGCGCTCTATCACCAGACTGCTGCCCGGCGGAATATTGCCCCGGCTGTAACCGGGCAGTTGCCAACTAAAATTCATCAGCGTGCGCACCATCGCGATATTGGTGTCATGAGCCACCAGCAGCAGCCAGCGTACGTGCGGCGTGGCGTCCGCTTTCACCCCGTCCAGCATCGCGTTGAGCAGCACCGAGCCGCGCTTTTGCGCGGTGTACAGCACGTCATTACTGAGATCGTAGTTTGCCGTTAACAGCGGCAGAATGGCTGTAATCTGGCTGGCGTGGGTAATCTTCCCCCACGCCAATTGGCTTAAGGGCAGGTTTTCACTCCAGCCCAGACGCAGCGTTTCAACCATATTGGCCATCACGCTCAGCCCGCTTATGGTGGTTTTACCGCTTTGGTTTTGCTCCACCTGCCAGGGCTTATCAAAAATGGGGCACGGTTTATCCTGTTGGCAAACCGCGGCTTTTAATAACTGGATCGTCGGCGCCAGCGCCTGCCGACGCTTCGCCAGATCGCCGGCTTTCGCCTTCACTTCCGCCAGTTGGCGGGCGGGATCGGTTTGCGTAGCCGTAAATTTATCGGTCTGGAACAGCGGATCGGCATCGCCGCTGACATAATGAATCGCCACGCCGCAGCCGGGGAATGCTCCATCCACCAGCGCCTGAGCAGTTGCCCGGGTACGCTGTAGCGGGCTGGCACGAACATAAATATCCTCCGCGCTGGGACACTGCCCCTGCAGCAGGCCAAGCTGGCGATAATGCTGCCCCTCCGCACGCCCTTTATTGGCGACCGCCGCATAGCCATGTCCGGTCAGCTCCCCATCGTGTGTGGTCCATTCGGTCCATGGACGCTGGGTCGCGGCTTCAATGGCTTCACGATTGCCGGGCGTTGGCGGACGAATGCCGTGGCGGCTTAACTCCACCACTTTTTCCAGTTGCCAGTTCGCCGCGGCGGCGGATTGCATCGCCAGCAGCGGCAGCGCACAGGCGATAAACAGGCGTAAAAGGCCCTGATGTCTTGCAGGCATCATAAAATCTTCCTTATCGATTAATCAGTTATGAGGAGAATGAAGTCTGCCGTTCGACGGCATGGCGTCGGGCGACGATGGCGGCGGTGGTAAAACAGAGTAACGCGGAACCCAATCCGGTGCCTATCCAGAACAACGCCAGCGTGCTGAAATCATAAAGCGTTTTCCCGTTTTCGAGGATCGCGGTTTTATCGATAATGATCCCGGTCAGAAATTCGCCCAACCCCGCCCCGGCATAGCTGGCAATACCAATGGTTCCCAGCGCTGCCCCCGCCGCTTTGCGTGAAGAGATATCGACGGCGATCAATCCTCCAAGGAAACAGGTTAACGCGCCGATGGTCGCGCCGAAGACGATCATCGCCAGGATGTCGGTGTAGTAATTATGCGGCGACCAGAGCATTAAGGCGAAACCCGCGGTGTTCAGCAGGCTGATAAATCCAGCCATGACGCTACGATTGCGTGGGAAAAAGCGGTCAGAGAGCATGCCGGCGATGATGGTCCCGGCGATACCGGCGATCGCGTTAACGCCGATGATGCCTGAAGCCTCAAGGGTGGAATAGGCTTTATCCTGCTCCAGGAAGAAGATCCCCCACGAGTTCACCGCATAACGGTCGATATACATAAATGCCGATGCCAGCGCCAGCGTCCACAGCGCCGGGTTACGCAATGCCAGCAGTTGGTTTTTAAACACCGATCCCCGCGCTTCAGTCTCTTCCTGCGGTTCATCACGAATCACGTTAATGGAGGGAAAGCCGCTGCTCTGTGGCGAATCGCGCATAAACAGCAGCAACAGCACCACGCCAGCGGCGCCAAGCGCAGCCGTGGAGAGGTAGCCCATTTGCCAGCCAAAACCCGCGATCACCGCGGCGATCACCATGTAGGTCATGGCCTCGCCGATGTTATGCGCCGTCGACCAGATGGCGTAAAACGTTCCCCGTTCTTTAAAGCCGTACCAGCGCGCCAGCGAAACCGCACAAGGGCCGACGCCCATCGACTGCGCCCAGCCGTTGATCCCCCAAAAGATAGCCAGCAGCATGGCGTTGGTGGTCATGCCCATCAGCAGGTTCATCCCGGCGCTGAGCAATAGCCCAAGGCTCATGTAGCGCACCACGTTGGCATGATCGGCGATAAAACCGTTGACCAGTTTGCCGATGGCGTAGCTAAAGAATAACGTCGAGCCAATCATTCCCAACTCCGTTGGGGTAATGCCTAATTCCACCAACGCGCTTTTCGCCACGGTGAACGATAAGCGGCAGACGTAGAACGTCACGTAGGCCAGGGTCATAGCAATAAACGTTTGCCAACGCACCCGGCGAAAACGTTTTTCATCAAACGCGGCGCCCGCTTGCGGCGGCGACGCCCGGAAAAAATGAATAATTCCAGACATAATAGTTTCTCCGACGGTCGGAGGCTTGACTGATTGATGTGCTTCGTCCGTGAGGGTCGTTATCGTTACTGTGTAGGGTACATAATCAGAAACAGCCCGAACCTGTAAGGGTTAATGTAATGGTTGAAGAATCATATTTTTGAGTTGGGGATACAGCGTTTGGCTGGCCAGCAGGAGGGGGTTACCATGGCGAATCCCCTCTTGCGCCAGAAAGTCGTTGGCGATGCCCCCCGCTTCGCGCATCAACACCAGACCGGGTAAGGCATCCCACGGGTTCATGTGCGGTTCGTAGTAGCCAATCAGGCGCCCGGCGGCCGCCCATGCGCTCATCAACGCGCCGGAGCCATTGCGGATGAACATGCCGCCATCGCTGAGCAGCGCGTCAAGAAAAGGCAGGAATTGCGCCGGCGTCACCCGATGCGACGTTCCGACGCCCATCACCCCTTCTTTGACCGTTGCTGCGGGATGTGGGCGAATTGGCGTCTCATTGAGCCAGGCGCCATGGCCCCGTAGCGCGTGGAACAGCTCACGATGGTTGGGATCGTAGACGACGCCAATCACCGGCTCGCCGTCAACGACGATCGCCAGCGACAAGCACCAGGTATGCAGCCCATTCAAAAAACAGCTGGTGCCATCAATGGGATCAACCACCCATAGCACCCTGGCGTCCGGCATCTGCGTACCGCTCTCTTCGCCGAGAAAACCATCCTCCGCAAACGCATCAGTAATGCGCTGCTTAACAAAGGCTTCTACGCGTTTATCGGCCACGCTCACCACGTCCTGAAGGTCATTGCCCTTATGCTCTACCGCCAGCGCCTCGCGCTGCTGATAGTATTCGAAAGCCAGCTCGGCACCCGCTTTCGCCAGCTCGCAGGCCAGGCGATAGCGGGCCTGTAGCGCCGAGGAATCCAGTGATGTCATCATTTACTCCTTTTGCACACGTGTGCAATTTTATTTAAAAAAGCCCCGAAGAGCGCAGTGAGTGTGGATGGATTTTAGCGATAATTCTGTGATCGATTCATCATAAAATGAATTTTTCATTTAGCGCTATTACGAATTATTAATTTCACAGCGACTTCGCGGTGACGTGAAGGTTGATTGAATTTGGCGATCCGGCTAACCAGCATCTCCACCGCGTGATAAGCCAACAGCGTGGTGTCCTGCTGGATAGTGGTAAGTTGATAAGGCTGCCACTCCGCCTGGGGAATATCGTCGAAGCCAATAATTGCCGGAAGGACGGCTGCTGGATTATCCGCTCGTAGCCCATCCATCGCCCCAATCGCCAGCATATCGGTGGCGCAAAACAGCGCCTGCAATCCTGGCCTTTCCGCGGCGAGCCGGCGAGCGGCCGCAAAACCGGACTGATAACCGCCCGTTTCGCAGAAATGCGCCGTGACAGCCAGCCCGCTGACATGGTGAATAAACCCCTCGTAGCGCTGCCGGGTGCTGAAATTGTCACGATTTTCGCCAATAAAACCGACGTCCCGGCACTGGCCTGCGTGCAACAGCTCAGCGGCCAGTTTCCCGCCGAGCGCGTTATCGCTGCTGACGCGGTCGCAGCCGGGAAGTTCAGCATGACGGTTGATAAGCGTAACGGGAATTTTTCGCGCAAGATATTCCTCAGCCAGCTCCAGCGGTGGCGCGCCGGAGGTGATAATGACGCCAGCGACGTGATAGCTGAGAAGATGTTTTAGCGAAGGAGCTAACTGCTGCGGATCATCGGCGTTCATCAACAATGGCATAAATCCATGCAGCGCCAGCTGGTGGATCAGCGGCGCCAGCAGCTTACTGCGAAAAGGGTTATCGAACCCTGAAGTGATGATGCCGATAAAGTTGCTGCTGCCGGTGTTCATCGTACGGGCGATGATATTGACCTGGTAGCCCAGAGCTTCCGCGGCGGCCTGCACTTTGGCGCGGGTTTTCGGCGAGACCGAGGCCCCAGGCGTGAAAGCGCGGGAGACGGCTGAACGGGAAACGCCGGCAAGTTTCGCCACGTCTTCTGCTTTAATCCATTTTTTATCGTTCATCGCTTTGATTTTTCAGTGAAATCCATCAGGCATAGAGGTTTCGCTCAACACATTACCCTCGTCACGCTGAAGGCAATGTATCCCGAGATCACTCGTGCTTTCACTATACCCTGAATCGGGTTGGTAATGCCGGCCAACCAGCGCAGATAATGACATTTTTTATTATCACGTTAACTGAACAGAAGTATAAACTTTTCGTGATATTGTTTCTTTCGTTCGCGCACCAATTATAATTATTATCATGATACTTAATGAAGAAATTAAAAAGCGGTTAAAGAAAAAACGTAACCAACTAAATCACAATGATTTTATTATAAACAATAATTTCCAGAAGCAATATCTTTGCAGCACAAAAAGATATAAAGGCAGCATTCAGATATCAACACCCCCTATATTCTCACGATATTAAACGTGTTGCGTGCGATATATCACGCGTGACGTGAAATAAAACTTAACGATGGAAACGTCTATGTCAAAACTGGATTTCCGATCCCCAAATACCTGGCGCGCGCTGGCGTCGATCGCGGTCATCGTCGGGGCAACGGCAGCGGCATTCGCCTGGACCTCAGGTTGGCTGGGTTCGCGAACCACCAGCCAGTCATTAGTCCCCGATCCAGACAAGCCGTTTCCTGCCGGGTTTCGCCGGGCGCACGGCAAAGGGATCTGTTTTAGCGGAACGTTCGAGCCAGCCGCTCCAGCCGTTTCTTATTCCACCGCGCGGCTCTTTTCACAGTCGGAAACCCCCGTTGTCGGGCGATTCTCCATTGGCGCAGGTAATCCACACGCGGCTGATAATTCAACGAAAACCCTGAGCATGGCGCTGCTACTGAAAACGGACGATAAACAGCAGTGGCGCATGGCAATGAACAACGAGCCCTACTTCGCCACGCGAAACCCGGAGGGCTTTCTTGCCATGAAGAAGGCCACCGCCGTCGACCCGGCTACCGGTAAGCCCGATCCGCAGCGTCTCGCGGCATTTTTACAGGACTATCCGGAAGCCAGTAAATATTTGCAGTGGGCGGCGCAAAAGCCAGCGCCAGGCGGCTTTGCCGGGGCGACATTTTATAGTATTAACGCATTCTATCTCGTGAACGCCGACCGCCAGCGCCAGCCCGTACGCTGGTTGATGCGGCCGCACGATCCATTTGTCTCTATCGCTGATGAACAGCGACAGAAAGCCGACCATAACTTCCTGTTCGAACAATTACAGCAGCGACTTTCTCAGCATCCTATTTACTGGGATTTGGTATTGCAACTCGCCCAAGCTGGCGACGCGGTGGATGACCCTTCGCAGCCATGGCCAAACGATCGCCAGCAGGTCGTCGCCGGTACGCTCAAAGTCACCCAACTCGTCGCCCAAGCCGAAGGCGCCTGCCGTGACGTTAACTTTGATCCTTCCATCGTGCCCGCTGGAGTAGAGGTCTCTAACGATCCCGTCTTAAATGCGCGCTCTGGCGCCTATTCGCATTCCTGGAGCCGTCGCGAACGGGAAATTGGCTATGGCAAAGCAACCGAAGCCGTGCAAAAAACGGAGGTTAAATGAACTCTAATCACCACAAGCAAGCGCGCGCGCCGCAGCATTTCAACCCTCTGGCGAGATATCTGCATTGGCTGATGGCAATCATGATCCTGACCATGCTGTTCATCGGCGCAGCTATGATGACTTCATTACACCATCGCATTTGGTTGGTGGATGTACATCGACCACTGGGGATCGCTATTTTGCTGCTGGCGCTCATCCGCCTGGCCAACCGGTTTTATAGCCGGCAGCCACCTCTTCCTGCGGAGCTCTCACGCTGGCAGGTGCGGGCGGCAAAAGCGTCGCACTGGGCGCTATACGCGCTGATGCTGGCAATGCCATTGCTTGGCTGGGCGCAACTGTCGGCAGCGGGCGTTCCGATTGTTATGTTTGAAGGACTTAACCTTCCGGCCATTACCCCGACTAGCCCGCTGCTTTTTGCCTGGTTTCACGATGCCCATCGCCTGCTAGCTAAACTGCTCTTTGCGGTGGTGTTGCTACATCTCTCTGCGGCATTAGTGCACGCATGGATATTCCGCGACGGCGTGTTTGCCAGCATGGCGAAAAGTACCAGCCGGTCAAGTAAACCACCTGTAGAGCGGTGAAACTTAATAATTAGGTACGTTGAAGCAAAAATAAGGGGATTTTGCCCCTTATTTTTTGCATCCGAAAAATCAGCAGCCACTCACTGTAGCGCTCGCCTATAAAAATTAGCCCTCCCGTTATTTATTACACAATCACCACTAACCTTGATGATTAAATAAAAAAGGGGACGGAGTGAATTACCTAATCACTGTTCAAAAAATATACCGAAATTAATATATATTCGCGCATATCATTTTCAAAAAATGATGTAGATCATATTCCCACCCCTGCCCTGTGAAAAAATGCGTTTAATAACCAAGTAAGCATTTACTTAATACAGAGGGGATATATATGGGAAGCGTCAGCGCGGGTACTGCGCAAAAAATGGGGTTAACGGCACTAACCCTTGTGACCGCATCAAATATGATGGGTTCCGGTGTTTTTATGTTGCCGACCAATCTCGCCGGAGTGGGATATATTTCACTATGGGGATGGTTGTTTACTATTATTGGCGTAATTGCGTTGGCGTTGGTTTTCGCTAAAACCAGCCTCATTACCCCTCGCGCGGGAGGGATCGTGGCCTATGCCAGCGATGCGTTTGGCCCTTTCATCGGTTTTCAGACGACGATTTGCTACTGGATCAGCGCCTGGATTGGCAACGTCGCGCTCCTCGTCGCCGGGGTCGGCTATCTGAGTTACTTCTTCCCGGCGCTGCATAATCCGGTTTACGGTTGTATCACCGCTATCGCTATTCTGTGGGCATTTATTGCCTTAGGCAGCCTGGGGGCTAAAACGGCCGGGCGCGCGCAGTCCTTCACCGCCAGTTGCATGCTGGTCGTCGTACTGGGTGTGGGCATTGTCGGCTGGTTCTGGTTTGACCCGAAAATGTTCTCTGAAGTCTACAACGGGACGGGCAACAGCGACAGCTCAGCGATCGTCTCCGCGGCCTCCATTGCGCTGTGGGGTTTCTTAGGGGTGGAATCCGCCGTGGTTTCCAGCGGACAGGTGGAAAATCCTGAACGCACGGTACCTCGCGCTACCGTATATGGTCTGCTGATTGCCTCCGTATGTTACGTCGGTAGCTGTACCGTTATCATGGGCCTGGTTCCCCACGCCGAACTGGTCAAATCTGCCGCCCCATTCGCCGATGCGGCACGCTATATGTTTGGTGATATGGCCGGCAACATCGCCTCCGCGCTGAGTATTATCGCTTGTTTTGGCTCCATTTCCGGCTGGTTGATTCTACAGTCAGAAGGGCCGCGGGCCGGGGCGAAACAGGGGTTATTTCCGCAGATTTTCGCCGAGACCAATAAAAATGATGTCCCGATGAAAGGTCTGATTATTTCTGGCGTGCTGATGAGTCTGGTGCTGTTACTGACGGCTTCCCCCGATCTCGCCAAACAGTTCCAGGTGGTGATTCTGATGTCGGTATTTGCCTCCCTGCTGCCTTATATGTATGCCATTATCGCGCTACCTATCATCATGGTTTCTAAAAAGCTCAACCGTGGACGTGGTTTTATGTTTTATTGCGTCCTGACTGTCATCGGTATGATTTACAGTATATTCGCCCTGCTCGGTTCAGGTACCGATTCCATTTTCTGGGGCACAATTATGATGATGGTAACCATTCCTCTGTTTTCTTTTGTCGCGGCCGGACGTAATAAAAAAGGCCAGGATATTCTTTACCTTCAAAAATAATATTTTATTCACCAACATAAATATGGAGATTCATATGTCTTTATCTATTGCCGATCAAAATAAACTCGATGCATTTTGGTCATACTGTGTAAAAAATCGCTACTTTAATATTGGCTACCCTGAATCTGCTGATTTTGATTACACCATGCTGGAGCGTTTTCTGCGTTTCTCAATTAATAACTGTGGTGACTGGGGGGAGTACTGTAACTATTTACTCAACTCTTTCGACTTTGAAAAAGAAGTCATGGAGTATTTCTCCGGCATATTTAAAATCCCCTTTGCGGAAAGCTGGGGCTATGTCACCAACGGCGGCACAGAAAGTAATATGTTTGGTTGCTATCTGGGAAGAGAACTGTTCCCGGAAGGCACGCTCTACTATTCAAAAGATACTCACTATTCCGTCGCCAAAATCGTCAAACTGCTGCGTATCAAATCGCAACTGGTGGAATCTCAGCCAGACGGAGAAATGGATTATGACGATTTGATCAATAAAATCAGGACCTCAGGCGAACGCCATCCCATCATTTTCGCCAATATTGGCACAACGGTACGCGGGGCTGTTGATAATATCGCTGAGATACAGAAACGTATCGCTGCGCTGGGGATCCCACGTGAAGATTATTATCTACACGCGGATGCCGCGCTAAGCGGCATGATCTTGCCTTTCGTGGAGGATCCACAACCGTTTACCTTCGCGGATGGTATCGATTCGATTGGCGTTTCCGGACACAAAATGATCGGCTCTCCGATTCCATGCGGCATTGTGGTAGCCAAGAAAGCCAACGTCGACCGTATCAGCGTAGAGATCGACTACATCTCCGCCCACGATAAAACGATTTCAGGGTCACGCAACGGTCATACCCCTTTGATGATGTGGGCCGCCGTTCGCAGCCATACCGATGCCGAATGGCATCGCCGCATTGGTCACAGCCTCAACATGGCGAAATACGCCGTGGATCGCTTTAAAGCAGCAGGTATTGACGCGCTGTGCCACAAAAACTCCATCACGGTGGTCTTTCCGAAGCCTTCTGAATGGGTATGGAAGAAACACTGCCTGGCAACGTCCGGCAACGTGGCCCATCTGATCACCACCGCTCACCACCTGGACAGTTCCCGGATTGATGCGCTGATCGATGACGTGATTGCCGACCTGGCGCAACGGGCGGCATAAGAGTGAGCAGCGGCAAACTGCCGCTGCCCGCTGGACAATCTGGTGGGTTGCAGCGCCAACCGGAACCCGCCAGACCTGCACAGTATATGGGAATTTCGCATCAGGAGTCATAAACGATGAGTGCAAAGTTAAAAGCCATACGTGGTATGCGCGACGTACTGCCCGCCGAAACGCCAATCTGGCAGTGGCTTGAAAATAAATTCCGTCGTCTGACCTACCGTTATGGTTACCAGGAGATCCGCTTACCCCTGCTGGAACCGGTCGCCTTATTCGAACGTGCTGTTGGCGAAGCCACAGATATCGTTGCCAAAGAAATGTACAACTTTACGGATAAAAGCGGCGAACAGATTACGCTGCGGCCCGAGGGGACCAGCGGCTGTATGCGTGCGGTACTGGAAAATAATCTGTGTTACAACAAAACCCAGCGCCTGTGGTATCAGGGCCCGATGTTTCGCTACGAACGCCCGCAGAAGGGACGGCTGCGTCAGTTCACGCAGTTCGGTGCTGAAGCCTTCGGCATGGCCGGGCCGGACGTCGATGCTGAAATGATTTTTATGGTCCGTGATTTGTTCCAGGAGTTGGGCCTGACCCCGCATGTCAGGCTGGAAATTAATTCTCTGGGCACGCCGGATGAACGGCGGGCCCATAAAGCCGCCCTTGTTGACTGGTTTAATGCTCATCGTGAGCAACTGGATGAAGATAGCCTCAAACGGCTGGAAACCAACCCATTGCGCATCCTCGACAGCAAAAATCCGACCATGCAGCCCATGCTGGAACAGGCGCCGCGATTGCTGGATTACCTGTTCGAAGACTCCCGTCACCATTTTTCGCTGCTCTGCGAACTGCTCGATAAGGCCGACATCCCCTACACCATCAATCCGCGTCTGGTGCGCGGGCTGGATTACTACACCCGCACCGTGTTTGAGTGGGTGACTGACGAACTGGGCTCGCAGGGTACCGTCTGCGGTGGCGGCCGCTACGACGGCCTGGCGGAGTTATTCAATCCGAAGGCGTTGCCGGCCTGCGGTTTTGCCATCGGTATCGAGCGCCTGCTGTTACTGATTCAGACCGTCAGCCAGAAAGATAATCCGTTGTGGCATTTTCACCCTGACGTGGTCATTACCAGTGAATGTCAGGATGATGGCCTACGGGCCCAGATGCTGGCGGAGCTACTGCGCCAGCGTATTGAAAAGTTAAGCGTGATGGTGGATTGCAGCGGCAACAAACTTAAACGCCAGCATCAGACCGCCCTGCAAAGTCAGTGTCGCGCGATAATCACGCTGAATACCGACAATGAGATACGGCTATGGGACCTCGCCAGCTCCCGTCAAATGACGCTCGAAGAGAAAGCGCTCATTGACTGGCTGCAACAGCACTGCCAGTAAACACGTCCAGATTGGGTACCGTGCGGCAGGACGGTACTCGTCCCGGCGCTAATCCCGCCTTCAGCATTTCACCCTGACACACAGCGAGATCCTTAAGCAGAGAACCGTGGACATGCCGAGAAAAAACAGATTATTTATTCCGGGGATGCCGCATCTGGCGCAGCTTCGCGGGCATAATGGCGAGGAGTTATTCCGCCACGAGGAGGATTACTCGGCCTTCGAACGGTGTATGCAAGACGCGGCGCAACGTTACGCCGTGTCTATTCATAGTTGGTCACTTGCCGTCCCACGTATCCTGCTGCTGGTCAGCGCTCCGGATAAACAGGCGCTGAGCCGTTTTATTCAGCATATCGGACGCAGCTATGTGCCTTATTACAATCGTCGTTACCAACGTCATGGCGCATTGTGGGACAGCCGCTACTTATGCAGCCCCCTGGAACCTGAAACCTATTTCCTGGCCGTGAAGCGCTTTATTGAATGTGACGAGGACGGGAGCCCTGGGTGCCATAGTCACGGTAATCTGCCTTCAGGTTTGATAGTCTCCCATCCTGTCTGGCTCAAGCTCGGTGAGAATGAGCAACAGCGACAGGCCCACTTCCAGGAATTCTGCCGGCAACCGGTAAATCGGGCGCTGGTGACCAGGATTCGCCATGCGCTGGCGCAAAATTGCCTGCTTGCCTCGCCAGCGTTGAGCCAGCAACTTGAAGCCCAGATGGAAAGGCCGCTGCGGGCACGACATTGCGGCCGCCCGCGTAAATATGAATCCTCCCCATCAGAACAGTGGACCTGGCTGGAACTTCAGGCTGAACAGTTTCTGCGCCAGCATGGCTATCAACAAATCAGGTTACCCTTACTTGAACATACATCGCTATTCGCCCCAGGCGGCCCGGTGATGGCCGACAAGGGAAAATTACGTGGCGATGGGACAACCGGATGTCTGCGCCTGATGGCCGATAACCCTCATACCGCAGTAATGAGCCGGATTTGGTATTCGGGCGCCATGTTCCGTCAACGCTCCCTGGATGGAGATATCCGGCAAAATCATCAAATTGGCGTCGAAGCCTTCGGCATGCCGGGCGTTGATATCGAACTTGAGCATCTGGTTATGCAGGCGGTTTTCTTCAGGCGTATTGGCCTCGGTGAAATGGCGGAACTGCATATTAATATGCTGGGTGACGAGGCCTCGCTGGCGGCTTTCCGCCGGGCGTTGCGCGATTACTACCAGCCCATCTCGCGTTTGCTGAACCCGGAGCAGCAGCACTGGCTGGAGAAACATCCGGAGTGGTTGATCCATCATGAGGATATCCTTCTTCAGCGTCTTGCTCCTGCGGCGCCCTGCCTGGCGGATTTTATTACCGTTGACTCCCGTCATCGGTTCCAGCGCCTTCAGCATGCCCTGACCCAAGCCGGTATTGCCTGGCAATACGATCCTGCGCTGTTTCCCGCCAATGACTATTGTCAGTTGGTCTTTGAATGGCGCAGCATTGCCATGGAGCGCGAGTTAATCATCAGCCGTGGCGGCCGATACGATGCCTGCGCCAGCCGTATTGCTGAAAAACCGGTTTCCGCCTGCGGTTTTGCATTCATGATGGAGCCGATTGTCACTCTGCTCGGTTATCGTCCCCAACCCGCCAGAGCGCATCCGCCGACCGACATTGTGATTATTGCAGGCCAGCCTCGCGTGGCTGCTAAGGCAGTGCTGCTCGGGCGTAGCCTGCGTCAGCAATTTCCCTATTTAAGCATCATCAACGACTGCTCTCCCCAACGAATCAGCACCCGCTATAAAAATTCCAGACGCCTGGGGGCGAGATTTATTCTTGAAATCGAAGGCGACGGAGAAACGGTTATCCTCTCTGATTCACGGGACCATCGTATTAAGATTTGCACGCTTGATAACATCACCGATCGGCTCGCGCAGGTCGTTCTGTCTCAGTGATGAACGCAGGCCGATAAGAGGATATGTTTATCTCACCCCATTATTTGATTAAAAGGACGTCGCGCATCCTGCAGCCATGGAATACGCCTATCATTCGGGTATAACAGACAAAAGCGTGTCGCCAGACGATGCGCCTCGGCCAGGTCTCGCTGCTGTAACGCCAGCAAGATCTGCGTGAAGGAGACATTCGGGTCCGGTTGAACACGCACATAGTCAGGCGCCCAGCGGCGAACGGCAGCCAGCCAACGCTCATCACGGGTATGTTGATATCGTTGTAGATACCCCATCTGGACATCAAACCGGTAGCGAGTGGCAAGCAGCCAGCCTCCCACAGGGAGAGATTCGGCCAGACGCCACTGTGTTGATTGTCGCTCCGCCAGCGTCAGTTGCTGTTGCGTATGCAGCGTGAGAAACAACAATGGAGTGATGACAGCAACCGCGATCAATGCCACAGCGCGCAACAGCGACGCCAGGGTGAGCGGCAGCCGGGCCGCTTTTCGCCGGCAGTCTGCGCAACGAAGCAACAAAATCAGCAGTAGCCAATGTGGCGTTGACTGCCTGACGGGGTATTCCGTCAGCATATGGATAACCACGGGTAGCGCCGCCACCAGGCAGGCGCGATGCCAGCGATTGCCGTACAGCCAGAGCCATAAACCACTCGCCATAAAGCAAAGCGCCCCCAGCAGTCCAACCAGCCCTCCCTCCACCAGCCACAGCGCCAGTTCGTTATGCGGATGCGAGATGCTGCTCAGCCCCAACGGCCCCGCGCGTTCAAGAAACACGGCGGCGAAACTGCCCACGCCCCATCCGGTCCACGGACGCTCGGCAAATAATGCCAGCGATGCTTTCAACACCGTCCAGCGCACCTGGGAGGTCGTCAGGTGATTAATCGTCACCACCGACAAGAAATGGCGAGCAAGTGCGCCCGCTATCATGCCTATCGCCAGCGGCAGCAGGAGTAACAGCAGCGTACGGCGCTGCGCAGGAAAAACCGCCAGCAGCAAGACCTCGCCTACCGCCACAGACAGGTAACCGGTTTGCGACTGAGACTCATGCAGTACAAATCCCATTATCACCAGAGCAATCCCGATGATAATCCGATATCCGCCACGTAGCCGTAAAAAAAGCAATGCTGACAGCAGCACGCCACACGCCGTGAAGCTGGCCATCAGATTAACCTGCTGAAAAATACCGTAGGGGCGTGTACCGCGCCGCCAGGCAAACTCCCAGTAATTCACCCCCGGCCAATGCCAGTATTGATAAGTAAACGCCAGACATTCGAGGACGCACGCGCCCCAGAGCAGAGCCAGCAGTACTGTCAGCGTGTTTGTCGTAAGCGGAATTTGCAACGTCGCCAAATAGACAAGCACGCCTCCCAGCAACGCCCCCGCGACCAGCAGCGCCTCGGACCGCCAAACCTCAGGCGTCAACAGACAAAGCAACGTCAGAATGAGCGCCCCTATCGTAAACCCCGCGGCGGGTATAGTTATCCGCCAGCGTTGACGAGGTACCAGCATCAATGCGCTAGCTGCCAGCACAACGGCATAAATCCAGGCCGTTATATTTAGCGGCAACGACAAACCGCTACCCCCGTTATTCGGCCAGTAGAGATGCATTGCCCCACCCCAGAAAAACAGACTGACAACCAGCAATAATTTCTGCGCCGGCAGCGGAGCAATACGATGCAATGCGTTCATCATGCTATTGGTAGTTCAGCGTCCAGGTCCCGCTGGCGCTGAAGGGGCCGTATTCGAGAGTCTGATTTTTTAACGCCGACGGTTCCGCCGCGACCCATGCCAAAAAGTTCAGCGTCATCGAGCCTTCAGTAATCTCTTTGACTGACGTGCTTTCATCAAGGCGAATTGCCGTACCATCCTCTTCGCTCATTCCGATGCCGATTCCGGAGGCGCCTTGTTCACTGCTATCCAGCGCCAGATGATCCGCCAGCTCCGCATCTTCACTTCCGCTGAAAGTGACCGAGATCCCGCGAAAAACCTCCGGGTTGCAGTCGCGTAACTCAATGCTGAATTTTTTCGGCTTACTGCGCCCCGAGAGATAGAGATCCTGGGTCGCGATTTGCCCGAAATCGACCTCGATTTTGTCGCCTCCTGGCGCAAGGCTGCAGGCCAGCGCTCGAATGGTGCCGTGAAAATACATATCGCCGCCGACCAGCTTAGTGTCGGCCTGCGCCAAGCCGCCAAGCAGTAGCGCGCTGGTGGCGATTAACAGCGTAAATCTCATGGCATCCCCCTACTGAAACTGCGCGACAACGGTGGCGGAGGCTTCAAACTCACCTTCTTTGACGCTTCCCACGCCCGGTTTGGCCACCGGCGCGGCGGTAAGATTCCAGTCGCCCTGATTCTGGTAAAAACCCTTCACGTTGTAGAACTGATTGGGCACGACGGTGCCGCCGCTCGCGTCTTTAATCACAATGCCGAGATCGTCGCGTTTTTGGCCGCCGCTTAGCGTGCCGAGGAGATGATCGTTAAATCCCGCCGTGCCTGACGCCGTGGTAGTTTGTACGCCAAGATTAATGTTCAACGCGCCCTGATCGAAGCTCCCCCCCTCGCAGACCACATGAATGGGGATCGACTTGCTGTAGTTGGTGCCGTTGAGCCGGGCGGCGGAGCCTGGCAGATCGCCAAATTCAATGCTGATTTTGTCTCCGCGATTAAAGATGCATTTGTCCGGCACGGTAATGAGCCCGGATTTAATGACCACACGGGAAATTGGCGTTGTCGGCGTAGGGCCAGCGCTGCCCAGACGTCCAGCAACCTCCACCAGCGACTGAGAAGTGATATTGATGCCGTTAATAATGGGTTTAGTGACAATAAACGTCACTTTCCCTTTAGAGCCACTTTCAATGTTAGTGGCTCGCTCGTAGCCTTTGCGCTTTTTGCAGTTATGGTCGTTGTAGCGATTCGAAAAGTTGGTGAACGGCGCCTGAACGTAGTCGTTATACCGCCCGGCGACCCATACCTTCACTTCCACATCCAGGTAATCATTCAGACGAAAACGGTTCGCTCCCTGATTAGAGGGCGGCATGGTGGTCGTGGTGGTGTAGTAAATCGGCTGGCGCGAGATGTCGGCCTGCTCACAATGAAAATCCACGACATACCAACTGCCCAAATTCCAGGTGAACGGATCCGTTCTGCCGCCCTCGTGGTTTTTGCTGACATCCAGTGAGTTCAGTTCAATATCGTACTGATGCGGCGATCCGCCCTGTGGTTCTCCCTCACCGAGAGTAAATGCCTGCCCGGCCAGCGGACAGCCAGCCAGGACGACCCACAGCAGCGCTTTGTGCAATACGCTCATAGATACTCCAGCTTAAGTCTGACCAGACCGTTAAATTCTCCAGCGGTCACCTCCTGCCCAAAAGATTCCAGCGCGGCAAGAAAGTGAATCGCGTTATCGCCCGGCTTGAGGATCCACATGCGTTGCGGTTGATTCAGGTGGATCAACTGGTTGCGTTCGGTCAGTAGCCGAATGCCCGCGCCGCGCACATCGCCGCGAATCCGCCCAAGATCGCTGTTTTCCGGCGCACTTTCGGCCATCAGCGTCATCGAAACGCCACGCTCCACCGTACTGTGCGACAGCTCAGGGAGCTCGCTGGTCTGCCCAGGGAAGTCCTTTAACGTGTGCCCGGAGCCTTTTAAGCAGCCATTCAGGTGCAGCGTCACCAATACCGGATCGCTGCGATCGCCGCTCTGGCGAAAGCGGCTGGCGGAAATATCACCGAGATCGATGGTCTGATCGCGTGAAGCCATATCCAGCACGCACGGCGAAACGAATACCCGACCGTGAAAGCGGACGTTGCCATACTCGCCGGAAACGTTGCTCATATCATGGCGGCCGCTTGTGGCCTGAACCGAGCAGGCCATGCCTGCCATCAGCAGAGCGCAAAGCATCTTTTTCATTTACGAGTCCTTTACCGGGGCTGTTGCTCCATCGGCAATGCTTTACACACATTGCCTGTGCAGCTGAATTTCAATTCAGGGTGACCGCCAAAATCGTTCACGTACATCATGCTGAACTGGCTGACGCTGGCGTCCGAGACGTTGAAATCGAGAGAGGATTTTGGCGGGATCATAATCCCCGGGAAATCAGTCAGTCTGCCGCCGCCCTGGGCTTCAGGTTTGCGGCTTAAGCCGATTAAGGTGACGAAGTATGGCGTTGGGTTATCCACGGTCCAGCGCTGACCCTGCTTGTGAAAGATCAGTTGGTTTTGCCACACCGCCCCCGGCGTTTCCGGCACGATAGCTGTCGGCCGATAGAACAATTTGATCCGCGACTGCATCGCCAGCTGCAGCACGTTCGGCTTATCCGGTTTTGGCGGAATTTCACGCACGTTCAGGTAGAACAGACTCTCGCGATCCTGTGGCAACGCGTTAACTCCGCTGGTTTTCGTCACGCGGGCGATTCCCTTCTGCCCACCGTTAATCCGTTGCAGCGGCGGTAAGACCATTAATGGCGAGGTAATTTTTGTTCCGTGGGCGTCCTCTACCCACGACTGAGCCAGAAATGGAATGCTCGGGCTGGTGTTGGTTAAGTTCGCACTTACCGAGCGAGCATCACCGGTGATAATCATGCGTGTACGGTCGAGCGCAATACCCGCCCACGAAGCATTGATCTGGGCAATAAAAAACAGGCCACAGGCGACGGGTTTAAGCCAACGGCGCGCGAATTTAAGAGATTGATTATTCATGACAAAATTCATTCAGGTTATTGAAATTATTCACAAGGCAACAGCACGTTACCTTCCGGGTTGATTTGTTGTGGCACCTGTAAGTGACACTGCGCACGGCCAGCCCAGGCAACGGAAAGACGCTCGGACGGATTCACCCCCGCAATCCAGGCCATGCCGTTTTCCATCACCATGGCGACGCTGACGCCGTTGGCGTTAAACACTTCGGCGCCAAACGGCGGCACCGAGCCATCCTTCAGGCGCAGCAGCGCCATCATTTTTTGCCCCTGCGCGACGGCAAAGCGCTGGTAGCCAATGGCGCCTTCCGTCAGGGTGTTAGTCACGATCGCTTTGGTCGCGGAAATATCCTCGTCCATGACGTCCACATCGATACGGGTATCAAAGCTGTGATAACTGACGACGTCCGGTACAACGGCAATACCGAAACGGTTTGAGTGCGCCTGTTCGCCGTTAAGCGGCACATTGGCAACGCCATCGGTATCAACCATCACTCTGGCGGTATTCATTGACGCCTGACTGTTATGTAACGCCGCGCCGTGACGCGTCGCCGTAAAGCCGCCGCGTACCGTGCCGCCTACGGAGAAATAGCGTGATTGCTGCCAGCTGACGTTCGATTCCAGCTCCGCCATCATGCTGCGATGCTGGTAATAACCATCAAATGCCGTACGCCCTTCCCCGGAAACCCCTGCGCGCAAACGCCACGGATTATTACGATCGCGGTTATCGGAATACGAAACCATTTGGCTGGTCTGGTTACCGCTGTTCTGTAATTCATAATCCATGGAGCGGCCATCGCCCCATGGCACTGAAATTGAAAGCGAAAGACTGTCATCCCGTTTGCCCTGATACTCAGAGCGATAAGCCGCGAGGTTGGTGCTGATCCCCTGGATTCCCGCGAAGGAAAAACTGTGTCCCATCGATAATCCGTAACGATCCTGGGAACCGCGATCCCAATAGTTCTGGTGGGTATAGGTAAGGTATAACGTGGTCGCTAAATGCGGATCGTCAGCAAAAAAGGTTTTGTTGCCGGTAACGGTGTACATCTCTTTTTCGTTGCCGGCGCTGTTGTTACTTTCATACTGCTCGTCGAGAAACTGCGAGAAGGTGCGAAAGGTTCGCTGTGAAAAGCGGTACCCGGCAAAGGTAATCGCGCTGTTGTACTCATCAAAGGTTTTGGCGTAGCTGAGCTTAAAGGACATGCCTTTTTGTTCAGCCTGATGCTTCACCCGACTCACGGATTGCGTCGCATCGGCCGACAGCGCTCCCAGCCAGTTTAAATCCCGTCCAATCCCCATCGACCAGGCGTTGTAGCGCTCGCCGGTGAGCAACGCGCCGCCGTACAGTGACCATGCATTGCTCACCCCCCAGGAAAAATCGCCGCTATAAAAAGCAGGACCCTGAACGTCGTGGTTATAACGCGACGGCTTACCAACCGCGGCGTTGTAGCGAACATAGCCCGGACGCGTCAGATAAGGGATATCAGCCGTATTGACCTGGAAAGTTTGTACGCTGCCATCCTGCTCTTCGACGCGCACATCCAACGTACCGCGTACCGAACCGTGCAGATCCTGAATATTAAACGGCCCCGCAGGGACGGTGGTTTGATAGATAACACGGCCCTGCTGACTGACGGTGACCTTCGCATTGCTGCGGGCGATACCGTGCACTTCAGGCGCGTAGCCCTGCAAATTTGGCGGCAGCATACGCTCATCGCTGGCGAGGTTGACCCCGGTGAAGCGCACCGAATCAAAAACCTGAGAATTCAAATAGATTTCGCCGACCGTCAGTTTTGCAGCCTGCATCGGTAACGGGCGATAAGCATAGATCTGATCCCAGTCGATACGCCCATGATTATCATCTGAAGCGTAATTGGCCTGATACTGGCCACGAAAACGCCATGCGCCGAGGTTAAAACCTGTCTGCCCATAGCCGGACAGAGAGCGATAGTGATCGCCACCCTGTTCGTAATGCGTGGCCTGCCCTGAAATGCTGTAGTCAAAAATCAGCCCGGCGACGCCGTTATCCCAACGCTCAGGCGGCGTCCAGTCTGGGTCGGTATATTTCATCCATGCCTGAGGCACGGTAATGTCCAGTACGCCTGCGCTATTATTCAGCGCCACACCCGGCAGGTGGGAAATGTCATAGCAGGTTGCGCTAATGGGATGAATATGGGTCAGCGCCTCTTCTTTGAGCGCCAGTAACTCAAGTTGTTGCGGCGTCAGGCACGCTATAGATTTATGTGAATTGGCCGGATCGGCGATATAACGGATTGTCTGCTGAGGAATCTCCTGGCTGTTAATTCGAACATCCAGCAGATATTCTCCGGGAGCCACAAAGTTGCCTTCGGAAAAACGCTGTAAATCGACATTATGCCTGTCGCTGGCATCCAGTACGTCGGTATTAAATTCAATAGCCTCATCCGCTTCAGCCCATGAAGCGGCGCAGACCAGTGCAATAAATAGCGCCAGACGTTTTTTATCTGTTTTCAGCGTGATCATTTTTGTTCGCAACCTTCAGATACCCGAAATGCAGTGCAGCTCAGAGATAATTCACAACAAAATGCGTGACCGCAGTAAATTCGCCAGATGTCATTCTTCCGTCGCGGGAGATCAAATAAGCCGTAAATTTGAGCGTATTTTTTCCTGGGTTAAGTACATAGTCCGGTGATGGTTCGCCCAAGTGAATTTGCTGTCCTTTGCTGTCGTATATTTCTATCGCTAAATTTTCAGTTTCCGATTGCACGCTTAGATAATCTGGATTGTCCCTATCGGGGGCACCGGAAAAAGTAATATTGGCGCGTTGAAACACATTACCGGGGTGTTGAGAATCCCCTAGTGAGCATCCCAGCAAATGAATGCTGAAATTATGCGCAGATACTTTTTCAGGTTTACCGGAAATATCTCTGGCTGAGAGATCATCGAATTCAACCAGTAGCGACCGGTCGCGCGGATCGACATAACAAGCAGCCTCAATAATATTTCCCCGCATACGCATTTTTCCGGGCGTACTGACAAGACGGAGAGTGTCAGCCGAAACCCATGCAGGCGATATGAAGATAAAAAGCAGTAAAATACGCCATCCAGGCATAACCGCATTTCCTTTCAGTTATTCGCAGGAAGGGTTAAGCAGGCGCGATAATGCGCCCGCTGCAGATCGTTACTGATAATCGATCTGGAAATTAACGGTAGATTCGAAATCACCCGGAGTTACCGCTGCAGATGCGTTGTTTGCCTGCAGGTAAGCGACGAAATCAATGTCGGTTTCGCCATCGGTAATGTTGACCTGAGAGGCAGCTTTACCCCACTCAACATCCTGGTTGCCGCTGTCAACCATACCGATGCCTGCGCCCTTGGCAGTACCAGAGGTGAAGGCGGCTAGCGCGTTGTTGTCTGCATCAATCGTTGCCGGGGTATAAGTCACGGTAGCGGTTTTTGCGACAGTCGTATCGCAACCCTGCAGAACAATTTTGGCATGTTTAACGCCAGCACGTTGGTTGTCTTTTAACTGAGAAGTTGGGATCTCGCCAAAATTCACCTGCACCGGGCTGGATTCTGGCGCCAGACCACATGCAGAATTAACGAGAGAGCCGGTGAAGTGGATTTTACCGTTAGTCGGTTCAACATTTTTTGCAGCGAAAGCAGAAGAGGCAGTAAAAGTCATTCCCGCCATCAGCGCACAGGCCACAGCCACGTTTTTCATTTTCATATTACTCTTAACCTTATATCTGTTTTTGGTTATTCCGACGATCTATTTCCGCAGACAATTCCTGTCCGGGAAAACCCGATCTCGCGGAGGCGGCAGCGCATATCCTTGCAAACAATCCATCTCAAACCGCACCGTATTTTGAAGTTCATTGGTATTCCATCAGAAATACCGTCCACAGTCGTTTACGCTGTTTCGGGGCTTATATTAAGTCGACGAAAAATTGACACAATGCCAAAATACGGAATCAATCAAACTCAGGAAATCGTGTTGCTTTCCCGCCTACAGATCGATCATTTACCTAAAAATTAGCCAAAAAGCACGCAACTAACAGTGTTAATGTCTATTATTTATAGTTTTTATAGAGTTTTTAACTATCAACTATTTTTTAATTTAGAACAGATAACTGGCAAAATATATTTATAAAATATTTTTAAAAATTGAAAGGGATACCAAAAGTGAGTGCTGACAATAAGATAGTGAAAGAAAGGAAGGAGAATGAATGATTACATAAAGAATATTAAAATATTGTTATGTAAATGATAATAAAGCGATCTATGGCACAACCTCTTTTTATAAATGAATTATGTTATGCTGTTGCTTCCCCCACTCGAATGCGAGATATCCTGCTTTAAAGGAGACATCAGTGATTTCTCATATACCAATAAACAAAATTAAATCCGTAATTATTGGTGATGGTTTAGTTTTCAGACCACTTAAAAATACCCTAAAAGACGTGGCATCTGGTGAAATAGCCACATTGAATAACGTGGCTACACAATTACTGCTCTATTTGTTGCAAAATGGTAAAGAGATATCCTCGCGCGATGAAATTCTGCTGAATGTTTTCCAGCATAATGGCGCCAGAGCGACGGATGCGAATCTTAACCAGCACATTTCATTTTTGCGCAAAGCCATTACGTCGACAGGTCATCCTGCAGAACTCATCGTTACCATTCCTCGTATTGGATTTCGGATGGGCGACGTCAATATCAATATTCAGCTACAGGAAGAAGCGCAAACGGCCGCCAGAGTTGCCTATGTTGCATCGACGCCGAGGAGAAAGAAACCAAACCGGTGGCCTGTCGCTATCACAGCGTTAATTACCAGCATCGCCGTGCTGGCAACAGCGTGGTTAACATGGATACCCAATCATATAGCCATGACGGACGCAGCTATCTTACGAACCATCGACTACGAGCAATGCCGTGTACATATATTAGGAAATGCCCTCACCGACACGATAACCGAAAAGAAAGCGCTGGATATTTTCAAGTCCGTGGGGATTAGCCCCAACTGCTCGCACCCTAAAGACCTGTATCTTAATACCTGGGCGAGCAACCATAACCTGGTTGAGTGGTCGTTTGCCGCTGAATGCGGCCTCAACCTCGGCTATTACCATTGCATCAGCCAGTATCGCCATCATGAGGAATGATATGAAGCAGGAAAGCGATCACTCTTTTTTACTCTGGTCAGTCGTAATCGTCATTATTGGGCTGGCAGCTATCGCCTATTTGATTATCACTGGGAATGCTAAAAAACAAGAAATCAGTTTTTCCTGCTCCTCGGAATTCACGTCGATAATCGACATCCAGAATACCAAAAAGGAACTCCACGGAATCATGCTGATTACCAGCTACAACTCCGGGCACCTTTCATTATCAGTGCAAGGAAAGCTCAAAAGCGATGACGGCGAGTTTGCTGTAAACCGAAAATTGTTCTTTCGGTATGCTCGTCCGCTTGGACATACTGCCGGCGTTTTCATGCTAACCCCCGAGGGACGCGAAAAATCCCCCGATGATAATGCAACAGATGCTGTCGATTACCTCTTCTTCGACGCTTACGAACATGCCGACAAGCTGTATATGTTAAAGCGGCTGAATGAGGAAACGGTTCTTATTGGCGATAACTTTTCACCCCGCTTCGCCTGCGTAATGAATCACTTCGCAGATTAATCACCTTCTGGATATGCGTCGGGTTAAGGATGACCTGATGTATTGTTCGTCCGGTAGCACGGATGTGGCCGATAAGATATGCCCCGTTGTAGCACGGACCATTTTGTAAGTTAAACCTTAATTTATACCTCAAAGAAAATATCCTGCCGCTTCCGCCTGAGCTGACTAATCCAGGTTTCGAAAGGGATAAAACCGACATTCATTGCCCCACTGGCCTGTCGATAAGAGTAACTCTTATACCAATCAGCTATGCACATTCCAGCCTGAACCCAGGGGGAAAGTATGCTTAGTTTTGTTGTTCATGAAATCACCTGCTTTGTGTTGAGGTAAGTATATTACCTTTAATCAGATGCCCAAACTCCCTGCGCCATATATTCCTCAGTTTTCGCTACCCCCACCCAGGCTGGTGGGGGCGAAAATGAAACAATCAGTAGTCAGAGTTAACCAATACTTTTTCTTCTAACGCGCCGTTGCGAGGCATAGGCTGATTAGAGGAGTTCAGTGCACGCATCACGCGAATAGGTTCTGCGCCAGCTTCACGAGCATCCTTAATGTCGCCATCTGAATCTCCATAATATAACTTGATATTTCGGTCACGGATATATTGTACTTTTGCCCCTTTATCTTCTCCGGCAAAAATAACTTTATTAAGTTTTTCATGCGGGATGGAAAAGTCTCTCCCCAACAGTTCAGTCACCGTCTCTTTTCCGTTAGTGGGTTTTGGGCGGCCGGTGACAAACCAAATACGATCTCCACGTTCCAGATGCAGTTTAATCAATTCAGATGCAGATTTTTTGGGGACGGAAAAACTATCCCAACCGTTACTAAGTCGATCCCAAAACTCACTTTTCTTCAGGAATTCATTACTTTTAGGTGACAATTCTCTCTGACCATGGATAAATGCAGGAGTAGAATAATAAATAGTATCATCAATATCAAAACCGACATCCATCGGCGGCTTATTCTTTAACTCTTTAACAATTTGCTCTATAGAAATGAAATGAATAGGATATTGCTCGGTAATCTGCTGCAATGTTGCGCCGATACCGGTATCGGATGACACCGGATTGGCACAAAAAGCTGGCACACTGAAAATAAGAGCGCTAACGAAAGCCGCTGAACGAATCATTTTATATTTATACATGGATATTTATCCTTAAACAGGTTAGCAATTAGAATAGATTAAATGCATAATCAATCTGGAATTCGATAGAATGATTAACTGCACGCTTTGGTCTACCATCGTCGGTTAGAATTGGTCGATTTTTTTTACTTTGGTAATTCCAGGAAGGGCCACCGGACAACTGGAAACTTAAATTCTTTTCCCACGATGGTTTCCACCTTGAGAACAAAATAGTCTCACCACGCTCAATTGTTTGGGAGTGGTATTTCACCCCCCATCCAATAGCGCTTTGTAACCCGATATTCACTTCTGGCGTTAAGTTATATTCCGTCGTCCATGTCACCGATTTTTCATTATTACCGACGTAGTCATTACCCCATGCATCCGCCATAGAATTGAATCTTCCGCGACTATTCTTTGCCATGTGTCGTTCAAAATACCCAAGGTGATCGTCTGAAGAATTGGCCCTGGTCCAGGATGCACCAAACTTATTTTTCCACTTATGCTGTTTCCATTCCAGGTAAAATGCAGCATGCCATGCATCATTATTGAATGGACGATAATCAGCACTCATCGCTTTGAAATCTTTGAGACCATGGTTCATATATAACATGGTAAGTACTCGGCCCTGATTCTTAGCTAAAGACTGAGGCTGCCAACCGACTTCCACGCCATGCCGCTGCATATAGTTATGACTTTCGCCATAAAAATAAAGCACACTATAATCCTTTTGTTTATAGCTGAGCTCTCCTGTAGCCAGGTAACTTATATTTTTCTTACGATCGGCAGTCTGGAAATGAACCTGCTCAGGAGAATCACGATCGCTGTATCGGTCAACCCATGCGCCGCGAAAAGCGAGTCGGCCAAACTCGCTATCCATCTTCCATCCTTGATAGGTACTTGGTATCGCACGACTCGAATTCGTCAACGCTCCCCATTTATTGATAATCTGCCAACCAGAATACAGTCTGAAATAACTATCTTCACCGTCAAGTTTCAATTTAGCATATAACTGGCCAAATTTATGAAATCCCTTCGCTTTCCCATTATCATTGTATAAGACGCTGCGCCCAGCGAAATCATCACTTGCGGCCAACTTAAATACTTGATAATACGATGTATCAAAACCAATAATATCGGCAATATAACCCGAACGGAAATCTAATGTTACCCCTTGCCCCCAGGCTGTTTGCACTGACCTTTCACCATAGTCAGAGGAGTTAAGGTTTTTGAATTGGTTTCTCAAGGAAATATCAGCGCTACTGTCTGTGATAAAGTTAGTTACACCATTTGATGGTCTACTCCTCGATTCTTCAGCTGCATATATCGGTGACATTGATGCAGACATTAATAAAATCGTAGCCAGAGGTTTATTTAAAAAACAGCAATTTAACATATCAATAATCCCTTATATTGCTTCTTTATTATTAAAGCTGAGTAAGGGCCCAACATTTAAAAACGTTGAGGCATAATGATTACATACTATTAGATTATTACTTTGTGAATTTAGAAAAACAGGCCAACAATGGTCGCATTAAGGAAACTTACCAACGTAGCACCATATAATAATTTCAAGCCAAAACGAGCCGCGCTGTTACCCTGTTCATTATTCAGCGCCTTAATAGCACCTACGATGATGCCAATAGATGAGAAGTTAGCAAACGATACCAGGAATACCGAAAGTACAGCCATAGTACGTACTGAGAATTCAGCAGCCATACTTTTCAGGCTCAGCATCGCGACAAATTCATTACTTACAATTTTGGTGGCCATCAGACTCCCTGCATCCACCGTTTCATGCCATGGAACACCAACCAGGTAGGCCATAGGAGCAAACAAATATCCCAGAAGCGCCTGAAATGAGATGCCAAATATTGCGGTAAATATGGCGTTCATCATAGTGATTAACGCAATAAATCCAATCAACATTGCCCCAACAATGAGCGCAACTTTAAAACCATCTAAAATATACTCACTTAACATTTCAAAGAAACTTTGATGGCCCTCGGATACGGTAAGAATATCCTCTTGTGGTTCGACCTGATAAGGATTAAGTAGAGATGCAATTATAAACCCGCCAAACAGGTTCAGCACCAGAGCGGTGACTACATAGCGCGGTTCTAACATCGCCATATAAGCACCAACTATGGCCATTGACACAGTCGACATCGCAGATGTGCACAGCGTATAAAGACGATGTTGAGGTAGAAGTCCCAGTTGTTGCTTAACTGAAATAAATACTTCTGATTGACCTAATACTGCAGAAGCAACCGCATTATACGACTCAAGCCGCCCCATACCATTAATCTTACTGAGTCCCAATCCGATGTAACGGATAAGGAAGCCTAGTATCTTCAGATGTTGAAGAATACCAATAAGAGCGGACACAAAAACTATAGGCAAGAGGACGCTAATAAAGAAAGAGAGCTCGCCGTGGTTTTGCAAACCACCAAAGACAAAGTTAACCCCTTCACTCGCATAGGCCATTAAATGGGCAAACGCGCCAGCAATAACGGCTATCACCTGGTTACCCAGGCTTGTTTTCAACAACAAACCGGCAAACGTGAATTGACAGAATAACATCACGACCAATGGCCGATAGCGTATAGCCCCCCGGTTGTTACTGGCAAGGATTGCAAGAATGAAAATTACTAAAAAACTCATGATACCAATAAGATACTTCATCTTTTCCCCTAACAATCTTCATCCCTAGCTGATAAACCAAAGAATGCGTCAATAAGATTTATCTGAATCATCAGCATAATCAATGTTAGAACTATAACAATGATGAACATCTTTAAAGTGACAAATGTCACAAGAACACAAAATTACCGGTCTTAAAAGTCACTATCATCACATTTTATGTTTGAATGATAACATCACAAAATGTGATGACTCTTTCAATGTAAGCGCATCTGTTTTATTTTCATGGCTTTTTGAAGTTTTCAACGTTTCTGCCGACGGCAATGCTATTCCGGCATCTGATTAGGTAGGATTTCATGAGGCGGTTTCCTGCTGTTTTCCAGCAGGGCCAGGCAGGCCTGGTAGCAGTGATGGGAAAATCTGTATCTATGCAGACAGTCAAAGGACAGAAGAGGCAGAGGTCCAAAAATGGT
This sequence comes from Klebsiella sp. CN_Kp097, assembly GCF_040064495.1. Taxonomy (NCBI): domain Bacteria; kingdom Pseudomonadati; phylum Pseudomonadota; class Gammaproteobacteria; order Enterobacterales; family Enterobacteriaceae; genus Klebsiella; species Klebsiella sp. CN_Kp097. The sequence goes on along the minus strand of NZ_JBEAIL010000031.1, from coordinate 11,905 downwards.
ACCGCTGCCCAAGTATGAAGACGTTTAGTACTGATTAGGGATTTTCTTGGCTATTTGTATCGACGGTTAGCTACCCAAACTATGAGCAAGGAGAGCACTGCGGATGCACCCAACTTGATTAGCAGAATAACAGATTCAAAGTTATCCACCGCTGCCTCACCGTCACCACTAATCTCCACGTTTTTCTCTACATAATGATAGATGAAACCGTCAGGAAGGATACACACGAATAGGATTGTCAGCACGATAAATGCAAAAACACATAAGCTCTTTCTCATCGTGATACCACGCATTTGCTATAATCTGGAATACCTTGAACGTCGATTCGCCCGTAAGCCATAAGGCCACGTCCACCGGGAACCCGGACTTTCTTACGATTCAACAGTGAGTGCCGGAGAATCTGAAACTCAGCAGATTTATAGAGAGTGATGCAGCCCCATGAAACTCCGCTGCCGTCAGTATTCAGAGGATGGAGACGGAAGCTACCACGCATCATGCCATTAACGAAGATATGATCACTCATGGTGTCGTTACTGAACAAGCCGAACCATTCCGAATGATGATTTTTGTAAAGGTGTGCCATATCGATCACTTCCGCCCGGACTTGGTTAACTATGCTCCCAACAGGTCGATCAACTATCCAATATGTGCCCGGGGGAATTGCCGCTTTCTCTCGGTCTGAACAATTAGGATTATTGATATAGCGGTCAATGCCAGACAACACATCAAACGAGCCGACACCATAGCAATGTAGTTTTACCGTTCTTCCATCCGGGGATAGGTCGTTATAGTTCATTCTGCAAATTTGCATCTATTCGAGGCTCCATCCAGTAACTTTACCTGATAGTAGTTGTTACCTAATCTCAAAACAATAGCAGCCATAAAGCCCGCTGGTGGTAAGACAACGTGCGGAGCCGCCAGGCGACAACATCAGGGTATGTTAGACAGTGAAGTTTATCAGGATGACCATGTACCCGAAGGAGAGAGGCCGAACCGCTGGCAGAGCCTACATTTCGTGTGCAGGTACGAACACCACCATAAACTTGTTTATTCCCTGCAACGTCATCTCGACGTATGGCATGTAGGAGCATCGGCAAAAATGCGCTTCACTGAAAACCTGGGGAATTATGCCGGGTAGACGGCTTTATGTTCATGTTGGACTGTCGCAGTATGAACGATGGAACGACTGCCAGTGTGAAGATATGCTCCCCTGTACCACAGACCAATCACGCGACAGGTGCGGGCGTAGTACAATGGGTTGTTTAAGTTGTACCTGTCAAGCAGGGCAACGCAACTGACTGAATAATTTAACTTATTGATTATTCAGGAGATATGGAGCGGGCGAAGGGAATCGAACCCTCGTATAGAGCTTGGGAAGCTCTCGTTCTACCATTGAACTACGCCCGCGAAGAGGTGCGAAAAGCATTATAGACCTTACGCACCCTGTGGCAAGCCCGAATTGGGCTAACTGCTGATAAAATAACCTTTTAGCACTTAGGCTTACTGCCTTGCGGCGGCAGATAACGCAGCGGGTCGATGGCCGTGGCGCGATAGCGAATCTGGAAATGCAGCCGTACGGAATCGGCGTCCGTACTGCCCATGGTCGCAATCTGCTGGCCAATCTTCACGCTCTGGCCGTTGTTAACCATCATCTTATCGTTATGCGCATACGCGGTGATGTAATCCTCGTTATGCTTAATCATAATCAGATTACCGTAGCCGCGCAGCTGGTTGCCGACGTAGACCACCTTACCGGCGCCGGCGGCGTAAACCGGCTGGCCGCGGGTACCGGCGATATCGATACCTTTATTGCCGCCATCGCGGGTGGAGTACGGCATCACCACTTTACCGCTGGTCGGCCAGCGCCAACAGCGCTGCCCCACCGGCGGCCATGAGGACTGCGGCACCGCCGATGATGGTGTTACGGCGGCAGTACGGGTGCTGGAGGATTTTTTCCCGGCGGTGCTGCTTTTTGCTTTCGAACCGCCGTTAAGTTTCAGCTTCTGTCCGACTTCAATAGTGTATGGCGGAGAGATGTTATTCAGGCGCGCCAGATCGCGTACGCTGGTGCCGGTACTACGGGAGATCGCATACAGCGTATCGCCGCGTTTCACGGTATAGGTGGACCCAGAATCGGAAGTACTGGAACAGCCGGCTAAAGTCAGGCTAGCAAGCAGCATTATCGCGATATAAAAGCGTGTTTTCATCAGGCGTCCTGCACTCAACGGTTTCTCATCTCGGCATCATGGGCGAATATCATACCAGCCCGATGGACGATCCCCAATGTTCTGGGCTTTTTCTACTATTGTTCTCGCCCGACGAATACCTGCAGGGCTTGTTTTGGTAATGCCTTTCTCCCATTTATGGGCTACCCTAGTGGCCTGAGTACATGACCCGGCGGGTTTGTGCCGGGTCATTTATTTTTTTCAGGAGTCGTCATGGCCGGGGAACACGTCATTTTGCTGGATGAGCAAGATAAACCCACAGGTATGCTGGAGAAGTATGCCGCCCACACGCTCGATACCCCTTTGCATCTCGCGTTTTCCTGCTGGTTGTTCAATGAGCAAGGCCAGTTCCTGGTCACGCGCCGCTCGCTTAGCAAAAAAGCCTGGCCCGGCGTGTGGACTAACTCAGTGTGCGGACATCCGCAACAGGGCGAAACCTTCGAGCAGGCCGTCACCCGGCGCTGCCGCTTCGAACTGGGCGTCGAGATCGCTGATATTGCCCCCGTCCACCCGGCCTTCCGCTACCGCGCCGTCGCACCGAATGGCATCGTCGAAAACGAAGTCTGCCCGGTTTTTGCCGCACGCGTGGTCAGCGAACTACAACCTAATGATGATGAAGTCATGGATTATCAGTGGGTTGAGCTGCCGGAAATGTTAAGCGCGCTGGCCGCTACCCCGTGGGCCTTTAGCCCGTGGATGGTGCTGGAAGCCAAAAACAAAAACGCGCGTCAGGCGTTGATAGACTTTGTCGCGCGTTTACGCGCGTAACCGCGAGTGACGAGCATTAAAGAGCCGGGCTACGCCAGCGACGAACCTTGACATCAAATATAAAAAAACCCGGCAAGCCGGGTTTTTGCTTTTCGCGAAAAGCGATTATTTCTGCGGACGCATCGCCGGGAACAGAATAACGTCGCGGATGGTGTGGCTGTTAGTGAACAGCATCACCATACGGTCGATACCGATACCCAGACCGGCGGTCGGCGGCAGGCCGTGTTCCAGCGCGGTGACGTAGTCTTCGTCATAGAACATCGCTTCGTCGTCGCCTGCGGCCTTCGCGTCAACCTGATCCTGGAAGCGCTGCGCCTGGTCTTCGGCATCGTTCAGCTCGCTAAAGCCGTTACCGATTTCGCGGCCGCCGATGAAGAATTCAAAGCGGTCGGTGATTTCCGGATTCACGTCGTTACGACGGGCCAGCGGAGAAACTTCTGCCGGGTATTCGGTGATGAAGGTCGGCTGGATCAGATGCGCTTCCGCCACTTCTTCGAAGATCTCGGTCACGATACGGCCCAGACCCCAGCTCTTTTCAACTTTGATGCCGATAGACTCAGCGATCGCTTTCGCGGAATCGAAGTTATCCAGATCCGCCATCTCGGTTTCCGGACGGTATTTCTTGATGGCTTCACGCATGGTCAGTTTTTCAAACGGCTTGCCGAAATCGAAAGTCTGATCGCCATAAGGCACCGCGGTATTACCGAGGATGTCCTGCGCCAGGGTGCGGAACAGGGATTCGGTCAGCTCAATCAGATCTTTATAATCCGCATACGCCATATAGAGTTCCATCATGGTGAACTCTGGGTTGTGGCGAACGGAGATCCCTTCGTTACGGAAGTTACGGTTGATTTCAAAGACGCGTTCGAAGCCGCCAACCACCAGACGCTTGAGGTACAGTTCCGGCGCGATACGCAGGTACATGTCCAGATCCAGCGCATTGTGATGGGTGATGAACGGACGCGCGGAAGCGCCGCCTGGGATCACCTGCATCATCGGGGTTTCTACTTCCATAAAGCCGCGGCCAACCATGAACTGACGGATGCCAGCCAGGATCTGCGAACGTACTTTGAAGGTGTTACGGGATTCGTCGTTGGAGATCAGATCAAGGTAACGCTGACGGTAGCGCGCTTCCTGATCCTGCAGGCCGTGGAATTTGTCCGGCAGCGGGCGCAGGGCTTTGGTCAGCAGACGCAGCTCGGTGCAGTGGATGGACAGCTCGCCGGTTTTGGTTTTGAACAGCTTACCGCGGGCGGCGATGATATCGCCGAGATCCCATTTTTTGAACTCATCGTTGTAGACGCCTTCCGCCAGATCATCGCGCGCGACGTACAGCTGAATGCGGCCGCCGACGTCCTGCAGGGTAACGAAAGACGCTTTACCCATGATACGACGGGTCATCATGCGCCCAGCAACGGCCACTTCGACATTCAGCGCTTCCAGCTCTTCGTTTTCTTTGGCATCGAAGTCAGCGTGCAGTTGGTCAGAGGTATGGTCACGACGGAAATCGTTCGGGAATGCGACGCCCTGCTCACGCAGCGCAGCCAGCTTCTCACGACGGGTTTTCAGTTCATTATTAAGGTCAATTGCCGCGTCAGCGCCCTGTGCTTGTTGTTCAGACATGTTGGTTCCTCATAACCCTGCTTTCAAACTTGCTTCGATAAATTGGTCCAGGCTGCCATCGAGCACCGCCTGAGTGTTGCGGGTTTCCACCCCGGTGCGCAGATCTTTAATACGCGAGTCGTCCAGCACGTAAGAGCGGATCTGGCTGCCCCAGCCGATGTCGGATTTGTTATCTTCCATCACCTGCTTCTCGGCATTTTTCTTCTGCATTTCCAGCTCATAAAGCTTCGCTTTCATCTGCTTCATGGCCTGGTCTTTGTTCTTGTGCTGCGAACGGTCGTTCTGGCACTGCGTCACTAACCCGGTCGGGATATGGGTAATACGCACCGCGGATTCCGTACGGTTAACGTGCTGACCACCGGCGCCGGACGCGCGGTATACGTCAATGCGCAGGTCGGCTGGGTTAATTTCGATATCGATATCGTCATCAACTTCTGGGTAAACGAACGCCGAGCTAAAGGAGGTATGACGGCGGCCGCCGGAATCGAACGGGCTCTTACGCACCAGGCGGTGAACGCCGGTTTCAGTACGCAGCCAGCCGTAGGCGTAATCGCCAATGATTTTGATGGTCACCGATTTAATGCCCGCGACTTCACCTTCGGATTCTTCGATGATTTCGGTCTTAAAGCCGCGCGCTTCCGCCCAACGCAGGTACATGCGCATCAGCATGCTGGCCCAGTCCTGGGCTTCGGTGCCGCCGGAACCGGCCTGAATATCGAGATAGCAGTCGGCGCTGTCATATTCGCCAGAGAACATGCGGCGGAACTCAAGCTGCGCCAGCTTCTCTTCCAGCCCGTCCAGCTCGGCAACCGCTTCGTTGAAGGTCTCTTCGTCTTCGGCTTCTACCGCCAGCTCCAGCAGTCCGGCGACATCTTCCAGACCCTGGGTCATCTGATCCAGCGTTTCGACGATAGCTTCCAGAGAAGAACGTTCTTTGCCCAGCGCCTGTGCGCGCTCAGGTTCGTTCCAGACGTCCGGCTGTTCCAGCTCGGCGTTTACTTCTTCGAGACGCTCTTTCTTCGCATCGTAGTCAAAGATACCCCCTAAGAACGTCGGAGCGCTCCGTGAGGTCCTGAATGCGGTTTTTTACCGGATTTATTTCAAACATGGTCGGTTTCTTTTAATGGATTTGTCAAAATGCGGTGATAAGAGCGGAATTCTACCGGATTCGCGCCCTTATTAATACACTGTTGTCAATTTGGCCAGAGGTGATCGATGATCAGCTGCAGGCTGCGGTTGCCGCGGAACTCGTTGATGTCGAGCTTGTAGGCTAACTGTACTTCACGCACGCCATTATCCGGCCAAATGGAAGTATCGATGTTGAAGGCAATACCGTCCAGCAGCGGCCCGCCGTCAACCGGCTCGACCATCACTTTCAGGTGACGCTCGCCCACCAGCCGCTGCTGCAGCAGGCGGAAACGGCCATCAAACAACGGTTCCGGGAACATCTGCCCCCATGGCCCGGCATCGCGCAGCATCTGCGCCACTTCCATGCTCATCTCCGCCGCCGCCAGCGGGCCATCGGAAACCACCTCGCCCAGCAATAATGCGGGATCCAGCCACTCGGTCACCAGCTCGCCGAAGCGCTGTTGAAACTCTTCAAAACGCGCCTCTTCCAGCGATAAGCCCGCCGCCATCGCGTGGCCGCCAAACTTCAGGATTAACCCAGGATAAAGCGTATCAAGGCGCTCCAGCGCATCGCGCATGTGCAGCCCCTGAATGGAGCGGCCAGAACCTTTGAGCGTGCCGTCGCCGGTAGGCGCAAAAGCGATAACCGGGCGATGGAAGCGCTCTTTAATCCGTGATGCCAGGATGCCGACTACCCCCTGATGCCATTGCGGATGGTACATCGCCAGCCCGCCGGGCAGGGTGTCGCTACTGCGTTCCAGCTGCTGACACAGAGTCAGCGCTTCGGCCTGCATCCCCTGTTCAATCTCTTTACGCGTCTGGTTAAGCGCATCGAGCTCATTGGCCAGCACCCGCGCTTCGCCGATGTTATCGCACAGCAGCAGTGCAACGCCGACGGACATATCATCCAGCCGCCCCGCAGCATTCAGGCGCGGCCCGAGGGCGAAACCGAGATCGCTGGCGGCAAGCTTTTGCGGATCGCGGTTGGAAATTTCCAGCAGCGCTTTAATGCCTGGCCGACATTTTCCGGCGCGAATGCGGCTTAACCCCTGCCAGGTCAGGATGCGGTTGTTGGCATCTAACGGCACCACGTCCGCAACGGTGCCCAGCGCCACTAAATCCAGCAGCTCGGCAAGGTTTGGCGCGGCGATACCGCGGGCCTCGAACCAGCCGTTATCGCGCAGGAAGGTGCGCAGCGCCAGCATCAGATAAAACGCCACCCCGACCCCGGCCAGTGATTTTGACGGGAAGTCGCAATCGCGCAGGTTAGGGTTAACGATGGCCTCCGCCGCCGGCAGCGTATCGCCCGGCAGGTGGTGATCGGTCACCAGCACCGGGATACCGAGCTTATGGGCGTGATCGACGCCGGCATGTGATGAAATGCCGTTATCGACGGTCATGATCATCTGCGCGCCGCGCGCGTGCGCCTGCTCGACCACTTCCGGGCTTAAACCATAGCCGTCTTCAAAACGGTTCGGCACCAGATAGGAAACGTTACCGTAGCCCAGCGCGCGCAAGGCGAGCACGCTGAGCGCGGTACTGGTGGCGCCATCGGCGTCAAAATCGCCGACCACCACAATATGTAACCCTTTCTGGAAAGCGTCATGCAGCATTTCAACGGCTTTTTCAACGCCGGTGAGTTGCGTCCATGGCAACATGCCTTTGACGCCGCGTTCCAGCTCCTGCGCGCTGCGCACGCCGCGGCTGGCATACAACCGCTGCAGCAGAGGCGGCAGGTCGGCGGGGAGGTCGACGCCATCAACCGCCTCGCGGCGGCGTAGTTGTATCTGTTGTTTCACGCGAATCAGTTACCGCTTGTCTGTTTTTGATGCTCGTCGAGGAAAGCTTTAAGCTCTTTCGGCCCCTGATAGCCCGGCAGCACCATGCCGTTGCTGAGAACCATCGCCGGGGTGCCGTTGACGCCCATTTGCACCCCGAGGGTATAATGTTTGGCGATATCTACGCTGCAGCTCGCCGGCTGCACGCCTTTACCATTCATGGCGTCATCCAGCGCTTTATTACGATCTTTCGCACACCAGATCGCTTTCATATCCTGCTCGGCCTGGCTTTGCAGCCCCTGGCGCGGGAAGGCCAGATAACGCACGGTGATCCCCAGCGCGTTATAGTCGCTCATCTGCTCGTGCAGTTTGTGGCAGTAGCCGCAGGTGATGTCGGTAAAGACGGTAATGGCATGCTGCTCCTTCGGCGCTTTATAGACAATCATCTCTTTGGTTAAGGCGTTCAGCTTGCCGACCAGCAACTGGTTGGTGACGTTAACCGGCTGCGCGCCGCTAACGTCATACATCGGTCCCTGAATAATGTGTTTGCCATCGTCAGTGACGTACAGCACGCCGCTGTCGGTGAGCACCGTGCTCATCCCGGAAACCGGCGACGGTTGGATATCGGTGCTCTGCACACCCAGTTTCGCCAGCGACTGTTTGATCGCCGCGCTATCGGCATGCGCCGCGCCGGAGAGTGAAGCCGCCAGCAGGGTGAACATCAATAAACCTTTTTTCATACTCAGTCCTTTTATTCAGCACTCACGCCCGCGGGTGATGCTGTTGATGAAGTTGTCGTAACCGTTCGGTCGCCACGTGGGTGTAGATCTGCGTGGTGGAGAGATCGCTGTGTCCTAACAGCATCTGTACCACGCGTAAATCGGCGCCGTGATTGAGCAAATGCGTGGCAAACGCATGACGCAACACGTGCGGGGAGAGCTTCGCGCTGTCGATCCCCGCCAGTACGGCATAGTGTTTAATGCGGTGCCAGAATGTCTGGCGCGTCATCTGCTGCGCGCGCTGGCTGGGGAAAAGCACGTCCGAAGCCACGCCGTTCAGCAGCCACGGGCGGCCGTATTCAAGGTAATTTTCTACCCATGACACCGCCTCTTCGCCCAGCGGCACCAGCCGCTCTTTGTTGCCTTTACCAATGACCCGCAGTACGCCCTGTCGCAGACTGATATCGCTCATCGTCAGGCCAACCAGTTCGGAGACGCGCAGGCCGGTGGCATACAGCACTTCCAGCATCGCCTTATCGCGCAACTCCAGCGGCTGCTCCACCAGCGGCGCCTGCAGCAGACGCTCAACCTGCGCCTCGCTGAGATCTTTCGGCAGCCGCTGCGGCAGCTTCGGCGAAGCCAGCAGCGCGCTGGGATCGTCCGGGCGGACTTTCTCCCGGTACAAATGCTGGAAGAAGCGGCGCACGGCGCTAAGCAGCCGTGCGGTACTGGTCGCTTTGTAGCCGCCGGTTTGCCGCTCGGCCAGCAGCGCCTGTAGATCGTCGCTGCCGACGCTCGCCAGCGACAGCCCGCGATGATGCAGCCACTCTACTAACATCGTCAAATCGCGGCGATAGGCGCTGAGCGTGTTCTCCGCCAGATTACGCTCCAGCCAAAGGGCATCGAGAAACTGTTCAATTTGTGCCAGATCCTGTTTCACATCGGCCTCTTTGTTCGTTATACGCCCTCATTATGCCTTAAGAGGCCGCCTTTCTGGTACACTGGGCGCAATTCACGGCAAGAATTGAGACGTTTACGCGATGAATATAGGTCTTTTTTACGGCTCCAGTACCTGCTACACCGAAATGGCCGCGGAAAAAATCCGCGATATCATCGGCCCCGAGCTGGTGACGCTGCATAATCTGAAAGATGACTCCCCCGCGCTGATGAGCCAGTACGACGTGCTGATTCTCGGCATCCCGACCTGGGATTTCGGCGAAATTCAGGAAGACTGGGAAGCGGTCTGGGAACAGCTCGACGCCTTAGATCTGAATGGCAAAATCGTCGCGCTGTACGGCATGGGCGATCAGCTTGGTTACGGCGAATGGTTCCTTGACGCGCTGGGGATGCTGCACGATAAGCTGGCGACCAAAGGCGTGAAGTTTGTCGGCTACTGGCCAACCGAGGGCTATGAGTTCACCAGCCCGAAACCGGTTATCGCCGATGGCCAATTGTTTGTCGGCCTGGCGCTGGATGAAACCAATCAGTACGACCTGAGCGATGAGCGCATCCAGAACTGGTGCGAGCAGATCCTCGGCGAAATGGCGGAGCACTTCGCCTGATCCTGAGTTAGTCGTGCGCCGGTTTTTGCAGCACCAGCCGGCGCAAATCCCGCCATTCCCCCGCATCCATGCTATCCGCCGCCACCCACAAATGCTGGCTACGGCCGCTTTCCGCATGCTTCAGGCGCAGCAGCATACCGCTACTGATAACCCATGGCGTCCCGACGATATCCCATTCCGTTTTTTGCCACCGTAAACGGGAATCGATCAACAGCTTAATTTCTCCCTGGCAGGCGTGGATCCGCCGCTGGCTGCGCACGCAGTCAAACACCACCAGCGATAGCAACAGAAGCCAAATCGGGGTGTAGCTTAACGGCCAGGGCATGAGCAGCACTATCGCCGCCACCACCCCGTGCAGCAGCAGCGAGAACCACTGCGAACGCCAGGAAATACGTAAATCAGATTGCCACAGGACCACGTTCCCGATTCCGAGTCTGGATTAAATTAATCATCCGTTGAAGTTGCGCATCTGCCGGCTTGCCGTGATTCATCAGCCAGTTAAACAGATCCGGATCATCGTTCTCCAGCAAACGGATGAACAGGCGCTTATCGTCATCGCTGAGCGTGTCGTACTCATACTCGAAAAACGGCATGATGGAGATATCGAGTTCGCGCATACCGCGGCGGCATGCCCAGTGGATGCGAGCTTTGTTGTTAATGTCCATGTTGTCCTTCCAGCATCAAGATATAGCTTAGTTTAACCCTTTTTAGGCACTTACTTTACAGTAATATCGCCTTGTGCGAGCAGCATTCCATAAAAGCCCAAAATCCGGTTGGCTATTCACCTCATCCTGAGGGCACAAATGGCTTGCCGAAAGCGCTTGCATTGCACCATAGCTCTTTTACCATTAGTCATTCACTCTGCGTTAAGCTATTCAGGATATGACTATGGCTTTTACACCTTTTCCTCCGCGTCAGCCCTCTTCTTCCGCTCGTCTGCCGTTAACGCTGATGACGCTGGATGATTGGGCGCTGGCGACGATTACCGGTCCGGATGGCGAGAAGTATCTGCAGGGGCAGATCACCGCCGATGTCAGCCATTTAACCGCCGATCAGCATCTGCTTGCCGCGCACTGTGATGCCAAAGGCAAAATGTGGAGCAACCTGCGCGTCTTCCACCGCGACGGCGGTTTCGCGTGGATTGAGCGCCGCAGCCTGCGCGAAGCGCAGCTGACCGAACTGAAAAAATATGCCGTCTTCTCCAAAGTCACCATCGCCGCAAACGACGATCTGGTCCTGCTGGGCGTTGCCGGTTTCCAGGCGCGCGCCGCGCTGGCTCCATTGTTCGCCGCGCTGCCGGACGCTGGTAAACCGGTGGTCACCGAAGGCGTGACCAGCCTGCTGTGGTTTGAACATCCTGCCGAACGCTTCCTGCTGGTGACCGATGCCGACACCGCCAACCGGGTGACGGAAGCGCTGCGCGGCGAAGCGCAGCTTAACAACAGCCAGCAGTGGCTGGCGCTGAACATCGAGGCCGGTCTGCCGGTTATCGACAGCGTAAACAGCGCGCAGTTCATTCCGCAGGCGACCAACCTGCAGGCGTTGGGCGGTATCAGCTTCAAGAAAGGCTGCTACACCGGCCAGGAAATGGTCGCCCGGGCGAAATTCCGCGGCGCCAATAAACGCGCGCTGTGGACGCTGGCGGGTACCGCCAGCCGGGTGCCGGAAGCCGGGGAAGATCTGGAGCTGAAAATGGGCGACAACTGGCGCCGCACTGGTACGGTGCTGGCAGCCGTACAGTTGGATGACGGAAGCCTGATGGTCCAGGTGGTGATGAATAACGATATGGAACCGGACAGCGTGTTCCGCGTGCGTGATGATGCCGGCAGCCTGAGCATCAAGCCATTGCCGTATTCGCTGGAAGAAGATTAAGGAACAGTTCCCGGCTTACGGCGCTTGCGCCTCAGCCGGGCTACCAGCCTGCAGAACATCGTGACCGCGGCAAGCGCAGCGCCACCGTGGAATTTCCAGGCCGCAGAATATCGTAGCCACGGTAAGCGCAGCGCCACCGTGGAATTTACAGGCCGCAGAATATCGTAGCCACGGTAAGCGCAGCGCCACCGTGGAATTTCCAGGCCGCAGAATATCGTAGCCACGGTAAG
>NZ_JBEAIL010000030.1:0-63295 GCF_040064495.1 Klebsiella sp. CN_Kp097 | reverse complement strand
AACCTGCGACCAATTGATTAAAAGTCAACTGCTCTACCAACTGAGCTAACGACCCACTCTGGCGTCGCTTTGGGCTTGTTCGATATCCCTTGGCAACGGCGGCATATATTACTGATTTCAGATTTCAGCGCAACTAAAATTTCGATAAAGATCACTTAACTGCTTGGGTTTCGTGCGACAAGACCAGAAATAACGCGATTTCTGGTCATGCCATAATCAACCCAGGGCGTTAAGGCGTTTTTGCGCTTGTTTCGCACCATCGGTGCCAGGGAATTTGCTGACTACCTGCTGGTAAACCGCTTTCGCTTTCGCGGTGTCGCCTTTGTCCTGCATGATAACGCCGACTTTAAACATCGCATCCGGCGCTTTCGGGGATTTCGGATAGTTTTTCACCACTGAGGCAAAATAATATGCCGCATCGTCTTTTTTCCCCTTATTGTAGTTCAACTGTCCGAGCCAGTAGTTGGCGTTCGGCTGATAAGTTGAATCCGGGTACTTCTTGACGAAGTTCTGAAACGCCACCATTGCGTCATCCTGGCGGGACGAATCTTTAACCAGCGCAATAGCCGCGTTGTAATCGGTGTTGGCATCCCCGGTCATCGCAGGCGCCCCGGAAGACGCCGCTGGCGCCGTACTGGTGGCAGCCGAACTTTGATCGCCGGAAGACGACGGAGCCTGCGCCTGCGCGCCTGCCGCTGCTGCTCCGCCACCGCTCGTCAGCCCGTCGATCTGTTGCAGAATCTGCTTCTGGCGTTCGACAATCTGATTGAGCTGATACTGATTTTCCTGAATCTGACCGCGCAGGGAATCAATATCGCTTTGGTTATCGGAGAGTTGTTGCTGGAGTTGGGTTAAAAGCTGGCTGTGAGCATTGGAAATACGCTCAAGTTGAGTGACGCGGTCTTCGACCGAGCCTGAGCCGACACTACTGATTGGCGCCTGAGCAAAAGCGGCCCAGGGGGCCGCTATGCCAACCAGTAACGACAGACTCAATAAATGATGTCTGAAGTTACTGCTCATGCAATTCTCTTAGTAAACCAGTACGGCGCGACGGTTTTTGGCATATGCCGCTTCGTCATGACCCAGTACTGCAGGTTTTTCTTTACCGTAAGAAACGATGGAAATCTGGTCAGCAGAAACACCTTTGCCCTGCAGATACATCTTAACGGCGTTAGCACGACGCTCACCCAGAGCGATGTTGTATTCCGGAGTACCGCGCTCATCCGCGTGACCTTCTACGGTCACTTTGTAGGACGGGTTGCTACGCAGGAAGTTAGCGTGCGCATCCAGCATTGCAGCGAAGTCAGAACGGATATCGTACTTGTCCAGATCGAAGTAAACGATGTTGTTCTGCTGCAGCTGCTGCATCTGCAGACGAGCTTGCTCTTCGGAAGACATGTTGCCGCCGTTAGCGTTAGCGTCCATACCAGTGCCGGCACCCAGCATGCCTTCACCGCTCTGGTCGTTGCTGGCGTTCTTGTTGGAAGAACACGCCGCGATTGCCATAACCGGCAGAGCGATCATCAGCCCTTTCAGCACTTTGTTCAGTTGCATTTCTTTGATTCCTTTAATAATCAATTATTTATTATCACAGATACGGCGACCAGGCAGGGAATTTTACCTGTCCATCAGTTGCCGGAAGACGCGCTTTGAAACGCCCATCTGTAGAAACCAGATTCAGCACGGATCCCATCCCCTGAGAAGAGCTGTAGATTACCATAGTGCCGTTAGGTGCCAGACTTGGCGTTTCATCTAAAAACGTTGATGACAGAACCTGTACACCACCCGCTTCCAGATCTTGCTTAGCAATGTGCTGCTGACCGTTGGCCGAGCTTACCATTACCATAATTTTACCATCAGCGCTGACGTCAGCATCCTGGTTCTGCGAACCTTCCCAGGTAATACGCTGCGGCGTACCGCCGTTGATGTTGACTTTATACACCTGAGGACGGCCAGCCTGGTCGGAAGTAAACGCCAGGTTCTGGCTATCCGGGAACCAGCTCGGTTCGGTGTTATTGCTGCGACCGTTAGTCACCTGACGAATCTGGCCGGAGCCAAGGTCCATCACGTACAGATTCAGGCTACCGGTTTTCGACAGTGCGAATGCCAGTTTGCTGCCATCCGGCGAGAAGGCCGGCGCGCCGTTGTGCTGCGGGAAGGAGGCAATCTGACGGACTGCGCCATTCGCCAACGTCTGAACTACCAGCGCGGAGCGGCCGCTTTCGAAGGTCACATAGGCCAGTTTAGAACCGTCCGGAGACCATGCCGGCGACATCAGCGGCTGTGATGAACGGTGAACCAGGAACTGGTTGTAGCCGTCGTAGTCAGAGACGCGCAGCTCATACGGGAACTGACCGCCGTTGGTGCGAACCACGTAAGCGATACGGGTACGGAAAGCGCCTTTAATTCCGGTCAGCTTTTCGAATACCGCGTCACTGGCAGTATGTCCGGCATAACGCAGGTACTGCTTGGTCACTTTGAAAGAGCCTTGTGACAGGATGGTACCCGGCGCACCGCCGGTATCAACCAACTGATAGGCAACCTGGTAAGAACCGTCAGGGTTTGGCGTCACCTGGCCTACGACCACGGCGTCAACGCCCAGCGCGGACCATGCTGCAGGTTGCACTTCCTGAGCGCTACCCGGCTGCTGAGGCAGGCGCGAGCGATCCAGCGGGTTAAACTTGCCACTGTTACGCAGGTCAGCCGCTACCACGCCGCCAATATCTTCAGGCGCAGCGCCTGGGCCAGCCCACTGGAATGGCACCACACCGATGGGGCGCGCCGAGTCCACCCCCTGGGTGATCTCGATGCGTACTTCTGCGTGCAGCACCGCCGCCCACAGCATCAAAAAACCAAATGCTACTCGTAATGCCTGCTTCATCATATCTCCCTTATCCGGGCGGAAAGCCCACGATAATTTAGCAGAATGTTAACAAACCCAAATACACAAAACTACCAAAACCCTGTGACTACCATAGATTGTTTTTCCCCGCTTGCACGGGGAAAAACGATTACAGTTTAAAGTCTAGTGTCGCATTTTTTATTTTCTCATAAACAGCCTGACTTGGCGGTTTAGGAATACTCGCAGTACGTGCTGCCGTTAATGCCGCCTGACACAGCGCAGGGTCGCCTCCTTCAGAGGTGATATCCTTTAATGTGCCGTCAGGCCCAAGGTTGATATGCAACACGCAACGCTTGCCTTGATAGAGGCTGGCATCATACAGGCGGCTTTGAATAGCCATCTGTATTTGCTTTGCGTATGCGCTGATATCAGCTCCCGTTGCCCCGCCGTTGGCGCCTGAGGCACCGCTATCTTTCGATGGCTGGCCGTTGCCTTTAGCGCCACCGCCGGTTTTCGGCGCATTCTTACCTGAGCTCAGGTCACCAAGCAGATCGTCAACACCGCTTGCTTCTTTAGCTGCAGCGGCTTTCTTGGCCGCGGCGGCCTTCGCGGCGGCGGCTTTGGCCGCTTTATCAGCCGCCGCTTTTTCTGCTGCGGCAGCTTTGGCGGCAGCGGCTTTTTCGGCTGCTGCGGCTTTTTCAGCAGCGGCTTTTTCCGCGGCAGCTTTCTGGGCAGCGGCTTTCTCAGCGGCGGCCTTTTCTGCCGCAGCCTGTTTCGCCGCTTCCTGCTGAGCTTTCTTCTCGGCCTGCTGCTGCGCTTTCTTCTCTGCATCCTGCTGAGCTTTTTTCGCAGCTTCCGCTTCGGCTTTCTTCTGCGCATCCGCGGCGGCTTTCGCCGCTTCGGCTTCCGCCTGTTTCTTCGCGTCAGCGGCTGCTTTGGCTGCCGCCTTAGCGGCAGCCGCTTCCGCGACTTTCGCCTGGGCATCGGCCTTAGCTTTGGCATCAGCAGCGGCTTTAGCGGCAGCTTCCTGCGCTTCTTTCGCCTGGGCATCTGCTTTCGCTTTTGCCGCGGCCGCCGCCTTGGCTGCCGCTTCTTCAGCCTGTTTTTGCTGCTCTTTCGCTTCTTTAGCCGCTTCCTGCGCCTGCAGACGTTCTTGTTCCATTTGCTTCAGGCGTTCCTGCTCGGCAGCCTGTTTTTCCCGCAGTTCCTCGGCCTGCTGCTGAGCCTGCTTTTCACGCTGCTCGGCCGCGCGACGCGCGCTGGACTGCTGTTGCTGCTGGCGGTTGTAGTTGTTGACTACCGCGCCAGGATCGACCATCACCGCATCAATGGACGAACCTCCGCCGCCGCCGGAAGTATCCAGATGCTCGTCGAACGAACTCCAGATCAGTAGCGCAATCAGAATGATGTGCAGCACCACTGAAACTATGATCGCTCGTTTAAGCTTATCGTTTTGTTCGGTTGCCTTTGACACTATCGGTTCCCAAAAACTGTTCGCCTGTTGCCGCTTAAAAGCAACGGCGGAATGCTATCGATATCCACCGCCGCTCGCTCCGCGGGCCGATTAAATAGGCTTGGTCATTAAGCCAACCGATTTAACCCCTGCGCTATGCAACAGGTTAAGCGCTTTAATGATTTCATCGTAAGGCACATCTTTCGCGCCACCGATAAGGAACACCGTCTTCTCGTTCGCTTCGAGTCGGCGCTTCGCTTCAGCAATGACCTGCTCCGGCGGCAGTTGGGACAACGTTTCCTGACCGACTTTCACGCTGTACTGCCCTACTCCGGAGACTTCAACGATAACCGGTGGTTCATCGTTGCTTTTCACCGCTTGCGACTCCGTGGCGTCCGGCAGATCGACTTCCACGCTCTGCGTAATGATCGGCGCTGTCGCCATGAAGATCAGCAACAGCACCAACAGGACATCCAGCAGCGGAACGATGTTAATCTCGGACTTCAGTTCGCGACGTCCGCGTCCACGTGCTCTGGCCATGGCTTACCCCTTATTGCTTTCGCTGCTGGTAAACGCCTGACGGTGCAGAATGGCGGTGAACTCTTCCATAAAGTTGTCGTAGTTCAGTTCAAGTTTGTTCACGCGCTGGTTCAGACGGTTGTAGGCCATAACCGCCGGGATGGCAGCAAACAGACCGATTGCCGTGGCGATCAGCGCTTCCGCGATCCCCGGCGCAACCATCTGCAGCGTCGCCTGCTTCACCGCGCCGAGGGCGATAAAGGCGTGCATGATCCCCCAGACGGTACCGAACAGGCCGATATACGGGCTGATGGAACCCACGGTGCCAAGGAACGGAATATGCGTTTCCAGCGTTTCCAGTTCGCGGTTCATCGAGATACGCATCGCGCGCGACGCCCCTTCGACAATCGCTTCCGGCGCATGGCTGTTGGCACGATGCAGACGCGCGAACTCTTTAAAGCCGCTGTAAAAAATCTGCTCGGAACCGGCGAGGCTATCGCGACGGCCCTGGCTCTCCTGGTACAGGCGAGACAGTTCAATACCGGACCAGAACTTATCTTCAAACGCTTCGGCTTCGCGGCTGGCGGAATTGAGGATACGCGTTCTCTGAATAATAATAGCCCAGGAAGCGATAGAAAAACCAATCAAAATCAACATGATAAGTTTAACCAGAAGGCTCGCCTTCAGGAACAAATCAAGGATATTCATGTCAGTCACTGCTTAAACTCCGCGACAATAGACTTGGGAAGCGCACGAGGCTTCATTAAGAGTGGATCAACGCACACAATGAGAACTTCAGCTTCGTTCAAAACTGTATTCTCGGCGTTGACGATTCGCTGCGTGAAAACCAAAGAGGTGCCTCGCATCGAGGTAATTTCCGTCTGGATTTCGAGCATGTCGTCGAGTCTGGCGGGCGCAAAATACTCCAGCGTCATTTTGCGAACGACAAAGGCAACTCGTTCAGCCAACAGAACCTGCTGACTGAAGTGATGGTGGCGCAGCATCTCTGTGCGTGCTCTTTCATAAAAAGCGACGTAACTGGCGTGGTAAACCACACCACCGGCATCGGTATCTTCGTAGTAGACCCGGACCGGCCATCGAAACAGCGTTGTATTCACTTTACATCCCGGTAATGCAAAAAAAGAGTAGTGCTTTCAAACTTCGCTACTATACGCGCGGGAATCGTGGTTTGGAATGGGAGAAAGTAAACGGCGAGTAAATTTTTATGGGCTTATGCAAGCCCATGCGGTTAACAGACTTCTCTTATACTCTTATCTTTCAAAAGAAGAAAAAGATCAGGCCTGCAAAGAGAACAATATCAGCGATAAGCGGACAGAAAATCCCCTGCCAGTGCACGGCTTTCGGACGGAAGCCCACACCGTGAATGACGCCGGCGCACACCGCCCACATCAGCAAGAAACCATGCCAGATTTCAAGCCCACTGGTCTTCGCCGCAAAGCGCGACGGGTCCCAGAAGATGCAGCCTGCCAGCAGCAGCGCCATTAATAAGGAAAGCGCCCTTAACGGGCGCTTGTCCATCATCGCGTAAAGGGTCGCGATAATTTTCATCAATGCTCTTCTTTACCTGCTTTGGTTGCTTCCACGTGCTCAAGCGCCAGCGCGGTAATCACCCCAAAGGCACAGGCAAGCAGCGTTCCCAAAATCCATGCGAAGTACCACATATATAGCTCCTTACCTTAGTACAGCGAGTGGGTGTTCTTTTCGATGTCTTCGCGGGTAATGCGGCCAAACATCTTCCAGTAACACCAGGTGGTGTAGCCGAGGATAATCGGCACAAACACGATAGCCACGTAGGTCATCACATTCAGCGTCAGCTGGCTGGAGGTGGCATCCCACATCGTCAGGCTCGCATTCAGCATCGTGCTGGACGGCATGATGAACGGGAACATCGCGATACCCGCGGTCAGGATGATGCAGGCCAGCGTCAGCGAGGAGAACAGAAACGCCATGGCGCCTTTATCTGCTTTTGTCGACGCGACGGTCAGCAGCGGCAGCACCACGCCCAGGGCAGGAATAGCCCACAGCGCTGGCATATTGTTAAAGTTAACCATCCACGCGCCGGCTTCACGCGCCACTTCTTTGGTCAGCGGGTTAGACGGACCGGTATGATCCAGCACCGATTTCACCACGTAACCGTCGATACCGTAGTAGACCCATACGCCCGCCAGCGCGAAGCAAACCAGCGTCACCAGCGCCGCCACCGTGGAGACGGTGCGGGTGCGCAGATGCAGTTCGCCTACGGTACGCATCTGCAGGTAGGTCGCGCCCTGCGTCAGGATCATCGCCACGCTGACGATACCCGCCAGCAGACCAAACGGATTCAGCAGCTGGAAGAAATTGCCGGTGTAGTACAGACGCAGATACTCATCAATATGGAACGGTACGCCCTGCAGCAGGTTGCCGAAAGCCACGCCGATAACCAGCGGCGGCACAAAGCTCCCCACGAAGATGCCCCAGTCCCACATGTTGCGCCAGCGGGTATCTTCAATCTTGGAGCGGTAGTCGAAGCCCACCGGACGGAAGAATAAAGACGCCAGTACCAGAATCATTGCCACATAGAAGCCGGAGAACGCGGCGGCGTATACCATCGGCCAGGCAGCAAACAGCGCGCCGCCAGCGGTGATGAGCCACACCTGGTTTCCGTCCCAGTGCGGGGCGATGGAGTTGATCATGATTCGACGCTCGGTGTCATTACGACCGAGGAAACGGGTGAGCATGCCCACCCCCATGTCGAAACCGTCGGCGACGGCGAAGCCAATCAGCAGGATGCCGATCAGTAGCCACCAGATTAAACGCAATACTTCATAATCGATCATTTGACGACTCCTGTCTTAACGTGCCGACTGAATAGCCGCGGAGGACTGTTCAAAGTGATAGCGACCCGTTTTCAGGCTGCTCGGTCCTTTGCGGGCAAACTTGAACATCAGGAACAGTTCAGCCACCAGGAACAGCGTATACAGACCGCAGATCAGCAACATCGAGAAGATCAGATCGCCCGCGGTCAGCGATGAGTTCGCCACCGCTGTAGGCAGCACTTCACCAATCGCCCACGGCTGACGGCCATATTCGGCAACAAACCAGCCCGCTTCAACGGCAATCCACGGCAGCGGCAGACCGAAGAACGCGGCGCGCAGCAGCCATTTTTTCTCGCCAATGCGGTTACGAATCACGGTCCAGAAAGAGGCGCCGATAATCAACAGCATCAGTACGCCGCACGCCACCATGATACGGAAGGCGAAGTACAGCGGCGCTACGCTCGGAATAGAGTCTTTGGTCGCTTTAGCAATCTGCTCTTCCGTGGCGTCGGCGACGTTCGGGGTATAGCGCTTGAGCAGCAGGCCATAACCGAGGTCTTTCTTAACATCATTGAACCGATCGCGTACCGCCTGATCGGTGGAACCGGCGCGCAGCTGTTCCAGCAGCGCATAGGCTTTCATCCCGTTACGAATACGCTCTTCATGCTGCGCCATCAGATCTTTCAGGCCGATAACCGGCTTATCCACCGAGCGGGTAGCGATGATACCCAGCGCGTAAGGGATCTGGATGGAGAAGTGGTTGGTTTGCGCTTCCTGATCGGGAATACCAAACAGGGTAAAGGCAGCCGGCGCCGGCTGAGTTTCCCATTCTGCTTCAATTGCCGCCAGTTTGGTTTTCTGCACGTCACCCATTTCGTAACCGGACTCATCGCCGAGGACGATAACGGAGAGGATAGCGGCCATACCAAAGCTTGCAGCAATCGCGAAGGAGCGCTTAGCAAAGGCGAAATCACGGCCTTTAAGCATGTACCAGGAGCTGATAGCAAGGATGAACATCGCGCCAGTCACATAGCCGGAGGCCACGGTGTGGACGAATTTAACCTGAGCAACCGGGTTCAGGACCAGCTCAGAGAAGCTGACCATCTCCATACGCATGGTTTCAAAGTTGAAATCCGATGCGATCGGGTTCTGCATCCAGCCGTTGGCCACCAGGATCCACAGCGCGGAGAGGTTAGACCCCAGAGCGACCAGCCAGGTCACCGCCATGTGCTGAACTTTGCCCAGACGATCCCAACCGAAGAAGAACAGACCTACAAAGGTAGATTCGAGGAAGAAGGCCATCAGACCTTCAATGGCCAGCGGCGCACCGAAGATATCGCCCACATAGTGAGAATAGTAAGACCAGTTAGTCCCGAACTGGAACTCCATGGTCAAACCGGTTGCGACACCCAGAGCGAAGTTGATACCAAACAACTTGCCCCAGAACTTGGTCATATCTTTATAAATCTGTTTGCCGGAAAGGACGTAGACCGTTTCCATGATGGCCAGCAGGAACGCCATACCGAGCGTTAGCGGCACAAAAAGGAAGTGGTACATCGCGGTCAAGGCAAACTGTAAGCGCGACAGTTCGACTATATCTAACATCATGACTCCTTGCTCATCGCATGAAGACTCCGAGAACGAACCCAAAATTCAGGTTCATACGCATGCCCCAATACAAAATTATTTGCTCCCTGGTACGTTACTGCTCATCTGGCGATGAAACAGTGCCCTCGCAAAGGTTACAAATACGTTAACGAAAAAACCAAATGATTCTCTAATATATTACGCCGCAATAACCTTACAATAAATAGGATTTTATTGTTCCAGCTTTACATTTTTCGACGGTGATCAATATATAGCGAAAATGCCCGGAATAGGCCAATTTGATTTGCGACAATTTAACGTTTTTTGGTGATTTTTTCCAAGGATTAAGCATTGATATAAATCAATTTTTTCTTCTTATGTTAATTATGTGGCGCAATAAAGAATAACGGTGAAATTGATGTTAAAAATGTGTTTAAAGTCTGCCGCTAGCGGTTACTAAAAAGGGGGGAATGAGAATTATAGGTAATATAATTTTAACTTTAACCAATTTAAGGCAAGAAATGATGCGATCCTAATAATGTTAGACCGGTCACACTATTTTTCCCAATCGAAATGCAAAAAAATAACGTCTGCGTTTTCCTGTTTATTTTCACATAAAATTAACCACCTCCCCTCCCCCGGACAAGCGGCGAGTGATTATTCCCAATAATATTCATCAAATCAATAGAATAGCGTTTTTTAACGTAAGAGAGCGCCTGCGGCTGACGACAAGGCAAAAAAAAGGCCACCTGACGGTGGCCAACCATGTCGAAATCGGACATTAGTCTGCTCCTGAGAGCAGTGAGGGTTTACTTGATGATAGCTTTCAGCGCTTCGCCGATATCCGCCAGGCTGCGAACGGTTTTCACACCGGCCGCTTCCAGCGCAGCAAATTTCTCATCAGCGGTGCCTTTACCGCCAGCGATGATGGCGCCTGCGTGGCCCATACGCTTACCTTTCGGCGCGGTAACGCCCGCGATGTAGCCGACAACCGGCTTAGTCACGTGCTCTTTAATGTAAGCTGCCGCTTCTTCTTCCGCGCTGCCGCCGATTTCACCGATCATGACGATCGCTTCGGTCTGCGGGTCTTCCTGGAACATTTTCAGGATATCGATGAAGTTGGAGCCCGGGATCGGGTCGCCGCCGATACCGACGCAGGTAGACTGGCCAAAGCCATAGTCGGTGGTCTGCTTAACCGCTTCATAGGTCAGGGTACCGGAACGGGAAACGATGCCCACTTTACCCGGCTTGTGGATGTGACCCGGCATGATGCCGATTTTGCACTCGCCCGGGGTGATAACGCCTGGGCAGTTCGGGCCGATCATGCGAACGCCAGCTTCGTCCAGCTTCACTTTCACGGTCAGCATATCCAGGGTCGGGATACCTTCAGTGATGGTGATAATCAGCTTAATGCCCGCGTCGATAGCTTCCAGAATGGAGTCTTTGCAGAACGGCGCCGGAACGTAGATGACGGTCGCAGTCGCGCCGGTGGCTTCAACGGCTTCACGCACGGTGTTAAATACCGGCAGGCCCAGGTGAGTGGTGCCGCCTTTACCTGGCGTTACGCCGCCAACCATCTGAGTGCCGTAAGCGATCGCTTGTTCAGAGTGGAATGTACCCTGGCTACCGGTAAAGCCCTGGCAGATAACCTTGGTGTCTTTATTAATTAAAACTGACATTATTTCCCCTCCACTGCGGCAACAACCTGCTGTGCTGCGTCCGTCAGACTTTTCGCTGCAATAATATTCAGGCCGCTGTCAGCCAGTTTTTTCGCGCCCAGTTCGGCGTTGTTACCTTCGAGACGTACAACAACCGGTACGTTAACACCCACTTCTTCAACCGCGCCGATGATGCCGTCAGCGATCAGGTCGCAACGTACGATACCGCCGAAGATGTTAACCAGAACCGCTTTAACGTTGTCGTCAGAGAGGATGATTTTGAACGCTTCGGTTACGCGCTCTTTGGTGGCGCCGCCGCCAACGTCGAGGAAGTTAGCCGGTTCGCCGCCGTGCAGCTTAACGATGTCCATGGTGCCCATCGCCAGGCCTGCGCCGTTAACCATGCAACCGATGTTGCCGTCGAGCGCAACGTAGTTCAGTTCCCACTGCGCCGCCTGAGCTTCGCGCGGATCTTCCTGAGACTGGTCGCGCATTTCACGCAGATCCGGCTGGCGGAACAGCGCGTTGCCGTCAGCGCCCAGTTTACCGTCGAGGCAGATCAGGTCGCCCTGCTTGGTGATAACCAACGGGTTGATTTCGATCAGCGCCAGATCGCGCTCCAGGAAGATGGTCGCCAGACCCATGAAGATCTTGGTGAACTGCTGAACCTGTTTACCTTCCAGACCCAGTTTGAACGCCAGTTCGCGACCCTGGTAAGGCATCGGGCCCGCCAGCGGATCGATGGCGATCTTGTGGATCAGGTGCGGGGTTTCTTCCGCTACTTTTTCGATTTCCACGCCGCCTTCGGTAGACGCCATGAACACCACGCGACGGGAGCTACGGTCAACAACCGCGCCCAGATACAGCTCTTTATCAATATCGGTCGCGGCTTCAACCAGAATCTGGTTTACCGGCTGGCCGTTAGCATCTGTTTGGTAAGTCACCAGGCGTTTGCCCAGCCAATGCTCAGCAAAAGCGCGAATCTCTTCTTTGCTCTTAACTACTTTCACACCGCCCGCTTTACCGCGGCCACCAGCGTGAACCTGACATTTCACTACCCACGGACCCGCGCCGATTTTTGAAGCGGCTTCTTCTGCTTCACGCGGAGTAGTACAGGCATAACCCACCGGCGCCGGTAAGCCATAGCGGGCAAAAAGTTGTTTTGCCTGATATTCATGTAAGTTCATGTGTTCAGTCCATCCTTCAGGTAATAATTATCTTTAAACCTGTAGGCCTGATAAGACGCGCAAGCGTCGCCATCAGGCATCTCATCAACGCCGGATGGCGGCGCGAACGCCTTATCCGGCCTACGGTAGGTAATACTCTTACTGACTACACGTCCAGCAGCAGACGAGTCGGATCTTCCAGCAGCTCTTTAATCGCTACCAGGAAGCCTACCGATTCACGTCCGTCGATCAGACGGTGGTCGTAGGAGAGCGCCAGGTACATCATCGGCAGAATTTCTACCTTGCCATTGACCGCCATCGGACGGTCTTTAATGGCATGCATACCCAGAATGGCGCTCTGCGGTGGGTTGATGATCGGCGTGGACATCAGAGAACCGAATACGCCGCCGTTGGTAATGGTGAAGTTACCGCCGGTCAGGTCATCTACGGTCAGCTTGCCGTCACGGCCTTTCACTGCCAGCTCTTTAATATTCTTTTCGATATCCGCCATGCCCAGCAGGTCAACGTCACGCAGCACCGGAGTCACCAGGCCACGTGGGGTCGAAACCGCCATGCTCACGTCGAAGTAGTTGTGATAAACCACATCGTCGCCATCGATGGAAGCATTCACTTCCGGGTAGCGTTTCAGCGCTTCAACAACCGCTTTCACGTAGAAGGACATGAAGCCCAGACGGATACCGTGACGTTTTTCGAACGCTTCGCCGTACTGCTTACGCAGATCCATAATCGGCTTCATGTTGACTTCGTTGAACGTGGTCAGCATGGCGGTAGAGTTTTTCGCTTCCAGCAGACGCTCGGCAACGCGTTTACGCAGACGGGTCATCGGTACGCGTTTTTCAGAGCGGTGGCCCAGTTGCGCAACCGGCGCCGCAGCAGCGGCTGGCGCTTTCGCTTCAGCTTTCGCCGGCGCGCTCGCCAGATGTTTCTCAACGTCTTCGCGGGTCAGGCGGCCGCCAACGCCGGTGCCTTTAATCGCCGCCGCGTCGAGGCTGTGTTCAGCCAGCAGACGACGGATAGCCGGGCTAAGCGCGTCGTTGCTCTGCTCTTCCAGAGACGCTTGCTGACGCTGAGCCGGGGTGGACTCTTTGGTATCAGCTTTCGCATCAGCGGCTTTACCGGCGCTGTTGCCTTCACGCAGGCGGCCCAGAATCTGACGAGACAGCACGGTGGCGCCTTCGTCTTCCAGTACTGCATCCAGAATGCCGTCCGCTGATGCCGGTACTTCCAGTACCACTTTGTCAGTTTCGATTTCGACCAGAACTTCGTCGCGGACTACCGCGTCGCCCGGTTTTTTGTGCCAGGTGGCGACGGTTGCGTCAGCTACGGACTCAGGAAGGTCGGGAACCAGAATATCTACGCTACTCATTGTGTATCCTTTAATTAATCGACGTTCAGCGCGTCATTGACCAGATCTTGTTGCTGTTTCTGGTGAACGGACATATACCCTACCGCCGGAGAGGCGGAGGCCGGGCGGCCTGCATAACGCAGAGAGGCCCCAAATGGAACTACTTCACGAAGGTGGTGCTGGCTGCAGTACCATGCGCCCTGGTTGAGCGGCTCTTCCTGGCACCAGACAAAATCGTGGACGTGCGAGTAAGCTTTCAGCGCTTCCTGTACCGCCTGATGCGGGAACGGATAGAGCTGTTCGATACGCACGATGGCGACATCTTTTTGCTCGTTTTTACGGCGCTGTTCCAGCAGGTCGTAGTAAACCTTACCAGAGCACAGTACGACGCGTTTCACGGCTTGCGGATCGAGCTCGTCGATTTCGCCAATCGCCGGCATAAAGGTGCCGTTCGCCAGTTCGTCCATGCTGGAAACCGCCAGCGGGTGACGCAGCAGAGATTTCGGCGACATGACCACCAGCGGACGGCGCATACCGCGCAGCGCCTGACGACGCAGCATGTGGTAAACCTGTGCCGGAGTGGACGGTACGCAAACCTGCATGTTCTGCTCAGCGCACAGCTGCAGATAACGTTCCAGACGCGCGGAGGAGTGCTCCGGGCCCTGCCCTTCGTAGCCGTGCGGCAGCAGCATCACCAGGCCGCACATCCGGCCCCATTTCTGCTCGCCGGAGCTGATGAACTGGTCAATCACCACCTGCGCGCCGTTGGCGAAGTCGCCGAACTGCGCTTCCCAGATGGTCAGGGTGCGTGGTTCCGCGGTGGCGTAACCATATTCGAATGCCAGTACCGCTTCTTCAGACAGCACGGAATCCCAGACGCGGAACTGGCCCTGACCGTTGTGTACGTTCTGCAGCGGCGTATAGGTAGAACCGTTGCTCTGGTTATGGATAACCGCATGACGGTGGAAGAAGGTACCGCGACCGGAGTCTTCGCCGGACAGACGCACCGGGATACCCTCATCAACCAGGGTGGCGTACGCCAGGTTTTCCGCCGCGCCCCAGTCGAACAGTTTCTCACCGGCGGCCATCAACTGACGGTCGCCGTAGATTTTCGCTACGCGAGACTGCATCTCAACGGTTTCCGGCACCGTACTGATGCGTTTGGCCAGCTCTTGCAGACGTTTTGGCTCAACTTTATCCGGGTAGCTCTCGTCCCACTCATGGTTGAGGTATGGAGACCAGGTAAAGGAGTGCATGTTCATCGGACGCCATTCCGCTACCACGCAATCGCCGGCATCCAGCGCATCGCGGTAGAGGTTAACCTGTTCGGTAGCGTCTTCCAGCGTCGCGACTTTGTCCTGTTCCAGCTTGTCAGCATAGATTTTGCGCGGAGTCGGATGCTTTTTGATTTTCTGGTACATCAGCGGCTGGGTTGCACTCGGCTCGTCGGCTTCGTTGTGGCCGTGACGGCGGTAGCACACCAGGTCGATGAAGACATCGCGTTTGAAGGTATTACGGAAATCCAACGCCAGACGGGTAACGAAAGCAACCGCTTCCGGGTCATCCGCGTTAACGTGGAAAATCGGCGCCTGAACCATCTTACCGATATCGGTGCAGTACGGCGTAGAACGCGCATCCAGCGGGTTGGACGTGGTGAAGCCAACCTGGTTGTTGATAACGATGCGAACGGTTCCGCCCACTTCGTAACCGCGCGCTTTGGACATGTTCAGGGTTTCCTGAACCACGCCCTGGCCGGCTACCGCGGCGTCGCCGTGGATGGTGATTGGCAGCACTTTGTTGCTGCTCGGCTCGTCCAGACGATCCAGACGGGCGCGTACGGAGCCGATAACCACCGGGCTAACGATTTCCAGATGCGACGGGTTAAACGCCAGCGCCAGGTGAACCAGACCGCCTTCGGTTTCCATATCGGAAGAGAAGCCCATGTGGTACTTCACGTCGCCGGTGCCGAGGTGTTCTTTATGTTTGCCCGCGAATTCGTCGAACAGGTCCTGCGGTTTTTTACCCAGCACGTTGACCAGTACGTTCAGACGACCACGGTGCGCCATGCCCAGCACCACTTCACGGGTGCCGCTTTTACCGGCGTGGCGGATGATCTCTTTGAGCATCGGGATTAACGCATCGCCGCCTTCCAGCGAGAAGCGTTTCGCGCCCGGGAATTTGGCGCCGAGATAGCGCTCCAGGCCTTCCGCGGCGGTCAGCTCGCTCAGGAAGCGCTTTTTCTCTTCCGCGGTGAAGCTCGCTTTGCCTGCTACTGACTCAATGCGCTGCTGGATCCAGCGTTTTTCTTCAGTAGAGGTGATGTGCATGTATTCCGCGCCGATGGAGCCGCAGTAGGTTTGCTTAAGCGCCGCGATCAGGTCGCCCAGCTTCATCGTGTCTTTTCCGATGGCGAAAGAACCTACGTTATAGCTTTCCTGGAAATCGGCCTCGGTGAGATCGTGGTAAGCCGGATCGAGATCCGCCACTCTCTCTTGCTGCCACAGTCCCAGCGGATCGAGATTCGCCTGCTGGTGACCACGGAAGCGGTATGCGTTGATGAGCTGCAGGACTTTAACCTGCTTCACATTGGTATCAGGGTCGGATATCGAAGAAGTGTAACGTGAGGCATCCTTCGCCAGTCGACGGAAATAATCACGCGTTTTCGAATGAAATTGATCCGGTTTAACTCCGGTGCCAGGTAACTGCTGGAACATCGAACGCCAGTTGGCGTCAACAGAGTCAGGATCGGTTAAGAAGTCTTCATAGAGCTGTTCTATCCAGCTCTGGTTCGAACCAGAGAGGTAAGAAGAGTCCAGCCAGGCTTTCATTGCGCCGTTCTGCATCGTGATCCCTTAAGCATTTTTATGCTTATTTCGCCGTAGAAACTACCACGCACACCGAGTGCACGTGCCGGGGTTCACTTGTTGCGGACGAGTTGTGGTTTCTATCCGCTAAGGAACCTTTAAAAACTGTCTAACTATCAGGGGCAGTTTTTAGAGGTTTCCTGCTATCTCTATTGCCTGATGGCGCTTCGCTTATCAGGCCTACACATTACTGGTACATCTTGTGGCGGTTTTTAAAGATTTCCTGCTATATCCCCGGCGGCGCTCAGGCTTGCCGGGGCTACTGCTTTGGTAGCCCGGATAAGCGCACGCGCCATCCGGGACAGACCGTGTTGCTTACGCGCTGCGCTGCAGCAGCATCGACTTAATATGGCCGATAGCGCGCGTTGGGTTCAATCCCTTAGGACACACACTGACGCAGTTCATAATGCTGTGACAGCGGAATACGCTGAAAGCATCGCTCAGACCTTCCAGACGCTCGCTGGTTTCGGTATCGCGACTGTCGATCAGGAAGCGATACGCGGCCAGAAGGCCTGCCGGGCCGATGAACTTGTCCGGGTTCCACCAGAACGACGGGCAAGAGGTCGAACAACATGCGCACAGAATACACTCGTACAGACCATCGAGTTTCTCGCGCTGCTCAGGCATCTGCAGATGCTCGCGAGCCGGAGGATTTTGCCCATTATTCAATAAGTAAGGCTTGATCTTCTCATATTGTGCGTAGAATTGCCCCATGTCTACCACCAAATCGCGGATAACCGGCAATCCAGGCAGCGGACGGATAACAATTTTCTTACCCGGCTGATTCAGCGCGGAGATCGGCGTGATGCACGCCAGACCATTTTTACCGTTCATGTTCAGACCATCGGAACCGCACACCCCTTCACGGCAGGAGCGGCGGAACGACAGCGACGGATCTTTTTCTTTCAGCTGGATAAGCGCATCCAGCAACATCATGTCGCGACCTTCTTCCGCTTCGAGGGTGTAATCCTGCATATGCGGAGCGTCGTCAACATCCGGGTTATAGCGATAAATTGAAAACTCGAGTTTCATATTCCTGTCTCCGCATTAATAAGTACGAATCTTCGGCGGGAATGCCGGACGCAGTTTCGGTTCCATGTTGACCGCTCGACGCGTCATGGATTCCGACTCTGGCAGATACAGGGAATGGCACAGCCAGTTTTCATCATCACGTTCCGGGAAGTCGAAGCGGCTATGCGCGCCGCGGCTTTCGGTACGGAAGTTTGCGGATACCGCCGTGGAATAAGCCGTTTCCATCAGGTTATCCAGCTCCAGACACTCGACGCGCTGGGTGTTGAACTCGCTGGAAGTGTCGTCCAGGCGCGCATTTTTCAGACGCTCGCGGATCTCTTTCAGCTGTTCCAGACCTTTATGCATCGCGTCGCCTTCACGGAAGACCGAGAAGTTATGCTGCATACATTCCTGCAGCGCTTTGCGGATAGCAACCGGGTCTTCGCCGGAACGGGTGTTGTTCCAACGATTCAGACGGTCCAGGGAAGCTTCGACATCGGACTCGCTGGCAGCGCGCAGCGCGCCCTGCTCGGCGATGGATTCCTGCAGATGCAGACCCGCCGCGCGGCCGAAGACCACCAGGTCCAGCAGCGAGTTGCCGCCCAGACGGTTGGCGCCGTGTACCGATACGCAGGCGATTTCGCCAACGGCGAACAGGCCCGGGATCACCACATCTTCGCCCTTCTCGTTCACGGTCAGCGCCTGGCCGGTCACTTTGGTCGGAATACCGCCCATCATGTAGTGGCAGGTTGGGATAACCGGAATCGGTTCTTTAACCGGGTCAACGTGGGCAAAGGTACGAGACAGTTCAAGAATGCCCGGCAGACGGGATTCCAGCACTTCTTTACCCAAGTGATCCAGTTTCAGCTTGGCGTGCGGGCCCCACGGACCATCGCAGCCGCGGCCTTCGCGGATTTCGATCATGATGGAACGCGCCACCACGTCACGACCCGCCAGGTCTTTCGCGTTCGGCGCATAACGCTCCATAAAGCGCTCGCCGTGTTTGTTCAGCAGGTAACCGCCTTCGCCGCGGCAACCTTCGGTGACCAGCACCCCCGCCCCGGCGATACCGGTCGGGTGGAACTGCCACATTTCCATATCCTGCACCGGAACGCCCGCGCGCAGAGCCATACCGACGCCGTCGCCGGTGTTGATGTGGGCGTTGGTGGTGGATTGATAAATACGGCCTGCGCCGCCGGTCGCCAGCACGGTAGCGCGAGCTTTGAAGTACACGACTTCACCGGTTTCGATGCACAGAGCGGTACAACCGACCACCGCACCGTCCTGGTTTTTCACCAGATCGAGGGCATACCATTCGGAGAAGATAGTGGTGTGGTTTTTCAGGTTCTGTTGATACAGGGTGTGCAGCAGCGCGTGACCGGTACGGTCGGCCGCCGCCGCGGTACGTGCCGCCTGCTCGCCGCCGAAGTTTTTCGACTGGCCGCCAAACGGACGCTGATAAATACGGCCGTCATCAAGACGGGAGAACGGCAGACCCATATGTTCCAGCTCAAGAATCGCTTCCGGGCCGGTCTTACACATATATTCGATGGCGTCCTGGTCGCCGATATAGTCCGACCCTTTTACGGTGTCATACATGTGCCATTCCCAGTTATCTTCATGGGTATTACCGAGCGCGACGGTGATGCCACCCTGCGCGGAAACGGTATGGGAACGGGTAGGGAAAACTTTAGAGAGCAGCGCACAGGTCTGTCCGCTCTGGGAAATCTGCAGCGCCGCGCGCATACCTGCGCCGCCGGCACCAATTACAACTGCATCAAATTCTCTGACTGGCAATTTCATTACACACCCCACACCACAACAAATCCATAAAGAACGTAAGCCACCAGCGCCACAACGATAATCAGTTGCAGAACTAAGCGCACGGCCAGTGGTTTAACGTAGTCCGTCAACACCTGCCACATACCGATCCAGGCGTGAATCAGGATGGAAACGAGAGCCAGCAGGGTAAAGACTTTGGTGAACGCGGAGGAGAAGAATCCGGTCCAGATTTCCCAGGAGATCTCACCGGAGGTGGCGAAGAAGCCAACCATGTAGATGATGTAGAGGGTCAGAACGATGGCGGTAGCACGGACCAGAATAAAGTCATGTACGCCGTTGCGTCCCAGTGCTGAGGCGTTGCTTACCATACGAGGACTCCTGCGAGAAGTGAAAGCACGACAGTAATAACAAAAGAAATTTTGGCGGAGCGTGTCCCTGCTTCGAGGGTTTCTTCCAGATAGCCAAAGTCCATCAGCAGATGGCGGATACCGACAACGGCGTGATAAGCCAGCGCGGTGAGGATGCCCCACATGATGAACTTCACGAAGAAGCTATTCATGATGGAAGCGGCCGTCAGGAAGCCCTCCGGAGAGGAAAGGCTGGTGCCCAGCAACCAAAGCAGAATACCGACCGCCACAAAAGTGATCACACCGGATACGCGATGGAGAATGGACGCTATCGCCGTGATTGGGAATCGAATCGTTTGTAGATCCAGATTGACAGGTCTTTGTTTTTTCACATTTCTTACCATGAATAACGCCCACATGCTGTTCTTATTGTTTCCTTCCTCCGGTCTGCTTGCGGGTCAGACAGCGTCCTTTCTATAACCAGAAGTCATGTTAAAACCCCTTTCCAGGAGTAAAAGCGTGACCAAACAACGCTGGGTGGCTCGGGATTGCAGGGTGTTCCGGAGACCTGGCGGCAGTATAGGCCGTTCACAAAATCATTACAATTAACCTACATATAGTTTGTCGGGTTTTGTCCGGAACAGTGATCAAGGTCACGATTACAACATTATTTTAAATTTTAATCACCTGATTTGACAAATATTAAACATTCTTGTTACAACCATTACTAGATTAATGCAATAATGCCCAAAAGTTATGGGGTCACTCTTTCACCTGAGAATAAGTTATGTAACAGTGTGATGGTATTGACCGATGTAATCAGGACAGTTATTAGTGGTATACAGGTTTTAATATTCGGGCTGCTAAAACGCTGATTTGCTGCCGTTTCACTCCCGGGCTGAAGACGTACCATCAAGCGCCTGCGCTCTGTACCCTGCAATTTTCGCGACACAGAGCTGTGAGCAACATAACAATCTGGTAACGTAGTCAGGTTCGGGCCGAATGCAAATCCACCACCCGGCAGTCTTAAGCAATAAAAGGCGCTAAGGAGACCATAAATGTCTGATGCTAAAGCAAAAATCACCCTGGGTGGTGACACTGCTATTGAACTTGATGTGCTAAAAGGCACGCTCGGTCAGGATGTTATTGATATTCGTAGTCTTGGTTCAAAAGGTGTCTTCACCTTCGACCCCGGTTTCACTTCAACAGCCTCGTGTGAATCTAAAATTACTTTTATCGACGGCGATGAAGGGATCCTGCTCCACCGCGGTTTCCCGATCGATCAGCTGGCTACCGAGTCAAATTATCTTGAAGTGTGCTACATCCTGTTGAACGGCGAAAAACCGACTCAACAGCAGTACGACGAATTCAAAACTACCGTTACCCGCCACACCATGATCCACGAGCAGATTACCCGTCTGTTCCACGCGTTCCGCCGCGACTCTCACCCGATGGCGGTGATGTGCGGGATTACCGGCGCGCTGGCGGCGTTCTATCACGACTCCCTGGACGTAAATAACCCACGTCACCGTGAAATCGCCGCCTATCGTCTGCTGTCCAAAATGCCGACCATGGCAGCGATGTGTTACAAGTATTCTATCGGCCAGCCTTTCGTGTATCCGCGCAACGATCTCTCCTACGCGGGTAACTTCCTGAATATGATGTTCTCCACGCCGTGCGAAACCTATGAGGTTAACCCGGTGCTGGAACGCGCGATGGACCGTATCCTGATCCTGCACGCTGACCACGAACAGAACGCCTCAACCTCTACCGTGCGTACCGCTGGCTCTTCCGGCGCTAACCCGTTCGCCTGCATCGCTGCGGGTATCGCCTCCCTGTGGGGGCCGGCGCACGGCGGCGCCAACGAAGCCGCGCTGAAAATGCTGGAAGAGATCAGCTCCGTTGAACACATTCCGGAATTCGTGCGCCGCGCGAAAGACAAGAATGACTCTTTCCGCCTGATGGGCTTCGGTCATCGCGTGTACAAGAACTACGATCCGCGCGCCACCGTAATGCGTGAAACCTGCCACGAAGTACTGAAAGAGCTGGGCACCAAGGACGATCTGCTGGAAGTGGCGATGGAACTTGAGCATATCGCGCTCAACGACCCGTACTTCATTGAGAAGAAACTGTATCCGAACGTCGATTTCTACTCCGGCATCATCCTGAAAGCGATGGGTATTCCATCCTCGATGTTTACCGTCATCTTCGCGATGGCGCGTACCGTCGGCTGGATTGCCCACTGGAACGAAATGCACAGCGACGGTATGAAAATTGCCCGTCCGCGTCAGCTGTATACCGGCTACCAGAAGCGCGATTTCAAGTCCGATCTCAAGAAGTAATTTCAACCCTGTCGGGGTTAGCAAAAAAAATCGGGGACCTTCCCCGATTTTTTTATTTAAGCGTACAAAAAAATTTGAATCACTCAACAACTGGCGTTAGTGCTGGCAGCCAGGGCACCAGTAAAAGGGTCGCGATGACAGCATGGTTTTCTCAATGATACTGCCGCAGCGTTCGCAGGCCTCACCCTCGCGATGAAAAACCTTAAAGCGGAATAGCGCGCCATGATGTTTGTTTTCATCCACTTGCCCGCGGGTGCGGTAAGAAAGGCGCGGGATATCCAGCAGCGCGTGCGCCAGCGCATCGAGCTGCGTGTCATTGAGCTCGGCGGCTCTATGCTGCCCGGTCAGCCCCACCTGCCACAGGATCTCCACCCGCAGATAGTTACCAAGTCCGGCGAGAAACGCCTGGTCCAGCAACAGGCCGGAAAACTGGCGATTGCGAAATTTCGCCGATAACAGCCGCTCTCTGACCTGCCCGGCGGTTAACGTCATATCCAGCACATCCGGCCCGACCCGTTGTAAAAACGGATGATGGGCCAGCTGTTGCGCCGTCAGTATCTCAATCTCGGAGGCGCTATAGAGCAAAATCGCCTTGCGTGCGGTCTGTAACCTGACGCGCAGCACGCGCTTCGATTGCGGCTCAACGCCCGCATCCACCACGCGCCAGACGCCATACAGCTGGTTATGGCTATACAGCGTCAATCCGCCGGAGAAGTGGGTTAACAAGGCCTTGCCGCGGGTGGCGATATGGGTCACCCGCTGACCAATTAGCTGAGTTTGATAAGGTTGCAACTGTGGAAAGGCGAACCAGGCTTCGGTTAACGGTTCGCCTTTGATAGCCGCCTCCAGGGTATCCGCCGCGCGGCGGATCTCCGGGCCTTCAGGCATAGTTTCGTCCTTCTGTTAGTGCGTGGCGCCGCCGCCAATTTTGACGTCGTCATCCTGTTCAAGGGCGACGGTAATCGCCGTTTCCAGCGCCGCGCGTACCGTCTCGACCGACATACTCGCCTGCCCCGGATGGGCCGCCGCCTGTTCAGGCAGATAAGGAATATGGATAAAACCGCCCTTCTGCCCGCTTTTTCCCTGCAGCTGATGCAGCAAACCATACATCACGTGATTGCAGACGAAGGTGCCCGCGGTTTGCGACACCGAGGCCGGGATCCCCTGCTGGCGCAACGCGCTAACGATCGCTTTGATCGGTAGCGTACTGAAGCATGCCGCGGGGCCGTCAGCGACGATCGGCTCATCGATCGGCTGCTGGCCTTTATTGTCGGGGATCCGCGCATCATCGACGTTGATAGCCACACGTTCGACGGTAATATCGACACGGCCTCCGGCCTGCCCGACGGCAATCGTTAGCTGTGGTTGATAGGTTTCCAGCGCGGCGTTCAGCACCGTTAGCGCCTCGCCGAACACGCAGGGTAACTGTTTAGCCACCACCTGCTGCCCGCGAATAATCATGCCATCAAGCTGCTTAACCACTTCCCATGAAGGATTAACCGTTTCGCCGCCGAACGGCTCAAAACCGGTAATTAATACGCCAGCCATCATCCCTCCTTACAGGAACATCAGGAAATAGAGTAAGAATACGTTGACGATCAGCAGCAGGATACCGGTCGGTACCTGGGCTTTGATCACCGCGTTTTTATCCGGCAGTTCCAGCAGCGCCGCCGGTACGATATTAAAGTTCGCCGCCATCGGCGTCATCAGCGTGCCGCAGTAGCCGGAAAACATACCAATCGCCGCCATTACCGCCGGATTGCCGCCGTGCTGCAGAACTAAAATCGGAATGCCAACCCCGGCTGTCACAATCGGGAAAGCGGCAAAGGCATTGCCCATCACCATCGTCAACACCGCCATGCCGATGGCGTACACGGCCACGGCGATAAAACGGTTATCTACCGCCAGATAGTGCTCGGTCAGCCACGAAATGCTGGTTCCGACACCCGCCGTGGTGAACAGCAGCCCCAGCACCGCGAGGATCTGCGGCAGGATAAAGGCCCAGCCGACGGAATCAAGCAAACGGCGCGCTTCCTGCATCGGCTGCGCCACCGTTTCATGGGTCATACGAATCGCCATCGCCAGGCCAATCAGCGTACCGACGGTCATCGAGAACAGGGTAATCAGCGTCGCGTGATTGCCCGGCCCGAAGAGCGCCACCTGCCATGAAGGCAGATTGTTAAACAGCAGCACGCCAATGACGGTGACGACCGGAATCGCCAGCGCCGGATAGAAAAGCTTGTTGCCGAGGCGTTTCGCGCTGGCGGTTTTCTCTTCCTGGCTACGCTGATGGTAGCTGCCGAGGCGCACACCGCCAAAGCCAGCGATCAGCGCCAGTACCACCACCACCCCGCCGACGGCGATATTCACCGTACGCTTATCGCCCACCAGTTGATACGTCCAGTCGCCGAGCAAGAACACCAGCCCGTACAGGCCCCAGAACAGGCCGGTTGTCAGGCGCCGCGGATTGCTTTTGTCGCGCCAGGACATGATAGCCACGACCAGCAGTACCGCGCCGGCCAGCCAATATAAATACGTTTGTTGGAAGTTCATGCCGCACCGCCTTTCGCCTGCCCGGCGTTAACCCGGTCCAGCTCGCGCTGGAGATGGCGATCGAGGCGCCACAGGCGCGCGGCGTGGATCAGGAAGGCGCAGATCGCCGTCGGGATCCCCCACAGGGCAATATGCAACGGCTCGGTCTGGATCCCGCCCGACTCCAGCATAAAGTTGTGCATGAAGATGATCGCGCCAAAGGCGACAAAAATATCTTCACCGAAGAACAGGCCAACGTTGTCGGTCGCCGCCGACATCGCGCGCAGGCGGTAGCGCACATGACCCGGCAGCGGGCCAAAGCGCTTTTCCGCCGCCCCTTCCGCCATCGGCGCCAGCAGCGGGCGCACCATTTGCGGATGCCCGCCGAGGCTGGTCAATCCCAGGGCGGCGGTGGCTTCACGCACAAACAGATAAACGATCAGCAGTCGTCCGGCGGTCGCGCTATGGATCTTCGCGATCCACGCCTGCGCCCGCTCTTTCAGACCATGGCGTTCCAGCAGCCCGATCACCGCCAGCGGCAGCAGCAGAATAAACGGCAGATTACGGGTATTGAGGAAGCCCTCGCCCAGTTTCTCCAGAATAGTGGCTATTGGCATATGCGCCGCCACGCCGGTGACGATCCCGGAGATTATCACCACCAGCACCGGGTTAAAGCGTAATACAAAACCGACCACAATCACGGCAATGCCGATCAGCGGCCAGAGGGATATCGCCTCTTGCATAATAACGTCCTGTTCAGTTGTGAGTGTTGTTTATTGTTTGATTTAATTATTATTAAAATACTCAGGCGGACGATTAATCGATGTCCGCGCTGACGTCAATATTGCGCCCGGCAAACGCGGCGCGCAGGCGTCGGGCGAAATCGAGCGCATGAGCACCATCGCCATGCAGACAGACCGTTTCCGCCTTCACATGCGCCCATTCGCCGCTCAGGCTGCGCACCCGATTGTGCTGCACCATTTCCAGCGTTTGCGCCAGCGCCTGCTCTTCGCTCTCTATCAGCGCGCCCGGCTGGCTGCGCGGCACCAGGCTACCGTCGGCGAGATAACCGCGATCGGCGAAGACTTCCTGGCGCGTCGTCAGCTGATAGCGCTGTCCGGCGCGGATAAGCTCGCTCCCCGCCAGCCCGACCAGCACCAACCCGGCGTCGGCATCGCGCACCGCACGGGCGATGGCATCGGCCAAAGCCGGCTCTTTCGCCGCCTGGTTGTACAACATGCCATGCGGTTTGACGTGCCGCAGCTCGCCGCCCTGGGCATGCACGATTGCCGCCAGCGCGCCAATTTGATACAGCACCTGGGCATAGACCGTCTCTGGCGGTAACTGCATCGCGGTGCGGCCGAAATTTTCCCGGTCCGGGAAGCTTGGGTGCGCGCCAATAGCGACGCCATTTTTCAGCGCCTCGCGCACGCACTGCTGCATGAGCAGCGCATCGCCGGCGTGAAAGCCGCAGGCGATATTGGCGGAAGAGACCAGCTGCAGCAGCGCGCTATCGCTGGCGCAGCCTTCGCCGAGGTCGGCATTTAAATCAATTTTCATCGCTTAATC
Organism: Klebsiella sp. CN_Kp097; assembly: GCF_040064495.1. Taxonomy (NCBI): domain Bacteria; kingdom Pseudomonadati; phylum Pseudomonadota; class Gammaproteobacteria; order Enterobacterales; family Enterobacteriaceae; genus Klebsiella; species Klebsiella sp. CN_Kp097. Next base: position 37,441 of record NZ_JBEAIL010000030.1, on the reverse strand, counting down.
TCCAGGCCAGTTGTTCAAGGTAACGCTGCTGGTCGGCGCGCGCTTTCAGCGCATCTTCCAGCGAACAGGGGACGAAATGGATCGGCTGACCCAGCGGAATTTGCGCCAGTTGGTACATATCAGCTTCAATAATGCACGCTATACGCGGATAGCCGCCAGTGGTCTGCGCATCGTTCATTAACACAATCGGCTGGCCGTTATGCGGTACCTGTACCACGCCGGGCAGCAGGCCATGGGAGAGCATTTCCCGGTCGGTTGTGCGCTTGAGCGGCTGACCCTGCAGGCGGTAGCCCATACGGTTGCTCTGCGGGCTCAGCTTCCACGGCGAGCGCCAGAAAGACTCCTGCGACACGCTATCGAATTCGTGATACTCCGGCCCCGGCAGCGCGCGAATAATATTGCCTATCGGCAGCTGTTTAACGCCGCGCGAAGCGCTAAAGCGGCGGGAGGATTTCCCAATCTTCAATTGATCGCCATCCTGCAACCGGCGCCCTTCGATTCCGCCGATACCGACTTTCAGATCGGTAGAGCGGGAACCTAAAACTTCAGGAACGTCGATACCTCCCGCCACCGCCAGGTAGCTGCGGATCCCATGCTGAGGATTTTTTAGCACCAGCCGCTGTCCTGCCTTCGCTTCCATTCGCCAACCCAGCCAGACCGGCGCGCCGTCGAGCGTCGCTTCGCAGGCGGCGCCGGTCAACGCGAACCAGCAATGACGGGTAAACTGTACATCGACCTGACCCAGCGTAATTTCCAGCGCCGCCGTCTCCGGCGCATTGCCCACCAGCAGATTGGCAATGGTCATCGCCGGTTTATCCAGCGCGCCGCAGCGGCTAATTCCCCACTGGCGCTGGCCTTCCCGGCCGCCATCCTGTACCGAGGTGTACATGCCGGCGCGGATAAATTTCAACATACCCCCTCCTTCTGCGGCACAAAGCGCACGCGATCGCCAGAACGCAGCAGCACCGGCTCTTCACGCTTTGGATCGAATAATGCCAGCGGCGTGCGCCCCAGCAGCTGCCAGCCGCCCGGCGTCGCCAGCGGATAAATACCGGTTTGCGATCCGCCGATACCAACCGATCCCGCCGGTACCAGTACGCGCGGCTCGGCGCGACGCGGCATCGCCAGCTGCTCCGGCAGGCCGCCAAAGTACGGAAACCCCGGCTGGAAACCCAGAAACCACACCATGTACTCCACCGAAGAGTGCAGTTCGACCACCTGCTTTTCGCTCAATCCGCAATGGCGCGCGACGTCGCCAAGGTCTGGCCCCGCCTCGCCGCCATAGATAACCGGGATACTTATCTCACGGGATTCCGGCTCCAGCGCTTCGCTCTCTTCCCACCAGCGTTGCAGCTTGTCAATCGCCTCCCACGCCATCTCCTGCGGGCGGCGCAGTACAACGGTGATGTTGTTCATCCCCGGTATCACTTCAACCACTTCTTCGTGGTCGGTTAACCGCTGCGTCAGGCCCCAGATACGTTTTTGGCTCTCCAGGGTCACCGGAGGCTCAAGCTCCAGGACCACCGCCGTTTCACCTAATAGATAACAACGCGCTCGCTGCACTTTTTTCTCTCTCATCAGGCCGGGTTAGGGATATCAATAAAGGTGACGTCCAGGTCGGTATTTTCCGTCAACCACTCGCTCAGGGCGCGAATACCGCCACGCTCGGTGGCATGATGGCCAGCGGCATAAAAATGCAACCCTTGCTCACGGGCGGAATGGATGGTCTGCTCAGACACTTCGCCGGTAATAAAGGCATCGACGCCAAAGCGGGCCGCGCTATCGATAAAGCTCTGGCCGCCGCCGGTACACCAGGCGACGCGGGCGACTTTGTCCGGCCCGGTATCGCCGCACCACAGCGGTTTACGTCCCAATCGCGCTTCAATCCACGAGGCCAGTTCCAGCCCGGATACCGGCATAGACAGCTCGCCCCACGGCACCAATGGTTCGATTTCCCCCATTACGTTGATCCCCAGCAGTTGCGCCAGTTGGGCGTTATTGCCCAGTTCCGGATGCGCATCCAGCGGTAAATGCCAGCCATAAAGGTTGATATCGTTGGCCAGCAACGTTTTCAGCCGATTGCGCTTCATGCCGCGGATCACCGGCGACTCGCCTTTCCAGAAGTAGCCGTGATGCACAATCACCGCATCCGCCTGCAGACGCACGGCTTCATCGAGCAGCGCCTGGCTGGCGGTCACGCCGGTAACGATTTTCCGCACCGACTCCCGCCCTTCGACCTGCAGGCCATTCGGGGCGTAATCACTGATGGCCGCGCTATTCAGTTTTTCGTTAATTAATTGTTCCAGTTCGCTATTTTTCATTGCCGCTCCATCAGAAAATCAGTTTGTACAAACCTATAACATAACCACATCCGCCCGAGTCGTCGATAGCGACGCCAAAGGGTCTATTTCAGCCATTCGCATAATCGCCCAAATTGCCTCTTCCCCTCACCGCGCATTAGTGTATATTTATGCACTTATAAAGCATATTAAATAACCAGAAAGCCATTTAGGCCATGAATAACACCAAACAAACGCTATTCATGCAGAAAGATCGACTTTCGTTTTACGGCCAGGAAATGAACGTTACATGAACAGACAAACTTCACAGCCACGGGCGATTTATTACGTCGTTGCGCTGCAAATTTGGGAATACTTCAGTTTTTACGGCATGCGGGCGCTGTTAATCCTGTACCTCACCAACCAGCTCAAGTACGACGATAACCACGCTTATACCCTGTTTAGCGCCTACTGCTCCCTGGTCTATGTCACCCCTATTCTCGGCGGCTTCCTCGCCGACAAACTGCTCGGCAACCGCATGGCGGTGATGCTCGGGGCGCTACTCATGGCTATCGGTCACCTGGTGCTCGGCGCCAGCGAAATCGCCCCCACCTTCCTCTATTTATCGCTGGCGATTATCGTTTGCGGTTACGGGCTGTTTAAATCCAACGTCAGCTGCCTGCTTGGCGAACTGTATGAGCCGACCGATCCGCGCCGCGATGGCGGCTTCTCGCTGATGTACGCCGCGGGAAATATTGGTTCGATCATCGCGCCTATCGCCTGCGGCTACGTGCAGGAAGAGTACAGCTGGGCGATGGGCTTTGCGCTGGCGGCAGTCGGTATGATTGCCGGTCTGGTGATCTTCCTCTGCGGCGGTCGCCACTTCCGCCATACCACCGGCGTTAACCGCGAGGCGCTGTGCGCGCGGACCTTCCTCCTGCCGAACTGGGGCTGGCTGCTGGTATTGCTGGTGGCGACGCCGCTGTTGATTACCGTGCTGTTCTGGCAGGAGTGGTCGGTGTATGCGCTGATCGTCGCGACGGTGATTGGCCTGGCGGTACTGGCGCGTATTTACCTGCGCGCGGAGAACGACAAACAGCGTAAAGAGCTGCGTCTGATTATCGTCCTCACCGGTTTTAGCCTGCTGTTCTGGGCCTTTGCCCAGCAGGGCGGCAGCTCCATCAGCCTGTATATCGACCGTTTCGTGAACCGCCACGTCATGAGCTATGAAGTACCAACCGCGATGTTCCAGTCGGTTAACGCCTTCGCGGTAATGCTCTGCGGTATGGTGCTGGCATGGCTGGTCAAAGAGAACATCAAGGGCAACCGCACCGTGCGTATCTGGGGGAAATTCGCCCTCGGTCTGGGGCTAATGAGCGCCGGGTTCTGCATTCTGACTTTAAGCGCCCGCTGGTCGGCCGCTTATGGCCACTCCTCCATGCCGCTGATGGTACTGGGGCTGGCGGTGATGGGCTTCGCCGAACTGTTTATCGACCCGGTGGCGATGTCGCAAATCACCCGGATCGAAATCCCCGGCGTCACCGGGGTGCTGACCGGTATCTATATGCTGCTTTCCGGGGCGATCGCCAACTATCTGGCCGGCGTCATCGCCGACCAGACGTCGCAGGCGTCGTTTGATGCCGCGGGCGCGGTTAACTATTCGATTGAAGCCTACATCGACGTCTTCAGCCAGATCACCTGGGGCGCGCTGGCCTGCGTCGGCCTGGTGCTGGTCATCTGGCTGTATCACTCCGTGAAGGTCAAAACCCGCCAACTGGCGGTAGAGTAGAAACTATCTGGCGGCTTCCCAGGCCGCCAGCGTCTCCAGCCGCGCCTGCTTATGGTCAACCAGCGGGCGCGGATACCTCAGCGTTACCCCCTGTTTATCCGCCCACAGCCACGGCTGATGCAGCGCTTTCTCTGGCACTTCCGCCAGTTCCGGCAGCCAGCGGCGAATAAACTCGCCCTGCTTATCAAATTTCTCGCCCTGGGTCGTCGGATTGAAAATACGAAAATAAGGAGCTGCATCGGTACCGGTCGCGGCCGCCCACTGCCAGCCGCCGTTGTTGGCCGCCAAATCGCCGTCTATCAGTTGGCTCATGAAATAGCGCTCGCCTTGCCGCCAGTCGAGGCGCAGGTCTTTCGCCAGGAAGCTGGCGACAATCATCCGCAGGCGGTTGTGCATCCAGCCGGTGGCGTTAAGCTGCCGCATGGCGGCATCGACGATGGGGAAACCGGTTTGCCCCTGTTGCCAGGCCCGCAGTTCATCCTCATTGCTGCGCCAGGCGACCTTGTCGGTCCAGGCGACAAAGGGCCGGCCTTTACACAGTTTCGGGTAGTAAACCATCAGATGACGATAGAACTCGCGCCAGATAAGCTCGTTCAGCCAGCTTGCGCCCGCTTCGCCATCCAGCGCGCCGGGCTGCTCCCGTAACAAGCGATGCAGGCACTGGCGCGGCGACAGTACGCCTACCGCCAGACACGGCGACAGTCGGCTGGTTCCTTCTATTGCCGGGAAATCGCGCTGCTGATCGTAATCCGCCGCCGGCTGCTGGCAAAACGCGCGCAATCGAGCCAGCGCTGTTTTTTCATCCGCCGCGAACAGCTCGGTGTCAAATGCCGTTTGCGGATAGTTGATCTCAGGCAGCGGCGGCGCCTGACGGGCGGCTGACGCGCGTGGTTTAGGCGCCGCCACGCACTCCGGCAGCCCTTCACGCAGGCGGCGGATAAAGGCATTTTTAAACGGCGTAAAGACTTTATACATCTCGCGGTTGCCGGTCATCACGCTGCCCGGCGGCAACAGCACGCTGTCGTCAAACCCCTGACAGGTAACTTCTGTCAGGCTTTTCTCAACACCGGCGTCGCGCCGGCGCTCATTAAACTCATACTGATAGTTATAAAATAGATGGCTAACCTGGTGCTGTTTACAGAAGCGCGTCAGCAGCTCGATGCTGGCGGCGAAATCGCCCGCTTCTTCTACCAGCAGCGGAATACCGCGTTCCGCTAATGCCGCGTGCAGGCTGCGTAAATGGCTGGCGATAAAGGCCGCCTGGCGCGGCGCCATATCATGTTGGCGCCACTGCTCTGGCGTGGCGATATACAGCGCCAGCACCTGCGCCTGCGGGTCGCGGCAGGCGGCGGCCAGCGCCAGATTATCGTTAAGGCGTAAATCCATGCGAAACCAGACCAAATGGGTGGCCATAAAACTCCTCACTCTCCGTAAGCAAAACTCAGCACTCAGGCCGGCAAAATAGCGCGCTGCGGTAAAATACGCACCTGCCAATTCTGCCACGGCGCGTGAAAGCTAAGTGTAGACAGCAGACGAAAAAAAACCGCCGGTCGTCAACCGGCGGTTTTGATATTCGTCGCAGCAGCGCGGATTTAGTAGAAGTCATGCGCGGCTTTTTCCGCCTGCGCCATCCATACCGGCTGTTCGCTGGTTTTCGCCCATACCCGATGCAGCCAGCTGTAATAACGGGCGCGATCTTTCCAGAACAGCATTACCGGCAGCGCAGCGACCCCGGCCACGACGGCGAAAGCGCGACGCATCAGGATAATGTGAGCAGGATAAGCTTTGTACAACGCCATAATTTCTCTCCCCTTTGTCAGGCCGGCAAGCAACGCCGGTAAATGTCACAATGTTTGTCTGCACAAATAGTACCGCGCTGGTTGTAATTTTACTACTCATCCGACCACTAAAAAGCACTTATTTATACTTAATTTACATTCACGGCGTAACTGAGTTACAAAAAAGTTAAATTAATACTAACCATTAGTTAAATTGTGCCTTTAGCCATTTTTATACTTTTTTTACACCGCCCGCGGCGATTTTTGCGAAATCTTTGCGCCGAAATTCCTACCCTCTCGGTATATCAATAAGAGACACACCCGGAGGTGGAAAGTGACTACAGGCATCATTGCCGGCGTAACGCTGGTGTTCCTGCTGCTGGCGTATCTGGTCTATGCCCTGATACATGCGGAGGCATTCTGATGGCCGCGCAAGGGTTCTTACTTATCGCCAGCTTCCTGCTGGTACTGCTGGTGCTGGCGCGGCCACTCGGTTCGCTGCTGGCGCGAATGATAAACGACGTTCCGCTCCCGGGGCTTGCCGGCGTTGAGCGCGGTATCTGGCGGCTGGCGGGGATTCGCCGCCAGGAGATGGACTGGCGGCAGTACCTGATCGCCATTGTGCTGTTTAACGCCATTGGTCTCGCGGCGCTGATGGCGCTGCTGATGTGTCAGGGGTGGCTGCCGTTCAATCCGCAGCACTTCCCCAGCCTGTCATGGGATTTAGCGTTGAATACCGCGGTAAGCTTCGTCAGCAACACCAACTGGCAGGCCTACGCCGGGGAAACCACCATGAGCTATCTCAGCCAGATGGTGGGCCTGGCGGTGCAAAACTTCCTGTCGGCCGCGACCGGTATTGCGGTGATCTTCGTGCTGACCCGCGCCTGGGCGCGACAGAAAGTCAGCACCCTCGGCAACGCCTGGGTCGACCTGACCCGCATTACACTGTGGCTGCTACTGCCAATCTCTCTGCTGATTGCGCTGTTCTTTGTGCAACAGGGCGTGCCGCAGAACCTGCAGGCTTATCAGCCGTTCACCAGCCTGGAAGGCGTTCGCCAATGGCTACCGATGGGGCCGGTCGCCTCGCAGGAAGCGATCAAAATGCTCGGTACCAACGGCGGCGGTTTCTTTAATGCCAACTCATCGCATCCGTTTGAGAACCCGACGGCGTTAACCAACCTGGTGCAGATGCTGGCGATCTTCCTGATCCCGGCGGCGCTGTGTTTTGCCTTTGGCGAAGCGGTCGGCGATCGCCGTCAGGGACGCGCCATCCTGTGGGCGATGGCGCTGATTTTCGTGGTCTGCGTGGCGGTGGTGATGTGGGCGGAAACCCGCGGAAATCCGCATCTGCTCAGCCTTGGCGCCGACAGCAGCCTGAATATGGAAGGGAAAGAGAGCCGCTTTGGCATTCTCGCCAGCAGCCTGTTTGCGGTGGTCACTACTGCGGCCTCCTGCGGCGCGGTCAACGCGATGCATGATTCCTTCACCGCGCTGGGCGGTATGGTGCCGATGTGGTTGATGCAGATTGGCGAGGTGGTCTTCGGCGGCGTAGGCTCCGGGCTATACGGCATGCTGCTGTTCGTCATGCTGGCGGTATTTATCGCCGGGTTGATGATTGGCCGCACGCCGGAATATCTCGGCAAGAAAATCGACGTGCGCGAAATGAAAATGATCGCGCTGGCGATTCTGGTGACCCCGACGCTGGTACTGCTCGGCACCGCGCTGGCGATGATGACCGAAGCCGGACGCAGCGCCATGTTGAATCCTGGGCCGCACGGCTTTAGCGAAGTGTTGTACGCCGTCACCTCGGCGGCCAACAACAACGGCAGCGCCTTCGGCGGCTTAAGCGCCGGCACGACATTCTGGAACCTGCTGCTGGCGTTCTGCATGCTGGTGGGCCGCTTCGGGGTGATCGTCCCGGTGATGGCGATTGCCGGGTCGCTGGTGAATAAGAAAATTCAGCCCGCCAGCTCCGGCACGCTCGCCACCCACGACGCGCTGTTTATCGGCCTGCTTATCGGCACCGTCCTGCTGGTCGGCGCCCTGACCTTTATCCCCGCACTGGCGCTCGGCCCGGTGGCGGAACACTTCTCTTTACTTTAAGCGATGCGGAGCAGCCTGTTATGAGTCGCAAACAATTAGCCCTGCTGGAGCCGACGCTAGTGCGTCAGGCGCTGCTGGATGCGGTGAAAAAACTCAGCCCCTCGGTGCAGTGGCGTAACCCGGTGATGTTTATCGTCTGGATTGGCAGCGTGCTGACCACCCTGCTGGCGATGGCCATGGCCGGGGGGTATCTCACGGGTCACGCCGGCTTTACCGCCGCCGTCAGCCTGTGGTTATGGTTTACCGTGCTGTTCGCCAACTTCGCCGAAGCCATGGCCGAAGGCCGTAGTAAAGCGCAGGCCAACAGCCTGAAAGGGGTGAAGAAAACCGCTTTCGCCCGTAAGCTGCGCGCGCCGCAGCACGATGCTCCGATGGATCACGTCCCGGCGGAAGAGTTACGCAAAGGCGATATCGTGCTGGTCGAAGCTGGCGACATTATCCCCTGCGACGGCGAAGTGATCGAAGGCGGCGCTTCGGTAGATGAAAGCGCCATCACCGGGGAATCCGCGCCGGTGATCCGCGAGTCCGGCGGCGATTTCGCCTCGGTCACCGGCGGCACCCGGCTCCTCTCTGACTGGCTGGTGATCCGCTGCAGCGTCAACCCTGGCGAAACCTTCCTCGACCGGATGATCGCCATGGTTGAAGGCGCGCAGCGCCGTAAGACCCCAAACGAAATCGCACTGACGATCCTGCTGATCGCCCTGACGCTGGTGTTCCTGCTGGCCACCGCCACCATCTGGCCATTCTCGGCGTGGAGCGGTAATGCGGTTAGCGTTACCGTGCTGGTCGCGCTGCTGGTGTGTCTGATCCCGACCACCATCGGCGGCCTGCTCTCCGCTATCGGCGTCGCCGGGATGAGCCGGATGCTCGGCGCCAACGTTATCGCCACCAGCGGCCGCGCGGTGGAAGCCGCCGGCGATGTCGACGTACTGTTGCTGGATAAAACCGGCACCATCACCCTCGGCAACCGTCAGGCCTCGGCTTTCCTGCCGGCGCGCGGCGTCGAAGAGCGCGTGCTGGCCGATGCCGCACAGCTATCGTCGCTGGCGGATGAAACGCCGGAAGGCCGCAGCATCGTGGTGCTGGCGAAACAGCGCTTTAATCTGCGCGAACGCGACCTGCAGTCGCTGCACGCCACATTTGTCCCCTTTACCGCCCAGACCCGTATGAGCGGTATCAACATCGACCAACGCATGATCCGCAAAGGGTCGGTGGACGCGATTCGCCGCCATATCGAAGCTAACGGCGGCCACTTCCCGGCCGATGTGGATAAGCAGGTAGAAGAGGTCGCCCGCCAGGGGGCCACGCCGCTGGTGGTGGCGGAAGGCGAACGCGTGCTGGGCATTATTTCACTCAAAGATATCGTCAAAGGCGGCATTAAAGAGCGTTTCGCCCAGCTGCGCAAAATGGGCATTAAGACGGTGATGATCACCGGTGATAACCGTCTGACCGCCGCCGCCATCGCCGCCGAAGCGGGGGTTGATGATTTTCTTGCCGAAGCGACACCGGAAGCCAAGCTGGCGCTGATTCGCCAGTATCAGTCGGAAGGACGGCTGGTGGCGATGACCGGTGACGGTACCAACGACGCCCCGGCGCTGGCGCAGGCTGATGTGGCGGTCGCGATGAACTCCGGCACCCAGGCAGCAAAAGAGGCGGGCAATATGGTGGATCTCGACTCGAACCCGACCAAGCTGATTGAAGTGGTGCATATCGGTAAACAGATGCTGATGACCCGTGGGTCGTTAACCACATTCAGTATCGCCAACGACGTCGCCAAGTATTTCGCGATTATTCCGGCCGCCTTCGCCGCCGCCTATCCGCAGCTGGCGATGCTGAACGTGATGCATCTGCACTCGCCCTCTTCGGCGATCATGAGCGCGGTTATTTTCAACGCCCTGATTATCGTCTGCCTGATCCCTTTAGCGCTGAAGGGCGTGAGCTATCGTCCGCTGTCGGCATCGGCGATGCTGCGCCGCAACCTGTGGGTTTACGGCCTCGGCGGGCTGATTGTGCCGTTTGTCGGTATTAAAGCTATCGACCTGTTGCTGACCCTGACGGGTCTGGTGTGAGGAAACTACCATGTCATTAATTCGTCCGGCACTTGTGCTATTTATTCTGTTAACCCTGCTCACTGGCGGCCTGTATCCGTTGCTGACTACCGCCTTAGGGCAGTGGTGGTTCCCGCAGCAGGCTAACGGCTCGCTGATCCAGATCGAGGGCGAGGTGCGCGGCTCCGCTCTGATCGGGCAGAACTTTACCGCCGCCGGTTATTTCCATGGACGCCCTTCCGCAACGGCAGAGGTGGCGGATAATCCGCTGGCCTCTGGCGGCAGTAACCTGGCGGTCAGCAATCCGGCGCTGGATAAAGCGATTAGCGAGCGGGTAGAGGCGTTACGCGCCGCTAACCCGCAAGCGAATTCGACGGTGCCGGTCGAGCTGGTTACCGCGTCGGCCAGCGGGCTGGATAACAACCTGACCCCTGCCGCGGTTCTGTGGCAGGTACCGCGCGTCGCCAAAGCGCGCAATCTTAGCGATGCGCAGGTGAAACAGTTAGTGGATCAGGCGACGCAAAAACCGTTGCTCAGTTTTCTCGGTCAACCTGTGGTAAATATACTGCAACTGAATATGGCGCTGGATGCCCTGAAGGATTAATCAATGAGTGACGAGCCGCTGCGCCCGGACCCCGACCGTCTGCTGCAACAAACCGCTGCACCGCATCGCGGCAAGCTGAAGGTGTTTTTCGGCGCCTGCGCCGGGGTGGGTAAGACCTGGGCTATGCTGGCGGAAGCGCAGCGGCTGCGCGCTCAGGGGCTGGATATTCTGATCGGCGTGGCGGAAACCCACGGCCGCAAAGATACCGCCGCCATGCTGGAGGGGCTTAGCGCCCTCCCGCAAAAGCGCATTTCCCATCGCGGACGCTACGTCCATGAGTTTGACCTCGATGCCGCGCTGGCCCGCCGCCCGGCGCTGATCCTGGTGGACGAACTGGCGCATAGCAACGCGCCGGGTTCGCGCCACCCGAAACGCTGGCAGGACGTCGAAGAACTGCTCGAAGCCGGTATCGACGTCTTCACCACCGTCAACGTCCAGCATCTTGAAAGCCTCAATGATGTGGTCAGCGGTATTACCGGCGTGCAGGTACGCGAAACCGTCCCCGACCCCTTCTTTGACGCCGCCGATGATGTAGTACTGGTGGATTTGCCGCCGGACGATCTGCGCCAGCGCCTGAATGAGGGCAAGGTGTACATTGGCGGCCAGGCCGAACGCGCCATCGAAAACTTCTTCCGCAAAGGTAATCTGATCGCCCTGCGCGAGCTGGCGCTGCGCCGTACCGCCGACCGGGTAGATGAACAAATGCGCGCCTGGCGCGACCGCCAGGGGCAGGAAAAAGTCTGGCACACCCGCGACGCCATTCTGCTGTGCATCGGCCACAACACCGGCAGCGAAAAACTGGTTCGCGCCGCCGCCCGGCTGGCGGCCAGGCTCGGCAGCGTCTGGCACGCGGTCTATGTAGAAACGCCCGCACTGCACCGTCTGCCGGAGGCCAGGCGGCGGGCGATCCTCGCCGCGCTGAAGCTGGCGCAAGAGTTAGGCGCCGAGACCGCCACCCTCTCCGACCCATCGGAAGAAAAAGCGGTGCTGCATTACGCTCGCGAGCACAACCTCGGCAAAATTGTGATTGGCCGCCAGGGAGAGCGCCGCTGGTGGGAACGAGCCGGGTTTGCCGACCGTCTGGCGCGTCGCGCCCCGGACCTCGATCTGGTGGTGATCGCGCTGGATGAAAAACCGGCCTCCCTGCCCGCCCGCGCGAACGACAATCGTACGGCGCTCGACAAATGGCGCCAGCAGTTGAAGGGCTGCCTGCTGGCCGTGGCGCTGTGCGCCATTATCACCGTAGTCGCCATGCAGTGGCTGATGGCCTTCGAAGCCGCCAACCTGGTGATGCTCTATCTACTGGGCGTGGTGATTATCGCCCTGCTGTATGGCCGCTGGCCATCGGTGCTGGCGACCTTTATCAACGTCATTAGCTTCGATCTCTTTTTTGTCGCCCCACGCGGCACGCTGGCGGTTTCCGACGTCCAGTATCTGCTGACGTTCGGCGTGATGCTGACCGTTGGTCTGGTGATCGGCAACCTGACCGCCGGGATGCGTTACCAGGCGCGGGTGGCGCGTTACCGCGAGCGGCGCACCCGCCACCTGTATGAAATGTCGAAAGCGCTGGCGGTCGGCCGCAGCCGCGAAGATATCGCCGCCACCAGCGAACGCTTTATTACCTCCACCTTTCAGGCCCGCAGCCAACTACTGCTGCCAGATGAGAACGGGCAGCTGCAGCCGATGACCCAGCAATCCGGCGTTTTCTCGTGGGATGATGCGATTGCCCGCTGGAGCTTCGATAAGGGCCAGCCAGCCGGAGCCGGTACCGACACTCTCCCCGGCGTGCCGTATCAAATTCTGCCGCTACAAAGCGCCGCCCGCACCTGGGGACTGCTGCTGGTCGAACCGGAAAATCTGCGTCAGCTGATGATCCCCGAACAGCAACGGCTGCTGGAAACCTTTACCCTGCTGGTGGCCAGCGCCCTTGAACGTCTGACCCTGACCGCCAGCGAAGAGCAGGCGCGCTTGACCAGCGAACGCGAAAGCCTGCGCAACTCACTACTGGCCGCCCTCTCCCACGATCTGCGGACGCCGCTGACGGTCCTGTTCGGCCAGGCGGAGATCCTGACCCTCGATCTGGCCAGCGAAGGTTCGAAGCACGCGCCGCAGGCCAACGAAATTCGCCAGCACGTGCTCAACACCACCCGGCTGGTGAATAATTTACTGGATATGGCGCGTATTCAGTCCGGCGGCTTTAATCTGCATAAAGAGTGGTTAACGCTCGAAGAGATAGTCGGTAGCGCCCTGCGTATGCTGGAGCCAGGGCTTGGCGGCCAGCACATCCAGCTGTCGCTGCCGGACCCGCTACTGCTGGTCCACGTAGACGGCCCGCTGTTTGAGCGGGTGCTAATCAACCTGCTGGAAAACGCGCATAAATACGCCGGCGCGCAGGCGCAGATTGGCATTCACGCCGAAGCGGATAGGCAGCAGTTGATCATTGAAGTCTGGGATAATGGTCCGGGGATCCCGGCAGGCCAGGAACAAGCTATCTTTGATAAGTTCGCGCGTGGTAATAAAGAATCGGCTATCCCCGGCGTCGGTCTGGGGCTGGCGATTTGCCAGGCCATTGTCGAGGTGCACGACGGTAGCATTACCGCCAGCAACCGTCCGGAGGGCGGAGCCTGTTTCCGTGTTACACTGCCGCGAGAAGCGCCCCCAGAACTGGAAGAGTTAACCGAGGACATGTGATTAACGTTTTAATCATCGAAGACGAACATGCTATCCGCCGCTTTCTGCGCACCGCGCTGGAAGCCGACGGTATGCGCGTATTTGAAGCCGAAACCCTGCAGCGGGGGCTCATCGAAGCCGCCACCCGCAAACCGGATTTAGCGATCCTCGATCTCGGCCTGCCGGACGGGGACGGTAATGATTTTATCCGTGAAGTTCGCCAGTGGAGCCAGATGCCGATTATCGTGCTGTCGGCGCGCAGCGAAGAGCATGACAAAATCGCCGCCCTTGACGCCGGCGCCGATGACTACCTGAGTAAACCGTTTGGCATAGGCGAACTGCAGGCGCGACTGCGCGTCGCGCTACGCCGTCACGGCAGCGCGCAGGCCGATGAGCCGGTGGTGCGCTTTGCCGATATTAGCGTCGATATCCCCGCCCGCCGTATCATGCGCGGCAGTGAAGAAATTCATCTGACGCCCATCGAGTTTCGCCTGCTGGCGGCGCTACTGAACAATCCGGGCAAAGTGCTTACCCAGCGCCAGCTTCTGAATCAGGTATGGGGACCTAACGCCGTGGAGCACAGTCACTATTTGCGGATTTATATGGGGCACTTACGGCAAAAACTGGAGGCTGACCCGGCGCGGCCGCAGCATCTGCTGACCGAAACCGGTATTGGCTATCGCTTTATGCCTTGAAGGGAACAAATCAATGACCCCGGCGGTCGGTTAACGCCGCCGGGGTAAACAGGATCAGGCGTTTTTCAGCACTTCACTGACAATCTCTACCGCTTCTTTTTCAATCAGCTTGCGATGCTCTTCGCCAAGGAAGCTCTCGCAGTAGATTTTGTAGGCGTCTTCAGTGCCTGACGGACGGGCCGCGAACCAGCCGTTGTCGGTCATCACTTTCAGCCCGCCGATAGAAGCGCCGTTGCCCGGCGCCGCGGTCAGACGCGCGGTGATCGGATCGCCCGCCAGCGTGTCGGCGCTCACCATTTCCGGCGACAGCTTAGACAGCGCCGCTTTCTGCGCGGAAGTGGCCGATGCCTGCAGACGGTTGTAACTCGGGGCGCCAAAGCGTTCCGCCAGCTCGTTGTAGTGCTCCTGCGGGTTCTTACCGGTCACCGCGGTGATTTCCGCCGCCAGCAGGCACATGATGATACCATCTTTATCGGTGGACCACGGCGTGCCATCGAAACGCAGGAATGATGCCCCTGCGCTCTCTTCGCCGCCGAAGCCGAAGCTGCCATCGAACAGACCGTCAACAAACCACTTGAAGCCCACCGGCACTTCCACCAGCTTACGGCCCAGATCGTTAACCACGCGGTCAATCATCGCCGAGGAAACCAGCGTTTTACCAACCGCAACGTCTTTACCCCACTGCGGACGATGCTGGAACAGGTAGTTGATAGCCACCGCCAGATAGTGGTTCGGATTCATCAGGCCAGCCGGGGTCACGATACCGTGACGGTCGTAATCCGGATCGTTGGCGAAGGCCAGATCGAACTTATCGCGCAGCGCCAGCAGACCCGCCATCGCACACTCGGAGGAGCAGTCCATGCGGATCGCGCCATCTTTATCCAGGTGCATAAAGCGGAACGTCTGATCGACCTGATCGTTAACGATGGTCAGATCCAGCTTGTAATGCTCGCCGATGCGTTTCCAGTATTCGATACCCGAACCGCCCAGCGGGTCGACGCCCAGTTTCAGGCCCGCTTTCTGAATAGCCGCCATATCGACGATATCCGCCAGCCCTTCAATAAACGGCTGTACCAGGTCCTGCTCTTTCACGTGGCCGGAAGCCAGCGCGGCGTCGAGAGAAATACGCTTCACGCCCTGCAGACCGGCGGCCAGCAGTTCATTCGCGCGGTTCTCCACCACTTTAGTCACGTTGGTATCGGCCGGGCCGCCGTTTGGCGGGTTGTACTTAATACCGCCATCTTCCGGCGGGTTGTGCGACGGGGTGATAACGATACCATCCGCCAACGGGCCGCCTTTTTTGTTATGCACCAGAATCGCGTTGGAAACCGCCGGCGTCGGGGTGAAACCGTTGTTTTCCTGAACGATCACATCAACACCGTTCGCCGCCAGCACTTCCAGCACGGAAATGAAGGCCGGTTCGGATAAAGCGTGGGTATCCTTACCAACGTAGCATGGGCCGGTGATGCCGTTTTTCGCGCGGTTTTCCGCAATCGCCTGCGCAATCGCCAGAATATGCTGCTCATTGAAATTGTGGCGCCCTGCGCTACCGCGATGGCCGGAGGTGCCAAACTTAACCGCATGCTCCGCATTACCCGCTTCCGGCTTCAGCACATAGTACTGAGCGGTCAGCTGGGCGACGTTAATCAAATCACTCTGTTGTGCCGGCTGACCCGCACGTTTATCGATTGCCATTGCCTGATCCTTCTGGTGCAAAGTTTAATTAACTAGATCGTGCCGCATACCTTTTCAATCAGCTCCGCAGGGAACTGCATTGATTGCATGATGTGTTCGATCATGCTGCATTTACGGCCGGTATTAGTATTGGTGATAACCCACCACGGCGTACCAGGAACCTGTTTCGGTTTGGTCTGATTACCGCTTTTCAGCAGCGTCCGTGAGTCTTCGGCGAAGTATACGCGGGTGCGTCCGTGCAGAGACTCAGTGGCTTCTGAAAATGCCTTGCTGTCTAACGAGTAAAGCGTAGTCAATACCAGCATGAAGCGGTTAACCGCGCGCTTTTGTTCAGCGTATTCGTCAGATAACAGCAGCTCGCGCATGGCGCGGACTTTATCTTTAACCGGGTTGGCCGGCTTCGCTTCGACGACTGGCGCCGCCGCAGGAGCAGCCGCCGGCGCGGCTTTCGCCGCTGGCGCGCCAGATGCAGGCTGAGAAACGGCGGAAAATTTCAGCATGCGCCGTAAAATGTCGGATGCGCTCTCGCCGATATGCAGAGTGTGGCTGGCAATATAGCGGTAGAGCTCATCATCAACTTCGATTGTTTTCATCTTAATCCAGTGCGATTTCTTTGTTTCTGAATACAAGTCGTCGGGATTAACTATCCTTTGTCTTTCACACTACAGCACAAAAGGCATCAGATAGAGGACAAATCCCAACCGCGAATAGCGTCAAACCAGGATGGCGGTAAAACTCAGAATGCTTCCGGGTCTTGCAGCCTAATGGCAGAATGTCCAACATAATACCCTAACCCGACGGAGCGAAAAAAAGAACTTTGCCATGAAATTAAATAGCCGAGCGCAATCTGCACAAAACCCGCACAATAAATCCCCAATCGTCCTGGTACACGGCCTGTTCGGCAGCCTGGACAACCTTGGGATCCTCGCCCGCGATCTGGTCGCCGACTACGATATATTGCAGGTCGATATGCGCAACCACGGCTTATCGCCGCGTTCACCGGAGATGACCTACCGCGCGATGGCGCAGGATCTGCTCGATACCCTCGACGATCATCAGATCGAGAAAGCGACCTTTATCGGCCATTCGATGGGCGGCAAAGCGGTGATGGCGCTGACCGCGCTGGCGCCGGATCGCATCGCCGGGCTGGTGGCGATTGATATTGCGCCGGTGGCTTATCACGTCCGCCGTCATGATGAGATCTTCGCGGCGATTAACGCCGTCAGCGAATCCGCCGCCAGCACCCGCCAGCAGGCGGCGCAGGTAATGCGCGAGTATATAAATGAAGAAGGCGTCATTCAGTTTCTGCTGAAATCCTTTGTCGACGGCGCGTGGCGCTTCAACGTGCCGGCGCTGTGGGATCAATACCCGCATATTGTCGGCTGGGAAACCGTGCCCGCCTGGCCGCACCCGGCGCAATTTATTCCCGGCGGCAACTCCCCTTATGTCACTGATGAATACCGCGACGCGCTGCTGGCGCAGTTCCCGCAGGCCCGGGCCCACGTCATTGCCGGCGCCGGACACTGGGTTCATGCGGAAAAACCCGAGGCGGTTTTACGCGCAATTCGCCGTTATCTGAGCACAATTGAAGCCTGAGTGGCTAAAAAACGCCCGACCGCGCGGCATAATGCCCGCGGTCGTTGGCGCAGCGGTTCGCCTGATGTATTATGGCGCGCTATCTGCGCCGGCTATAGCCCGGCAGCTTGTTTCCCCGAAGTCACTCTGAATCATGGCAAAAGAACAAACGGACCGAACGACATTAGATTTGTTCGCAAATGAGCGTCGCCCGGGTAGACCGAAAACCAATCCGCTTTCGCGCGATGAACAACTGCGCATCAACAAACGCAATCAGCTCAAACGCGATAAGGTTCGCGGCTTGAAGCGCGTTGAGTTGAAGCTCAACGCCGATGCGGTCGACGCGCTTAATGAGCTGGCGGAAGCCCGCAACATGAGCCGCAGCGATCTTATCGAAGAGATGCTGATGCACCAACTGGCCTGCCTGCGTAACCAGGGCGAAGTCTGAAAAACGCAAAAAAATCGCTTTCATGTAGCAGAGTGTGCACCAGGACGTTATTGCTGTTTCCGCGCCCTTCCCTGTTCTGCTATGATTGCCGTTAACTGTAGGCATAATGCCACTACCACATCATTAAGTTTCAAGAGGTTATTTTACTCATGGCAATCATCGGCATCTTTTTTGGCAGCGACACCGGCAACACCGAAAATATTGCAAAAATGATCCAAAAGCAGCTCGGTAAAGACGTTGCTGAAGTTCACGACATTGCCAAGAGCAGCAAAGAAGATCTGGAAAGCCACGATATTCTGCTGCTCGGCATCCCAACCTGGTACTACGGCGAAGCGCAGTGCGACTGGGACGACTTCTTCCCGACGCTGGAAGAGATCGACTTCAACGGTAAGCTGGTAGCCGTCTTTGGCTGCGGCGACCAGGAAGATTACGCAGAATACTTCTGCGATGCGCTGGGCACCATTCGTGACATCATTGAACCGCGCGGCGCAACCATCGTTGGCCACTGGCCGACCGCGGGCTATCACTTCGAAGCGTCTAAAGGCCTGGCGGACGACGATCACTTCGTCGGTCTGGCGATTGATGAAGACCGTCAGCCGGAACTGACCAACGAGCGCGTTGAGAAGTGGGTGAAGCAGATTTCCGAAGAGTTGCATCTGGAAGAAATCAAAAACGCCTAAGAATCAAACAGCGCAGCTATTAAGCTGCGCTGAATTAATAGATAAAAGCAATCAAACTAATAGCTACAAGTTTTTAACTTTTCATCACATATCTGTACAATGTCCTCTGATTCCACGAGGTCACGTGACACAGTTTGTAGCTGGTAATTCGTTTTTGACAGCTTACAAGGCGCGATGCTTGCAGTTTTCATTTCAGAGTAGCAGCTCTATAATGAGACGCATTACATCGGGTGATTCTCTGTATTGCTTCCCTTTAAAGGAAGCCGATCTTTAGCAACAGGACAGATTCCGCATGACTGACAACAATATCGCATTAAAGAAGGCTGGCCTGAAAGTCACACTTCCCCGACTGAAAATTCTGGAAGTGTTGCAGGAACCGGATAACCATCACGTCAGTGCGGAAGATTTATACAAACGCCTGATCGATATGGGTGAAGAGATTGGTCTGGCTACCGTTTACCGCGTGCTGAACCAGTTCGACGATGCAGGCATCGTGACTCGCCACAACTTCGAAGGCGGTAAATCCGTATTCGAGCTGACTCAGCAGCACCACCACGATCACCTGATTTGCCTCGATTGCGGCAAAGTGATCGAGTTCAGCGATGATTCTATCGAATCCCGCCAACGTGAAATTGCTGCGCAACACGGCATCCGCTTAACCAACCACAGCCTGTACCTCTACGGCCACTGTGCGGAAGGCGACTGCCGCGAAGATGAACATGCCCACGATGCGGTGAATAAATAATTTCCCGTCTCGTATGTAATGAAAAGCCAGCCTTCAGGTTGGCTTTTTTTATGGGCGAAATCCGCCTGAATGCGTATTCTGTCAGAGCCTAACGCCTTGTACGGAGAGTCACTATGGAGCTGCGCCAGCTACGCTATTTTGTCCGCATCGTGGAAACAGGCAGTATGGGCCGCGCCGCGCTCGATCTGAATATTGGCGTCTCTGCGCTCAGCCAGCAAATGGCGCGTCTGGAAAATGAACTCGCTATCCGCCTGCTGCAACGGACTTCGCGCGGCGTAATGCCCACCAGCGCCGGCCTCGCCTTTTACTCGCAGGCGCAACTGGCGCTGCGCCATGCTGACGATGCCATTCTCGCCGCGCGTGAAGCACGCCTTTCCGGTCACGTCAGCGTCGGTATGGCACCGAGCACCGCTTCTGTGCTGGGCGTACCTTTTATCAACGCCATGCGCGAAAGCTACGCCGACGTCCGCCTGCACCTGGTGGAAAGCCTCTCCGGCAATCTGGAACGGATGATCAACACTCGCCAGCTCGATTTAGCCATCGTTTTCCAGAAAGAGAAGATCCTGCGCTGGAGCGCCCGACCCATTCTTGAGGAACGTCTGTTCCTGATTGGCGCCCATGACGTGCTGGCGCCGCTGCCCGGCGATAGCATCTCTCCGGACCAGCTTGCCGCCATCCCGCTGATTATGCCAAGCCAGGGACATGGCCTGCGCGGCAGGCTGGACGCTATTTGCCAGGAGCACGCCATCAACGTTGACGTGGTGGCTGAAATCGATGGCCTGGCCCTGCTGATGCGCGCCGTCCGTGACGGGCTCGGCGCCACGCTGCAGCCGGGCGCGGCGATTTCTCATCTCGACAGCGAGGCGCTAAGAGTGATCGGCGTCGATAATCCGGTACTAAGCCGACCGAATTTTCTGGTCAGTCTTTCCGATGACGAACTCACCCCGGCAGGCCTTGCGGCACGGGTAATGCTGGCAAAAGTCATGCGCCAGCTAGTTGAATCCGGCAACTGGCCGGGCGCCAGTCTTTACACTTCCTAAACCCCTCTTTAGCTTTACGCCATAGCGCCTGTCGTCCCTGCGTCTTACATTTCCATTACAAATTTAACAATTAGTCAAAGCGTAATGGAGCCGATAATGGTGGATGTACTGGTGATTGGCGGCGGCAACGCCGCGTTATGCGCCGCCTTAACCGCCCGGGAAGCAGGCGCATCCGTACTGCTGCTGGAAGCCGCGCCGCGGGAATGGCGGGGCGGTAACTCTCAGCACACGCGTAACCTGCGTTGTATGCACGATGCGCCGCAGGATGTCTTAGTAGACAGCTACCCGGAAGAAGAATACTGGCAGGATCTGCTGCGCGTCACCGGGGGCAACACCAACGAAGCGCTGGCTCGCCTGGTGATCCGCACTTCGTCGCAATGTCGGGACTGGATGCGCCGTCATGGCGTTAACTTTCAACCGCCCTTATCCGGCGCCCTGCATGTCGCCCGCACCAACGCCTTTTTTATGGGCGGCGGTAAAGCCCTGATCAATGCCTATTACCGCAGCGCCGAGCAGATGGGCGTGCAGATCCGCTATAACACGCCGGTGCAGGCGCTTGAATTACGTGATGGCGAATTCGTCGCCGCGCTGGCAGGCGCCGAGCGGATCGCCGCGAAAACCTGCGTGCTCGCCGCCGGCGGTTTTGAATCTAACCGCGAGTGGCTGCGCGAAGCCTGGGGGCAAAATGAGCGCGGCGAGTGGCCTGCCGACAACTTTCTCATCCGCGGCACCCGTTTTAACCAGGGGGTGCTGCTCAAATTTATGATCGACGCCGGAGCCGATATCATCGGCGATCCTTCACAGTCGCACTGCGTCGCCATTGACGCCCGGGCGCCACTCTATGACGGCGGCATCTGTACCCGCGTCGACTGCGTGTCGCTGGGGGTGGTGGTGAACCGCGATGCCGAGCGCTTTTATGATGAAGGGGAGGATTTCTGGCCCAAACGTTACGCCATCTGGGGCCGTCTGGTCGCCCACCAGCCGGGGCAAATCGGCTATTCGATCATCGACAGTAAAGCCGTTGGACAGTTTATGCCGCCCGTTTTTCCGGGCGCCCAGGCCAATACCATCGCGGAACTGGCCCGCCAATTGGGGCTGGATGGCGAACGTTTGTCGCAGACCATCGCCAGCTACAATGCCGCCTGTACGCCAGGCCAGTTCGACCATACCCGTCTTGATAACTGCGCTACCTCCGGCCTGACGCCGCCAAAAACCCACTGGGCGCGGCCTATCGATACGCCGCCTTATTATGGTTATGCCCTGCGTCCAGGGATCACCTTCACCTACCTCGGGCTGTACGTCAATCAACACGCCGCCGTTCACTTTGCCGGTAAGCCGAGCCGCAACCTGTTTGTCGCCGGCGAAATGATGGCTGGCAACGTACTGGGCAAAGGCTATACCGCCGGCGTAGGCATGTCGATCGGGACCACATTCGGCCGCATTGCCGGTCAGCAAGCCGCCCTGGCGGCGCAGCAGGAGAAACATCATGAAGTCGCTTGAAAAGCTGATCATCGAGGCGCAAATCATCACCGAGCCGGAGGCGGAAGTCGAACGGGTGATGCAGGTCTGTAACGCCTGCCGCTATTGCGAAGGGTTTTGCGCCGTGTTCCCTGCCATGACCCAGCGTCTGGCATTCGGCAAGGCGGATATTAACTATCTGGCGAACCTGTGCCACAACTGCGGCGCCTGTCTGCACGCCTGTCAGTATGCCCCGCCGCACGAGTTTGCGATTAATGTTCCCAAAGCAATGGCGGAAGTGCGGCTGGAAACCTATCAACATTACGCCCGGCCCGCCGCTTTCGGCAGTTTATATCGCCGTGCGGGGATCGCCACGGTGCTGGCGCTGGTCGCGGGTCTTGTTCTGTTTCTGCTGCTGGCGATGGGGCTTAAAGGTTCGCTGCTGCACCCGCCGCTGGCCGGTGATTTCTACCAGATTTTCCCGCATAACCTGCTGGCGTGGATGTTCGGTTCGGTTTTCATTGTGGCCATTGGTTTATTGATGAGCGGGGTGATTCGTTTCTGGCGCGAGATCTCGCCTGGCCAACCGCAAGCTGGTGATATCGCCAGGGCCTCGCATGATGCGCTGACGTTGAAATATCTCGACGGTGGCCACGGTAAAGGCTGTAACGAGGCCAATGATGCCTTCACGCTGATGCGCCGCCGTTTTCACCACTTCACCTTTTACGGCTTTATGCTCTGTTTCGCCGCCACGGTTGTGGCTACGGGCTATCACTATTTCGCCGGCTGGGAAGCCCCCTACCCGTTCTTCAGCGTACCGGTGATGCTGGGCACGCTCGGCGGCATCGGACTACTGGTAGGCCCTGCGGGTTTGCTATGGCTGAACCTGCGCCGCTCGCCGCTGCACGGCGACGCGCGGCAAAAACCGATGGATCGCGCTTTTATCCTACTGTTGCTGCTGACCAGTTTTACCGGGCTCGCGCTACTGGCGGGCCGGGACACCTCGTGGATGGGCATTCTGCTTGCTATCCATCTCGGGGTGGTGATGGCGCTGTTTTTAACGCTGCCTTACGGAAAATTTGCCCACGGATTTTATCGCTGTGCGGCGCTACTCAAGTGGGCGATTGAGAAACGCCGCGGAAAACAGGCGGCAGTCGCAGGTGACTAACCCGCCCCTCTTACCTCTATAAAAACAAGATAAAGACAATGGAGAGCACACCCTATGACCCAACCAACCTCGCGCGCCGGTACCTTCGGCGCAATTCTCCGCGTAACCAGCGGTAATTTTCTCGAGCAATTCGACTTCTTTCTGTTTGGTTTCTACGCCACCTATATCGCCAGGACCTTCTTTCCGGCAGAGAGTGAGTTCGCGGCGTTGATGCTCACCTTTGCCGTATTTGGTTCCGGTTTCCTGATGCGCCCCATCGGCGCGGTGGTATTAGGAGCTTATATCGACAGGATCGGTCGCCGCAAAGGGCTGATGGTCACCCTGGCGATTATGGGCTGCGGCACGTTACTGATTGCGCTGGTGCCGGGCTACCAAACCATCGGCGTGCTGGCGCCGGTGCTGGTATTAATTGGCCGTTTGTTGCAAGGATTCTCGGCCGGGGTCGAGCTCGGCGGCGTATCGGTCTATCTGTCGGAAATCGCCAAACCGGGGAAAAAGGGGTTCTATACCAGTTGGCAGTCCGCCAGCCAACAGGTCGCCATCGTCATGGCGGCGCTGATTGGCTACGCGCTGAACGAGACGCTGGGTCACGACGAGATTGCAGAATGGGGCTGGCGCATTCCCTTCTTTATCGGCTGCCTGATTATCCCGCTGATTTTCGTGCTCCGGCGTTCGCTGCAGGAGACCGAAGCGTTTCTGCAGCGTAAGCATCGTCCCGATACCAAAGAGATACTGACCACTATTGTTAAAAACTGGCGCATCATCAGCGCGGGCACCTTACTGGTGGCGATGACCACCACCACCTTTTATTTTATTACCGTCTATACCCCAACTTACGGCAGAGCGGTACTGCATCTGAGCGCACGCGACAGCTTGCTGGTCACGATGCTGGTCGGTATCTCTAACTTTATCTGGTTGCCGATTGGCGGGGCGCTGTCAGACAAAATAGGCCGCCGTCCGGTGCTGATGGGAATTACCGTCCTGGCGCTGCTGACCACCTGGCCGGTGATGCAATGGCTCACCGCCGCGCCGGATTTCACCCGCATGACGCTGGTGCTGCTGTGGTTCTCGTTCTTCTTTGGTATGTATAACGGCGCAATGGTGGCGGCGCTAACGGAAGTGATGCCGGTCTACGTTCGCACCGTGGGCTTTTCGCTGGCGTTTAGCCTCGCCACCGCTATCTTCGGTGGGCTGACGCCGGCTATCTCTACCGCACTGGTCGAAATCACCGGCGATAAGAGCGCGCCAGGCTGGTGGCTGATGTGCGCGGCGCTATGCGGATTCGCCGCCACCGCCATGCTGTTCATGCGTCTGAGCCGCGGCTATCAGCCAGCGGAAATACCGCGTTAAAATAGCGACGGGCGGAGTGTGCGCTCCGCCCGTTTACGCTTAACTGTCTGCTTTACTTAGTGGTGTTATTACTGCGAATCTCCTGCCAGATTTTATCGCAGCGCGCTTTGACCGCCTGGTCATTACCGGTGCGCGTCGCCTGAATACAGGCCTGATAATCCAGCACTCTGACGCTCTCCTGCGTCGCAAACTGCTGATGCGGTTTCTCTTCCTTCAGGACGTTGAGTACGCTCTGACAGGCTTCAATCTTGTCCGGATTACCTTCTGCCGTGTTGATACAGGCGCTATAGGCATCTTTCAATTTGGAATCTTCTTTCGGCGCTGGCGATGGCGCGCAGGCAACCAGACCCGATGCCATGATGGCGATGAGCAGCAACTTTTTCATAGTTATTCTCCCAGAGGGGCGGCAGGCTCACGCCCGCCGCGCAGGCATCAGAAAATGGTGAACGGCGCGATAACCATAAACTTCACGTCACGCTCATCCTGGAAGATGTTGCCGTAACCACCGCTCCAGCTTGGGATGTCGGAGTGGTTGTCGTATTGCGTGAAGTGCAGTTTGAACATCGTTCCTTTCGCCCGGCCTTCCTGCAGGGTGTAGATAGCATCCAGACTGTAGGCGGACTCTTTCAGACGATAGTTAGGATCGTAGTAAGCATCCGGGGATGCCATTCTGCCAGGCTTCGCATCCCAGGCGTAAACATAGGAAGCGCCAAACGCCCAGCCCGGCATATCCCAGTTCTTCATGTCATACATCGCGCCGAAGAATACTGCTTTCTCGCCGTTGGCGTTAAAGTCGGAGCGGTTATCCCACCAGATATCGAGACGACCATTAGAGGAGGCATAGGTTGGCGTCATACGCTGCAGGAAGTAGCCCTGCTGACCATCGGCTTTAACCCAGGTCCCTTCCAGACGCAGATCCAGCACATCGGCCGCTTTATAGCCAAAGGTGATCGCCTGCAGCCACGCGGTGCCGTCGTAGATGTCGTTGACGCCGCCGTTGCTGACTTTATCGCGGGTACCATAGAACTGATAGCTGGCGCTTAACGGCGAACCGGCAATATCAAATTTGTAGCTGGCCTTCGCAAAGTATTGATCGATATAACCTTCAGCCTGGCCAAAAGCGGCTTCCAGCACTAGATCGTTTTTAAAATCGTATTTCGCGCCAAGAGAGTGCAGATAGTCGACCTTGGTTTTCTTATCGTTCTGGTAGAAATCATCCATCTCGATATGCCACGGCGCTTTATATTCGTTGGTCCACATGTAGGAGAAACTCAGCGCGCCGTTATCGCCATAGTCGAAGTTGGCTCCGGCTTCCGCCCCCTGATAGGTACCCGGCATAAAGCTCCAGTGCGGCGCCAGCAGCGTTTGCCCGGTCGGCTGGATATAACCCGCGCGCGCCCACGCCGGGCCGAATTTAAATTTAGCCGCTGCTTTATACAGGCTAATCCCGCTCTTATCGCCGGAATAATCTTCACTGTAGGCACGGTTACTGGAGGAGAAGGCAATTTCGTTCGGGTGGCCGCTATCGCCGTTTTCCGCCATTTCTATCGCGGTAAAGGCAGCAATATCAATCCCGAACATATCAGCGGCATAGCCGGACTGGAAATCCAGGTTGGCGTTCCAGGTAGAATGGGAAAGGTTGGTTTCATACTTGTCGGTTTCTACGTTTTTACGGTCGCGCTCGCGCTGCCAGTAATAGATACCGCCAGTTAAGGTAGAATCATCGATAAAGCCTGCTGCGCTGGCCTGTGGAGCCACAACCCAACCCGACATCGCGGTGACGGCGGCAATAGCCAGCGCCAGCGTACTACGTTTGCCACTAAACGTACGCATGTGCATATCCTCTTTGACGTTTTAAAATTGCGATTGCCAAAGGCAGCTCGCTAAAAAAAATAAAAAAGTACTAAAAGCGGTGCGGTTAAAAGTCCGCGAAACCACTATGGATAGACTATTTTTCGTGACGCGAATTATCAATCTCTTTCGCAGAGCAAAGCTTAAGATTATGACAAAGCGCACATAATTTATGTCTTTTTGTTACAGACTTACTTCTCAGCTTTTTTAACGATAAGTCATGGTTATATCGAAAAAAAATTGATAGGTGCCGGAAGCTGAAACGGTTAAATGTAAATACACCGGCAGGAAGAGATGGGGAATTATTACGGTGTTTTAATAAGATTAATTCGCATCGAAAAAATATCGATTTTTAATTCACTGATTCTGAAATAAAAAAAACGCCGCAATGTGCGGCGTTTCATGAATACGGTGAGCATTACTCGCCGATTTTAGCCCAGGTGTCACGCAGGCCAACGGTGCGGTTAAAGACCAGATGGCCCTCGGTGGCGTAGCGGCTGTCGAGGCAGAAGTAACCTTCGCGCTCGAACTGGTATGCTTTACCCGCCTGCGCTTTCGACAGGCTCGGCTCCGCGAAACCTTGCTTGATGACCAGAGATTCCGGGTTCATTACCGCCAGGAAGTCATCCGCCGCGCCCGGGTTCGGCACGCTAAACAGACGGTCATAGAGGCGAATTTCAACCGGCAGCGCGTGCGCCGCGCTCACCCAGTGGATAACGCCTTTGACCTTGCGGCCATCGGCCGGGTCTTTACTCAGGGTGTCGGCATCGTAAGTACAGAAGATGGTAGTGATGTTACCCTCTGCATCTTTCTCAACGCGTTCCGCTTTAATCACGTAGGCGTTGCGCAGACGCACCTCTTTACCCAGCACCAGACGCTTGTACTGTTTGTTAGCTTCTTCGCGGAAGTCCGCGCGATCGATCCAGATCTCAGCGCTGAATGGTACTTCGCGGCTGCCCATCTCCGGCTTGTTCGGATGGTTCGGCATCGCCACCATTTCGCTTGCGCCCTGCGGATAGTTTTCGATAACCAGTTTAACCGGATCGATCACCGCCATCGCGCGCGGCGCGTTTTCATTCAGATCTTCACGAATGCACGACTCCAGCGACGCCATCTCAATGGTGTTGTCCTGCTTGGTCACGCCGATGCGTTTGCAGAACTCGCGGATGGATTCAGCGGTATAGCCGCGACGGCGCAGCCCGGAAATAGTCGGCATACGCGGGTCATCCCAGCCTTCCACATGCTTTTCGGTCACCAGCTGATTCAGCTTACGCTTGGACATCACGGTGTATTCGAGATTCAGGCGCGAGAATTCATACTGACGCGGATGCACCGGAATACTGATGTTGTCGAGCACCCAGTCGTACAGACGACGGTTGTCCTGGAACTCCAGGGTACACAGCGAGTGGGTGATACCTTCCAGCGCATCGCTGATGCAGTGGGTGAAGTCGTACATCGGGTAGATGCACCATTTGTTGCCGGTCTGATGGTGTTCGGCAAATTTAATGCGATACAGCACCGGATCGCGCATCACGATGAATGGCGACGCCATGTCGATCTTCGCGCGCAGGCAAGCCTTACCCTCTTCAAAACCGCCGGTACGCATTTTTTCGAACAGCGCGAGGTTCTCTTCCACGCTGCGATCGCGGTATGGGCTGTTTTTACCCGGTTCTTTCAGGGTACCGCGGTATTCGCGGATCTCGTCGGCGGACAGTTCGTCAACGTAGGCCAAACCTTTGTTGATCAGTTCAACCGCATACTGATGCAGCTGATCGAAGTAATCAGAGGAGTAGCAGACATCGCCGGACCAGTGGAAACCTAACCACTGCACGTCGTTTTTAATCGACTCCACGTATTCGATATCTTCTTTCACCGGGTTGGTGTCATCGAAACGCAGATTACATTGACCTTGATAATCCTGAGCGATGCCGAAGTTCAGGCAAATGGATTTTGCATGGCCAATGTGCAGGTAACCGTTCGGTTCCGGCGGGAAGCGGGTATGAACGGTGGTGTGCTTACCGGTAGCCAGATCTTCATCGATGATCTGACGGATAAAGTTAGTCGGGCGGGCTTCTGCCTCACTCATCACGGGTTCCTCAAAGCGTAAACAACGTATAACGGCACATGATCTTACAAGCAGGGCGCAGAGACAACTATTAGTTACGCAAAATACGTATCTGTTGTTGGATATGGGGGTATTTGCTGCAAAAAAAAGCGGCGCAGGTTTCGCTGCGCCGCTGAGGCAAAACTCTACTCAGGAGCCTTACTTGCCTTTAATCTCGAACAACGGCGTTTGGCCGGCGACAACGTTACCCGTTGCCTGAATCACCAGCGCGCTGTAATCATCGCTGTTGCTGCAGACGACCGGACTGATCATCGAGCGGGCGTTGGCGTTAAGGAACGCCAGATCCATTTCCAGGATCGGCTCGCCGGCTTTCACCTGTGCGCCCTCTTCAACCAGACGTTTAAAGCCTTTGCCTTCCAGCGCGACGGTATCAATGCCCATATGGACGACGATTTCCGCGCCGTTATCGGTTTCCAGGCAGAATGCGTGGTTGGTGTTGAAGATTTTCACCACCGTACCGGCCGCCGGCGCGACAACGATGTTATCGGTCGGTTTCACCGCGATACCGTCACCAACGGCTTTGCTGGCGAAGGCTTCATCCGGTACCTGCTCAAGCGCCACCACTTCACCGGTGATCGGGGAAACCAGCGCTTCGACGGTTTTGGCGTTCGCGACCGCCTGCGGTTTGGCCGCAGGCGCGGCGGCTGGCGCGCTGTCAGTCGAAGCAGCTGCAGCAGCAACCGGACCACGGGCAACCACTTTCTTCATGGCGTCGCCAACGGATTCCGCTTTCGCGCCAACAATGACCTGGATGGTCTGTTTGTTCAGTTTCACCACCCCGGAGGCGCCGAGACGTTTACAGGCGGCATCGTTGACTTTCGCCGAGTCGCCGACGGTCAGACGCAGACGGGTGATACAAGCATCAATGGCTTTCAGGTTATCGGTACCGCCTACGGCTGCGATGTAGTTGGTCGCCAGCTGAGTCAGACCTTCTTCGGTGTTGCTGTTAGCTTCTTCAGTCACGACGTCGTCGGTTTTATCTTCACGACCCGGCGTTTTCAGGTTGAACATGCGGATAACCGCGCTGAACAACAGGAAGTAAACGAAGAAGAACACCACGCCCATCACCAGCAGCATCCAGACGTTTTTGCTGGCTGCCGGCAGGCTGTACATCAACACGTAGTCGATAGCGCCCGCGGAGAAGGAGAAGCCCGCGTGGATACCCAGCGCCGTTGCGATGAACAGGCTGATACCGGTCAGGATAGCGTGCAGGAGGTACAACAGCGGAGCCAGGAACATGAACAGGAATTCCAGCGGCTCGGTCACACCGGTCAGGAACGCGGTGATGGCCACGGACAGCAGCATACCGCCGACCATCGGACGACGCTCTTTCGGCGCAGCCATGTACATTGCCAGCGCAGCGCCCGGCAGACCGAACATCATGATCGGGAAGAAGCCGGACATGAACATCCCCGCGGTGCCGTCACCGGCATAGAAGCGGTTGATGTCGCCGTGGAAGACCGCACCCGCGGCGTTGGTGAACTCGCCAATCTGGAACCAGGCGATGGTGTTCAGCACCTGATGTAGACCGGTTGGTATCAGCAGACGGTTAATGAAACCGAAGATACCGGAACCCAGCGCGCCCGCAGACACGATCCATTCACCGCCCGCATGAATAGCGTGCTGCACCGGCGGCCAGACATAGCCGAAGATGGCAGCCAGCACCAGACAGAAGAAGCCGGTAGCGATCGGTACGAAGCGTTTGCCGCCGAAGAAGCTCAGGAAGTCTGGCAGTTTAATGCCGGCCCAGCGGTTATAAACAGCACCCGCGACCAGACCGGTAATGATACCCGCCAGTACACCCATGTTAATTTCCGGGTTGATGGTGACCATCGCTTTGGTCATCACGAAATAACCTACCGCGCCGGCCAGCGCCGCAGAACCCGCGTTATCTTTGGACCAGCTTGATGCCACGCCGATGGCGAAGATCAACGCTAAGTTGTCAAAGATTGCCCCACCCGCTTGCGCGATGAAGGGTACGTTCAGCAGATCCGGTTGCCCGAATCGCAGCAGCAATGCCGCGACCGGCAGCACTGCGATAGGGAGCTGTAATGCCCTACCCAGCCGCTGAAAGAAACCTAAAATATTCATCTTATTCCCCCTATGAGACCCCGATGAGGCTCATTTCAAAGCCACTTTTTTATTGTGTAACAAGGTCGGATTTATCACTTACCGGCAAAGTGTGTGAAAAATTAATTCGTATCGCAAATTAAACGGGTATTTTTTGTGACTATAATCACCAAATATCGTATTCACCCCTCCCTTTGACTGGCTAACATCGAAAACTTATTTTATCATTCAAAAAATCAACACGGATTGACCCCGGTCGGCGCAGTTGCTGCAATACTCTTCATAGTATGCTGGCGCCAATCCGCCAGGTTCTAATTTAACTATAGAGGTGAAGAATGAGACTGATCCCCCTGGTAACAGCTGAACAAGTAGGTAAATGGGCTGCCCGTCATATCGTTAACCGCATTAACGCGTTCAAACCGACCGCGGACCGTCCGTTCGTACTGGGTCTGCCTACCGGTGGTACGCCTCTTACCGCTTACAAAGCGCTGGTTGAAATGCATAAAGCAGGCCAGGTTAGCTTCAAGCACGTTGTTACCTTCAACATGGATGAGTATGTCGGCCTGCCGAAAGAGCATCCGGAAAGCTATCATAGCTTCATGCACCGCAATTTCTTTGACCATGTTGATATTCCAGCTGAAAATATCAACCTGCTGAATGGTAATGCGCCGGATATCGATGCAGAATGCCGTCGTTATGAAGAAAAAATCCGCTCCTACGGTAAAATCCACCTGTTTATGGGCGGCGTAGGTAACGATGGTCATATCGCGTTTAACGAACCGGCCTCTTCTCTGGCGTCCCGTACCCGTATCAAAACCCTGACCCATGACACCCGCGTGGCCAACTCCCGCTTCTTCGATGGCGATGTGGATCTGGTGCCGAAATATGCGCTGACCGTGGGCGTGGGTACCCTGCTGGATGCAGAAGAAGTGATGATCCTGGTGCTGGGCCATCAGAAAGCGCTGGCGCTGCAGGCGGCGGTCGAAGGTAACGTCAACCACATGTGGACCATCACCTGTCTGCAGCTGCATCCGAAAGCGGTTGTGGTCTGCGACGAGCCGTCCACGATGGAACTGAAAGTGAAGACCCTGAAATATTTCAACGAATTAGAAGCTGAAAATATTAAAGGTCTGTAATGTAGTCCGTCCCGCGCCCTGGCGTGGGACCATCTTTTTCTTTGTATGCAACGCCAGAACAATGCGAGTTGCGCTGGTGGGGCGTATATACCGGGGGTCGTAATGTATGCATTAACCCAGGGCCGGGTTTACACCGGTCATGAAATTCTCGATGACCATGCGGTCGTTATCGCCAATGGCCGTATCGAACGTCTCTGTCCGCTGGCTGATTTGCCGTCTGAAATTGAGCAACGCTCGGTCAACGGCGCGATTATTGCCCCCGGTTTCATCGACGTCCAGCTGAACGGCTGCGGCGGCGTGCAATTCAACGATAGTCCGGATGCGGTCACCGTCGAAACGCTGGAAATTATGCAGAAAGCGAATGAGCGTTCCGGCTGCACCAACTTCCTGCCGACGCTGATTACTTCCAGCGATGATCTGATGAAGCAAGGCATCCGCGTCATGCGCGAATACCTGCAAAAACACCCCAACCAGGCGCTGGGTCTGCATCTGGAAGGGCCGTGGCTGAATATCGTCAAGAAAGGCACCCATAACCCGGACTACGTGCGTAAACCGGACGCCGCGCTGGTCGACTTCCTGTGCGACAACGCCGACGTTATCACCAAAGTGACGCTGGCCCCTGAGCGCGTCGAGCCGGAAGTGATCCGTAAACTGGTCGCCGCCGGCATCGTGGTTTCGGCAGGTCACTCTAACGCTACGCTGAAAGAAGCGAAAATCGGTTTCCGCGCCGGTATCACTTTTGCGACGCACCTTTATAATGCCATGCCATACATTACCGGCCGTGAACCAGGTCTGGCCGGCGCCATTTTCGACGAGCCGGATGTCTACTGCGGTATCATCGTTGACGGCATGCACGTCGATTATGCCAACGTGCGTAACGCTAAACGCCTGAAAGGCGATAAACTGTGCCTGGTGACTGACGCCACCGCGCCGGCAGGGGCTAATATTGACCAGTTCATTTTTGCTGGTAAAACAATATACTACCGTAATGGTCTGTGCGTGGATGAAAACGGCACTCTCAGCGGTTCTTCGCTGACCATGATTGAAGGGGTACGTAACCTCGTTGAACATTGCGGCGTAGCGCTGGACGAAGTGCTGCGTATGGCGACGCTCTACCCAGCGCGCGCGATTGGCGTGGACAAGCAGCTCGGCAGCATTGCGCCGGGTATGGTCGCTAACCTGACCGCTTTCAGCCGCGATTATAAAATCATCAAGACCATCGTTAATGGTAACGAGGTCGTCACTGAGTAAGTAAAAGTATGACAGCAGGCGGACAAGCTCAAATTGGTAACGTCGATCTGGTAAAACAGCTGAACAGCGCGGCCGTCTATCGGCTGATTGACCAACATGGTCCCATCTCGCGCATTCAGATAGCGGAACAAAGTCAGCTTGCCCCTGCCAGCGTAACCAAAATTACGCGTCAGCTTATTGAGCGCGGCCTGATCAAAGAAGTCGATCAG
This sequence comes from Klebsiella sp. CN_Kp097, assembly GCF_040064495.1. Taxonomy (NCBI): domain Bacteria; kingdom Pseudomonadati; phylum Pseudomonadota; class Gammaproteobacteria; order Enterobacterales; family Enterobacteriaceae; genus Klebsiella; species Klebsiella sp. CN_Kp097. Next base: position 4,674 of record NZ_JBEAIL010000030.1, on the reverse strand, counting down.
CAGGCCTCCACCGGGGGGCGCCGCGCCATCTCTATCATTGCGGAAACCCGCAATTTCAACGCTATCGGCGTGCGGCTTGGCCGCTATGACGCCACCCTGACCCTCTATGATTTAAGCAGTAAGACGCTGGAAGAAGAGCACTTCCCGCTGCCGGAGCGTACCCAGGAAACGCTTGAGCACGCGCTGCTGAATATCATCGCCACCTTTATTGAAAATTGTCAGCGCAAAATCCGCGAGCTCATCGCCATTTCGGTCATTCTGCCGGGGCTGGTCGATCCGGAAAGCGGCGTTATCCGCTATATGCCGCACATTCAGGTAGAGAACTGGGGGCTGGTCGAAGCGCTGGAAAAACGCTTTAACGTCACCTGTTTTGTCGGCCACGACATCCGCAGCCTGGCGTTGGCCGAGCACTATTTTGGCGCAAGCCAGGATTGCGAGGACTCTATTCTGGTGCGCGTACACCGCGGTACCGGCGCGGGCATTATTTCCAACGGGCGCATTTTTATCGGCCGTAACGGTAACGTCGGCGAAATTGGCCATATCCAGGTTGACCCATTAGGCGAACGCTGTCACTGCGGCAACTTCGGCTGTCTGGAAACCGTCGCCGCGAACGCCGCTATTGAGCACCGCGTCCGCCATCTGCTTGAGCAGGGCTATCAAAGCCGCATCACGCTTGATGACTGCAATATCAAAACTATCTGCAAAGCGGCAAATAAAGGCGATGCGCTGGCCTGTGAAGTGGTCGAATACGTTGGCCGTCATCTGGGCAAAACCATCGCCATCGCCATCAACCTGTTTAATCCACAAAAAGTGGTGATTGCCGGTGAAATCGTCGAGGCGGAAAAGGTGCTGCTGCCGGCCATCGAAAGCTGTATCAACGGCCAGGCGTTGAAAGCGTTTCGCCACAATCTGCCGGTGGTACGCTCGACGCTCGATCACCGCTCCGCCATCGGCGCCTTTGCGCTGGTCAAACGCGCGATGCTCAATGGCATCCTGCTACAGCATTTGCTGGAAAGTTAATCCAGCTTTATAGTTTCGCCTTTCGTTAATGATGTTGGACTGTCCATGACCATTCAAAACGTAATTTGTGATATCGACGGCGTGCTGATGCACGATAACGTGGCTGTTCCCGGCGCCGCTGAATTTATCAAACGCATCCTGGAAAAAGGCATGCCGCTGGTGATGCTGACCAACTATCCTTCGCAAACCGGGCAGGACCTGGCCAACCGCTTCGCCACCGCCGGTATCGAAGTGCCGGATACCGCGTTCTACACCTCCGCCATGGCCACCGCCGATTTCCTGCGTCGCCAGGAAGGTAAAAAAGCCTATGTGGTTGGCGAAGGCGCGCTCATCCACGAACTGTATAAGGCCGGCTTCACCATCACCGACGTTAACCCTGATTTCGTCATCGTTGGCGAGACCCGCTCCTTTAACTGGGAAATGATGCATAAAGCGGCTTTCTTTGTCGCCAACGGCGCGCGTTTCATCGCCACCAACCCGGATACTCACGGCCGTGGCTACTACCCTGCTTGTGGTGCACTCTGTGCGGGAATCGAAAAAATCTCCGGCCGTAAACCGTTTTATGTCGGTAAGCCGAGCCCGTGGATTATCCGTTCCGCGCTCAACAAAATGCAGGCCCACTCCGAGCAAACGGTGATCGTCGGCGATAACCTGCGTACCGATATCCTCGCCGGCTTCCAGGCGGGCCTTGAGACCATTCTGGTGCTCTCCGGAGTCTCCACGCTGGACGATATCGACAGCATGCCGTTCCGCCCGTCGTGGATTTATCCGTCGGTCGCCGAAATCGACGTTTTTTGAGCCGAAACCACGTCCCTGGACGTGGTTTTTTATTTTTGGTGCCGCCAAAAATAGATTCATCTAATGAAAATGGCTTATCGCTAAATAATCATCAATAAAGCCGAGATAAACATACTCATTTTTCAACATCCGGCAATCAGCATTGCACTTTTTACTTTTCTGCCGGTAAATCTCTTGCGCCCCACTCTCCTTTACGGCATTTTCTTTAACACGCACTAAGACCTTGCAAGAGACGAGGTCTGCATAACATCACTACACGACAGGGTAACGGAGAAGGCTATGTGTTCTATTTTTGGCGTACTGGATATTAAAACTGACGCAGGCGAACTGCGTAAAAAGGCACTGGAACTTTCCCGCCTGATGCGCCACCGCGGACCGGACTGGTCCGGCGTTTATGCCAGCGATAAAGCGATTCTCGCCCACGAACGTCTGTCGATCGTCGACGTCAACGCCGGCGCCCAGCCGCTCTATAACCAACAAAAAACCCATGCGCTGGCGGTCAACGGTGAAATCTACAACCACCAGGCGCTGCGCGCCGAATATGGCGATCGCTACCAGTTCCAGACCGGTTCCGACTGTGAAGTGATCCTCGCGCTGTACCAGGAAAAAGGGCCTGAGTTCCTCGATGAACTGCAGGGGATGTTTGCCTTCGCGCTGTATGACAGCGAGAAAGACGCTTATCTGATTGGCCGCGACCATATCGGTATTATTCCGCTGTATATGGGCCACGACGAGCACGGCAACTTCTACGTCGCCTCTGAAATGAAAGCGCTGGTGCCGGTCTGCCGCACGATTAAAGAGTTCCCTGCGGGTAGCTACCTGTGGAGCCAGGATGGCGAAATTCGCCAGTACTATCAGCGCGACTGGTTCGACTACGACGCGGTAAAAGACAACGTCACGGATAAAAACGAACTGCGTCAGGCGCTGGAAGAGTCGGTGAAGAGCCACCTGATGTCCGACGTACCTTACGGCGTGCTGCTCTCCGGCGGCCTGGACTCGTCGGTGATTTCGGCCATTACCAAAAAATACGCCGCCCGCCGCGTTGAAGATCAGGAGCGCAGCGAAGCCTGGTGGCCGCAACTGCATTCATTCGCGGTCGGCCTCGAAGGCTCCCCTGACCTTAAAGCGGCGCAGGAAGTCGCAAACCACCTCGGCACCGTGCATCACGAAATTCACTTTACGGTGCAGGAAGGGTTGGATGCGATCCGCGACGTTATCTATCACATCGAAACGTATGACGTGACTACCATTCGCGCCTCGACGCCGATGTACCTGATGTCGCGTAAAATTAAAGCCATGGGCATTAAAATGGTGCTCTCTGGCGAAGGTTCCGATGAAGTATTCGGCGGGTATCTCTACTTCCACAAAGCGCCGAACGCTAAAGAACTGCATGAAGAAACGGTGCGTAAACTGCAGGCGCTGCACATGTTTGACTGCGCCCGCGCTAACAAAGCGATGTCCGCCTGGGGGGTAGAGGCCCGTGTACCGTTCCTCGATAAGAAATTCCTCGATGTGGCGATGCGCATCAACCCGCAGGATAAAATGTGCGGCAACGGCAAAATGGAAAAACATATTTTGCGCGAATGCTTTGAGTCCTATCTGCCAGCCAGCGTCGCCTGGCGCCAGAAAGAGCAGTTCTCCGACGGCGTGGGCTATAGCTGGATTGATACGCTGAAAGAAGTGGCGGCAAAACAGATTAGCGACCAGCAGCTGGAGACGGCAAGCTTCCGCTTCCCGTACAACACGCCGACCTCTAAAGAAGGTTATCTGTACCGCGAAATCTTCGAAGAGCTGTTCCCGCTGCCCAGCGCGGCGGAATGCGTACCCGGCGGCCCGTCCGTTGCCTGCTCTTCAGCGAAAGCCATCGAGTGGGATGAAGCGTTCAAAACCATGAACGATCCATCAGGACGCGCGGTCGGCGTCCACCAGTCAGCTTATAAATAAGCCATTCTGGCGAACAACGGACCCTACGGGGTCCGTTTTTTTTATGCCAAAATTGGCAAATAAAAACGATAAATAATCAATTCTTGCCGATTATTGCACCATGCTGTTCGCAACCTAACCAAACAGTCACATTACGACGATTTTCCTTGAAAAAGTGGTTGACGCTCGCAGGCCCAATACGCATAATGCGCCCCGCAACGCCGATAAGGTAACGCGAAAAAAAGATGGCTACGTAGCTCAGCTGGTTAGAGCACATCACTCATAATGATGGGGTCACAGGTTCGAATCCCGTCGTAGCCACCATCTTTTTTGCGGGAGTGGCGAAATTGGTAGACGCACCAGATTTAGGTTCTGGCGCCGCAAGGTGTGCGAGTTCAAGTCTCGCCTCCCGCACCATTCACCAAAAAGCGTTGCACGGATGGGGTATCGCCAAGCGGTAAGGCACCGGTTTTTGATACCGGCATTCCCTGGTTCGAATCCAGGTACCCCAGCCATATTTCTTCGATATTTGCGGTTAGCCGCGACGGTATTGGGGTATCGCCAAGCGGTAAGGCACCGGTTTTTGATACCGGCATTCCCTGGTTCGAATCCAGGTACCCCAGCCATCGAAGAAACAGCATGACAATTTGGCTACGTAGCTCAGCTGGTTAGAGCACATCACTCATAATGATGGGGTCACAGGTTCGAATCCCGTCGTAGCCACCATATTCAGGACTATCGGTTAATATCGGTAAATCCGTAAAAATTTGTTGGGGTATCGCCAAGCGGTAAGGCACCGGATTCTGATTCCGGCATTCCGAGGTTCGAATCCTCGTACCCCAGCCAAATTCAAAAGACGTTCCTCTGTGAACGCAGCCTGTTGGGGTATCGCCAAGCGGTAAGGCACCGGATTCTGATTCCGGCATTCCGAGG